>JAYKIS010000001.1:0-75820 GCA_035286125.1 Candidatus Sericytochromatia bacterium
GGTTCGTTGGCCGAGGTGTCGACACACGTCACGGGCAGCGTCGGGTCAAGGTCTGGCACATAGCGCATCAGGGCAGGGGCGAGTTGCCCGGGGGCCCGGCGCAGCAACTCGAGCAGGACCTCGTGGAAGGCACTCGGGGGCATGCCTCGATGCTGACAAGGTACCGGGCCGGGGTCCATTTGCTTGGCATAAGGACTGGGGGCAGGCCGCGTCATGGCACGCCAGCGCCAGCCCCTCCATCAGGCCAGGCCGGCTCGCCCAACCCTCAAGCAGCAGGTGGCTTCGGAGCGCCGATGATCCGCCTGTAGCCCGCCTCGTCCAGGCTGTAGTTCGCCAGGTCACGGACCTCGACGCCCTTCATTCCCGAATGGATCATCTTGTTGTCGCCAATGTAGATACCGACATGGCGCCAAGGTCCCAACGACGAATTGAAGAACACCAGATCCCCGGGCTTGAGCTCCTCGCGGCTGATCGGCGGCAGGTTGTCGCGAAGCGTGAGCGTATAGCTGAGGACCTTGCCCTTGAGCGGCGAGCCGTCGGCCCACGTCAGGCCGGCGCCCAGCACGGCCTGGCCGATGAGGCCCGAGCACTCGACGGGCCCCACGCCGTGGTAGTAATCCGTCGAGCGCGATTGCTTGCTCTTGCTGCCCTTGTCATAGGGCTGACCCAGGAACTGGAAGGCAACGCCAATCATCCGGGCGGCCTGCTCCGAATCGGGAGCCGGCAGTGGCGGAAAAGCTCCACCGACCGGTGCCGGGTTGGCGGCCGAAGGTGCGGAGGGCGCTGCGGCGGCCTGCCGGGGCAAGCCCTCGAGGCCGAGAGCAGCCCAGGTCTGGGTCCCGGCCTCACCATCGACAACCAGTCCCTTTGCGGCCTGAAAGGCCCGGACGGCACGCTCCGTGACCGGTCCGAACCAGCCGTCGATCGGTCCGGGATCGAAACCCGCGTGGGCCAGCATGTGCTGCAGGATCTTGACTTCGATGGCGTTCTCGGACGCGCGCGACCTGGGCACCTGGACCAGCCACGGCATGGGGCCGAGCATCGGCGGGCCGGCCGGTGCCGGGGCAGCCGGTGGTGGCGGCGGAGCGACCGTGAGGGCGGGCGAGAGTGACAGGGTGTCAGGTGCGAAACCGCCCGATCGGACCGGTGCCACGGGCAAGGATTCCGCCGTGGGCAACGGGCCGAGTGGCAGCGCCGTCAAGCCGGGCAGCGCGCCACGTCCGATCGCATGAGACACGGCACATCCTCCAAGGGACGGGCGGCTGGGGTGGAACGCAGTGTCAATTCTATCCCGACGCCCGGGGGAGAACTTGCGCAGCCCGAACCTCACGCCGGCGTCGGACCAAACCGGGTACAAGCCAGTCATGCTTGCGCTCGAAGGCTCCCTGACCCGGGATCGCGTCCTGCCCACGACTGTCGGCCACTGCCTCGACCTGTTCGGGGACCTCGCCGGCCTGCTGGCGCGGGTGCCGGCCGTCTCCAGCATCGACCCCTTTGCCCCCGATCACTGCCGCGTCATCCTGAAGCCCTTGGGGGCCCTCGACTACCATCTCTGGCTGGCGACCGACCTGCAAATGGTCCGCACGGGTGACACCGTAAGCCTGCAGAGCCTGGCCTTTGACCCGGAGGATCCGTGGATCGGGGAAGGCGTGCTCCTCTACCGCTATGCCAGCACCACCCGGATGAACGCAGTCGACGGTGGCACCCGGGTTCTCCACGAAGTATCCGTGCGCGTCGACGTACCCCTGCCGGCCTTCTTGCAAAAGATGCCCCTGGGCATCGTCAAGAGTGCGGCCGATTCCGTGATGACCAGCAAGCTCAAGGAGCTGGTCCTGCAACTCGAGCGCTGCGTGGACGACGAGATCGCCCGCAAGCCCTGAATGGCGGCGCCCGGTCAGTCGCGCCTTCCCCGGCGCGCCCGGGCGATCGCGATCTGGCGCCGACGCAACATGATCTCCAGGTCCGCCCAGCGCCGGGCATGCTCCGGGTTGCGGATGGTTGCGGCGGCACGCGCCCGGATTTCCGCCACGACGGCGAGCGGTAGTTCGGGGATGGGTTCTGCCGGACGCACGGCGCGCACCGGAGGCAGGGGAATGCCGCCGTCGGGCGCCCCGGGCTGCCAACGCCCTCTCGGGGGGGCCTGCACGGCCCGGATGCCCACCACCCGAACCGAAGGCAACAGTTGTCCGTAGCGCTCCAGCCACGCAGGCGAGAGGAAGGCCAGCTCCTGGGCCCACACGGAGGACAACGGGCGGACCCAGAGCGTCCCGTCCGTGAACCTGACGGGTTCGAGCTGGGCCGAGGCCGTGGGACCGGCCACCTCGGGCCAGAGCGCGACGACCTTGGCCGCGGCCAGGAGGCCCGGTCGTTTCAGGGTCCTGCCCACGAGCCCGCCGATGGCTCTCGGCTCGCCCCCCCTGCCCCGTCTCAAGTGCCGCCCCTCAACGCCTGGCGCAGGCCGTCCCCGTACAGCCAGCGGTAGGCCCGGTAAGCCCACTCGGTCCGCCACACATAGGTGCGCGTCTCGGGGTAGGCCTCCTCGAGCGTGGTCCAGCGCGCGACCTTGGAGGCCCCTGCGTTGTAGGCGGCAAGCACGCGACGCCGATCCCCCGCGAAAGGTCCATGCAAGTAGCGCAGGTAGGCCACCCCGAGCCGCACGTTGACAGCCGGCTCGAAGAGGTGGCCGGACGGATCGGGCGCACCGGTTCGCCCGGCCACCCAACGCGCCGTATCGGGCATGAGCTGCATCAGGCCGCAGGCACCGGCCGACGACCTTGCCCTGATGTCGAAGCCGGACTCGACGCGAATGACGGCAGCCACCAGCAAGGGATCCAGGTCGTTGCGGGCCGCCTCCCGCTCGATCAGTTCGCGATGCGCGTAAGGAAAGAGCCAGCGGCCACCGGCCCACGCAGCTCCCGCTCCCCCGACGAGCACGACCAGCAGCAAGGCGAGCCCCACCAAGGGGGCCCTGCGCCGGGGGGGGCTGGCCATGCCCCCCATGCTATCAATTGACCTGCCGACGTGTGGCCAAGGCAGCCTCGACCACGGCACGGACCCGTTCTGCAAGGTCTTGCCGGCTGCCGTCATTCATGATCAGCCGGTCCGCACGAGCCACCTTGTCTGCGAGTGGCGCCTGTGCAGCGATCCTTACATGAACCTCGTCGCCCGACAGGCCGTCCCGGCCCGCGAGGCGCGCCTGCTGGTCGGCATCGGGGCACGCAACGACCCAGACCTCGTCGAACCGATCCTCGAGACCCGACTCATAGAGCAGGGGAATGACCTCGACGACAAGCGCAGGCCGCACACCCGAAGGCAATGCAGCCTGTTCGCGCAGGCGCTCCTCGGCACGCGCCCGGATGCGTGGATGAAGGATGGCCTCCAGCTGGCGACGTGCCGCCACATCGGAGAACACGCGACGACCGAGCGCCTTTCGATCGAGCGAGCCATCCGGGGCCACGACGTCTTTCCCGAAGATCCCGACAACCTCACGATAGGCATCCTGTCCGGGCCGCACCACGTCCCGGGCCAGGATGTCGGCATCGATCACGGCCGCCCCGAGCCGCGTCAGGATGTCCGAAACCGTGCTCTTGCCTGTGGCAATGCCGCCCGTCAGGCCCACGTGGAGAAAGGGCAGGGCGGCCTTCAGGGGTCGATAGGGCATTGCGAATTTACCTGATCTTAACCGGAAAGCAGGAAAGATCAGAACGCGTTAGGCGGATATTATCCATAGGTTAATCGCTTCCCCGGGCCTGCCGTGCATCCGGGATTGTCCCTTTCCCCCATCCCCCCGACAACCCCCGCAAGGGGGAGGAGCCTCATCAGATGAAGCCCATCCGCTCTGCCGCCCTGACCGGTGCCCTCGTGGCGACCACGGGCCTGCTGGGCTGCGGGACCACCCCGAACGCAGCTGTGACCGCCACCGCATCGAACGGTGTCTCTGCCCAGTCCTCCGCTGTCCTTCGCCAGGGCTTCGAGGATGTCCACAAGGCCATATTCGGCGTCATCGACAGCAACACCGACGGCAATATCGACGAGTACGAGGCCGGGCCGTTCTTCAACCTGCGGACCGAGTTCCCCCGCGCCGACAAGTCCAAGGCCGGCATCATCAACTACAACGAGTTCATGAGCTATGCCACCAAGGGCGGCTTCCTGGGCTCGGCGGATACGCCGGAGCGCTTCCTCGACCGTGAGCGCCGCAACCTGGACCGTGCCTTCAAGGCCCTCGACGTGGCCCCCAAGAAGGGTTGGTTCGAGTACGGCGACGGCTACCTGTCCTCCACCGAGGTCTCCCGCAAGGCCGTGACGAACCTCGGACTCGCCTACAGCTACCCCAAGCTGCACCTCGAGGTCCGGGTCAAGGGCTTCCGCCGCGCCGACTTCCTGGGTGCCGACAAGACCGGCGACAAGCGCCTGTCGCAGGGTGAGTTCGAGGACCTCTACATCAAGGCGGTCGTGGACCTGATCGGCAAGCTGGCCAAGAAGCCGGGCGGCAGCCCCGCCCCGATGCCCAGCGACCCGGGCACCGCCCCGGCCGATCCCGGCGCCGGTGCGCCCCCGGCAGCACCGCCCACCCCCGGCATCAAGGTTGTCGACAGCGACAGCTGGGCCATCTGGAGTGACCTGCTGTAACTGCAGTCCCGCTCAGGAACGCCGGGTCCCCTTTAACGGTGGGCCCGGCGTTCTTGCATCAGATTCTCCACGGCCACCCTCAAGGCCTCAGGCTCCAAAGGAGGCAACAGGACATCGGCACAGGCGCGGATGGCTTCAGCCTCGTCCCGCGCCAGAACCAGGCGAGTTTGGATGTCCGACTCGGCGTCCCCGCGCCCTGCCAGGCGTCTGCGAAGCTCATCCTCTCCCGGGCCAGCCAGGCCCAGAACGACCATCGGCCTGCCGAGGCCCTGGCGCAGGTTGGCGACGCCCGGGGGATCGACGACGACGATGACGGCCTGCCGTCCGTCGCCGAGCGAGGACCAAGGCAGGCCGTACCTGTACCCCCCGTACCGGGTGTGCTCGACCAGTTCTCCCCCCCCCAGCATGGCCGAGAAGGCCTCCTCGGAGCGGAAGCAGTAGTCCACCCCGTCCCGCTCGCCCTGCCGCGGCGGGCGTGTCGTGCACGTGACGGCCCGTACCAGGCCGTCACGCGAACGCACCAGCGCCTCAACCAAGGTCGTCTTGCCGCTGCCAGACGGACCGACGACCACCCACAGGGGATCGCCGGTGCCGTCGCCAGGAATCAAGGCGTTCCGCTCCGTTCGCCAGCCGGCACCCAGGGACCCGACACCACCGTCCGCAGGTCATCCTTGCGAATGCGTCCGCGGAACAAGGCGATGACGCCGTCCCGATTGACGTCACCCATCATCCGGGCGTACTCCTCCCACCGCGTCTTGAGGCCTTGGGGGCCATCCGCCTCGCGGATGTCGAAGTGATCCATCAGCTCCATGGCATAGCCAGCCACGCCACCCATCGACGACAGCGAGACCGCCAGATCCCCGACCAGGGCGTTGCGGGCGTCCGCGATGTCCTCGGGCGTGATGCCGTTCGGATTGCGGGTATTGGCCGGCACAAAGCCGTCGAGCACCTTGCGGAACTCCTCGAGGGCCGTGTCGACGTTGTCGCGGTTGACCGTAATGCCTGTGGTCCAGACGCCATCACGCCCCTGGACGCCACGCGCCGGCGAGAAGCCCGATGTCACGCCATAGGTCAGGCCCAACTGGTCCCGCAGGCGCAAGCCAAGGCGACCCGTCAGCGTCGACCCCCCCAGCAGGTGGTTCATGACACGCATCGCATACCAGCTGCGCTCGCTGCGCTTGAGCGCCAGGCGGCAGCCGATGCGCACCTCCACGTTGGCGGCCTCACCGACGAAATCGGACGCGATGCCCCGAGCCTGCGTCGGCGACGCCTTGAAGGTCGGCAGCAATGACGGCTCGCTATCCGCAGCATTCGCGGGCAGCCGATTGAGCGTGTCGTTGCTGGCTAGATCGAAACCCGCCAAGCCACGACGCCAACCTGCCGTCGCATTCTCGACGAACCCGAAGACCTCGTCGGCCACGATGTCGCCGACCACGACCATCCGGGTGGCATCGGGTCCGTAGAAGGCTTGGTGGAAGCGCTTGAGATCCGCGCTGGTCAACGCGCCAAGGCTGGCGATCTGGGCATCGGGCTCTGCGGGGTGGTAGGGATGTTGTTCCGAGAACAGCTGCTGGCGCAGCAGGCGTGACGCCCGCACGGCAGGCTGGTCCTCGCCCTCGCGGATCCGCGCAATCCGCTGATCCCGCAACAGCTTGAGCTCGGTCTCAGGGAACGAAGGCTGTGCCAGCATCTCGAGGGTTGCCCCGAGCAGAAGTCCGGCGTCTTTCTTGACCGCCCGCCCCCGGAAGCCGGTCGTCTCGTCGCCGGTCGAGAACGTGATGGATGCGCCTACGCTGTCGAGGTCCCGTGCCAGCGTCAGGCGGTCGCGCTTCTGCGTGCCCCGCTCGAGCATCGAGGCCGTGATGGCCGCGAGGCCCGCGCGATTCCTGGGCAGCTCGCTGCCGACAGGCAGCCGGTCCAGCAGGCTGCCGGCCTGCACCCAGCCCTGCACCGAGATCGTGGGGGCACCCGGGCGCTCGAGTACGGAGACGACCAGGCCATTCTCGAGTTGCCGGACCTTCCAATCCGGGGCCGGCCGCGACAAGGGCGGCTTCGTTTCCCACGCCTGCAGCGGCATGCGCTCGACGGTCTCGCGGGAGGCCGTGGCCTTGCCCTTACCTGCATCCGGGCGCTTGATCCGGGGGCCGTCCTTGGTTGCCACATATCGGCCGACGGTACGCGCCAAAGGGTCCAGGAACTCGATGGCCGCGACCTTGACCGCTTCCGGCTCGACGGCCGCCATCTGCTCCTGCAGGCTGAAGAACCGCTTCCAGTCGCCCAGGATCCACCACTGGCCCAGGGCCGACGCAAAGCCCGAGGTACTCTCGACGCGATAGGCCGCTGAGGCAGCAGCCTGGTTCTTGGCCGCCGCGACCTCGGCAGGAGTGACGCCCTCGGTCCGGACGCGCTCGATCTCCTCGGTGATGGCCTCCTCGACCTTGGCGTGCTGTCCACCCTGCGGCAAGGTCGCCTCGATCCAGAAGAGGCCGGCGTCCCGCAATTGCTCGGCATCGACGGAGACGTCGGTCGCGAGGCCCGAATCGACCAGGCGACGAACCAGACGGCTGTTCGAGCCACCACCCAGGACCGACTCGAGGATGGCAATCTGCGGCGTCTTGGGCGAAAGCGCACCCGGCAGCTTGTAGGCCATCGAAACCAGGTTGGTCTCGCCACGGCGGCGCAACTCGATCCGGCGCTCGCCGGACTGGGTCTCTTCCTCGGTATAGGGCTCGGCCACGTCCGGCCCCTTGGGGATTCCCCCGAAGGCCTGCTTGATGCGACGCACTGCGTCGTTGCGATCGAAGTCGCCGACCAGCACCGCCACTGCGTTATTGGGGTGGTAGTAGGAGTCGTAGAACTTCTTGAGCTTGTCGGTCGAGACGCCCTCGACGTCGCTGCGGTAACCGATGATGGGGTGGCCGTAGGGATGGGAGAGGAAGGCCACGTCGCGGACGGACTGGTAGAGGATGCGGCTGGGTTCGTTCTCGCCCCGCTCGAGCTCGTTGCGGACGACTGTCATCTCGGGCCGGCGCTCCGCGTCCAGAATCAGGGCATCCCGCATCCGGTCGGCCTCGATGGCCAGGCCCATGTCGAGCCGGTCGCTGGCATAAGTCTCGAAGTAGTTGGTGAAGTCGTAGCTGGTGCTGGCGTTGAAGCGGGCACCGTTGCGGCCGAGCACCTGGGCAATCTGACCCTTGCGGAAGGATTTGGTCCCCTTGAAAAGCATGTGCTCGAGCAGGTGGGCGCTGCCCGTGATGCCGACACCCTCGTTCCGGCTTCCCACCCGGTACCAGACCATCCACGTGACGACGGGGGCCGCGCGATCGGGCTTCAACAGCACCGTCAGGCCGTTGGGCAGCTTCAGCTCCTCGACCTGCGCGGAATCTGCGGCCACGAACATGGGCGGCTGGGCCTCGATGGCCGCCTCGGGAGGCTTCGCGGCCTGGCCGCAACCCACCATGAGGGACACGGCGAAAGCCATTGCCAGACGGATGGAACGATGCATGCGAGGAATCTCCGGCGGGCCGCCTGCGAGCGGCGTCATCCGGAGCATCATGCCCGGAATCTGCCTCCCGTCACGACCCCGGTCCGGATTTCCACCACGGAGAATGCTTCTCCACCGTGCGAAACTGTCATACACCAAGTTACTCCCCATGGTGAATAACTCCTTGTCATCAAGGAGTTCATGTGCTCCGTGGAGAACCGGAGCATAGATGCTCCCGACCCTGCGGCAGGTGCCGCCAGCACAAGGCAGACAGGACAAGCTTGGGTCCCATGGGGTACAAGCCGTTGCATGCCCCCCACCGAGAGGTCGCTGAGCCTCGGCACGCGCATCGGCATGGCCGCGGCGTTCCTCAAGGCGGCCGGCAGCCGTTTCGTCGAGGAGCTGGCCCAACCCCAACGGGCCCGCCTCGATGTCCCCCCGCCAGGCACCGTCCGGATCTGGGCGCGCGAGACGACTTTCCACCTGGAACCCCATGTCGCCCTGCACCTCGAGGACCTGGTCGCGGACCTGGTGGCCCATGACACCAGCCGGGCCTTGCGCCCCGGTGATCGGGACAGCTACCTGTTCCGCATCCTCTCCGGCCGTATCCGGCTGGCCGCACCCACCGTGGAGTGCCTGGTCGCACGGATGCTCGACCAGCTGAACCCGAAGCCGCTCGACGAAGTGTCGGTCCAAGTCGAGGGCCGGGGGCTCAGGCTCACCGGATCGGTCCGACTGGGGCCCCTGCGTGCGCCCGTCCTTCTGGCGGGCCCGCTCGACCTCGACCAGGACGGCCGAATCGCCTTCGTCATCCGACGTCTCGAGGTCGGCGGCCTGCGCGTCGCCGGTCTCTTCGACCTGCTTTCCGGAGGCCTCGAGCGCTGGCTCAGGCTGCCTCCCGGTGCCCCCGTCTCGGCGGAGGGCCAACGCATCCTGCTGGATCCGGCCGGCATCGTGCCTTCACCGCGCAGCGAAGGCCGGGTCTGCGGCCTTGAGCTCGGAGACGGCGAGATGGTGCTGACCTATGCCGGAGAAGCGCCGCCTCCGCCCCCCTCGCTGGCTGGCGAAGACACGCCGGCAGCCTGGTTGCACGCACTCGGCCACGACGTCCACGTCGGCCGGATGCAGATGCATGACACCCACTGCCATGTCGTGCCGCTGGCCCCGGATGCGGAGTGGCTCGACCTGTCGCTCGACGTCCTCGACGAACAGCTGCAGGCGGGCCGCAGCCGCGTGGTGCGCCGGGGAGAACTGCTGGTCAACCTGCCCGGCCTCGACGAGTTGGCCGAAGCCGAGACAAGGCAACATTAACCTAAGCTTGGGCGCGGCTTATCGGCCTTGGCGCATCCCCTCCCGTTCAGCAGCCGACAAGTCAGCAGGACCATCGGCCCACGTACCGGAGAGACGCATGCCGCGCACGACCCTTCCCTGGCTTTCCCTGGCCGTCGCTAGCTCGATGCTGGTGGCCTGCGGACGCCAGGTCCCGGCAGCGGCGCCCGCGACCGTCACGCAGGTCAGCCAGGCACCGACCGCCCCCAAGGCTGCTCCGGTCGTCGAACTGCCCTCGATGCTGCTGGGCGCCGTCCCGGGCCAAGCTGCAATGGCGCCTGCCCCAGCCTTCGGTGGTCCGGTCACGGCACCCGCGCCCGCCGTCGATGACGAGCGCCCCGCCGGTGCCCCGCAGGACACCGCCGACTTCAGCGCCCTGAGTGGCATCGTCGCCGGCCAGGTGATCGTCCAGGTGCGCCAGGGTGCCACCATGGGCCGTGGCATTCAGAGCATCGGCACCCGCAAGCTCGCATCGCTCACCATGGGCGACACCTTCCAGACCCTCGAGCTGCCGGCCGGCATGAGCTTTGCCCAGGCGCAGCAGCGCTACCTGGCCGATCCTGCCGTCGTGGCCGTCCTGCCGAACCGGCAGTACGGGCTGTCCGGCCTGTTCGACGGCGTTGCCGACGATGCCTCGACAGACCCCTATCTTGACGACCAGTGGGGCTACAAGCAGATCAAGGCCGCCGATGGTGCCGCCCGTTCGCAGGGCGACGGCATCACCGTCGCCGTCCTCGACACCGGCATCGACTACAACCACCCCGATCTGGCCGGCCGGGTGCTGATGGGCTGGAACTTCGCGGACAAGAACAAGGACATCATGGACCGCTTCGGGCACGGCACGCACGTCGCCGGCATCATCGGCGCGGCAGCCCGCAATGGTGTCGGCATCGCAGGCATCGCCCCCAAGACCTACCTGATGGCCATCAAGGTCCTCGGTGACAACGGCCAGGGTTCGACCTCGACCGTTCTCGAGGGCATCAAGTACGCCGCCGACTACGGCGCCAAGGTCATCAACATGAGCCTCGGGTCCGCCGACACCAGCATCGATGCCGCCTTGGGCTCAGCCATCGCCTATGCCCGGGCCAAGGGTTGCGTGGTCGTCTGCGCCGCCGGCAACAACGGGGGCGAGGTCGGCTCTCCCGCCAACGACCCCGGTGCCATCGCCGTCAGCAGCACGTCCAAGTTCCTCTTCTGGGAGTACCTGTCCGGCTTCTCGAACCGTGGGGCCAAGATCAGCGTCGCAGCCCCAGGCAACGGCATCTGGTCGACCGTCCCGCTGACCAGCAACAAGACGGGCAAGACCGGCTACGCCAAGCTCTCGGGCACCAGCATGGCCTGTCCGATGGTCGCCGGCGAAGCTGCGCTCATCGCCCACCGTCACCCCGAGTTCAGCGTAGACGCCATCCAGGCCCGCATCGAGCAGGCGGTCGACGACAAGGGTAGCAAGGGTCGTGACAGCAAGTACGGCTTCGGGCGCATCCGGGTCGACCTGGCCACGCAGTAGCCCCCCCGCTCGCAGGGACCCGCTCCGGACACCGGACGGGTCCTTCTTGCTACGATGGCGACTTATGGAAACCCTTGTCGCCAATCCCTACCACGGCGTGCCCCGCCTGCCCGACCTGCCGATCGCCACGCACCTCGCGACCGAGGCCAGGGAACTGGTCCTGACGTTTGACGACGGCCCCCATCCCGACTGGTCCGGGCCCATCCTCGACGTCCTGGCCCGGAAGCAGGTGCCGGCCACGTTCTTCCTGGTGGGGCACAACGCCCGCAACCATCCGGACCTCGTCCGACGCATGGCGGCCGAAGGTCATGTCCTGGCCAACCACACGGACACCCACCCCAAACTTCCCGAGATCGCCGATGCCGCGGTGGATGACGAGATCGCCCGCTGCCAGGAGACGCTGGAGGACCTGACGGGCCGACGTCCCATCCTCTTCCGGCCGACCTACGGCCGCTACGACGCCCGTGTCGCAAGGGCGCTCGAGCGGGAGGGGCTGACGGCCGTGCAATGGTCGATGATGACGTGGGACTGGCTGGCCCCGACCGTTGCCGAGGCACTGGCCTGGCACGGCGCCCAGCTGGCACCCGGCGGCATCAGCCTGCTGCACGACGGCTCGAACATCCGGCGTGACAGCCGGGAGGCGACGCTCGCGATGCTGCCCCACCTGATCGACCAGGCCCGCGACGCCGGTTACACGTGGGTGTCGCTCGACCAACGGGTCCACCAGCTGGCCTGAGGCACCGCAGCCCAAAGGTGCCAGGCCTGCCTCAGCGCAACGAACCGAGCAGGACCACCGGGGCGTCCGACGCCAGCCCCTCGAGCTCGGCCTGGCCCAGAGAGACGACCTGTTCGGCAGATGACAGGCCCGACAGATCCACGATACGCCGGCCCACCAGCAGGAAGACGTCCGGAATCTCCTTGCCCCCGTCCCCATAGCGGGCCCGGGTCTCGAGGAAGCGCTGCAGGGTGGCCGCCAGGTCGCCATGCCGGGTCGTCTCCACCGCCCCGTGGTTGGTCTGCAGGCGGATGACGCCCTCGCGATCCACGACCCGCAGGCCCAGGCGCCGCTCGCGCCAGAGGCCCAGCAGGCGGAGTTCATCCCGCTGCGCGCCCAGCACCTCGTGCGCCTCCGTCCCGGCAAGCTGGCGCACCTGCTCGGGCCCGACGCCCAATGAGCGTGCCGCGAGGGCAAGGCGCTCCTCGGGCGCGCGCTCGGCCTCCGAGAGGTCCCGCGTACGCAGCTCCGTGGCACCCGTCGCAACGGCACGTACCAGGTTCCGTTGCGTGTCGACCTCGACCTGGACCTCGATGGTCCCGGCAGTGGCGCCAAGGCGCTGCACGGCCTCCTCGGCCTCGCGCCGGATACGCAGCAGGTCCTCGGGACGCGGGTCCAGCACGGTACGCTCGATCGTCTCGCGCACGAGGGCCAGCGCCACGCCGATGGCCGAGATAACGTCGGCGTGGTCGGCGACGACATGGGGCAGCCCGAGAACCCTGGCGACATAGGGCACGATGGCCGAGGCGCCACCCCCGCCCCCGACGAGCGTCATGAGCCGTGCATCCAGCTTGTAGTCCGCCATCAGGCGACGGACCACCGGCACGACCATGTCCGCCGAGAGGCGCTGGACCCGGTCGGCGACTTCGTCCGGCGACATGCCGAGGCCCTGGCCCAGGCGCAAGGCTGCCTGGCGCGCCTGGTCGGCGGATCCCTCCGCGGCGTCACCAGGTGCCACCAGGCCCAGCACATTGGCCGCACAGGTATTCGTGAAGGTGTGTCCGACGAGATCGCCTGTCCGCAGGGCCACGTAGTCGTCCGGATCGCCGGGCAGGGGCTGGTGGCGCACGACCTCGGCCATGCGCATGTCGGCCTTGGGGAACGCGGCGTACGACAGGCCGGCGATATGAGCACTGCGCGGCCCCACCCTGACGATTCGACCGCCCTGGACCCGCACCATCGAACCGCCCGCGACACCCAGGGTCCGGACATCGAGGGTCCGCAGATACAGCCTGTGACCGCCCAGCTGGGCCGAGCGCACCTGGGCCTTGCCGTTGCGGATGACCGAGATATCGGTGCTCGTGCCACCGACCTCCAGGAAGATGCCGTCCGTCAGGCGCACATGCATCATGGCGGCGGCGACGCCGGCTGCCGGCCCCGACAGCATCGTGAGGATGGGGCGCTTGCGCATCTCGTCGACGGCCATGACGCCACCATCCGACCGCATCACCATCAGGGGCGCCGCAATACCCGCCGCGCGCACACTGGCCTCGGTCATGTCGGCCGTCTCGACCATCCGGGGCAGCATGGCGGCATTCAGCACCGCCGTCCGCGTCCGGGCCCTGAGCCCGTAGCGCTGGGAAATCTCATGGCCCGCGCAGGCGTGGAGACCCTTGGCGCGCAGCATGGCGACGACCTCCTGCTCGGCCGTCGTGTCATCGACCCCGAAGGCTGCCGTCACCGCGAAGGCCCGGGCGCCCGCGGCCTGCAGGCGCTGCACGGCCAGGTCGACCTCGCGGGCCTCCAGGCCCCCCGTCAGATCGAGGAAAGCATGATGAGTCTCGAGGGCCTGGCCCTCACCGAGGGGGACCCGCCCGAGTCGCGTCGCAGCACGGGTCATGCCCCGGTCCAGGCCTGAGGCCATGGCGAGGATACCGACAGGCGCCACGTCACCCTCGAGCAGGGCGTTGGTCGCCTGGGTCGTGCTGTGGGCAATCAGGGCAATCTGCTCCGGAGCGATGCCGCCCTCATCCAGCAAGCGGCGCAGGGCCTCGACGATGCCGGCGGCCACGCCCTCTGCGGCGCGATGAGTCGTGGGCACCTTGCAGGAAGCCACGATGGCAAGCGTCTGTGCATCCAGCGCCACGGCGTGGGTGAACGTGCCGCCCACGTCGATCCCGACGCGAACCTTGCGACCCGGGTCCAGCCTGGGTCCCGAAGGCTCGTCGGCAGACGCCTGCGGCACCAGCTCCCCGGTGCCGGGTCGGAACAGCAAGTCCTGAAGCTTGGCCAGCCAGCCGGGTCGTTCGCTCATGCCAGGTACCTCGCGGCCGAAAGCACCAAGCCCAGCAACGCGGCCAGCCAGGCCCACGGCAGTGTCTGCCGCATCAGCCTCGCCGGCGAGCTGCCGACCTGGTTGGCAATCCATACATTGGCCGTGTTGGTCGGATCGCAGACACCCTGCACCTGGCCGACCGACTGCAGCATCCCCATCACGGCGGCGCCCGGCAACTGGCCCGTGGCCAGGATCAGCGCCGCAAGCCCGCTACCGAGCCCGAACAGGTTCAGGGGGCCTCGATACAGCGAGAGGGGCGCCGCGAGCCCGAACCCTGCCACATAGGTCAAGGCGTGGCTGGGCGTCGCCTTGGCCAGCACGGGACCGAACTGGGCCGAGACCACCGGATGCATCATCGCGTTCAGCACCATGCCTATGCCCATCATCAGGACCAGCACGGGCACGACGGCCTGGATCCCCTCGAAGATGGCCTGGGTCGCGGCATTGACCCGGCCCGGCTTCCACGTCGCCATGACCCCGTGCAGGATACCCACGAGGAAGGCCGGCACGATATCCATCTTGAGGACCAAGACGCAGAAGAGGGGCAACACGGGCGTCAGCAAGGCCACCAGAGGCACGTCGTCATCCGGATGCAGGCGCCTGCGCCACCACGTGAGCACGAGCAACGCGGCCCCAGCGCCCTGGACCCACGGCAGGGCCGCCGCCACGGCATCCGTGGGCCAGGGCAAGGCCGGCCCACGCCACCACCAGAGGGCACCCACCGCCACCAGGCCCACAACCGTGGCCAGGGCCCCGAAGCCACGGCGCCGGTCCTCGGGCGATCCCTGAACAAAGACGAACAGCGCAGCCACCACGGCGAAGAGCAGCGAGAACGGACCCACGAAGGCCTGGATTTCGGCCTGGGGAACCTGCAGGACCTCCATGAAGAGCTTCCAGTTGGCCAGATTGAACATGCCGCCCAGCGAGATGCCGAAGAGCAGCACGCCCGCGGCCGCAGGACCGGGCAAGCCGACCGAGAGCAACACCGGCAGGACCACCGAGCCCACCATGATGACGGCACCGAGACCGCCCATGCTCGAGAACAGCACGGCCGTCACGAGCAGCAGGCCCATCGCCAGGACGAAGGGGTTGTCCCCGCTGAACTCGGCTGCCCAGCGGACCAGCTTGTGGCCGATGCCGAACTTCGTCATGACCTGAGCCAGGATGGCGCCGATCATCGTCGTGATCATGGCGCCCGACAGGCGCCCGACACCTTCCTGGATCACCTGGTGCATCACGTCGGACAAGGGCACCCGGCAAACCAGCGCCACGGCGAGCGCCATGGCCGGCAGGGCCAGCAGTGCCGAAAGGCGTCCCGTCGCCATCAGGCCGGCAAAGGCCAGGAAAACGACGAAGCAGGCAAGGACCGTCAGCATCCCCTCACGATAGCATCCCGGACGCCCTCGGCCGTGGGGGCCCCGGCCACCGCCCGGACCGGCACGCCCGAGGCATCCAGGGCCGCCGCCGTGGTCCCGCCAAGGGCCACGACGGAAACGGCGGGCCAGGGCCATGGCACGTGGTCCACGGCCGTCCGGAACGTGGCCGGGCTGGTGGCGACGAACCAGCCCGGCCGGCCGGGACGCGCAGCCATCCAGTCCTCGAGGATATGCCTCCCGGCAGGTTCCGGCCGCATACGGTACGTCGTGACGGCCTCGACATGCACGCCCTTGGGTGCCAGCACGGCCGCGACGTCCACAGCCGCCTCCTCACCCCGTAACCACAACACGCGCCGGCCGGGCGTCCAGCTCAGGCCCTCGATGGCCGCCCGCAAGCCCGGCTCGCCCTCGGCCACGCGGACGTCGGCAGCCCCGGCACGGCGTGCGGCATCAGCTGTCCGACGCCCCACCGCGAGCACGGGTCCCGACCAGTGCCGCAACAAGTCCGGCGCAGCCTCACCCAGCGCGAAGGCCGAGCCCAGCACGAGCCAGGTGTCCGGTCCGCGATTCGCCAGGAAACGCGCCGTGGCCTCGAGGCCTGACACGGACTCCGGCTTCAGCAACGTGACGGTCGTCGTCTCGAAGCCCGCCTCGGCAAACACCGGCAACCAACGCGCCGCACGCTGCCCGTCGGCAGGCAGCAGGACGGGCAGACTCAACGCCCCAGCCGACCCAGGATGGCCTTGCCACCGGCCTCGAGCAGGCGATCGGCCAAGGCCTCGCCCAAGGCGACGGGCTTGGCCAGCGGGCCCGTCCACGAAAGCCTCACATGGTCACTGCCGTCCGGCAGGCCGAGGAAGGCCTCGAGCTCCATGCGGTCGTCCCGCACCCGGCCCAAGGCACCCAGCGGAATCGAGCAACCGCCGTGCAGGCAAGCCAGCAGGGCCCGCTCCGCCGTGACGGCCGCCCGCGTGGCCTCATCATCGACAGCCGCGAGACGCGCACGAAGCGCGGCATCCTCCGAACGGCACTGGATGACGACGGCACCCTGGCCCGGCGCGGGCAGCATCCGCAGGAACGAGATGCGCTCGGTGATGACCGCGCCGCGATCCAGGCGGTCCAGGCCGGCACAAGCCAGCAGGATGGCGTCGAAGGCTCCTTCCTGCAAGCGGGTGAGGCGCGTGTCGACGTTGCCTCGAAGGCCCTGTAGCTGCCAGGATCGCCCCAATACGGCAAGCTGTGCCTGACGGCGGGAACTGCCCGTCCCGATCCGGGCCCCCTCCGGCAACTGCCCGAGCAGGGTTCCGGACACCGAGATGAAGGCATCCCGGGCATCCTCGCGCGGCAAGATGGCCGCCAACTCCAGGCCCTCGGGCTGTGCCGTCGGCAGATCCTTGAGACTGTGCACCGCGACGTCGATGCGTCCGTCCGTGAGCGCCCGCTCCAGTTCCTTGACGAACAGGCCATCGCCACCGACCTGGGCCAACGGAACATCCTGGCGCACGTCACCCGTCGTCCGGATGAGCACCGTCTCGATCTCGAGGTCGGGATGGGCCGCCACCAGGGTCGCCATCGTCTGCGCCGTCTGCGTGGTGGCCAGCAGGCTGCCACGAGTGCCGACCCTGATCTTCATGACGTCACGACCTCGCTCAGGAGCCGCCGCGCCTCGGCGACATCCTCGCGGATGCGGGCCACCAGGGCATCCGGCCCCGAAAAGCGCTGTTCGCCGCGGATGCGGGCCACCAGTCGGGTCTCGACCGCCACGCCATACAGGTCGACCGTCCGGTCCGTGACATGGACCTCGAACCGACGCTCACGCCCATCGAAGGTCGGCCTGTAGCCCAGGTTGACGACGCACGGGGCCTGGGGCTCGCCTTCCCAGCCGGCCCATCCGGCGTAGACGCCCGTGTCCGGAAGCAGGCGCGCATCAGGAACGGCGACGTTGGCAGTCGGAAAGCCAAGCTCACGGCCCCGGCGATCGCCAGGGACCACGATGCCCGAAACACTCCAGGGGCGTCCCAGCAAACGGGCGGCAAGGGCCACGTCACCTGCCGCGACGGCATCGCGAACAGCCGTGCTCGACACCGTGACCTCGCCATCCATGAAGGGCGGCACCACCGTCACGCCCAGGCCGGACTCGGCCGCCACGCGGGTCAGCAGATCAGGCGTCCCTGCAGCGGCCCGGCCGAAGCGGAAGTTGAAGCCGACCACGCCGTGGGCCATCCCGAGATGCCGGATCAGGACCTCGCCGATGAAGGCGATTGGATCCAGACCTGCCAGGCCAGGCGTGAAATGGAGGCCGATGACCTCATCGGCACCAGCCGCGCGCAGCAGGGCCTGCTTCTCGTCCCAGGTGGACAGGAGCGGCACCGGGTCATCAGGCTTCAGGACCGTGCGCGGATGCTCGACGAAGGTCAACGCGGCGACGGGCAGGCCACCCGCGGCCTCTGCCACGCGACGCGCTTCCGCCAGCACCGCCCGGTGCCCTGCATGCACGCCATCGAAAAACCCGATGGCCACCACCCGCGGACCCGGGGGCACCGGCTCCAGTTCGAGGGACGGCAGCGCGCTCATGAGACAAGCGCCATGCTACACCAGCAGGGCATCGAGAGCCTCGCGGTACTCGGCGAGCGGCATCGGCCCACCCCACCACGCTGCCTGTGCGGCAGCGGCCTGTCCGGCCAGCATGGCCCGACCATCCCGGGCCTCGAGTCCGCACAGGCGGGCCCAGTGGACAAACGGTGTCTCACCGCGCGCATAGACCAGGTCATGCACGAGGGCACCCGGGTGCAGGCGACCCATCCACTCGGGCTCGAGCGGCGTGGGCCCCTCACGGTCGGCGCGTCGCCCGAGGTCACCCGGCGGCGTACCCGGCAGGTCAAGGCCGATGGGCGTCGTGTTGACCACAAGGTCTACGCCCTCGAGGCCCAGATGGCGCTCGTGCCATGGGCGCACCAGGCCTTCGATGCCCAGCACATCCAGCAGTTCCTGACCGGCGGCCGGCTCGCGGACCGCGATCGTCAGCCGGCAACCGACCAGGCTGAGGGCGTGGGCCACCGCACGCGCGCCACCACCCGCGCCCAGAATCAGGGCCCGTTCCGGTGTGGCGTCAGCCAGCATGACTTGATAACCGAACAGATCGGTATTATGGGCCAACCAACCGTCACCATCCCGGATCAGGGTGTTGGCGGCACCCAGGACACGCGCCTCCGGCGTCACCTCGACCGCAAGGTCCAGCGCCGCCACCTTGTGCGGCATCGTCAGGTTGACGCCACGTGCACCCAGCACCCAGAGGCCACGAAGGGCTTCGGCGAGACGTGCCGGTGGCACGTCGCAAGCCACGTAGGCACCAGCGCGCCCCAGTCGGCCCATCGCGGCGCGGTGCAGGTCGGGCGACCAGCTATGGGCCACGGGATGCCCGAGCAGGGCGAGCAGGGACGGATGACTCACGACCGTTCCTCGCGACCGACCGGCATGGTCCGGTTGGCGACGTGCGCACCGCCTTGTGCGGACACCGCGAGGATGCCCAGATCCCAGGCATCTGGGAAATCAGCAAGGACGCGCCGGCAGGCCGATTCAGGATCCACGCCGGCTGCGAGGCCCTCGTAGACCGAGCGCGCCACCATGCGCCGCGTGATCTCCTCACCGATTCCCGTGGCCACCACGCCGCCGTGGGGTCCCGCAAAGAAGCCACACCCGACGAGCGGGGCGTCCCCAATCCGGCCCCGCAGCATCGGCGCCGCTCCCCCGGTCGAGGTCGCGACCGCGAAATGCCCGTGCCTGTCGCGGACGACGGCACCTACCGTGTCGCACGCGCCTGCCGCAAGTTCGGGATCCGTGAGGAAATTCCAATCCCGGCGCCAGTCCTGATCCGCCCATTGGGGCATGTCGGTGAAATCGCCCTCCGCCAGTTCGCGCATGATCTGCCGGTGCAGCTCACGCGCCCGCAGGCCCGGTTGATGACGATACTCGGGGAAGCCCCGCTTGCGGGCAAACGCGATCGCTCCCTCCCCGGCCAGCATGCAGTGAGGCGTCGACAGCACCTCACGTGCCAGCAGGATCGGATGCTCGATGTCCCGGATACCCGCGACGGCGGCGAGGTGACCGGCATCATCCATCAGCGCGGCATCCATCTCCATCGACACGCCATCCATGCGCAGGACCGAACCCTTGCCCGCGTTGAAGCGACCATCGCCTTCCAGCAGGTTGACCGCGGCAATGGCCGCCTCGAGGGCCGTCTGCCCCGCGTCAAGGACCTGCATCGCAGCGTGGGCCGCGGCATCGCAGCCGTCCGCCCACTCCATCCGGGCGCTGGCCCCCCCGTGCGTCAGCACGATCGCATTCATGAGACCTCCTCGACTGCCGGATCCGAGGCCCGGACAACGCGTTCGGCACGCTGCCGCACCGCCGGATCGGGATGCTCGAGCAGATGCCTGAGGTAGGGCAAGGCGGCACCGCCGCGCGCCACCAAGGCACGGACGACGACCTCGGCGATACGGGGATCATCCTCCTCGAGGCCCTTGGCCATGATGATGAGTGCACGGGGATCGTCAGGCACCTGCAACAGGTCGACGACCAGGTCGCGCACGGGATCGTCGGCCCGGCGGAGCACCTCGATGAGGGGTGCGACGGCCATGTAGCCCAGCAGTTTCACGCGTTCGGGCAAGCGTGCCCGGACATCGTCGCCGGAGATGGCCACCTGGACCAGCAGGCCGAGGGCGGCCGGCGCCTGACTCGCGAAGAGGGCTTCCAGCGCACGACCACGCAACGGGTCATTCGCCTGGACAAGGCGCGCCATGGCCTTGAGGGCCTGGGGACCACCCTGTCGCCCCAAGGCCTTGAGGGCTGCCAGACGCCAAGCCTTCCTGTCGTGCTCGAGGTAAGGCAGAAGCGGCGCAGCGTCCGGCGGATCAAGCCGACCGAGAACCTCGAGCACACGCACGCCCAGCCTGCCGTCTCGGGTCCGGGCCAACAGCCTCAGCAAGCCCGGACGCGCCGGGGCACCCAGCTTCCGCAAGACGCGACGCACCATGCGTCCATGCACGGGATGCCTGAGCCAACGGCCCATGGCGCCCGACGCAGCAGGGCCCAGCCTGATGAGACTGCCCGCACCCTGGCGCAGCGCCCACCAGACCCGCAAGGAGATCCATGGGCCCATGGGTCCAGTTTAACCCGGCCATCCCCGGGATGCCGCCAAGGATTGGCAGGGTTACGCGCTTCCGGGGCATCAAGCTGCCGGGCCTACGTGTTTCCGAGTGTCTCGGCCGTCATTTCATCAAGGCCGGAAGCCAGCTTTCGGATGCCCCTCGGGAGGCCTGTTGTCATCCTCGAAGGCAGGAAACGAATGCCGACGCTCGGTATCCGTAGAGACCGGGACTGGGACTCCGGAACGCGCTGGTTGGTTCGTTGCTTCAATTGGGAACATGCTCACCATGATATCAACTACGCGAAAGCACATGGCTTGGATAATGTGCTTCCTGTCGACCGTCTGCATCGGCTCTTCTGGCACCGGATGTACCGCGGGTGGCGGGAGCCATCACGGGTTCGTACCACCCGCCATCGGCCCCGACGCTGCCGTTGGCGAACGCCGGATCCTGACGGTCCGCCCGCGCACGCTTCTGGCCCCGCCAAGACGAAGGCTGCCCACACCCACGCCCTTGGTTCCCCGGAGAACTCCGTCGCCAGTGCCCGCGCCCACGCCGTCGCCATCACCCACGCCCTTCCTCTTCACCGTCCTGGGGCGACCGACACCTTCGCTGAACCGAGCGAGTTGGCAGGATACCGGCCTCGATATCCCGAATGGCGCATCCGTGACACTTACGGCATCAGGATTGATTGCCCACGGGGGAGGTTCCATCGGTCCTGCCGGCGTCAATAGCACTTGGGGCGATACTCTCGTGCCATCGCTTCGGGCATTGGCCCTGATCGGCAAGATCGGCAGAAACGGGACGCCTTTCCTCGTCGGATCCAGGTTGGTGCTGTCCGGTTCAGGACAACGACTGTTCCTCGCCATCAACGACTCGTGGGTCAACGACAATTCAGGATCCTGGAGCATCCAGATCCAGTGAATCCCGGCAGCGAGACACGCCGGCAGACCAGACGCCGGCCTACGCCAACTGGCGCGTCTCGGGTCCCCTGAAAAGACCGGCAACCTTGTCCCGCATCCGGGGCCAGGCCTCCCGGGCAAAGGACCACGCCGTAAGGCCCACCTGACCCGCGCTGGCCGCGATGTAGGCCCCCCGCAGGAACAGGCTCTGCGGCAGGAGGTACAACGTGAGCTTGAGAGCGCCGAGAGCAACCAGCAAGCCCTGGCGGACCCGATCACCCGTCGTAGCCTTGGCATCCTTGGCCAGCTTGACCATGTGGACGCTGTCCGCGATGAACATGCCGACGTCCGCCACCGGCAACAACACCTTCATCACCCGACCGAAGGCGCCCGCGACGCGACCGAGCAGCGAGCCACCGACCGAGGTACCGGCCTGTGCGCCGTGCATGGCACCGTGAATCGTCTCCAGACCGGTACGGATACCGTTTCCTGCGATGATGACGCCGGCGGCACCACGCGTGGTATCCGCCACTGCGTTGGCCTTGTCCATGTTGCTCGATGCAGGATTGTCGAGAACCTCCATCATCCGGCCACCTGCGGCCACCGTTCCCTTGACCAGTCCGGGCAGCGTCACCACCCCGAGGCCGACACCCGCGACCGAACCGGCGACGGCGACGGTGCGCGTCAGAGGTGCCAGCGTTTCGTTCGTGCGACCCAGGAGCTGCATCAGGGGCCGCGCAGGCTGGGTCAGCTTGCCGTAGACAGGGCTGGCCGAGAGATAGGCCCGGTCAGCGGCACTCATCGACGTAAGCAGCTTGCTCTGCTGGTCGACGAAGGTCGCGGCGCTCTGCGTCGCCTTGGCCGAGGCCAGAATCCGCATCGAGGTGGTCGCATGCGGGTCCAGCAAGACCCGCTGGAGTTCGTTGAAGTCTCGGATGGCGGCTTCGTGCGAGCGCGCCAGACCCGCGACGGAGCTGGCCACGTCGGCGGTCCTGGAGACCTTGCCCAGGACGGGGTGCTCGCCGGGTTGGCTCGTCCCCTTGGGTTCCGCCCCGACCACCACGCCGCCACCGGCGCGGACCCGAGCCTCGCGCTGCAATTCCTTGAGGGCGCGGGCCGTATCGGCCAGCCCAACGGCCGTATCACCGAGCGTGCCCAGCAGGGGCTGTTCCGCATCGGTAGCCAGCCGGCCGATGACTTCTTCCGTCCGGGTCGGCAGAACGCCGATCCGGGACTTTCGAGTCACCGCTCCAGACATGATCCCCGCCCCCCTGTCCTGATTGTCCGGAGGGCAGGCGCTTCACTTGACCAAGGTCAGCCTAAGCTTTGGAAAAGCCGCGTCAACGAGCGGCGGCCTGGAGGGTCCGCGCCTCGGTCTCGGCCGAGATGCTCAGGCCGAAATCCTCGCAAGCCTGGCGCACTACGTTGTGGAAAAGCAGCATGCCCTCGCCCTCGACGGGCAGGGTCCGGACGCCCTGCTGGAAAAGGCGGACCTTCTTGGCCGTCCAGTTCGGATGATTGTTGAAGAACAGGTGCGCTTCCGGGTGGGGCATCAGGCCGAAGATCCGGCCAGTCTCGTCGCACAGGCCGGCAATGCCTGCCTCGGAGCCCGTCGGATTGTCGGGATGCTGCTGCGTGGGTTCTCCGTGGGCATCGGCAAATTGCAAGGGGATGTAGCCATTGGCCAGGACACGCTGGCGGACATCGTCGCCCAGCACGATGCGGCCTTCAGCCGTACGGCAGGGCAAGGTCAACTCGGTGAGTCCACGCGTGTAGACGCAGGGAGAATCTGCATTGACGGCAAGGCGCACCCAGCGGTCCTCGAACTGTCCGGAGGGATTGGCCTCGACCGCGACCTCGGGTTCTCCGACACGGCCTTCGACCATGGGCAGCAGGCCCAGCTTGACCATCACCTGGAAGCCATTGCCGATGCCCCAGATGAAGCGCTTGTCCTCGACGAAGCGGCTGAGACGAGACCAGAAGCCCTTGGTGACCTTCAGCTTGTCTGCCAGCGCACGGCCGGCAGGCAGGTGATCCCCGAAGGAGAAGCCACCCGGGAAGTTGAGGATGTGAAAGTCCTCGAGCGCGAGATCTCCCTCGAGAATGTCCGAGAGATGGGCGACCGTGACGCGGGCTCCGGCCAGCTTGTAGCCATGGGCCATCTCCTGCTCGGAATTGATGCCGTAGCCGGTAAGGACCAGCGCACGAACCCTTTTGTCGGTCATCCAGGAGGCTCCAAGCGGATCAAAGGACCATCAGGCCCTCCCATGATACAGGCGGAGCCCGTTTCAGGCGAATGAAAGCGGCTCGATGTCGTGGACGTGGCCTTCCTGGACGGCCGCCGCCGTAATCCGCAGGAAACGGGCCCCTTGCTGCAATTCGGCGATGCTCCGGAAGCCGGTGTAGCCCATGCCCTTGCGCAGCCCCCCCACGATACGATGGAGAATCTCGGCCGCCGTGCCCTCGAGCGGGACCAGGCCCTCGACGCCCTCCGGGACGGGTGGGCCTGCTTCCGGGGCCTGGCGACCATAGCGATCGTTGCCCTCCTGTTGCAAGGCACCGAGGGAACCCATGCCGCGGTAGCGCTTCCACATCCGTCCGGATCGCTCCAGCGTCGGGGCCGCGCTCTCCGCGGCACGCGCGAGAAGACCACCCAGCATCACGATGTCGGCGCCCGCACCGATGGCCTTGGTCAGATCACCCGGATGGCGGATACCCCCGTCGGCAACGACCGGCACGCCATGCCGCCGGGCCTCGGAGACCACGGCGCGAATGGCGGTCATCTGAGGCACGCCGACGCCTGCGACGATCCGGGTCGTGCAGATGGACCCCGGACCGATGCCGACCTTGAGTCCGGAAGCCCCTTCCTCAATCAGGAGTCGGGCCGCCTCGGCCGTGGCGATATTGCCCACCAGCACCTCGGTGTCCGGCGCAAGCCGGCGCAGGGTGCGCAAGGCCTCGACGACATTGCGCGAGTGCCCGTGCGCCGTATCGATGACAAGCAAGTCGCACCCGGCCTCGATCAGGCCGGAGGCACGCTCCCATACATCGCCCGCACCGACGGCCGCCGCCACGAGCGGACGTCCCGAACCGTCAAGGCTGGGCCGGCCGCCCTCAGGCAGGGTCGCAGCCTTGACCCGGGCTACCTCTTCAGCCTGGCGTCCCGCAGGCATGTTGCGATGGATGACACCAAGACCACCCGCCAAGGCCATCGCCAGCGCCATGGGCGCCTCGGTCACCGTGTCCATGGCTGCACTCAGAACCGGAACAGAGAGCCGCAGGCCCCGCGTGACCCGACTCGACAGGTCGACCTCGTGGGGCAGGAAGTCCGCGTAGCCGGGGACCAGCAGCACGTCATCGAAGGTCAGGCCCTCGTCCAGTGCAGCAGCGTCGAGCGTCTTCATCGCGATCACTCCCACTCGATGGTCGCGGGCGGCTTGGGCGACAGGTCATACACCACGCGGCCGACACCCCGGACCTCTTCGACCATCCGGCCCGAGATGCGCAACAGGGCATCCCACGCAAAGGCGTGGACCTGCGCCGTCATGCCGTCCTGGCTGTCAACCGCACGCAGGGCCACGACATGGTCATAGCTGCGGCCATCGCCGACGACACCGACGGACCGAATCGGCAGCAGGACGGGAAAGGCCTGCCAGACCTTGTCGTAGAGGCCCTCGCGTCGCAGTTGGTCGGTAAAGACCGCATCGACCTCGCGCAGCAGGTCCAGGCGCTCCGCCGTGACTTCCCCGAGGATGCGGATGGCAAGGCCCGGACCCGGGAAAGGGTGACGATCCACGAGGTGTTCCGGCAAGCCCAGGACGCGACCCAGGTCCCGGACCTCGTCCTTGAAAAGGTCCTGATTGGGCTCGACGAGCAGGCCTGCCGCACGCTTTGCCGCCACAAGCGGAGAACCGACGTTGTGGTGGGTCTTGATGGTCACGGCAGCGCCAGCGGTACCGTGTCCGGACTCGATGAGATCCGTGTGCAGGGTGCCTTGGGCGAGGTAGACCCGCCTGTCTCCCAGACCCAGATCGCGGACCGACTCTTCCTGGATCCGGATGAAGAGATCCCCGATGCGATGGCGTTTGACCTCGGGGTCCGTGACATCGGCGAGCGCCTCGAGGAAACGATCCTGAGCCTCGACCAGATGAAGGCGCTGCAGCCCGGCCGCTGCAAGGGCCTGCATGACCTCGGCACTCTCGTCCTTGCGCATCAGGCCGCTGTCCACATGCACGGCCACGACCTGTTCGGCCGGCAGGGCACGAGCCAGCAGGGCGGCGACCACCGTGGAATCCACGCCGCCGGACACGAGGACCAGCACGGGATCCTCCCCGACTTGCGCTCGGATGGCCTCGAGTCTGGCAGGCAACTGATCCCGGACATTCCAGTCAGGACTAAGGCCGGCCACACCGAACAGGAAGTTGCCGAGCAACTTGAGCCCGGACGGTGTATGCGTCACCTCCGGATGAAACTGTACGGCGGTCCGCCGGCCATCCTCGCGCGCGGCAGCAGCCAGCAACCCGGCTGACGTCCGCGCCAGGGCACGCCAGTTGCCGGGCAACACGGCCACATGATCACCGTGGCTCATCCAGACCGGCTCTTCGGGGGCCATGTCGGCCAAAAGGCCGTCATGCTCCTCGCACCGGATCACGGCAGGGCCGTATTCGCGCCGATCACCCGGCTCGACCGAGCCGCCCTCCGTCTGGGCCAGAAGCTGCATGCCGTAGCAGATCCCGAGCATCGGCTTGTCGAGATCGAGCACGCCCGGAGCGGGTCGCAAGCTGTCGGGCCGGTGCACACTGTCGGGCCCCCCCGACAGGATGATGGCACCCGTTTCCGGGCCAGCCAGCCTTTCGACAGGCGCGTCATGGGGCAGGATGACGCTGCGAACGCCCAACTCGCGCACCCGCCTCGCGATCAGGCGCGTGTACTGGGAACCGAAGTCGAGGATGGCAACGGTGGACATGAGGTCCCGCAGGATACCCCATTCCGGCTACAGGCTGCGACGTCCGCCATAGGTGTCCGAGGACTGCCGCTCGATCCGGGTGAAGACCAGCACATGGATTTCGCTCGTACCTGCCTGTCGCAGGGCCTGCGTGGCCAGGTTGAGCGTCGTGCCGGAACAGATGATGCCGTCCACCAGAAGGACCTTGCGTCCCTTGACGGCGTCGGGTGCCGTCACTTGCAAGGAACCCCGTACCGTCTCCTGCTCGGGATCGCCGTACTCCGAAATCAGGCCTTGGCGATTCAGGATGCCCACGGCCCTCGGGATACCCGTCAGTTGACTGAGCCAGTCGACCAGCAGGTGCGTCGGGTCATAATCGACGCTGAATCCGGTCGAAGGTACCGGGACCAGCAGGTCCGGCTGCCGCAGCGACGGTGTCTCCTGCAAGGCGCTCTGGGCCCATCGGGCCAACGCATCCACCAGGTACCACTGCTTGCGGTACTGATAGCGGTAGATGGCCTCACCCAGCAAGGTACGACCGCCTTCGGGTCGATTGTAATGGTGGATCGCATAGCCCAGGTCCCAACCGCCCGACAACGTGATCATGGTTCCTCCACCCTCGCGCGGCGGACGCTCTGGCCATCGCCTCCCCACCATGGAATGGCGCCCCGTCCGACGCCATGGTTCGTCCGGACGGAAGAATTGCTGCCTTCAGGTGACGGACGGGCGGGTGATGTGTCCCGGCGCGACCTGGCAGATATCCGCCCGGGCACGCCACGCGCCGTGCAGATCAGACAGGTGCGTGCCGGTCACAAAGGTCTGGACACCATCGCCAATGGCCTCGAGCAACGCTTCCTGACGGGACGGATCCAGCTCGGCCAGCACATCGTCCAGCAGCAGCAGAGGTGGTTCGCCGACGGCCTCGCGCAGCATGTCGCGTTCGGCCAATTTCAGGGCAAGCACGATCGACCGACGCTGACCGGTCGATGCAAACCCGGCAGCATCACGGCCATCAAGCCTCGCCAGCCAATCATCACGGTGCGGTCCGACCGTTGCGTGTCCGCGCGCCAGATCCTGGGCGCGCGATCTCCCCAACGCCTCGAGCACCGAGGCGACGAACTCGGGACCTTCGATGGGCACCGATTCATCGCCGCCCGGAATACCCGGCTTGTAGCCGATACCCAGGGCCTCGCTACCGCCCGAGAGCACCTCGAGCCAGCGTGCGGCCCTCGGCGCCAGACTCCGGACCAGTGCCGCCCGCCTGCGGGAAACCGCGGCTGCCGCAACAGCAAAGGGTTCATCCCAAGCCTCCAGTTGGGAGGCCGTCGCCGCACCGGCGAGGATACGACGAATCAAGGCGTTGCGTTGCACGAGCAGTCGCGACCAACGGGCTTCCTCGTCGTGAAAGAGGGGCGCCATCTGGCGAATGATGCGGTCGAGCATCTGGCGGCGACCCTGCGGCGATCCCTGGACCAGATCAAGATCGGTCCTGCTGAACAGAACCACCGTCACCTTGCCCAGCCAATCCACCATCCGCCTGCAGGGCACGCCATCGATCTGGGCAGCCCGGCGCCCTTGCGTCCGGAAACACAAGTCGGCCCTCAGCGGATAGCCACCTCGCCGCAGGCTCGAGCGGATGATGGCATCCTTGGCACCGAACCGGACCACTTCCGCGTCCCTGCGTGCAAAGGGAGGCTGCGCCGTGGCCAAGGTCGCAACAGCCTCGAGCAGGTTGGTCTTCCCCTGGGCATTACCACCCAGCAAGATGACCCGCTCCGACGCGAACGTGGCGTCAAGCCGTTCGTGGTTGCGCCAATCCGTCAGTTCGAGCCGCTCGAGGAACAGCTTCAGCTCCGGATGGGCATCACGAGGGAAGTCAGGCGATCGTCGGCGCCCTGGAACATCGTGGCTTCAACAGGCCCGTTGGACTTGATGACCACGGTCTCGCCCTCGACCCGTTCAAGGGCCTGCTGGAGATACTGGGCATTGAAGACGATGTCCTGGGTGTCACCACGCAGTTCGGCGTCGACGCGCTCCTCGGCCTCGCCGCTTTCGGCATTGCGGGCCTGCAGGACGAGCGCCCCGTCGCCAAAGGTCACGCGAAGGGCACGGCCATCGCGCTCGGAAGCCATCGTGCCCGTCCGGTCGACAGCCTTGAGGAGGGACAGGCGGTCGACCATCGTCTCGTTCCGGAACTGGGCCGGGATGACCTGACGGTAATTGGGGTACTGGCCCGAGATCCGCCGGGTCGTCAGCTTGCGGTTGCCGCTCGTGAAGACCATCTGGGTTCCGCCGACCAGGCCGTCGTCACTGCGCGCCGCCTCAGCAAGCAGCACATCGCCCTCGTCCTGGCCCAGCAGGCGCTCGAGCTCGCTCATCGACTTGGCGGGGATCGTCGCCGAGAAAACCTGCGGACCGACACCGCCGTAACGCCACGCCGCAAGGCGGTAGCCATCGGTGGCGACCAGCTCGAGCACGCCGTCTGCCATGGCGATGTGCACGCCCGAGACCACCGACATGTCGTCGCGGTTGGCGGCGGCATAAACGGTGTTGTGAATCCCCTGCCGCAGGACCGAGGCCGGCAGCCGGACCTCCTGGGCCACATCAGGCTGGGGAAGGCTGGGGAACTGATCCGCAGGCTCGGTTGCAAGCGTGAACTTGGCCCGTTGGCAAGTGACGAGGATGTTGCGGTCCGAGACGGACAACGTGACCTCGGCATTGGGCAGCTTGCCCACGATGTCGGCGAGGTTGCGTGCCGGGACGGTGATGCTTCCGCCCGTCGCGATGTCGGCCGGCATGTGGGTCTCGATGCCAAGGTTCAGGTCCGTGCCCGAGAGCCTGAGGCCCTGGCCTTCGGAAGCAAGGAGCACGTTGGCGAGGATCGGCATCGGGCCGCGGGCACTGATGGCCCTCTGGACGGACGAAAGGGCGCGGGCCAACTCGTCTTTCTGACAGGTGAAGCGCATCTCGGATCTCCCATCCGTCTCCAGGGTCGGGCCATTGTACCAGTCCTCTCCCGATGAAATCCCTTGGCCATGACGACCCGGACTGAACCTTGGATCTTGAATATTTAATTAATAAATATCGTCGTAGTAGGTGGAGTGAATTGGAGGGAGAACACCTTCCGGGCCTTGCGTGGACTGACTTTTCGGGGAGGGGACAAGGGAGGGGCGACAGGGCTGGTTGTGCACCATCGGCATCTTCCACCGTCGCGTCCGCTCCCGATTGACTCCGTCTTCCCCTCCGAATGGCCCGGGAATTCCCCGCAAATTCACTCCGACCGGTGATGCGCGACCGATTCCTGGCCCACCAAGCATGTCGAGACTTTTCAACCAGATGGTGGAAAGTCGGCGGAAAAGGCGTCGTTGCTTGTGATCCGAGTCACGAACACAGACAACGGATTGTTTCGTGAAACACGGAATTCACTCCTGCTTCCCCTCCCGGGGCGCTTTTATCCCGCAAGATTGTTGATACGGAGTGGTGAGGAGACAACTTGTTACATCCTGGAAATCCCCCAACTGCACCCATTGTTATCCCCTCCTTGAAAAGCACCGGGGGTGCTTTCCGTGTCAGGTGCCTTCTCGGGGATCGGTGGAAAACCTGCGGGTTTTCCACATGGCCGTGCAAGGGCTGTTCCTGACGCCTGATGGGGTTCGAAAGCCTTGAAAGCCAATCCCTGAGCGGCTTCGAGCGGGCTTGTCAAAAGTGTGTTCAAGGGCTGTGGACGTTCATGGTCCACTTATCCACTCCGGCGTGAAACTTTTCCACCGCCGTTGGCAGGACGCCCCGAAGGTGCTAGTTAAGGCCCGAAGCCACGCGACCGCGCAGATACATGATCTGCGCCGCAAGCTGGGGATCTTCCTCGAGCAGCGTCTTGATGGTCTTGACCCCATGCATGATCGAGGTGTGGTCGCGACGGAAGAAGCGACCGATCAGGTGGAAGCTTGATCCCGTCATGTCGCGGCACAGGTAGCAGGCGATGAACCGGGGCCGGGTGATGTCCTGGCTTCGACGCTCGGAGATCAACTCCTCGACGGTCACGTCATAGGTCTTGGCGACGATGGCCGTGATGCGCTCGATGGTGATGGGCTGGATGTGATTGGTGCCAAGCGCCTTGTGGGCCAGTTCGAGGGTGGGCGAGACCCGGTCCATCTCGGAGTACGCAATCACTCTCATGAAGGCACCTTCGAGGGCGCGAACGCTGTCATGGAACGTGCCGGCGACAAAGTCCAGCACATCCTCGGGCACGACGTGGCCACCCTCGTCCGCCTTCTTGCGAAGGATGGCGATGCGGGTATCGAGGTCGGGCGCCTGGATATCGGTCAAAAGGCCGGATTCGAAGCGGCTGCGCAAGCGGTCTTCGATTTCGGGCAACTGCTTGGGTGGTTTGTCCGAGGTGATCACGATCTGCTTGTTGGCCATGTGCAGTTCGTTGAACGTATGGAAGAACTCTTCTTGCGTGGCCTGCGTGCGCTCGATGAACTGGATGTCGTCGATCAGCAGCACATCCGTCTCGCGGTAGCGCCGGCGCAACTCGCGCATCCGATCTTCGCGGATGCCGTCGATGACCTCGTTCGTGAACGTCTCGCTCTTGACGTAACAGACCTTGGCCCTAGGGTTGGCTGCGAGGACGCGTTGGCCGATGGCATGCATCAGGTGGGTCTTGCCCATCCCCGTGCTTCCGTAGATGAACAAGGGATTGTAGGCCATGCCGGGCTTGTCGGAGACGGCAAGGGCCGCGGCATGTGCGAAGCGGTTGTGGGCCCCGATGACGAAGCTGTCGAAGGTGAAACGCGGGCTCAGGCCCACGACGCCAGGTTGTGGCTGGAGCACCTGCACGTTGGGTACCGCAGCCTGCGGTGCCGATGAAGGCACGCTGTTGACGCGGAATCGGACCTGGTAGCGCACGCCGTCGGAGGCCTCGTAGATGGACTCTTCAATGATGGGTCGGTCAGTCGATTGCTTGTCCGCGGAGTAGAAACCCGGGACTTCCAGCGTGAACTGGTCATCAACAACATCGACGCCCTTGCAGAACTGAAACGTGGAGTTGTAGCGCCCCGGCATCCTCATCTGGAGGAGCGGCAGCGTCTTGGTCCAGAGCTCGTCAGCCTGCATGGGGTCGGGGTGGTCGTGGGGATCGGAAAGGGGGGAACCGGGAGGCTGTCGGCGTCCGCAAAGGCTCGGAGATCCGGTCCGTCCTTGTCCGGGCCGTTCTCCGGCGGGTGAAGCCGATGGTAACTCCGCTTCGGAGAGCCTGCCAGATCCCTTGAGGCCAGCGAGGGTGCCCGACATGCCCCATGATCGGCCAAGCACGCGAAGCCCGGGTCATTTCAAGGAATCTGCGGAAGGCCGGAGAAGCCTGTTCGGGCCTTGTCCGTATCCCGTCAGCGTGCTACTGTCATCCTGATTGTGCTTGGGCCACGTTAACCTACGGCTCATTTTCTCCCTGAAGGAATCTCGACATGCTCGCTCTTACGTTCCAGCATGGTGGCAAGAAGCGGAAGCGCGCCCGTACCCACGGCTTTCTGGTGCGCATGAGCACCAAGAACGGCCGTCGGGTCATCAAGGCCCGCCGGGCCAAGGGCCGTCAGCGCCTCGCAGGCTAGTGCTGCCGCGGACCCTGCGGCTCAGGGGCGGGCGCGACTTCGAGGCGGTCTATGCCTCGGGCAGGCGGTCGTCCCTTGCGCTTTTGGGTTGTCACGTCTTGCACGACCCCGACTCGGAAGGTCGACCGTCCCGCTTCGGGTTCGTCACCAGTCGCAAGGTGGGCAAGGCTCACGTTCGCAACCTGGTGCGTCGTCGCATGCGGGCGGTCGTGGCCTCGATGCAGGCGGACCTGGCTCCCGGGGCGCGTGTGGTGCTTGTGGCACGGCCGGCTGCAGCCACGGCGACACAAGCCGAACTGGCCGTCGTCATCGGCAAGCTCCTGGTGCGCACGGGCCTGCTTCCGTCGACGCCGGGGGACCCTCCCGGTAACATGACTCTTGCGTGAATCCCGAACGTTGGGTCCTGCGGGTCGTCCTGGTTCTGCTCAGGGGCTACAAGCTTCTGATCTCCCCTTGGCTTCCCCCGGCCTGCCGCTTCTGGCCAACGTGTTCCGAGTATGCTCATGAAGCCGTGGTCCGCCATGGTGTCCGCAAGGGTGTCTGGCTCGGGGTGAAGCGACTCGCGCGCTGTCATCCCTGGGGGCCCCACGGCCCCGATCCCGTTCCTTGATTTCCTCTTTCAGGTCACAGAACCATGAATCCCATCGATGCGCTGATCCAGAGCGTGATGATACCCATCATCAGGTTCTTCCATGGCTCGCTGCCGTGGCATAACTATGGCCTTGCCATCGTCTGCCTGACGGTCCTGGTCAAGACCCTGCTTTTCCCGCTCAATGTCAAGCAGTTCTCGAGCATGCGGATCATGCAGCGTCTGCAGCCGAAGCTTCGCGAGCTCCAGGAGGCACACAAGGACGATCCTGCGGCGATGCAGGCCAAGATGATGGAGTTGTACAAGGAGCACAACACCACGCCCCTTTCGGGTTGCATGCCCGTCCTGTTCCAGTTGCCCGTCCTGTTCGCCCTCTATGGCTCCTTGAACGACAAGAACCTGATCGCCAGCATCAAGGCGGCGGCGGATTCGGAGAGCAGCTTCCTGTTCATCCGCGACCTGCTGGCCGTCGGCATCAAGACCGGGTCGACCCTGCATTGGGACAACATCGCGCTCATCGCTATCTTCGCGTTTACCAGCTGGATGACGCAGAAGATGATGATGACGAACCCCAACGATCCCTTCCAGCGGCAGATGCTGTTCATGTCGCCGCTGATGGCACCGCTCTTCGGCTATCTGATGCCGTCGGGCGTCCTCCTCTACATCGTCGTGTCGGGCTTGGTCACCATCGTCCAGTACACGTATCTGCTCAGGCGCTTTCCGCCTGACCCGTCCCTGGCGACCCAGACGACCTTCGGTCCCGGCTTCGGCATGCCCAAGCCCGGCGCTCCGGGCGTCGTGGACGTCAAGGCCGAGCCCGCACCCGGTCCCAATCGTGCCCAGCGTCGTCACGGAGGTGCTTCATGACCGCATCCACCATCCCAGCTCCCTTGGCCCAGGCCCGGGATTGGCTGGTCCAGACCCTTCGGGCGATGGGCTTCGACCTTGCGGTGACGGCCTCCGTGACCGAGGAAGGGCCGCTCCTTCACATCGTCGACCATTCTGATTCCGCCATGTTGATCGGGGCTCGGGGCCAGACTCTGGATGCCTTCCAGGTCTTGGCGAACACGATGTTTCCCACTGAGGACGGCGAGCGTATTCGCGTCGATTGTGGCGACTATCGCGCCCGCCAGCAGGCAAGGCTTGCCGAGCAGGTCGCGAACGCTGCGGCAGAGGCACTCGAGCGCCAGGAAGGCGTCTGCCTGCCGCCGATGCACGCGGCGGACCGCAAGAAGGTCCACGACCTTGCCAAGGAGCATGCGGGCGTCGGCACGCTGTCCGTCGGCGAGGAGCCGGCACGTGCCGTCGTGATCAGCCCCCTCGATGCAGATGGCAAGCCCATGCCCTACGACGGTCCGCTGCCCCAGCTGCCCCAGCGTGGGCGGGGTGGTCGCGGACCCGGCGGTCGTGATCGTGATCGCGATCGCGGCCGTCGTGGCGGGGGGCGCGATCGCGGCTGACGCTGCCCCATGGCGGAGACCATCGCGGCACGTGTGACGCCTCCCGGACAGGGTGGGGTCGGCATCGTTCGGGTCTCCGGTCCTGAGGCCTGGTCGGTCGCCCGTAAGGTTTTCCGGCCCCGTGGCGAGGGACTGGACCGGACGCGTCGCGGCATGGCCCTCGGGGCCCTGGTTTCGCCACGGGATGGCGCCCTGATCGACGAGGTGCTGGCGCTGTGGTTTCCTGCACCGCGCAGCTACACGACGGAGGATGTCCTCGAGATCCAGGGGCATGGCGGCGTGATGGTGCAGGGGCGCGTGCTCGAGGCGGTCCTTGCGGCCGGGGCAGTCCCGGCCAGTCCCGGTGCCTTCACGCGGCGGGCATTCCTGGGGGGGCGCCTCGACCTGATGCAGGCCGAAGCGGTCCATGACCTCATCACGGCACCGGGGGATCGCGCTCTTGAAGCGGCACTCCGTCAGATGGACGGGGCACTCTCCCGGATGGTGGCCGCGGCACGCGAGGTTGTCATGCAGGCGGTGGCTGCTCTGGAGGGCAGCCTTGACTTTCCGGACGAGGTCCCGGATGCCGGTCGGCTCGAGGGCTTGCTCGCGACCATCCGGAGAGATCTGGCCGGTCTTGCCGGCACCGCAGGGGCCGGCCTTCGTGCGCGGGAGGGGTTGGACATCGTCCTCCTGGGCCGCCCGAACGCGGGCAAGTCGTCGCTGCTCAACGCCCTGCTCGGCGAGGAACGGGTTCTGGTCGACGACCGGCCCGGGACCACGCGGGATCGCATCGATGCCTTGTTGAGCGTGGGTGGCTATCCCGTCCGCCTCATCGACACGGCGGGTCTGCGCGAGGCGACGGAGGCACTCGAGGCCCGGGGCATCGCCATGGCACGCGACGTGGCACTTCGAGCTCCCATGCGCCTGTGGCTGGCCGGCGTAGATGAGATGGCTCCTTGGCCGTGGGAAGAGCCCGACGCTCCGGCCTTCGCGTCTGGTCTCGACCTCGTGATTCGGACCAAGGCGGATATCCTGCCCGAAGGCGCCGTTCATGCCGGCCCCGGTGACGTCCTGATTTCGGCGCGGACGGGCGAGGGCCTGGATGACCTGCGTCGTGCCATCGTCGCGCGGATCGAACCGCAGGAGGAACGGCTGGGTCACGGCGTACTGGTGGACGCCCGTCACCGTGCGGTCCTCGAGCGGGCGATGGACTGCCTCGACGAGGCACTGGGCCTCGTTGCCGAGGGCTGGCCCGTCGACCTGGTGCTGCTGCCGATGAAGCGCGCGGCCCTGGAACTCGGGACGCTTACGGGAGCCGAGTTCAACGAGGACCTGCTCGATCAGGTTTTCGGAAAGTTCTGCATCGGCAAGTAGAAGGTGCAAGCGTCACAACCGTTGCGATACGGTTAATTCGTCGTGACCCAAGCCACAACGGAGCACCCGCTGTGGAGGTATCCTCCGAAAGTCATCCCCCGGATGGCATGTCCTGACAATTGACGTTCCGCCTTAGGGTTTCGGGCAAGCGGTCCTTCACGAAACGCAAGTTCGTGAACCGTGCCTGACGCACACCGCTCCTGCTAGGATCGGCTTTGGTGGGCTGGCTGGGGCTGGGTCTCGAAGGCCCGGACTGCGGAGGTTCGGCGTGGAGAAGACCCGCAAGTGGGCCAAGACCTCGGAAGAGAGGGAAGCCCTTGTGCTGGAGTACCTGCCGCTGGTCCGCAAGATTGCGCGAGGCCTGGCGCGTCGCAGCACGGACCCCATCGAGGACTTGATCCAGGTCGGTTCGATCGGCCTGCTCGAGGCTATCGATCGCTACGAGTACGGTCACAATACCGAGTTCAAGACCTTTGCGGTGCATTACATCACGGGCCACATCCGCCACTACCTGCGGGATCGCCAGAGCCTGATGAGGGGCCCTCGTGCCCTGCAGGAGCTCTCCTACAGGCTCTCTCAGGTCACGATGGCCTTGTCGCATCAGCTTGGCCGGGATCCGACGGACGCCGAACTGGCAGCCCAGCTCGACATTCCCGTCAAGCAGATCGACGAAGTCAAGCAGTACGACAATCGGGTCTCGGTCTACTGGCTGGATCAGGAGACACGGTCTGACGAGGACGACTCGCGCAGCCTGCTCGAGACCCTGCAGGATCCGCGCAGCCATCGCGTCACGCAGGATGACCAGGACGAGAAGCTCACGCTTCGGGATGCCATCGCGTTGTTGTCCCGCCAACAGCAGGAACTGCTCGAGATGCGGTACTTCCATGACATGACCCAAGCCGAGGTCGCCCGACGCCTGGGGGTCAGCCAGATGGAGATCTGCCGCCGCCTCAAGCGTGCCATCAAGCAGTTGCATACCATCATGCAGGTCAGCCCTGCCGGTCAGGCCGGTCTCGCCGACCTGCGCTGAGCCTCTGGCCCTCAGAGGCCGATGCGGATGATTGCCGACGCGCCCCAGGCCCTGCCGGTGGCGCCGCCCAGAAGATTGTTCATCTCCGGGTCGGGCAAGCCCCAGACGGAGCCTTCGAGGTCGAGCAAGCCCAGAAGGGCGAAGCGCCCTCCGGCCACGAGGCCGTAGGCCCCGGGCATGTTGCGGACTGGTGCGGGTCCTACGGGAAACCATTGGTGGGCCGTGACGCCGGCCATCGTCGTGATGGGACCGAGCGGCACCTCGAGCACCAGGTCGCCCCGCGCGCCCACGGAGTGCCACGCCTCGGTGCCCGTCAGGGCATTCCAGCGTGCATAGCCGCCCTGGATCTTGAGGGCGAGAGGGCCCACGGGCCCCCCGACCCACATGATGGGTACCTGTACCGAACGCGCCTGCACGGGTTCGTCGGCCACGCGGGTCTCGATGACCTGTCCGCCTACGGGAAGCGTGTAGAGGCTCATCGGGGCTGGGGCACCGTGGGGTTGGCGAGCTTGATGTCCGTGCGGAACAGGTGGATGGTCAGCAGCACCATCCACAACGGGCTGATGTCTTCGGGCAGGTCGATGTCGGCCTCGATGGGCGCACCGGCCACCTTGTGAATCCGCCGGACCTTGCCCACCACCGGGTCCAGGCTGGGAGGGTTGCGGATTTCCATCGTGATCTCGTCGCCGATGCCCAGTCCGTCGTGGACCCCGACCAGCCGAAGGCCCAGTGCCGACAGGTGACCCAGGGTCGCCAGCCGATAGAACTGGCCGGGCACCCTGTAGCGCAGCGGCAGGTCCGAGGCGCGCCGGAAGCGCTGCTGGCGCTGGCTCCTGTGAGGAGGACTCAGCAGGCGCACGGAGAGCAGCTCGGGGTCTTCGCCTTCGGGCAACAGCACGATGCGCCGCCTTGTCGCCATGCCGTCGCGGTCCTCGTACTGCAGTTCGCCTTCCGTACCGGGGCCGTGGGCCAGGCCTGCCTGCTCGCCCCACGCCGGGCGCTGGATGAACAGGACCTCGTCGGCCTGGCCGCGCGAGACCGTGTTGTAGGTCCGGCTCTGGTCGTCCAGTTGCAGGGTCATGGGCGTGTCGAGCGGATGATGGTCCCCTGCGACCCGGTTCAGGCGCTGCAGCAGGGTCTTGCCGTCCAGCGGCTTGGGCAGGAACTCGGAAGCACCGGACTCGATCGTGGCCTGCAGGACCTCGGCCGTGGTCTTGGAGGACATCATCACCACGGGCATCTGGCTGGTGAAGGGGTTGCAGCGGATGGCCATCGCCAGAAGCGGGCCGGGCAGGCCACCCAGCTCGTAGTCGATGAGCGCCATGGACGGCTGCTGCTTGATCGCGGCCGAAATAGCCTCGACGCCGTCTCCGACGGACACGCAGTCGTAACCCTCACCGGCCAGCATCGCGACGAGGTTCCTGCGGTGCTGGGTGGAAGGGTCGGCAAGAAGAAGGAGGCGTCCCAAGGCAACCCCATATACCCCGGGGGCCCCGCAAAGCTAACCTCCACGCCTGACCCGGCCTCCGAGGGCGTAGAATGGGACGGGGCCGACGACACGAGGAGGTGGCGATGGCGACGCTGGACAAGCTGGACGAGACAGGCCTGGACCGGTTGCTGGCCGGGGAAGAGGGTCATCTCCTGCGTGCGCCGCGCGGCGCGACGCGGCTTTGCCGGGGCTGGGTCCAGGAGGCGGCCCTGCGCATGCTGCTGAACAACCTAGATCCCGAGGTGGCGGAACATCCGGAGCGTTTGGTGGTCTATGGCGGTACGGGCAAGGCAGCCCGTGGCTGGCTGGAGTTGCGGGCCATGGTGCGAACCCTGCTGACCCTGGCGGACGACGAAACGATGCTGGTGCAGTCGGGTCGCCCCGTGGGGGTTTTCCGGACGCATGCCGACGCGCCCCGGGTGCTCATCGCCAACAGCAACCTCGTCGGCAAGTGGGCCACCTGGGCGCACTTCCGCGACCTCGAGGACCGCGGCCTGATGATGTATGGCCAGATGACGGCCGGTAGCTGGATCTACATCGGCACCCAAGGCATTCTCCAGGGCACCTGGGAGACGTTCCGTGCGCTGGCCCGCAAGCACTTCGACGGGACGCTCGCCGGCCGCTGGGTGCTGACTGCCGGACTTGGCGGCATGGGGGGCGCGCAGCCTCTGGCCGTCACGATGAACGACGGCGTGGCCCTGGTGGTCGAAATCGACGAGACGCGCATCCGGCGACGCCTCGAGACGCGTTACGTGATGGAGATGGCCACGGATCTCGAGGACGCCATGCAGCGGGTGCGCGCTGCGGTGGCAGAGCGTCGCCCCCTGTCCGTGGGCCTGCTGGGCAACATCGCCGAGGTCGCGCCCGAGCTGGTCCGGCGTGGCTGGATTCCTGACGTCGTGACCGACCAGACCTCGGCCCACGACCCCTCCTGCGGCTACTTGCCGCCGGGTACCGACCCCCGCTCGGCCAGGGATCTGGCCGCCACCGACCCCGAGGGCTATGCCCGGCGCGTCGGCGAGGCCGCGGCGGTCCACGTGAAGGCCATCCTTGCCATGATGCAGGCGGGGGCCGTCGCCTTCGACTACGGCAACAACCTGCGCCAGTTGGCCAAGGACCATGGTGTCGCCGATGCCTTTGACTACCCCGGCTTCATTCCGGCCTACATCCGGCCTCTGTTCTGCGAGGGCAAGGGACCGTTCCGCTGGGCGGCCCTGTCCGGCGATCCCGCCGACATCGCCCGGATCGATCGCTACATCCTCGAGGAGTTCGGCGCGGATGCGGACCTGGCCCATTGGATCCGCCTGGCCCGGGACCTGGTCGCCTTCCAGGGGTTGCCTGCCCGCATCTGCTGGCTGGGCTACGGTGACCGCGCCCGTCTCGGGCGCGCCATCAATGACCTCGTCGCACGTGGCGAGGTCTCGGCCCCGGTCGTCATCGGACGTGACCATCTGGATTGCGGCTCGGTCGCCTCGCCCAACCGCGAGACCGAAGCGATGCGTGACGGCACGGATGCCGTGGCCGACTGGGTCTATCTGAATGCCCTGGTCAACACCTCGGGTGGTGCCTCGTGGGTCTCCCTGCATCACGGGGGTGGAGTCGGCATCGGCTACTCGCTGCATGCCGGCATGGTCATCGTTGCCGACGGCACGCCCGAGGCGGACCGCCGCCTGGAGCGCGTGCTGACAAGTGACCCCGGCATGGGCGTGATCCGTCACGCCGACGCCGGCTACGACGAGGCCGTCGCCTGTGCCGACGAGCGGGGTGTCCGCCTCCCCATGCGGGAAGGCTGATGGTCGCGACGGTCGACTTGTTGCTGCGCGGGGCCCGGCTCGTCACGCCGGCGGGCGAGGGCGGCTCCCTGGCCGGCAGCCGCCAGGGTGACCTGGTCGTCCATGACCGGGGTGCCGTGGCCTTGGCTGGCGGTCGGATCGTGGCCGCGGGTCCCGAGGCGGCGGTGTTGCAGGCCGTGGGAACCGGGCCGGGTACCCGCGAGGTGGACCTGGAAGGCCGGCTGTTGACGCCGGGTCTGGTCGACGCCCACACCCACCCCGTATACGGTGCCATGCGCCTCGATGATTTCGAGCGCCGTGCGCGTGGCGCGACCTATGCCGAGATTCTCGCGGCGGGTGGCGGTATCCACGAGACCGTGCGGCGCACCCGGGCGGCGACAGTGGCCGAGTTGGCGGCTGGGCTCGAGGCGCGGCTGGATCGCTTCCTTGCCTGCGGCACGACCACGATCGAGGCCAAGAGCGGCTATGGCCTCGAGACGGCTGCCGAGTTGGCCCAGCTCGAAGCCATCGCCACGGCCCGGCATCCGGTGGCTCGGGTCCCGACCTGGCTGGGCGCCCACGCGGTGCCGCCCGGACGAGACCCCGAGGAGGTCATCGACCAGCTCATCGCCGAAAGCCTGCCTGCCGTCGCGGCCCAGGGCATCGCCCGCTTCGCCGACATCTTCTGCGAGCACGGGGTCTACACGACTGGACAAGCAGAGCGCCTGCTTGTCGCGGCCCGCGCGCACGGCCTGGGCCTCAAGCTGCACGCGGACGAGCTGGTCGATACGGGCGGGGCTGCCCTTGCGGCCCGGCTCGGCGCCCTGAGCGCCGACCACCTGCATGTGGCCAACCCCGACGGCCTCGCGGCCATGGCCAAGGCGGGCACCCTGGCCGTGTTGTTGCCCGGCACCGGGATGTTCCTCGGCATGCGCGAGCCCGCTCCGGCGCGCACGATGATTGAGGCGGGCGTCCCGGTCGCCGTGGCGACGGACCACAATCCCGGTTCGTGTCCCGCGGTCTCCCTGCCGCTGATGATGACGCTGGCCGTGACGCAGCTGCGCCTGACGCCGGCCGAAGCCTTCGTGGCCACGACGGCCAACGGTGCCGCGGCCGTTGGCATGGGCGATCGCATCGGGCGTATCCGGCCGGGCATGCAGGCCGACGTCGTGGCGTGGGACCTTCAGGACTGGCGTGAACTTGCCTACCACGTGGGTTCTGTCCGGGTGGCGGGGGTGTGGGTTGCCGGTCGTGGCGTGCGCGGCGCCCTGGCGCATGCGTCACAGGATGCGGGTTAGGCAGGGGTTAGACTGCGAACATGGCCAAGCTCATCGAATGTGTGCCCAACATCAGCGAGGGTCGCGACCCCGCCCGGATCGAGGCCGCGCGCGCCGCGTTGGCCCAGGATCCGCGCATCACGGTGCTTCACGTCAAGCCTGACGAGAGCCACAACCGGACGGTGCTGACCTTCGCGGGACCCGTCGAGGCGATGGAAGATGCCGTGCTCAGGCTCTTCGGCGAGGTCATGGCCTGGATCGACCTGCGGCAGCACCAGGGCGAACATCCTCGGATGGGCGCCGTGGACGTCGTCCCCTTCGTGCCGCTGGGCGAGGCCACCATGGCCGATTGCACCGCCTTGGCCGAGTCCGTGGCACGGGCCGTGGCGGCGCGCTTCCAGCTGCCGGTCTACCTGTACGCCGAGGCGGCGCGTCGCCCCGAGCGCAAGGTGCTCGCCAACATCCGCAAGGGCGAATTTGAGGGCCTTGCGGCCAAGATGGCCGACCCGGCGTGGGCGCCGGACTTCGGTCCCGCGGCGCCCCACCCGACGGCGGGGGCGGTGGCCATCGGCGCCCGTCCCTTCCTGATCGCCTACAACCTGCAGCTCAACACCCGCGACGTGAAGGTCGCCCAGGAGATTGCCAAGGCCGTCCGGGCTTCCGGTGGCGGACTCGCCAATGTCCAGGCGATGGGCGTCCATCTGGCCGATCGTGACGTGGCGCAGGTCTCCATGAACCTGCTGGACTATCGCAAGACGCCCATCCGTCGCGTCCAGGAGCTGGTCAAGGCCGAGGCGGCGCGTTTCGGGGCGAGCGTGACGGATGCCGAGATTGTCGGTCTCATCCCCCAGGACGCCCTGCTCGGGGCGGCCGCCGACTACCTGCAGCTTCCGGGATCCTGCGCCGAGCTCATCCTCGAGCGGCGCCTCGAGGGCGGGGCTCCTCAGCCGGAGCCCGAGGCCGGGGGCTACCAGCCCGATCGCATCGGGGAGCTGCGGCTCGCCGGGTTCCTGGCCGACATGGTTTCCCGTCAGGCCGTCCCGGGTGGTGGCTGTGCCGCGGCCTTTGCCGGTGCCATGGGTGCGTCCCTTGTCGGGATGGTCGGGGCCCTGACCGAGGGCCGCAAGGGGTTCGAAAGCGTGGCCGTCACGGCCGAGAACCTGCGGGAGCAGGGTGGGGAGCTTTCCGAGGCCTTGCTCAAGGCCGTGGCCGATGATGCCGGCGCCTTCGAGAAGGTGATGGAGGGCTTCCGTCTTCCCAAGGCCACGGACGAGGAGCGCGCCGCGCGCACGGCCGCGCTCGAAGCGGCCAACCGGGGCGCGACCGAGGTGCCCCTGCAGGCAGCACGCGAGGCCCTGGCGGCAGCCGAGCTGGCGCTGTCGGCCCTTGAGCATGGCGTGCCCCAGGCCGCATCTGATGCCGGTTGCGGAGCCTTGCTGGCCCTGGCGGGCGTCGAGGGTGCCCTGCTCAACGTCGCGATCAACCTGGGTGGCCTGGCAGACGCGGCGTGGGCGGCCGAGCGTCGTGCGGAGGCCGTGTCGATGCTGGTTCGTGCCGCGCGCTTGCGCGAGGACCTCTGGAGCCTGCTGCGGGCGCGCGTCCCGGTCATCGACGCGATGGCCGAGGAAGCCGCCACCGCCCATCTTGCCGAGGAGGCGATCTCGTGACGGGTGCGGGGCCACTGCACCTCAGGGGCCATGGCCTGACGCTGGGCGAGGTCCGTGAGGTCGCCCGCGAGGCCCGCCGCGTCGTCCTTGACGAGGGCGCCCGAAGCCGGATGCAGGTGTCCCGCGACAGGATCGAGGCCGTCGTCGGTGGGGGCGAGGTCGTCTACGGCGTCAATACGGGCTTCGGGGCCCTCAAGGACCGCCGCATCCCGGACGGCAGCCTGGCCCAGTTGCAGCAGAACCTGCTGCGCAGCCATGCGGCCGGCGTGGGCGAGCCGTTCCCGCCGGATGTGGTCCGGGCGATGCTGCTGCTGCGCGCCAATGCCCTGGCGGTGGGGGCCTCCGGCATCCGTCCGCGCGTCGTGGACCGCCTGCTCGAGATGCTGGATCGGGACATCCTGCCCGAAGTGCCGTGCCAGGGCTCCGTCGGGGCCTCTGGTGACCTGGCTCCACTCGCGCATCTGGCCTTGCCGCTCACGGGAGAGGGCTGGGTCCTGCATCGGGGCGTCCGTCGTCCTGCGGCCGAGGCGCTGGCTGCCGAGGAACTCGAGCCGCTCGTGCTCGAGGCCAAGGAGGGGCTCGCCCTGATCAACGGCACGCAGGCCATGACGGCGGTGGGTGTCCTCGCCGCCGAGGACGCCCTGGCGCTCTTCCGGCTTGCCGACGTGGCCGCGGCCCTTTCCGTCGATGCGCTGCTCGGATCGCGACAGCCCTTCGATCCCGAGTTCCATGCCCTGCGCCCCCATGCCGGACAGGCGGCCAGTGCCGCCAACCTCTGGCGCCTGCTCGACGGCAGCCCCATCATGGCCTCGCACGTCGATTGCGATCGGGTCCAGGACCCCTATTCGCTGCGTTGCACGCCTCAGGTCCACGGGGCCAGTCGGGATGCGCTGGACCACGTCCGGCGCGTGCTCGAAGTCGAGATCAACTCGGCCACGGACAATCCGCTCATCCTGCCGGGATCAGGCCAGGTCCGCACGGGCGGGCACTTCCACGGGCAACCCGTTGCCCTCGTCATGGATTTCCTGAAGGTCGCGGCCTGCGAGGTCGCGAACCTGTCGGGCTGCCGGCTCGAGCGTCTCGTCAATCCACACTATTCACAGGGCTTGCCGGCTTTCCTGACGCCGGATGGTGGCCTGCATTCGGGTTACATGATTGCCCAGTACACGGCGGCAGCCCTCGTCAGCGAGAACAAGGTCCTGGCTCATCCGGCCAGCGTGGATTCGATTCCGACGGGCGCCGGCCAGGAGGACCACGTGAGCATGGGGACGATCGCGGCGCGCCAGGCGGCCCAGATCGTCGGCAACCTCACCCACGTCCTCGCCCTCGAGTTGCTCTGTGCCGTACAGGCCCTGGGCTTCCGGGCCCCGCTCGTGCCCAGCGACGCCGCGCTGGCCCTCGTCGCCGAGGTCCGGCGCGAGGTGCCGCCCCTTGCCGAGGATCGGCATGTGGGGGATGACGTCGCGGTCATGGTGCGCCTGGTACGTGGTGGCCGCCTCCTCGCCGTGGCCGAAGAAGTCGTGGGGGGCCTCGCGTGAACGCCTTCCTCGCCCGCGTCCGGGGCAAGCTCATTATTTCCTGCCAGGCCCAGCCGGGCGAGCCGCTGCACGGCAGCAGCCACATGGCCGCCATGGCCCGGGCGGCCGCCGAAGCGGGAGCGGGTGCCATCCGTGCCGAAAGCCCGGCCGATATCGCCGCGATTCGTGCGGCTGTCGACCTGCCGATCCTCGGGCTTTACAAGAAGAAGGTCTTCGAGGGCAACTGGTGCCGCATCACGCCGACCTTCGAGACGGCTCGCGAGGTCGTGGCCGCCGGTGCCGATGCGATCGCGACCGAGGCCACCGGGGCGCCCCGCCCGGATGGCCAGGCCCTGACGCAATTCCTGACACTGTGCATGCTCGAGCTGGAGCGTCCGGTGGTCGCCGATGTCTCGACGGTCGAGGAAGGCCTGATGGCGGCCGAACAGGGTGCCGTCGCGGTGGCGACGACCATGGCCGGCTACACCCTGCAGAGTGGCGGTCCCCGTACGAAGCCGGACTTTGACCTGCTCGAGGCGCTCGTGGCGCGTTGCCCGGTACCGGTCATCCTCGAGGGCCATGTCTGGGAGCCGGCCCAGGTGACGGAGGGCTTCCGCAGGGGGGCCCATGCCGTGGTCGTCGGCTCGGCCATCACGCGGCCCCAGTTGATTGCACGTCGCTTCGTCGACGCCGTGCCCCCGCGGGAGGCCTGACGATGGCTGCGGCTGGCTGGACCATCGGCCTGGATGTCGGGGGCACCAAGGTGCTCGGGGGCCTCGTCGCCGAGGATGGTCGCGTGGCTGCCACGGCGCGCCGCGATACTCCGGTTGGCGAAGGAGCGGCCGGCATCCTTGCCACGATGGCGGCCGTCGCGCGGGAACTCGTCCAGGGGGCCGTCGGGCCCGTGGTGGGTGTGGGTGTCTCGACCGCCGGCCATGTCGAGGCCGCCACGGGGACGGTCGTCGACGGCACGCCCAATTTGCCCGGCTGGGCCGGGACACCCGTTGCGGCATGGCTGTCGGACGAGCTGGGCCTGCCGGTGTGCGCCGACAATGACGCCAATGCCGCAGCGTGGGCCGAAGCCTGGTGTGGGGCCGGCAAGGGCTTGCGCACGGTCGTGGCCGTCACGCTCGGAACCGGTTTCGGCGGGGGTGTCGTGGATGCCGGTCAGGTGCTGCGCGGTGCGCGCGGGGGCGGGGCCGAGCTGGGCCACATGATCCTGGTGCCGGATGGCCGGCCGTGCAATTGCGGTCGTTCGGGCTGTGTCGAGGCCTACCTGTCGGGCACGGCGCTCGGGCGCGAGGCCGAGAGGTTGTGGGGCGCCGGTGCGGACGCCCATGTGCTCTTTGCGCGGGCCGAATCCGGCGATCGGCTGGCCCGCGAGGTGCTCGAGGTCTTCTCGGCTCATCTCGCGACCGTGATGGTCAGCCTGACCAGCTTGTTCGATCCCGAGGCGATCCTGATCGGCGGAGGCCTGTCGCGACGGGCCGAGGCCTACTTGCCACGGATGAAGGCCCGCATGGACCTGATCCTGGCGGGGCGCCGCTGGTCGTCGGACATGGTCAGGCTGGCGGCGCTGGGCGAATCGGCCGGGTTCATCGGGGCGGCAGGGCAGGCGTGGCAGCAGTCAGGCACCCTTCGCTGATTCTGGCGGCCCTTGCGGCCGTCGCGGTGCCCGTCCTCGCGACGCTACCGCAGCCTGCCGCCATGGCGGCGCCCATGACACTCGGCGAGCCCGTGTGGGATCCCGCGGCGGGCATCCTGTCGCTGCCCGTCGGTGGGCCCGTGGCCTGGGTGGTGCGCGCGTCGGGTCCCGAAGTCGTCGTCGAGATTCTGGATGCCCGCCTGCGCCGTGCCCTCGATCGCAAGGTCGCCACGCGCTTCGGTGCCGTCGGCTTGTCGCTGCGGTCCGTCTCCGGCGTCGTGCCCCGGGTGCGCCTGGCCTTCCGGTGGCCATTCGGCCTGCGGCCCGATCTGGTGGTGCAGGAAGGCCCCGGGGTGCTGATCCTGAAGCCCGGTATCCGGCGTGCGGGTGAAGCCGAGCTTGAAACCCTGCCGGGCCGTGTCAGCGAGGACAGGCCCCTGCTGCGCACGCCGCAGCCGGTGGCCGAGGCGACAACCGAGCCGGCGCGACTGCCCGTGGCCTTGCCCGAGGTGAAGCCGTCGGCCGACGTCGAGGATCCTGCGCGCAAGGGCGTACGGCGCGACAAGCCGGCTGCGGCTCGCGTCCGCCCCCGGTCGCTGGCCGTGGTCTTCCTCGAGCAGGTCGAGACGCTGGATCAACGGGCCAGGGGCCTGCACGTCGGCTATCCGCTCGGCCTGAGCCAGGCCTGGCTGGAACATTGGTGGACCCCGTGGCTCGGAACGAGCTTCTCGTGGCGGCAACTGGGCTGGACGGCGCGTGGGCCGGAGGGCCTCGTGCAGCGCCAGGATGACCGCATCCAGGCCGGTGCTGGCGCGCGCTGGATGCCCTTCGGCGGCCTCGACGCGCAGGTGTGGGCGGGCCTCGCCGCGCGTCAATCCGTCGTCCTGCCCGAGCCGCCCCGGTCCTCGTTTGATCCGTCGCTTGGCGTCGTGCTCCAGGTGCTGCCGCTGGCACCCGTGACCCTTCGTGTCCACGGCCAGGCTTATGGCCCTGCTGCGGACGGCAGCCTGCCCTACCGGGCGGGGGCCGACCTGCTGATTGATGCGGGCCCCGCGGTCTGGAGCTTTGGCTACGACCACGACGAAGGGCCGACACCGGGCGGGCAGCAGACCATCCTGGGCGCGTTGCGGCTGGGCGTGGGCTGGAGCTGGTGACTCGGCCGCCCGGGAGGCTTTGACGCGGCCGGCGGGCCGTGATATGAAGAGCTGGCTTTGGCACTCGTGACGCTTGAGTGCTAAGGCCCAGCCCTCAGGAAACGACCTTGCTGAACCAGCGCCAGCGGGACATTCTCCGCGCCGTCGTCGATGACTACGTCTCGACGGCGGAGCCCGTAGGCTCGCGCACGCTCTCGCGCAAGTACGGCCTGGGCCTGTCGCCCGCGACCATTCGCAACGCCCTCGCCGACCTCGAGGACGAGGGCCTGCTGCGGCAGCCGCACACCTCGGCCGGCCGGGTTCCCTCGGACCAGGGCTACCGGGTCTTCGTCGAGGAGCTGATGGCCCTCTCGCCGCTCGCGCCCTCCGTCCGTGCCGATCTCCTGCGGCGCCAGGCCGAGGCGGAAGACCTGCGCGACCTCCTGACGCAGACGGCCCGCCTGGCCGCCGTCCTATCCGGGTGCACGGCGATTGTCCGGTCGCCGCGGCCCGCAGGAGCCCGAATCCGGGCCCTGTCGCTGGTCCCCGTGACCGATCGGGAGCTGCTGCTGGTCGTCATCTCCTCCACGGGGGCGGTGACGCACCGTCAGGTCCTGCTCGAGGAGCCCATCGCGCCCGAGGAAGTTGCCGCACTGGCCCTGGGCCTGCAGCAGCACCTGCTGGAGCGGCCGCTCGATGCCCTGACCGGCCGCGTCCTCGAGGGTCTTGCCGAGCGCATGGGGCGCCATCGGGACCTGATCCGGCAGGTCATCGGCAGGGTCGAGACGCCGGATGACGCCGTCGTCATCGCGCACACGGCGCATCTGGCCCGCCAACCCGAGTTCCAGCAACGCGTCGATGGCCTGCTCGACTTTCTCGACCGGCCCGACAGGGTCCTGCGCTGGATGCAGGAGGTGCGCGGCGGCTCGCCCTCGCCGGGCGCCGTGACCATTCGCATCGGGGCCGAGCATCGCGATCCCGAGCTGCAGGGGTGCAGTGTCGTCGCTGCATCCTATACGATAGGAGATGAAGTCGCCGGCGAGGTGGCGGTCCTGGGTCCGACCCGGCTGGACTACGCGACGGCGGTCACGGCGGTGTCGGCACTGGCTGCCGGCTTGTCCGAGGTTTTCGGTGCCCGCTTGCCGGGCGAGGGGAGGCAGTGATGGGTCCGGGGGAGCCGACGGAAGGCCCGCAGCTCTACACGATCGACGCGGCGGCCGGAGATGCGGCGCCGCAGTCCGGTCGCGAGGCCGAGCTCGAGGCGCGCCTGCTCGAGGTGCAGGGTCAACTTCAGCGCATGGCGGCCGACTTCGAGAACTTCCGACGCCGCTCGGCCACCGAGCGCGAGGAGCTGGTGCGCTTCGCGGCCCAGCGCGTGCTCGAGAACCTGCTGCCCGTCGTAGACAATTTCGAGCGAGCCCTCGCACACGCTCAGGGTGCGGATCCGTCGACGCTCCTGCAGGGCGTGACGATGATCCACCGCCTTTTCATGGACACGCTCCGCCAACAGGGCGTCGAGGCTATGAATCCCGTGGGCGGCCCCTTCGACCCCCGCCTTCATGAGGCGGTCGGCAACATCGAGACCACCGAGCATCCCGATGGCACGGTCCTGGCCGTGTTGCAGCAGGGCTACACGCTCGGTGGCAAGGTCATCCGCCATGCGATGGTCCAGGTGGCCAGCCAGCCTGCGGATTTTGCCCCAGCCGCGCCCGTTTCGCCCGCCCCGGCGGTCGACGGCCGCGAAGACATCACACTCGAGGATCTGATGGCGGAAGCCTCAGTCACGGATAGCCCCAAGGAGGACGCACATGGGTAAGGTCATCGGCATTGACCTCGGCACGACCAATTCGGTCGTGGCGGTCATGGAGGGCGGCAAGCCCGTGGTGATCGCCAACGCGGAAGGCAATCGCCTGACGCCGTCGATCGTCGGCTTCACCAAGTCCGGCGAGCGCCTCGTGGGGCAGGTCGCCAAGCGCCAGGCCGTCACCAACGCCGAGAACACCGTCTACTCGATCAAGCGCTTCATCGGGCGTTCCTTCGAGGAGTGCGAGGAAGAGCGTTCCAAGTCCCCCTACAAGACGGTACGCAACGCTTCGGGCGGCGTGTCCGTCGAGATCTCGGGCAAGGAGCACTCGCCGCAGGAAGTCTCGGCGATGGTCCTCGCCAAGCTCAAGGCTGATGCCGAGGCTTACCTGGGCGAGAAGGTGACGCAGGCCGTCATCACCTGCCCCGCCTACTTCAACGATGCCCAGCGCCAGGCGACCAAGGATGCCGGCACGATCTCGGGCCTCGAGGTCCTGCGCATCATCAACGAGCCTACGGCCAGCGCCCTCGCCTATGGCGCCGACAAGGAGTCCAACCAGACCATCCTGGTGTTCGACCTGGGTGGCGGTACTTTCGACGTCTCGCTGCTCGAGCTGGGTGATGGCGTGTTCGAGGTCAAGGCGACCGCGGGCAACAACCGCCTGGGCGGCGACAACTTCGACGAACGCATCATGGAGTGGCTCATCGACTCGTTCAAGGCCTCCGAGGGCATCGACCTGTCCAAGGACAAGATGGCCCTGCAGCGTCTCAAGGAGGCCGCCGAGAAGGCCAAGATCGAGCTGTCGTCGACCGTGTCGACCCAGATCAACCTGCCCTTCATCACGGCCGACCAGACGGGGCCCAAGCACCTCGACCTGATGCTGACCCGGGCCAAGTTCGAGGAACTCACGGCCGATCTCGTCGAAGCCTCGATGGGCCCTACCCGTGAGGCCATCAAGGAGGCCAAGCTCGACGTCAAGGACATCGACAAGATCCTTCTGGTGGGCGGCTCGACCCGCATTCCTGCGGTCCAGGAAGCCATCCGCAAGTACCTGGGCAAGGAGCCGGACAAGGGCGTCAATCCCGACGAGGCCGTCGCGGCCGGCGCCGCCATCCAGGCGGGCGTGTTGGCCGGCGAGGTCAAGGACGTCCTGCTGCTCGACGTGACGCCGCTGTCCCTGGGCATCGAGACCCTGGGCGGTGTCTTCACCAAGATCATCGAGCGCAACACGACCATCCCGACGGCCAAGAGCCAGGTCTTCAGCACCGCGGCCGACGGCCAGACCCAGGTCGAGGTCAAGGTCCTGCAGGGTGAGCGCGAGATGGCGGCGGACAACCAGAGCCTCGGAACCTTCCAGCTCTCGGGCATTCCCCCGGCGCCCCGCGGCGTGCCCCAGATCGAGGTCACCTTCGACATCGATGCCAACGGCATCGTGAAGGTCTCGGCCAAGGACAAGGCGACGGGTAACGCCCAGAGCATCAACATCTCCAACAGCGGCAACTTGTCCAAGGACGACGTCGAGCGGATGCGCCGCGAGGCCGAGATGTTCGCGGACCAGGACAAGCTGCGCAAGGACCTGGCAGAGGCCCGCAACTCGGCCGATGCTTCGGTCTACGCGGCCGAAAAGCTGCTCAAGGACGCCGCCGACAAGATCGCCTCGGACCAGAAGTCCCGGGTCGAGTCGGCCATCTCCGCGGTCAACGCGGCCAAGGATCGCGAGGACCTCAAGGCCCTGCAGGAGTCCACGGCCAACCTGACGAAGGAGGTCTACGACATCTCGGCGGCGATGTACCAGAAGCAGGACGAAGCCGAGGCCGTGGCCGAGGATGCCCAACCCGCGGCGGCCGCTGCAGGCAAGGCCAAGGGTGACGGCGACATCGTCGACGCGGACTGGGAAAGCTGAAGCCGCCGTTGCCACGCGACTGCTATGAAGTCCTCGGAGTGTCCCGCGCGGCCTCCGAGGACGACATCAAGAAGGCCTACCGCAAGCTGGCCCGCCAGTTCCATCCGGACGTCAACAAGGATCCGGACGCTGGCGAGAAGTTCAAGGAAGCCACCGAGTCCTACGCCATCCTTTCGGACCCCGAGAAGCGCGCCCGCTACGACCAGTTCGGGCACGCAGGGGTCGAGGGGGCGGCGCGAGGTTTCGATCCCCATGCCGCCGGCTTCGGGGATCTCTCGGACATCTTCGAGGCGTTCTTCGGCGGCGGGATGCGCCGGGGGGGGCGCCGGGGCCCCGAGCGGGGCGCCGACGTGCAGTTGGGTGTCCGCATCACCTTTGCCGAGGCCTATGCCGGGACCGAGCGCACGCTCGAGGTCGCGGCCCAGGCCCGTTGCGACACCTGCCGTGGCTCGGGCGCCAAGGAGGGCTCCTCGCCCGTGACGTGTGCGACCTGCCACGGCGTCGGGCAGGTGCAACAGACCCAGCGCACGCCCTTCGGGCACTTCGCTACGGTCGTCGGCTGTCCTGCCTGCGAGGGCGAGGGTCGGACCATCGCGGCCAAGTGCGGTTCCTGCAAGGGGCAGGGACGTGTGCGCAAGACCCGCGAGATGAGCATGCGCATTCCGCCCGGCTCGGACCAGGGATTGCGCATCCGCTCGACCGGCGACGGTGACGTGGGGCCGCGCGGTGGCCCGCCCGGCGACCTGTTCGTGCACGTCCAGGTCGAGGATGATCCTCGCTTTGTCCGCGAAGGTACCGAGCTGTTTCACGAGTTGCCGGTTTCGTTCCCCCAACTGGCGCTCGGTGATGAGGTTGAGGTGCCCACCATGGAAGGGACCCAGAAGCTTGTCATCCCTGAGGGGACGCAGACGGGCACCGAGTTTGTCCTTCGTGGCCAGGGCTTCCCGGCCCTTCGTGAGGGTCGTCGGAAGGGCGACCTGCACGTGATCCTGCGCCTCGTCGTGCCGCGCAAGCTCTCGGAATCCGAGCGTGAGGCCCTGCGGCAGTTCGATGCGGCCCATCGCCAGGAGGCAACCAAGGAGGGCCACGGTTTCATGGACTTCCTGCGCGGGGTGTTGGGCGGACGCTGAGGCGTTGGCTTCAGGCGTTTCCTGCCGGCCCCGCGGCCAGCCGGCAGCGGGCGATTTCGGTTTCGAGGTCGGCCAGGACCTGTCGCGTGCGCGTGGTTTCGGCCGTGCGGTCGGCCGCCGGTTCGACCTGGCGGCGACCAAAGGGGAAGAAGCGCCAGCCTCTCGGCCGGACCTCGGGCGTTGCGGCCTGCAGGATTGCCAGTTCCTGACGCAGTTCCTCGGCGCGTCGTGCCAGTTGGTCCGCGCGGGTGGCCATCAGCGTTCGCCGGGCGTCGTCTTCGGCCCGCTGCTCCTGTCGGCGCTGCCAGGTCCGCACGTGTGCACCGGCCTCGGCACCCAGCGCCACGCGGCGATCCTCCGGCAGCAGTTCCCAGAGCCTCCGCAAGCCTTCGCGCAGCGTTTCGCCTTCTGCGTCGTCCGACGTCACCCGGGCCATGCCCTGCCAGAGGGTCGATGCCTCCGGGTCGATGCCGATGGGACCTTCCGGCAGTCGTTCGAGCAGGGCAGCCCACTCGGGACCCAGCGGCCCGTGGGTTTGCTCGAGCCGGGCCACGGCCCTTGATGCCCGCCCAAGGCGATCGAGGCGCTCCGCGCGTCGCGGTGACTCCTGGCGCAGGGCGTCCCTCAAGATGCCCGCCACGACCGGCGCCAGCACGAGGCGTCCGTCGTCGTCGTGATCGAGTGCTTCGGCATGGGTCGTCAGCCAGAGGAAGGCCGCACGGCCTTCGCCCGGGTCATCCAGGACGATTTCGAGGGCATCCTGGCTGATGGGGCCCAGGAAGGCGGCCGCTTCCATCCAGCGGATGCCTTCCTCGGACTTCCACCAGCGGATACGGCGTGCGGCGTGCTGCAGCGCCAGGCCACGCCCCTTGCCGTCGGTGTCGCACCAGAGCGCCAGCAGGAACGGCAGGCCGCCGGTGGCTTCGAGGGCTTCCCCGGCCCGCTCCGGGGCGAGGCCGCGTGCCTCGAGGTAGGCGGCCACGTCCTCGGGGCCGAACCGCGCAAGGTCCACTTCGCGAATCTGATGCGCCAGGACGTCCCAGCGGCGCAGGGGATCCGTATCACGGAGGCGCTGCCGGCCACACACGAGCATCCGGAGGTCGATGCCCGAGCCCGGGGCGTCGAGCACGGGCAGGCCCCAGGCCAGCAGCCAGTGGCCTAGCGCGGGATGGAGTGCCTCATGCGTGTCGAGGACCATCAGCACCCGGGCGGGGGGCTGGGCTACCGGTGCCTGCAGCAGCCGCTCCCAGCCCTGCTGGGGGCGCAGGCCCTCGCGGAGGTCCTCACGGAAGGTCTGGGCCAGCGCACGCATCGGCTGCAGCATGAGGTCCTGCTCCTCCCGGTCCCGTGTCCAGGCGTGCACCGCCGCTTCGTAGGCCTGCCGCACCCGGGCATCCGGGGCCTGTCCGGTTTCTGCCGTGGCGTCCAGGGCGGCGTCGAGTCCGGCCAGAAGCCCCTCGGGGGCTCCGCCGTCGACAAGGCGACCGCGCAGCTTGCGCAGGGTATGGAGGGCCTGGCGCAGCCGTGGGAAACGCAGGGGAGGCAGGTCACGCGGGGCCACGGAGCGGTCCGCGAGGCCTTCGAGCGCGTCCAGCAGGCCGGCGCGGCCGCCGGTCTCGTCGAGGGCAAGGCGGGCGGTTTCCGGCGCGGCCTGGTCAAGGCGCTCGAGAACGACTTCCTTGAGCGTCGTCTTGCCGATGCCACCTGGGCCATGAAGGTTGACGAAGCGCTTGCCGGGCGGTCCGGCAAGGTCGCGGGCGACGGTGGCGAGCACCTGTTCGCGGCCGATGAAAAGGCGCATGCTGTCGAGGTTAAGGTCGGCCGCGCATCGGGGTCAAGGTGGTTCGTGAAGCGTTCGCTCGTGCCGGCAAGCCTGCTCGGCCTGCAGGTGATTCTGCTGGCCGCTTGCACCGGGGCCCCCGATCGCTACACGGCCACGCTCGAGGTGACCGTGCCCGGGGTCGAGCCGGGGCGCAGGGTTGCCCTGGCCGTCCGGGAAGGCGTCTGGAGGGTCGATTTCCGGGACGCCCAAGGTAGTTTTGCCCTGGGGTGGCGAGGCCGCGCGCGCTGGGTGCTCTGTGCCGGCGGCCTGTCTCGCCAGATGGCCACGGAGCCCGTCGTGCTTCGCCACGGCCTGCCCGACCCCGGGGACGTGGCGACGGTGCCTTTTTCGTCCAGCGCCTGGATGAAGGCTGCCCGGTCCGTCGAGGTACCTGATCGTTTGGCGGGGGTGGCGTGTCGCCTTTGGCAGCGCGAGGCCTCGGCCTCCGTGGAACGGTTCTGGCTGGGCGAGGAGGACGGGGTGCCACGGCGATTCGAGCGTTCGGCACCGGACGGTACCCTGCTTGTGCGGCTCGACTGGCTTGACGTGTCGGTCGGGAGCGACTTGCCCGACGCCAGCTTTTCCGTTCCCGCAGGGACCCTGGGCCTGCCTGAGATGCCGCCCGGTATCTAGCCGGCGGGACCTCTCGGGCGGTCCGGGTCAGGAGAGGGCCCTCGGGCGCGTCCCCGGCTTGTCTAGGTTTCGACAAAAAAGTGAAACAAAAGCTTGACAATGCAGGCGGGGGGAGGTTGTCTAGGGCTTGTATACCTCTGACGGCTCCAGAACGGAGAAGCGCCCTTGAACACCTTGCCCACATTGACAGCGGACCAGTTTTCGCTGGTCTACAACATCCTCAGCTTCACCATCGCGACGATGGGGGCCTCGTTCCTCTTCTTCGTGCTGGGCAGGCAGCAGGTCGGTATCCGCTACCGCCCGGCTCTTCTGGTTTCGGCGCTCGTCGTGGCGATTGCCTGCTACCACTACTTCCGGATCTTCGACAGCTTCGAGGCAGCCTATTCGCTCGTTGATGGCGCCTACAAGCCCAGCGGCAAGCCCTTCAATGATGCCTACCGCTATGTCGACTGGCTGCTGACGGTGCCCCTGCTGCTCGTCGAACTGGTCGCCGTGCTGCAGCTTTCGCGCACCGAAAGCGGCCCGATGCTCCGCAATCTGGCGATCGCAGCCGTCCTGATGATTGGCCTTGGCTATCCTGGCGAGATCGAGCACAGCAACATGATGGTCCGTGGCGTCTGGGGCGCCCTCAGCAGCATCCCGTTTGCCTACATCCTGTACGTCCTGTGGGTCAGGCTCGGCGAGGCCGTCAAGGATCAGACCGACCGTGTCCGCAGCCTGCTGGGCACCACGCGTCTCGTGCTTCTGGCCACGTGGGGCGTCTACCCCATCACCTATCTGCTGCCCCAGCTTGGCGTCGACACCCAGGCCGCGACGGTCGGCATCCAGGTGGGCTACGCCTTGGCGGACGTCGCGGCGAAGGCGGGCTACGGCCTCCTGATCTACGCGATTGCCCGGGCCAAGTCCGAGGCGGACGGCAGCGCGCCCGACGCCCAGCCCGTGGCGGCCTGATGCACCGGGGCCCGGCTCGCGCGCGGCGCGGGCCGGGCCTTTTCCCATGAGAAAGAGGAATCCCGCCTTGGAAATTGAACAGCGCGATTGGCTCAGGGTGCCGATGGGGGTGGCTGCGGGCGGCTTGGCCGGCGCGGCCTTCGGTGCCGTTTTCGGGTGGATGGCCTCTTGGTTTGCCATGGGACCGGGAGCATGGCAAGGAGTTTGCGAGTCTGCCCCCTGGTTTGCTGCGGTTGGTGCTCTGGGGGGCTTCCTGATCGGTCTCGAAAGGCCCGAGAAGGCTTCCTAGGTCGTCCTGTCGCCCGGTCGGCGCCTCGGCGAGGGAGCCTGACGTGCTCATGGTCATCGATCCGACCCGCCGTCCGGAGGACAATCGTGCCCTATGCATGATCTGCCCTTGCTCAAGGCGACCTTCCGGACGTGTGGCCAGCGCCTGCAAAGGACGGAAGTGATTGGCGGTGGTGGCGGCTGGGAAGACCTCTACACCGTGGTGGACTACGCGGCCTTCGCCTTGTCGCGAGAGCTTCCCGAGCTGCCGTGCCGCGCCGGATGCGCAGGCTGCTGCCGCAGCAAGGCCCTTTTCCAGGTGACGCGCCGGGAGTGGGCGTTGGTCCTCGAGGCCATTGAGGCGTGGCCGGAAGTGCGCCGGGCCGAGTTGGCGCGTCGGGTCGTTGCTGCGCACGGGCCCGATCGCGAGGCCCTCGAATCCCTCTCGGCAGCGTGGGAGGAGGCCGGGCTGGGGGCACGCATCCCCGTGCCGGAAACCCTGCGTGACGGCTGTCCCCTGCTGGGCGACGACGACCTCTGCATGGCCTATGAGGCGCGGCCCCTCGTGTGCCGGGCCTATGGCGCCTTTTCCGTCACCCTCGATGATCGGCCCAAGGTGATGATCTGCCGGGAATTCGGCCCGGACTTCCTCCAGGTCCTGCATGACACGGACATGCCCGAACTGCCGTTGCCCGTCTACGAGCGCTATGTGAGTCGGCTGGGGGCTTTGCAGCCACCCGGTCCGCTTCGCCCCATGGCACTGTGGTTGCTCGAGTGGGCATCGGCCCGGCAGGACGGGCCTCCGGTCTGAGCCCGTCGGTAGTCGAACGCTTGACGAACATCCGTTCGATGACTATGCTCCTGGAACAAGCGTTCTGAAGCGGGGGCGACCATGAACGGGCAGGTGCTCTGGGACCGACGGGGGGACGAAGTGCGGATGAGCCGTGAGGCCTTCCGCTTTCTTCAAGAGGTCATTCGGCGGACCTCCGCCAGGGTGGCCGCGTGTTTGCGCCGATGTCGGATGATCCTCGGGGCTGGCGGCTTGCTGCTCGAATGCGCGCCCGAGGACTTCTTCTTGCTCAACCTGATGCAGGATGGGCTCGATGCCGCCGTACAGGCGGTGTTCGGGGGTCATTGCCGCCTCGAACTGGCTCCCGTGGCGCTCGTGCCGGCCCGCCGGGAGCCTTGCGCAGGTCGCTTTTCCCGCACGGCGCGCCGCGCCGGCTGAGGTCAGGGGGCGTCCGGTGCTTCGGGCGGGGGCTCTTCGGCAATCGGCGCGGCCTCGTCGGGCGTCGGCCAGTGCAGCACGGTCTGTCCCTGGATCTGCGCGAGCTTGTCCTTGTCTATCCTGAAGTAGTCCCCGAAGCGGGGCCCGAGCTCCAGCAGGGAGCTGTTCCCCTGCGGCGTCTTGCGGACGAGTCCGCGCTCGACCAGGTCCCGGACATGGTCGTAGGCGCCCGATCCACGCACCTCCACGACATCACGCTGCAGGACCGGCTGGCGCATCGCGATGAAGGTCAGGGTCTTCAGGACCGCCTGGGCGAGGTCGCTCGGCAACAGGCGATCCACGACCGGCTGGTAAGTGCCCTTGACCTGCATGATCCAGCCCTCTTCGGATCGGGCGACTTCCAGACCGCTGTCGGCATTGGCCTCGTGCCGTTGCACCAGCGCGACCAGGCCTTCGAGGCAGGCCTTGCGCGAGATGTCGAGCAACTCGCACAGCGCTTCGAGCGGCAAGGGCTGGGCCGTCGTGAAGAGCGCGGCCTCGAGCATCGCCTGCAGCGGCCCCTGGCCGTTGGCCGGCTTAGGCGGCGGCCTCTTGGCCATGGCTTTCCGGGCGTTCTTCCTGGGCGAGGATGGTCAGGTCGGCGTAGGGTTCCCGCTGCTCGACCTCGACCACGCCCCAATGGGCGAGGAACATCAGGGCGAGGAAGAGGGATGGTGTTTCCTTGTGGTCCGTGGCGAGACCGCGGAACGAGATTTCCGGTTGCCGCGTGAACTGGTCGGCGAGTCGCTCGGCCAGACGCTTGGCATCGCCATCGAGGTCCTCGTCATGGACGAGGCCTACGGTCCGGGCCTTGATGTCGGCCCTCCGCATCCGCCTGAGCGTACCCGGTTTCGCCGGTTCGGGCAGTTCCTCGGCCTCGAGGCGGCGGAGCTCCGCGATGAGCTCGCCCAGCGTCACCTTGCGCCGGCGTGGCTGGCGGAAGCCCGCGCGCCGCAGCAGGGTCATGTCGATGATGATGGGGCCGTCTCCCTCGCCCTGCTCGAAGGCATCCGTCCCGTCGAACCAGTCGTCGTCATCGGCAGGCGGTGCGAGCCAGTTTTCGAGATCGTTGCGAATGGCCTGTGCCTTCAGGCGCAGCATGACCGTAGCGCAATGAAGCGCCTTGCCGCACGAACGGAGGTCCTGGCGGTCGGTGGCATCCAGCTTGGCAAGGACCTGATCCGTCGCCGTGATGATATCGACATCCCACGGGTCCAGCTCGCCCCTCTGGGCCATGCCCAGCAGGATCTCGATGCCCGGGTTGTCGTCGATACCCCGGGGCTCCTCGGGCAGGGTGCCCGTTTCAGGCGTGAGATCCTCGCTCATGCGCCGGCCGCCCGGGTGGTGTCCCAGATGATGCTGCGGACCCGCGTGGTCTTGTCCGATCCCAGGTAGACGCCCACGCCCTGGTCCGAATGGCCGATCATGGGCTTGCGATGCGAGATGACGACCATCTGGGCAAGTTCGGACTGCCTTCGCATCATCTGGCCCAGGCGGTCGACGTTGACGCCGTCCAGCGCCTGATCGACCTCGTCAAGCGCGTAGAAAGGCGCCGGCTGCGTCCGCTGGACCGAGAACAGGAAGGCGAGGGCCGTCAGGGACTTCTGTCCCCCGCTCATCGCGTCAAGACGCGCGATGGCGCTGCCCGGGGGCTGGGCCGTGATGATGAGACCTCCCGCGAAGGGGTCTTCCGGACGCTCGAGCGACAATTCCCCGTAGCCCCCGGCCAGTTCCCCGAAGATCTCGGCAAAGAAGCCGCGTATCTGGTCGAAGGCGGTCATGAAGACGGCGCGCTTCTGGACGGAAATCTCCGCGATACGGTCCTCGATGCCCTGGCGCTCCGCACGCAGGGCGGCCAGGCGGCCGTCGAGGGAGCGCGCTTCTTCTTCTTCGCGGGCGTACTGCTCCACGGCCAGCTGGTTGACCGGCCCGAGCGCCGCCAGACGATGCTCGACCTTCTTGCGTGCCACGTCGAGGTCGTGAACGGAGAGCAGGGGCGCTTCCGTCGGCAGGGGAATGTCCTCTTCCCAGAGTTCGTTCTCGAGACCCTGCCACTGCGTGCGCAACTCGGTCAATCGGCTCTCGCTCTGACGGACGGCATCTTCCAGCAGGCTGATGTCCCGTTCGCGGATGCTGACGGTGCTCTCGGCCAGGGTTCGGGCTTCCGTCGCCACATTCCGCGCCTCGACCAATGCCTCGAGACCCTTGCGCGCCTCTTCCCGGGCACGCGTCAACTCCTCGATGCGCGCTGCCAGCTCGGCAACCTGCTCGTCCGCACGAGCGCAGACAAGGCGTGATGCCTCGGCCTCCTGGCGATTCCGGGCAGCCAGCTCGGCCTGCTCGGTCGCGGCCTGGCGATTGGCCTCCCGTGCACCTTCGCGGCTTTCCAGCGTCAGGCGCTCCTTCTGGGCCTCGGTCTCGGCATCCTGCTGGGCCCACTGGGCTTCGCTGGCCTGATGCCGCAATTCCTCCGCCCGGCCGTCGCCCAGGCTGTCGTCCAGATCGGACAGGGCGAGCTCGAGGTTGTTGTAGGTCTCCTCCAGCGGCAGGCCGGCCTCGATCAGACGCTCGGCCTCGCGACCGAGTTCCGCCATGCGCTTCTGATCGGCCTTGAGTTCCTGATCCAGGCGCTGCAGTTCCTCGGCGCGGCGCTGCAACTCGTCGTTCAGGGCTGCACGGGTCCGCTCGGCCTGAGCGGCTGTGTCCTCGGCCTCGCGCCTGCGGGCTTCGGCGCGGCCTTGCCCCGTCAGCATGGCCTGCAGGGCGCCCTGGGTGTTCTGCACCCGCTGCGTGGCGTTGCGCAGGGCGGTCTGACGCTGCTCGTGTTCCTGACGCAGGTTGGCCAGGAACATCGCGGGCGCCTGCTTCGAGCGACCGACGCTCATGGCGCCCGTCCGCTCCAGAACGTCGCCATCGAGCGTGACCATGCGGTAGCGGCCGATGTGGGGGCGGGCCGCCGTCATGGTCTCGAAGATCAAGGTCTCGCCCAGCGCCAGCGCGAAGGCGGGGTGATGTTCGGGCGCGAAGGAAATCTTGTCGATGGCGTACCCGAGGCAGCCCTCGAGGTTGACCCGGGGCAGCTGCCTCGGGGGGGCCAGCTTGTTCAGGGGCAGGCACGTCACGCGGCCGCCCTCCCGCTGGTGGAGCATGCGACCGATCTGCGCGGCGACGCCGTCGTCCGTGACGACGATGTTGCGCATCCGGCCGCCGGCGGCCTCCTGAAGGGCGCGCGCAAAGGCGGGATCGGCTTCGCCCAACATGGACAGCGTGCCCAACACGCCCGGCATGCTCTGACCCAGCACGTACTCGACGGCGGGACCCAGGCTGGCTTCCTGCGCCTGCAACTGGCCCGAGACCTTGGAGGCCTCCTTGTGGGCCGTGCGGAGCGCCTCTTCTGCCGCTTCCAGCGTCTGCTTCAGGCTGGTGACATTCTGATGGGCACGTTGCTCGTCGGTGCGCGCCGACTCCGCCTGCTTCGCAGCCTCGGCGGCCTGCGTCGCCAACTGATCTACTTCCTTGCCCAGATCCCGGACCTGATCGGCCAGCTCCTTGCGGCGGCCGCGGGCTTCCTCGACGCGATCCTCGACTTGCTGTTGCTCGAACTGGGCCCGCATCTGGCTGACCTGCAGGTCGCTCATCTGCTTTTCGGTGGCTTCCTTGCGGGCGACCAGGTCCTGCCGCGCGACGACCAGGTCCTGTCGCCCGGTCATCAGTTGATCGAGTTCGGCCTGAAGGGTCTCACGGCGCTGTCGGTGGCCTTCTGCCCGGGCTGCCACCTCGGTGATTCGCGCGCGGACCTGGGCCATCTCGTGTTCGAGCGCGGAGCCCTCCGATTCCAGGTCCCGACGGCGATCGTCGGCCCGGACGGCCAGATGATCGAGCTCTTCCGCGCGACGATGGGCTTCGCGACCCTCGAGACGAAGGCGCTCGCGTTCGCCCGACGTCTCGAGCAACTGGTCTTCCAAGGCCTGGAAGCGTGCCCCCCCCTCGCGGTGGAGCCGGTCGGCAAGGCGCTGCTCTTCCTCGCGCGCGGCCTCGAGCGCCGCGACTGCGGTGCGCAGGGCGTCATCGGCCTCGCTGCGGCGCAAGCGTCCCTGCAGGACCGTGCCGTCCTGAAGGTTCACCTGGTGTTGCAGCTCCCACCAACGGCCGGCCTTGAGGTCGCGATCCATCTGGCGCAGGCGTTCCTGAAGGTCGAGGAACTCGACGGCCTTGTCGCGCTGGCTGCGCAGGGAGGCCAGCCGGGCCTGCAGTTCGGAGAGCAGGAAGACGGTGCGATCCTCTTGCTCGGCGACCGTCTGCAGCTCCTTGGCCGCCAGGTCGATGCGGCTGTCGAAGTCCGCTACTCCGGCGAGGTCGTCGATGATCCGGCGGCGCTCGTGGGGCGTCATCTTGATGATGCCCATGACGTCCATCTGCATCACGACGTTGAAGCCCTGCGGGCTGATGTGATGTCGACCCAGCAGCTCGTGGATCTCCGACAGGGTCGAGGCCTTGCCGTCAAGGTAATAAGTGTTGTCGGCCGTGGGTTCGCCCCCGTCAGGGGCCTTTCGCTCGCGCACGCGACGCGCCACCTCAAAGGCCGGAGAGCCGTCCTCGTGGCCGAATCGCACGGTGACGCGCGCCTCGCGGCGGCTTGAGGCCCCGTTGATGAAGCCCGTGCTGTTGGCTGCGCGAAGCGTGCGGGCATTGCCCAGGCCCAGGCAGAACATCAGCGCGTCGAGAATGTTGCTCTTGCCGGAGCCGTTGGGGCCGGTGATGGCCGTAAAGCCCGGCAGGAGACGAATCCGCTCCTGCCGGAACGTCTTGAAGTTGTCGATCTCGAGCTCGACGATGCGCAAGCCGCCCACAGCCCGACTGTAGCACGCACGGGCGCGTCCGTCAGGTGATTTGTCGCACGGTCTCCTTGGAGTGTTCGTCTCCAGGGAGACCCGGGTCCCAAAGAACCGAAGGGCCCACCTTGCGGGGAGCCCTTCTCGATGCCGCCGGGGAGGAGGCCGTTGCCTCGTGGGCCGCCCCTCGCGCGGGGCCCGTTGGCGTCCTGTCCCGTCGGTCTTCCTGACTGACAAGGGAAGCTTGCTCCGGGCGCGTTTAGGAATCATGGCCATTGTGTCTGAGTGCGCTTTCAAATCGATGAAATGTCTGTATTTCCCGGCGTTTGCGGCATTCATCAAGGCGTCACGCCGATGTAAGCGGCCCTGAAAGCGTTGGTGGATACACTTCGGATGTGACCGATGAACCATGGCTCGGCCATGATTCTGGTAAACTGGTTCGGTCCCTCACCGATGTCTGATGTAAGGAATTGCCCGTGAAGAAGCTTCTTCCCCTCGCCGCTGTCCTCGCTGTCCTCGCCGCGTGCAATGGCAACAACGCGACGACCAGCACCCCGACGCCGACGGCCGCGCCGACGGCTGCTCCGACGGCTGCTCCGACCGCGACGCCGAACGCCAGCCTGGGCGGCGGCAACTAACGTACGCAACGCAGGGCGGCGTCCTGATGCGCGACGCACAGGCGCCGCCCCTATAATTTTCGGAGTCCAATGCCGAATAGCACTTTACAGACCAGGCCCCCTGTCGGCCGCCCTGCGCATCTCCGGGTTGTCCCCGGTACGGATGGCCTGTCGGCTGGGTTGACGTGGGAAGGGAGGCTCGCGTCCATCGGTGTGTCGCGCCATCCCTCCCTTGTGGGCGTCGGGGGGGTGGGCAAGCGCCTGATGGACATCCTGGGCGCCGCAGTGGGCCTGGCCGTGATGTTGCCGGTCTTTGTGGTGGTCTCCCTGGCGGTCCGGTGGGATTCGCCGGGGCCGGTGTTCTTCACGCAGGAGCGCGTGGGCTGGAACGGCCGGCGCTTTAGAATTCTCAAGTTCCGCACCATGGTCGTCGACGCCGAGGCCATGCGTGCCGCACTTGCGTCCCGCAACGAGATCCCGGACGGGCCCATCTTCAAGATGAAAGAGGACCCCCGCGTGACGCGCGTGGGTCGCTTCCTCCGGCGTTCCAGCCTCGACGAGTTCCCTCAGCTGTTCAACATCCTGGCTGGCGACATGTCGCTCGTCGGCCCGCGTCCCCCGCTTCCGGCCGAGGTCGAGGACTACGGCGACAGGGATCTGCTGCGTCTTCTGGTCATGCCCGGTGCGACAGGTGCGTGGCAGGTCTCGGATCGCAAGGCCGGTACGAGCTTCCGCGAGATGGTCGATCTGGACCTGCGGTATGCGGCGGAATGGTCGCTGCTGCATGACGTGGCCATCCTCTTCCGGACCGTCCTGCTTGTGCTGCGCCTGCAGGGTTCGCGTTGACGCTGCCAGCGCGTGCGGGCTACGATCAGCGGCTGCACCTGTTCCCATTTTCCGGGTCGCCGCGCCGTGCCTGGCGGTCGGGCAATCCCCAGCAGGAGGCCTGAGTTGGGCACCCCAAGACGTCGGCTGTTCACTTCCGAGTCCGTGACCGAGGGTCATCCGGACAAGCTGTGCGACCAGATTTCGGACACCGTGCTCGATGCTGTCCTCGCACATGACCCGATGGGTCGTGTCGCGTGCGAGACCGTGGCCAATACAGGCTTCATCCTTGTCACGGGGGAGATTTCGACTCAGGCCCGGCTCGACATCCCGGCGCTGGTGCGAGATGTCCTTCGGGATGTCGGCTACACGGACGCGCGCTACGGCATTGATGCGGCCTCGTGTGCGGTTCTGGTGGCGCTCGATCAGCAGTCGCCCGACATCGCGGCCGCCGTCGATCGCTCGTGGGAGGTCCGGGGCGGCCTGTCCGAGCGAGAGCGGGATGCTGCCATCGATGCCATCGGCGCCGGGGATCAGGGGCTGGTCTTCGGTTATGCGTGCGACGAGACGCCTGATGGCATGCCTTTGCCCATCGATCTGGCCCATCGGCTGGCCATGCGCCTGACCGAGGTGCGCAAGTCGGGCGTGCTGCCTTGGTTGCGTCCGGACGGCAAGACCCAGGTCACGGTGGCCTATGAGGGCGATCGTCCGGTGGCCGTCGATACCGTCCTGCTTTCGACGCAGCACGACGAAGGCGTGACGCTGGGCGAGATCGAGGAGGCCGTGCGCACGCACGTCATCGCGCCCGTCGTGCCGGGTGACCTGATGACGGGAGAGACGCGTATCCTCGTCAACCCGTCTGGGCGCTTCGTCACGGGAGGGCCCCAGGGTGATGCCGGCCTGACGGGACGCAAGATCATTGTCGATACCTACGGCGGTTACGCCCGCCACGGCGGAGGGGCCTTCTCAGGCAAGGATCCCACCAAGGTGGATCGCTCGGGCGCCTATGCCGCGCGCCACGTGGCGCGCCATGTCGTGGCGGCCGGCCTGGCTCGCCGTTGCGAGATCCAGGTCAGCTACGCCATCGGCAAGGCCCGTCCTGTCTCGGTGTCGGTCGAGACCTTCGGGACGGCCGTCGTGGACGAGACCCTGATCGAGCGGGCCTTGGCCGATATCTTCGACCTGCGTCCTGCCGGCATCATCCGTGCCTTTGACCTTCGGCGACCCATCTACCGTCCGACGGCAACCTACGGCCACTTCGGAGATCGCCCCGGAGACAGGCCCTGGGAGCGTCTGGATCGTCTCGAGGCCCTCAAGGCCAGCGTATCCGGGGCGGTGTCGGCATGAGCTGGCGCTGGCCTGCGGCTTGCCTGCTGGCGGTTTCGGTCGCCCTCCCTGGCTGGGCGGTCGAGGATTCGGTCCTCCGCGCTCCGTCTGCGGCCGTGACCGGACTGTCGCCTGTCGTCGCACCGGCCATCGTGGTCGGGCCTGCGCCTGCGCCTGTCCCCACGCCCGAGGCCACGCCCGAACCCTTGTCGCCGGTCGAGCGCTACCTGTCGCAGGGTATGGAAAGGCCCCTTCGTCAGTACGGATTCCATGCGCTGGCCCAGTCGTCATCGTCCGGTGTCGTCAGTGAGGCTGATGTTCCCGAGGACTATCCTCTGGGGCCCGGGGACCAGATTGTCCTGGATGTGCCCATGCTGGCTGCCCCGCTCGATTCCGTCATTGCCCGGGATGGTTCCGTATTCCTTCCGGGGTCCGGCCCCGTGAACCTGGCTGGACTGACGATGCAGGCGGCCGAGCAGGCGCTGCGCAAGCGCGCCCGTGGTGCTGCCATCAAGTTGCGACTGGGCCGCCTGCGTCAGATTACCGTCGTGCTGGCGGGACGCGTGCAGCAGCCCGGGCTCCACGCCGTGCCGGCCGTGACGTCGATGCTGGGCCTGCTCCAGCGGGCCGGGGGTGTCCAGAAGGCCGGGTCCTTGCGGCGGATCCAGATCCAGCGCGGCGGGCGCAAGGTGGCGACGGTTGACCTCTACGGGCTCCTGCTTGAGGGCCAGGGAGCCGATGTTCGCCTCTTGCCCGGAGACACCGTCTTCGTGCCCGAGTCGGGGCCGACGGTTGCGGTGGGCGGTGAGGTCCGCGAGCCGGCCATCTACGAGATGCTGCCCGGCGAGACCCTGGGAAGGGCGCTGGCCCTAGCCGGTGGCGCCTTGCCCGGAGGCTTCCTGCCCGGCGTCTCGCTGCTGCGCTCCGGCCGCGGAGACGGCCGTGAGGTCAGGACCTTGGATCTCACGCGTGATGTCGACCGTTCCATGCCGGCCCGCGATGGCGATGTCGTCATGGTGCAGGCCAGCGCGACCGAGCTGGCCAACGGCGTGGACCTGCGCGGCCATGTCTATCGGCCTGGCCCGCGTGCGTGGACTGCGGGCATGCGGGCATCCGAGGTCCTGGGTGCGCCCGGCTTGCTCAAGCCTGACGCCTGGCTGGGACATGCCCTGGTCGAACGCGAGCGTGGACGCGACAGGCACCGTGAGGTGCTGTCGTTCGATCTGGGCAAGGCGCTCGAGCGGGACCCTGCTCACGACGTGGTGCTCGAGGCACGGGATGTGCTCACGATCTATCCCCGGGAGGCCTTCGAGCGCGAGCCCACAGCCCTGGTTGCCGGTGCCGTGCTGCGACCGGGCAGCTACAGGGTCTATCCGGGCATGCGGCTTTCCCAGCTCATCGAGGCAGCCGGGGGCCTTGCACCGGAGGCCGATCAGTTCGCGGCCGAACTGACGCGCCGGCGCGTCGACGGCGATGGCCTCGTCAGCGAGCGCGTCACGGTGCGGCCCGGCCTCGCCCTTTCACGCAGGGGTACCGATGTCGACGTGCCGGTACTGCGGGACGATGCCTTGCGCATCAAGCAGGTCGAGAATTTCCGCGGCCTGCGCAACGTGGTCGTCCGCGGCGAGGTCGCGCAACCGGGTACCTACACCCTGCTCGAGGGGGATACGCTGTCGTCCCTGATCGAGCGGGCCGGAGGCTATCGGAACCGGGCCTTCCTGCCCGGCGCGGTCTTCACGCGCGAGATGGTCCGCAAGGTGCAGCGGACGCAGCTGGACAACCTGACACGCAAGCTCGAGGCCGAGGTGGCTGCCGAGGCCAGCAAGGCTGTCTCGGGCGGCCAGACGGCCGCGTCGGCGCAGGCCGCCAAGCAGGCCCTGATCGCGGCCCTTCGGGCCCAGGACGTCTCGGGTCGCGTGGTCGTCAAGCTGGACGACCCCGGCAAGATGCGCACCGCAGGCAACGACCTGTTGCTCGAGGATGGGGACGAGCTGTATGTGCCCCCGCCGAACGAGACGATGACCGTCATCGGCGCGGTCTACACGCCTTCGGCCGTTACCTACAGGCCCGGCGTGCCCGTCCGCGAGTTGCTGCGGATTGCCGGCGGGGCCACGGCGATGGCCGATATCGACAACCTGTACGTCGTCCGCGCTGATGGCCGGGTACACGCCATGCCCACGTACCGCGAGGGCTGGTTCCTGCTGTCCCGTGGCCTGATGGACTCCGAAGTCGGTCCCGGCGATACGCTCGTGCTGCCCGAACGCATCGAACTGCGGGATCCGCTGACAATCTGGACCCAGGTGGCCCAGATCGTCGGCCAGAGCCTGAACTCGGCGGCGGTCCTCTACGGTATCCTGCGCAACACGGGCAACTAGTCCGGGGCGTCGAGACGCTCCAGGAGCCACGCCGGTGCCATGCGCTGGCGCACGTCGCCGAGGCCCGGCGCCGGCTCTAGCCCGTTGGCCGCCAGATAGCCCGTCGCCGTGTAGGTGTAGGTGAACATGCCCGGCCAGCGGATGCGAATCGGGCGCGGGGGATCTGCCGGGCGGGGGCCCAGGTCCAGGCCGATGCCCAGCATCAGGCTGGTCCCATGCAGGTCTGATCGTGCAACGGCGGCTTCGAGCCAGCCTCGCGGGTAAGTCCGTCGGACCGCCCCGAAAGGTGCGTTGTCTCCCAGGGGAAAGCGGCCCCACCCTGCCTTGAGCGTCAGACCCGTACCCGGCAGATAGGCTTCGCCCCAGGCCCGCAGTTCTTGCCGGCGCCCTGCGAGCAGTTCCTGCCCGAGACGGCCGCGTAGCGCCAGGGCCCCCCCCAAGGTGTCCCACCCGGCCTCAACCCCCGCATGGGGTTGCCAGGTGTCACCCAGGACGCCGGCCGGCCCTCCGCTGGCCAGCCAAGCCACCACTTGCCACGGTCCGAGATCCCTTTTCTGCCAGCCCAGCAGGCCTCGGACCGGATCCGGGGGGCTGCCGTCGAGCGGCACCTGAACCCGGCCTTCGACCCAGGTTCCCGGGGCGATGGGGACCGAGCCCTCGACGCGCAGGAGGGGCGTGATGACGTAGGGATTGAAGCGGATGACGGGGTGGACCGAGAGATCCGGCCGCCACCACGGTTGGCCTTCGTGCTGCCCGGCTGGCGGCGGCTCGAGGGGGCCCAGGATCTGCCACGAGGCCCCCTTCCTGTCCTGGCGCGATGCACGCCACGAGGCGGCCGTCGTCGAGACGGCACAGGGGACCTGGCCCAGCAGCATGGGCGCCAGTACCCATGTCGACTCGTCGGGGATCGTTCGGTCCAGTACGTCCGCCACTTCCGCCAGAGCCTGGCGGGGATCGGCATGGCGGCGGTCCATCCAGGCCACGAGCCAGCGCGTCCCGTCGACGCGGATACGGACATCCTCGTAGCCCAGGGCGAGCAGTCGGTCCTGCACGAGGACCGACTGCGGGACGGGGGCATCCATCGGCACGGGGTGGGCGATGCTACCATGACCCCCGATGACAGGTGACGGGCTTCCTCCGGTGTGGGACGAAGGTGCGGTGGCGGTCCTCGGCTACGGGGCCCAGGGCAGGGCCCATGCCCTCAACCTGAAGGACAGTGGTGCCGCCGTCCGTATCGGGTTGCACGCAGGCGCTCGGCGGGCTGAGTCGGCCCGGGCGGATGGCTTCGTGCCCGGCACTGTCCGGGGGGTCATCCCGGGTGCCTCGATGGTGGCCTTGATGGTACCGGATGAGGTCATCCCCATCGTGCTCGCCCAGGTCGCGGATCTGCTCGAACCCGGCGTGGCTGTGGTGTTGGCCCATGGCTACTCCTACCGCTATGCCGCTGCGCCTTGGCGTGAGGATCTCGATGCCCTGCTCGTGGCTCCGATGGGCCAGGGCAGGGCGGTGCGTGACGCCTTTTTGGCCGGTGGCGGCGTTCCGGCGTTCCTTGCCGTCCATCATGACGCTACCGGCAAGGCGCGAGTGCGTGCCGAGGCCTATGCCCGCGCCCTGGGGGCCCATCGGGCGGGACTGCACTGGGGGACCGTCGCGCAGGAGACCGAAGTCGACCTCTTCGCGGAGCAGGCCGTGTTGGTCGGTGGGGTCGAGACGCTCGTGCGCGAGGCCTTCTCGGTCCTGGTCGAGGCCGGTTATCCCGAGGACGTGGCTTACTTTTCCTGTCTGCACGAGCTGAAGCTGGTCGTCGACCTGATGCACGAGGAGGGGCTGGGCGGCATGGCCCGGCAGATCAGCAACACGGCGGAATTCGGTGCGCTGCGGGCGCGGGATCAATACGCCCGTGTGCCCGTCCGCGAGGCCATGGAACGCCTGCTGGCCGAAATCCGCGACGGCACCTTCGCCACAGCATGGTCGGCCGAGGCGGCAGCGGGCTTGCCTCGGCTCGCGGCAGCGCGCGAGGCGACTGCCGCAGCGCCTCTGGAGCGTGTCGGTGAGGCCTTGCGGGCGCGACTGGCAAGGAACCGGGTGTGATCGTCCCCGACCAGGACGGGATGGCCTTTGCGGGCTGGACAGGCTTGCTGCGCGTGCCGACGGCGGAGGTCCGCCCGGATCTTGCCCTGGGGCTGGCCTGGCAAGAGGGCGTGGACCCGCCGCTGCGCTACGCCCTGAACCAGCGGGTCAATCGACACCTCGTGCTTTGCGTGCCCCTGTGGCCGTGGCTCGAGGTCGGAATCGGGATGCTGCAGGTGCCGGGCTGGATCGACCCTCTCGTGCCGGCCCTGCCCGCAGGAGCCGTCCATCGGACCAGCCACCTCAAGCTGCGTGCGCCTTGGTCGCCGGGAGGCTGGAGCCTGGCAGCGGGTGTCTTCGATCCGCTGTCGGCCAACGGACTCGTTGGCCTCGACGGAACGCGCTACGGCATGGGCACGGCCTATGCCGTGGGCACGCGTGTGCTCGGCGCGACGCGATGGACGCTCGGGTGGGCCGTCGGTGACCCCTGGCGGCCGGGCCAGGCCGCGGCTCCTTGGTGGCCGGGACCCATGGCAGGTCTCGAGCATGCCATCGTGATGCCTCTCGGCCTGCCGGACGTGCGCGTGCTGGCGGATTGGAACGGCAGGTCCGCCTGGGCTGGCTTGCGCTGGTCTCCTTCCGGCAGCCTGACGTTGCAGGTCGGTGGCGGTGACGGCGTCGTCTCGGCGTCGTGCGTCGGGCGGGCGCCCCTCTAGCCCCGGTTTACCGACCCGAAGGGCAGGGAACGGATCGCCCATGCAGTCCTCCGCCGCAGGCACCTCCTCGACCTCTTCTCCCCGCCGTGTCCTGGAGGCCCTGAGGCCCGCGGTGGTCGGCCACGACGAGGCACTGTCGCATGTCGTGGCGGCCCTGCTGGCCGGGGGGCACATCCTGCTCGAGGACGTGCCCGGCGTCGGCAAGACCCTGATTGCAAGGACCCTGGCCCAGGTCGTGGGCGGTGAATTCAAGCGAGTCCAGTCCAGCCCGGACCTGATGCCGTCGGACATCACGGGCACGCATGTCTTCCAGCCGGCGGAGGGCACGTTCCGATTCATGCCGGGGCCCGTCTTCGCGAACATTCTCCTGGCCGACGAGATCAACCGGGCCTCCCCGAGGACCCAGGCCGCCCTCCTGGAGGCGATGGAGGAGGGGGCCGTCACCGTCGACGGGGTCCGGCATCCCTTGCCCCGTCCGTTCCTGGTGGTCGCGACGCAGAATCCCGTCGAGTTCCAGGGCACCTTTCCCCTCCCCGAGGCGCAGCTGGATCGCTTCGCGCTCAACCTGACGCTGGGCTATCCCGATCCCGAGGACGAGGTGCGTCTGCTCTCAGGCGTCTGGGCGCGTCAGGAGCAGCCGGCACTGGCCGAGCCCGTGGGGCTCGAGACCCTCTTGGCCTGGCAGGAGCAGGTCCGGGCGGTCCACGTCGATCCGTCGTTGCAGGCGTATGTCGTCCGGGTGCTGGGCGCCACGCGCGACCATCCCAGGGTCCTGCTGGGTGTCAGTCCGCGTGGCGGCCTCGTGTGGCAACGCCTGGCGCAGGCGCGCGCCCTGCTGGAGGGACGCGACCACGTGGTGCCGGGCGATCTCACGGCCATGGCGCCGCTGTGCCTGAATCATCGGCTCGTGCTTTCGGGACGTTCCGGCCGCGCCGTGCGTCAGGAGGTCCTGGACGACCTGCTGACGGCCGTGGCGGTCCCGCTCTGAGCCGCGTCAGGGCATCCCGGTGACGGCGCGCGCCTTAGTCCTTGCCATGGTGGCCCTTGCCACCCTGCTGTCGGCCGTCAATGTCCAGGCCGGATGGCTCTTCGTGCTGGGCGGCCTTTTCCTCGGGGCGCTCATGCTCTCGCTGGCGGGCAGCTACTGGGCGCTCAGGGGGGTGCGGGCCGAGGTGCGCCATGAGGGCCGCGCCATGCGGGGGGAAGCCCTCGCCTGTCAGGTGCATCTCCGCCATTCGGGTCGCTGGCCGCGTTGGTTCCTGGCCGTGGGTGGGCCACCGATCGGGCCGGTCATCCGGGGGCCCGGATTTCTTTTCCGGATTCGGCCGCTCACGTGGTCGTGTGCCATCCTGCCCGAGTTGCCCCCGCGTGCCGAGGCCACGATCGAGCTGGACCTGCCCGCGCCCCGTCGCGGCGTGCATGAGCCTCCGGCGGTCTGGGTCCAGGCTTCCGTGCTGGGCTTCCTGTTCTGGCGTCGCAGGGCCGCCTCCGTCCACCCCGTCCGCGTTGTGCCCCGTATTCATCCCCTGCGCCGCTTGCCGTGGTTCCGGGCTGCCGGCGCGACGGGCGACGATCATCCGCAGGCTCGCACCGTGCCCGAAGGCGAGCTTGTCCGCGGGACCCGCGACTACCGGCCCGGGGATCCCCTGCGGGCCATCCATTGGCGAGGTACGGCCCGACGCAATCGACTGGTGGTCAAGGAGACCGAAGGTCTTGCACCTTCCGGCGGGGCTTGCCTGATCCTGGACCTTGCGGGCCACGAGCCGGACACCTTCGAGCACGCGCTCGAGGTGGCGGCCTCGTTGCTGGCGCACTGGAACGCCCAGGGCATCTTCACGCGGCTGGTCGTGCCCGAGGGTATCCTCGAGGGGGATCTGTTCGATCTGCTCGACAGGCTGGCCGGACTCGAGCCCGGGGAAGCTTCGCTGGCACCTGTGCTCAGTCAGGTGGATCCCGCCGGAGCCGTCGTCGTGTCGCGCCGTGCCGCGGGCTGGGGCGCTCTGGCCTCGGCATGGGTCCATGTGGGGCGGGCGGATGAGCCGGTGCCGGCGGGGGCCGTGGGGTGTCCGGTCGGCGCCGATCCGGGCGAGGCCCTGGCGGAAGTGCGCGGATGATTGCTCGCGAGGCCTTGCAGCGGCGTGGGCTGGCTGCCCTCATCCACGTGGATGATCCGCTGGGGCCCTTGCGGCTGGCGACATTCTGTCTCGTGACGACGGGCATCTGCGGCATGGCGCTTGTCGCGCCGGACCCGGCGCAGGCACTTGCCTGGGTCCTGACTGCTGTCGGCAGCTGGTTCAGCCACTGGTTCCGCGGGCGCAACTGGCTGGTCAAGGCCTTCCTGGCCGTCGGCATGCTCTACCTGCTGTACGACTACCTGCGTACGCTCTTCCTGTCCTCGCCGGATGCCCGCCTGCCGCTCGCCAACCTGCTGCTCTGGCTGCAGGTCCTCAACAGTTTCGATTTGCCGCGGCGCCACAACCTGCGCATTGCTCAGCTGGTCGGTGCCATCCTGCTCGTGGTGACGGCCAGCGTGTCACGGGATCTGTTGTTGCTGCCCGTGCTGCTGGCGGCGACCGTTGCCTTCGTGGCCTGTTCCCACCTGGACACTCTCCTCGAGTTTCCGGCCTTGCCGCTGGGGCGGCGCAACACCAGAGCCGTGGGCGCGGGTGCCGTGGCCCTGATCGTGGCGTCGAGCGTGGTCTTCGGGCTGGTGCCCCGCGGCAAGGGCGGTTTCCTGACCCAGTTGCCGATGAGCCGGATGATGGAGATCAAGGGACCCATGTCCGGACGCATCACGGGTCCCGACGGGGGCGCCGGGGGGGGATCGGGTGGTTCCGGCGGCGGGGGGGGAGGCAGTTACTACGGCTTCTCGGAGCGCCTCGACCTGAACCATCGGGGCGACTTGCCCGACGAGGTGGTGCTCAAGGTCCGCTCGGGTGGCCCCCAGTACCTGCGCGGCATGGCCTACGACACCTACGACGGCCGTTCCTGGCGCCTGTCGCATCCGGACAGGGTCGAGAGCCTGACGCTGGCGACCCAGCCGTGGCGCCTGCCGGTCTCGATGATCGGGGCCGGTCGTCTGGACCTGCTGAGTGTCTACGTCGAGGCGACCCAGAGCAACCTCGTGCTGTTGCCGGGCTTCGCGGCCGAGTTGTATTTCCCGACGCCGGTCCTCTTCCGGGATGACCAGGGGGCCTACCGCAGCCCGGTGCCCTTGCCGGAAGGGCTCTACTACTCCGTGCGTCACGAGCGGGTCGCGTGGCAGGAAGCGTCGCTGGTAGGGGCGAACCCCCTGACACCCAAGCTCAGGGCGCAATACGCCCCGTGGCTGGGGCTGCCGGCGGGGCTGCCCGATCGCGTTGCCGCCCGGGCCCGGGCTTGGGCCGGCGGAAGCGCCGCGCCCCCCTACATGCAGCTGCGGAACCTGACGCGTCGCCTGCAGGCCACCTATGCCTACGATACCGACGCCCCGAGGACGCCAGCGGGCAGGGACCATGTGGATGCCTTCCTGTTCGATGTGCGCAGGGGGACGTGCGAGCAATTCGCGACGTCGCTGGCGGTCATGGGGCGGACGTTGGGCATTCCGACGCGGCTTGTGACGGGTTATGCGCCAGGCCGCCACAACCTGTTGACGGGCTTCCACGAGGTGCGCGGCAATGATGCGCATGCCTGGGTCGAGGCGTTCCTGACCGGGGTCGGCTGGGTGCCGTTCGATCCGACGCCGGGCTGGTCCGGTCCGCTGACCTTTGTCATAGACGGTGGTCCGCCACCCTTGCTCTCGGCCATCGGTGCGGTCTATGACCGCCTGGGGCATCGTTTCTGGTTCCTGCTGGCGGGGCTTGGCGGCCTTGCCCTGCTCGCCGGGTGGTTCTTCAGCGAGGAACAGGCGGCCCTTCGGCGTTTGCGGCGAACCGCGCGCTCTCCCGAGGCATATCGGGCCACCCGCCTGTGGCTCAGGGTCCTTGCGCGCCTGGCCCGGCACGGACATGGCCTGACGGCGGCCCGTGCCGCCCGGGAGCACGTGGCAGCCGTCGAGAGCCACCCCGTGCTGTCCGCGGTGGCGCCGGCCTTTGGGGCCATTGCGGCGGCCTATGAGCAGATCCGCTTCGGGGCTTCTCTGCCTGTGCCTGAAGCGGTCAAGGCGCTCGAGGCCGACGTCCGCGCCTTCGAGGGCAAGCTGGCGACCCTGCGCCGCGAGCTGGCGCGAGGCAACCAGCCAAGGCTGGCCCAAGGCGAGGCGGGCATGGGACACTCCACACCTTGATGGACGACAGGGACAGGGTCCGGGACGCGGCGCGCATCGCCGAGGTCATCGGGAGCTATACCGTCCTCAAGCGCCGGGGACGTGGCTGGTCGGGCCTCTGCCCGTTCCACGGGGAGCGCACGCCCAGCTTCAGCGTGCTCGAGGATCCGCCCGTCTTCCGTTGCTTCGGGTGCGGCGAGAAGGGCGATGTGTTCACCTTCCTGATGAAGAAGGAGGGGATGGACTTTCCCGCGGCGCTGCGGCACCTGGCCGAGCGCTACGGAGTCACGCTGTCGGAACGTCCGGCCCAGGACGGCGATCGTCGGCGTCTGTTGCGCGAAGTGGTCGGCGAGGCCGCCCAGTTTTTCCGGCGCCAGCTGCGCGAGGCTCCCGAGGGCAAGGCCGCGCGCGACTACATGGAGCAGCGTGGCCTTACGGCCGAGACTGCAGAGCGCTTCGGCCTGGGGGCGGCACCCGCGGCCTGGGATGCGCTTGCGGTCCAATTGCGCCGTCAGGGCTTCGACCCCGAGGTGCAGGTCGAGGCTGGCCTTGTCCGCCCCAATGAGCGGGGCGGTTGGCGCGACGTCTTCCGCAACCGGCTGATTTTTCCCATCGCGACCGAGATGGGCGCCGTCGTGGCCTTTGGGGGGCGTCTGCTGCCCGGTGACGAGGGTCCCAAGTACCTGAACTCGCCCGAGACCCCCATCTACCAGAAGGGGCACCAGCTCTACGCCTTGCACCTGGCCAAGGAGGCCATCCGCCAGGCCGATCGAGCCTTGCTTGTCGAGGGTTACATGGACGCCGTGGCTTTGCATCAGGCAGGCATCTGCGAAGTCGTGGGCGTGCTGGGCACGGCGCTCACTCCGGAGCAGGCTCGCAGCTTGCTGCGCTTCACCGAGGGCAAGCGCGTCGTGGTGGCATTCGACGCGGATCAGGCCGGACGTCAGGCTGCCGAGCGGGGCGGGGCCGTGCTCGAGGAGGTGGCCCGGGCGGCCGGCATCGTCCTGCGGGTGCTGACGGTCCCCGAAGGCAAGGATCCGGATGCCTACGTGGGCACGTTCGGTGCGGAGGCGTTCAGGAATCTGCTGGATGAAGCCCCCGACCTCGTCGCATTCCGGGTGGACAGGCTGCTGGCTTCGGTCGACGACCCACGCAGCGTCGAAGGTCGCGCCCGGGTGCTCGAGGGTTTGGGTCCCCTGCTCGGAGGCCTGGGTAGCCAGGTCATGGCCGAGCCTTATATCCGCGACGTGGCCCGTACACTTGCGGTGTCCGAAGATGCGCTTGCGCGGGATCTGCGCCGCTTCCTGCCCGGTCGCCCCATGGTTGCCCGCAGTACGGCCGTGGCGCGGCCCGTGGCGCGGCAGCGGGCCGTGGAGGCCCGACGCGGCCTGTTGGCCTATCTGGTCCTGCATCCCGAGGGGCGACCCTGGGTCGCAGGGCAGGTGGCACCTTCCATGCTGCCGGATGAAGCCTCGGCAGAACTGTTGGCCAGCCTGCTGGCCGACGAGGCCACCTCGGGCTGGGCCGACTGGCTCGCTCGCCTGGAAGGGACGCGCGCACACGAGTTGCTGTTGGAACTGTGCTTCGGGGAGGACCTGTTGCCGGAGCACGATGGTGAGCAGGTCGTGCAAAACTACATGGATGCCCTCCATCTCGATCACTGGGAACGGACGGCGACACGCATCCGCAACGACCTGTCGCTACCCGGACTGGACCGGGAAGTGGCGAATCAACTGATGGTGGAGCACCTCGAGGCCATCAGGATGGTGAAGGAATTTGAAGCCAGGCTTGCGGGGCGAGTCCCCGGACAGGGTATGGGGCATGGATAATGGGTAACGCCGACGCTGACGTGATGACCAACGAACGCTTGCAACCGGAGGCCGACGAGGCCGACCTCGCCCTTCCCGGGCTACCCGGGACGGTGTCGGGTGATGGCGACCTGGGCGCGGAAGTGCCGGCCGAGGCTTTTTCCCCGGACCCCGATGAGGGGGAGGAAGAGTTCGACCTGGGCGACGAGACGGTGGTCAAGGAGCTGGCCGCTCTTGCCTCCAAGGGGATGCCCAATGACGACCCCGTGCGGGTGTACCTGCGGGAGATCGGCCAGAAGAAGCTGCTGAGCGGGGCACAGGAGA
>JAYKIS010000002.1:0-3391 GCA_035286125.1 Candidatus Sericytochromatia bacterium
GTGCTTTGGAACAGTTGCAGGCCCGAGGCTACGCCGAGAAGTACCGGGCACCCGGCGTCCACGTGACGCTCGTCGGCATCGAGTTCAGCAAGGCCGAACGCCAGATCGTGGGCTTCGAGGTCGCGGAAGGCTAAGGGCGGCACACGGAGCCTCGATCGGTTTCAAGCACTTCGGACCAGAACGGTGCGGGTCGTCCCTCAAGTCCCCCTGAAACACCGCTCCCGGTGGTACGCGAGGAACGGCTGATGCGCGCGGGTCAGGCCATCCACCCGCAGCCCGTCCGTCACGCCCAGCCAAAGGCGATCCTCGTGGCCCAGCAACGGGGACCACAGCAAGTGGCCGTCCTCAGCCACGGCCATGAGCCCCTCGTCGAAGGCCGCATCGAGATGCGCCGCCAGCAGCAGGCTGTTGCAGGGGGCCAGCCGCTCGGCATCGGTGGCGTCCGCGAAGAGGTTCTGGCCGTTTGAGGCTCCCACGAGACCTGACGGGACGGTCACGCTTGCGGCCGTCCCTGGCGAGGTGGCAAGTCATCACCGAATGAGGCGGGACGCCTTGCACTGCGTCCTGTTCCGCTGAGGCAAGGCCCGAGCCAGCAGGCTGAATCTTCGCCAGCTAGAACCTGGGAGGACTCCGAGCGCGCCATGTCCTGCTTGGAGCCCGCGACTCCATGGGCTCCATGGTTGAACAGAATGGGCCCCGTAGAAATAGCCTGAAGCCCAGGCACCCGACGTACCTTGCCCCCTGTCGACTTCCCCAAGTCGTTTGCGGACCTTATCCTGTCAGGGAAGCCCTCACCTGACCGGAGCCACTGTTGCCTCTCGACACCCAGCACCTCCAGACCACCGTGCGTGCCTTGGAAGCGTCAGTGGCCCTGTACCGTCGTGCCCTTGATGAGCGCCAAGCCATCCAGCAGGAAGTCTATCGCCTCGCCATCGTCAAGGGATTCGAATGGACCCAGGAGGTCTGCTTCAAACTTCTCAGGCGAAGACTCAGGGACTTTGGCCATGTCGCCCGGGGCCTCGAGGCGACCCCCATCAAGGAAATGCTTCGCCTGGGAGCCCAACGTGGCCTTCTGACCCTCGACGAGGTCGAACGCTGGTTTGCCTACCGCGACAACCGCAACGACACCGCGCATGACTATGGTGACGGTTTCGCCCACGAAACCCTGTCGCTCATCCCGGATTTCATCCGGGACGTGCGGGCCTTCGAGGGGTGCCTTGATCAGGAATCGCCAGACACGGGAACGCCGGCTTGAACGCGGCAACGGGCCTTGACCTTTCCCCCCGCTGGCTCGACGAGGTTCAGGCGATCCTTGTCCGGCATGTGCCCACGCATGAGGTGTGGGCGTTTGGCAGCAGGGTCAAGGGTTACGCACCACGAGGCCAGCGATCTCGACCTCGTGGTGCGTAACCCGACGGCGTTTGGGCTTGCTTGTTCAGGACTGAGCCGATTGCGTGCCGATATGGCCGCCAGCGCCCTGCCCATTCGCGTCGATGTCGTCGACTGGGCCCGTCTCCCCGAGACGTTTCGGGAAGAGATTCTCAAGGCCTATGTCATCGTGCGGTTGGGCGGAGAGACCGCCCTGGCGGTAACGAAGGCAACCTGACGTCGCCGAGCTGATACAACGCCCAATCCAGCCAACTTCCCTCCCAAACGGCTGCCCCCTACAGAATCCGGGGCACCCGGAACATCCCGTCCTCGACCCGCGGGGCCCCGGCCAGCAGCGCATCCCGATCGAGGGACGGCTCCGGGATATCGGGCCGCAGGCGGGTCGGCAGCGGACTGGCATGGACCGGCGCCTCCACGTCATCGACGGGCACCTCGGCCAGCACGGCCATGTGGTCCAGGATTACGCCCAGGTCCCGGCTCATGCGCGTGACCTCGTCCTCGTCCAGCACCAGCCGGGCGAGGCGGGCGACGTGACGGACCTCCTCGGGATCGATCGGCATCGGCGACTCCTTCAGGACACGGCGGCGACAGGACCCATGATAGCCCTCGGGGGGCAGCGCCGGCCGAAGCCAGGCACCACCCCCCGAAGGAGACGAACCCGAGGGTTTACTCGACGACCGTCGCGACGACGCCCGAACCGACGGTGCGGCCGCCCTCACGGATGGCGAAGCGCATCCCCTGCTCGATGGCGACGGGCTGGATCAGCTCGATCTCCATCTGGATGTTGTCGCCGGGCATGACCATCTCGACGCCATCGGGCAGCGTGATGGAACCGGTCACGTCCGTGGTGCGGACGTAGAACTGCGGCTTGTAGCCCTTGAAGAACGGGGTGTGGCGACCGCCCTCTTCCTTCTTCAGGACGTACACCTCAGCCTTGAACTTGGTGTGGGGCTTGATGGAACCGGGCTTGGCCAGGACCTGGCCGCGCTCGATGTCTTCCTTGTCCACGCCGCGGAGCAGGATGCCGACGTTGTCGCCCGCGAAGCCCTCGTCGAGGGTCTTGCGGAACATCTCGACGCCGGTGACGACAGCCTTGCGGGTATCGCTGAAACCGATGATCTCGATTTCTTCCTGGACCTTGATCTTGCCGCGCTCGATACGGCCGGTGGCGACGGTGCCGCGACCGGTGATCGAGAAGACGTCCTCGACGGGCATCAGGAAGGGCTTGTCCACTTCGCGGGTGGGCTCGGGGATGTAGCTGTCGACAGCGTCCATCAGGGCCCAGATCTTGTCGACCCACTCGTTCTCGCCGCGCTGGGTCTTGCCGTTGGCAATCATCGCATCGAGGGCCTTCAGGCCGGAACCACGGATGACGGGGATGTCATCGCCGGGGAAGCCGTAGGCGGACAGCAGCTCGCGGACTTCCATCTCGACGAGGTCAAGCAGCTCGGGGTCGTCGACCATGTCTTCCTTGTTCAGGAACACGACGATGTGGGGAACACCGACCTGACGGGCAAGCAGGATGTGCTCGCGGGTCTGGGGCATCGGACCATCGGCGGCCGAGACGACCAGGATGCCGCCGTCCATCTGGGCGGCGCCGGTGATCATGTTCTTGACGTAGTCGGCGTGGCCGGGGCAGTCGACGTGCGCGTAGTGACGGCCAGCCGTCTCGTACTCGACGTGCGCGGTGTTGATGGTGATGCCGCGGGCCTTCTCTTCGGGAGCCGCGTCGATCTCGTCATAGCGCTTGGCCTGCGCCTGACCGGTCGCGGCCAGGGACATGGTGATGGCGGCCGTCAACGTGGTCTTGCCATGGTCGACGTGACCGATGGTGCCGATGTTGACGTGCGCCTTGTTGCGCTCGAACTTCTGCCTGGCCATGGGGTTGGTGGTGCCTCCTTGAGTGGGTGCCTGGAATATGGAGCCCTCGACCGGGATTGAACCGGTGACCTTATCCTTACCAAGGATACGCTCTACCGACTGAGCTACGAGGGCGTGGGGG
>JAYKIS010000003.1:0-120481 GCA_035286125.1 Candidatus Sericytochromatia bacterium
GACGGCGACCACTCGAAGGCAGCATCACCGAACACGGGACCGGCAGACAGGCTCACCACCGTCTCCTCGACGGAGGGCTGGGGCTCAGGTTGCACGAGCAGGCCACCCACCTCGATCTTGGTCTTCACCCGGCTCGTCGAGAGACCGACCAGAAACTGCCCCAGGCGGACCTGACCATTTGCGTCAAGCAGGTTAAGCGACGTTCCGGTGACGGCCCGGGCCGGTCGCCCGCCCTCCCCGTCCCTGAGGACGGTCCACTGGCGAACGGCGAGCCCGACGCCCAGACGAGTCGGAAAGGCCTGGGCCGGCGCCTCGGAGGCGGCTACGGCAGCGTCCCGAGCCGGAGTCGAGAAGGCCACCTCGTAAACCGGGACGGACTCGAGGACAATCCGACCGCCGACAGAACCTTCGATCTCCCGAGTCACGAAGCCGGGCGCCGAGACGACGAGCATGGCGGCCACGCCGGCGGGCTGGTCCAGGGCAAATCGTCCCTCTGCGTCCGTCACCACCAGGCCGACACTCCCGCGCAACGACACCAAGGCCGAGGCAACCGGCCGCCCGGCGACATCCACGACCTGACCCACGACCTGAACACGGCTCGCCGCCGCCGGGGCAGCCCACGCCCCGGACGCCGACGCCGGCACGGCCAGTGCAGCAAGCACCAGGCCACCCACGCTCAAACCCCAGAACCGCGCCATCACTGCACCACCTTGACGCTGACCGAGGCGCCCACGAGATCGACGAGGTCGCCGTCCACGATCACGGCCCACGTCAGCCGCTCGGCACGCGTCGGCGCTTGCACGGGCGCAAGCGGAGTGAAGTCGAGCTGGGTGTCGGACAAGCGCGTCAGGGGCGTGGCCACCCCGCCCATCAGCAACTTCAGGCTGCGGGCGCGCGTCCAGCGCTCAGGCAGGGCAGACGTCCCCTCGGGCTGCAAGAGACCCCGAGCCGTCGTCCCGGCTGCGGTCACGGTATACGTGACGGTCACGGAGACGGGTACGGTACCGTCCTTGAGCGCCGCCGACAGGGGCAGGGGGCTGTCGCAACCCGACAGCAACGCTGCCGCCAACAGGGATTCGCGAATCCGTAACAAGGCAGGACCTCGACAAGAACCAGAGCGCGACCCCCATGTCGAGGGTCTGTATAGATTTAGGTTAGGGTAGACAGTTTGCAGCAAGATTGCAACCGAAACGACCCGACCCTGCTTCAGTTGGCGAGGAACCCCGTGGCGCGAAGGGTTTCCGTCCGCTGCCGATCCACCCGAAGATGACTGAGGAAGGTCCGGGCACGCTCGGTCGCAGGCTGACGGAAGAAGACGGCGGGCGGTGCATCTTCGATGACCCTGCCTCCGTCCATGAAGACAATCCGATCGGCGACGCGCTCCGCGAAGTGCATCTCGTGGGTCACCACCACCATGGTCATGCCTTGGGCGGCAATCGCGTTCATCACCTCCAGCACTTCGTGGACCATTTCGGGGTCGAGGGCACTGGTCGGCTCATCGAAGAGCAATGCCTTTGGCTCGAGGGCCAAGGCACGCGCGATCGCCACGCGTTGCTGCTGGCCACCCGACAATTGCGGCGGCCACGCGTCGGCCTTGTGGCCCATGCCCACGCGACCGAGCAGCACGCGGGCGCGTTGCTCGGCTTCGGTTCGGCCGACCCCGCGCACCAACGCCTGCGGCAGCGTCACGTTCTCGAGCACACTCAGGTGGGGAAACAGGTGGAAGCCCTGGAAAACCATCCCGACCTCGGCACGAAGCGCGGCCAGTTCACGGGCCGATGTGTCGAGTGGCCTGTCGAACAGTGTGATCGTGCCGGAATCGACCTCCTCCAGCCGGTTCATGCACCGCAGCAGCGTGCTCTTGCCCGACCCGGAAGGTCCGAGCAGGACTACCTTCTCACCGGTACGGATCTCGAGGTCGACCCCCTGCAACACCTTCAGCGAACCGAAGGCCTTGTGCAGATCGCGGCATGAGATGGCAACAGGTGGAGTCACGCGTCAGTTCCTCTGCAGCCTCGCCTCGGTCCAGCGGGCCAGCAGGGCTGCCGGATAGCTGATGACGAGGTAGAGGGCCGCCGTCAGCAAGCCCAGGCGGATGTAGTCGTAGGTCGCGGAAGCCAGCATGCCGTAGCTCTTGGTCAACTCGACCAGCGTGATGACCGAGACCAGGGAACTGTCCTTGAAGAGAGCGATGAAGTCGTTCGTGACCGGGGGAATCGTGACCTTGAGCGACTGCGGCAGGATGACGTGCCGGATCGCCTGCAGTCGGGACATCCCCAGAGCAGCGCAGGCCTCGTGCTGGCCCTTGGGCACGGCCTGCAGGCCGGCGCGGTAGTTCTCTGCCTCGTTTGCGGCATAGTTCAAGCCCAGCCCCAGGACACCTGCAACGAAGGCATCCAGCTCCACGCCCAGCTTCGGCAGGGCGTAGTACAGCATGTAGAGCTGGATCAGCAGCGGCGTACCCCGAACGATCTCGACATAGCCCGTCGCCAGCCATCGTACGGGCGCAGGACCGAAGACCCGACCCAGCGCAAGCAACATGCCGACGCCCATGGCAAGCACCATCGCTGCCAGAGATATCCGGCAGGTCATCCAGGCGCCTTGCAGCAGGACGGGCAGGTACTGGGCCAGCCCCGGGCCATCCTGACGAATGATCGGCTGCACGTCCCTGTAGGAGTTGAGCTTGTCCTGCAGCGGATGCCACAGCCGCCAGCGACGCAGGATGCGCTCGAGGCTGCCGTCCTCGATCATCGTGCCAATCGCCCGATCGAGCTCCCGCTTGAGGGCCTCGTCGCCCTTGCGAAGCGCGATGCCGTAGAACCCCACGCCCCTCGGGGGCTCGATGAACCGGACGCGAAGATTGCGCGCTGCATAGAAGTCGGCCACGGGTTGGTCGATGTAGACGGCATCGAGGCGCCCGATGGCAAGGTCCTCGTAGACGGCGAACATGTCGGTGTAATGCTTGATGTCGACCTTGCCGAGGCGCTCCAGTTCGCGATGGGCAGCCGTACTCGTGACGGTGCCGACCTTCAGCCCCCGCAGGTCCTCGAAGACCTGGACCCGCTCATCGCCGCGACGCACCGCGATGCGCTGCTGGTAGACGCAGTAGGGGCGAGTGAACAGCGCGCCGCGCTGGTGGTCCTCCGTAATCTCGATACCCGCCATCGCGACATCGACGGTATTGCGGCTGAGCGCAGGGATCAGGCTGTCCCAGTTGACCTGGACGGGCAGGAAGGTCCGGCCGAGACGCTTGCCCAGTTCATCGGCGATATCGCGCTCGAAACCGATGATGCGTGACGGATTGGCCGGATCTGCGTACCCGTAGGGTGCCCCGCCCTCGAGGTCGAGGCCCCAACGCAGCTGCTCGGCCGCGCGAACGGGTGCGCTGCCGGCCGTGGCGAGCCATAGCACGCCCAGCAGCAGCAGATCCAGCCAACGCAGGCGCACGACGACCCTCCCGTCAGATGACGCGCCATCGTACCAAGCCATGCGTCCATTGCAAGGGGTACGTGGGCGCGGCAGCCTTGCCACGACCGGCATCTTTCCGAGGGAGGTCCCCATGCGAGGCTGGCGCGTGGCGATGGCGCTGTCGCTGCTCGGGTGCGGTGCTGCAGGTCTGACGCCAGCTGGACCGGCGTTGCCGGAAGGGGCCGCAGGAACGGCGGGCGTGGTCCTCGGACCGCAGGGGGCCCAGGTCAGTCTGGCCCTGCCCATCAGGTTTTCCGAGGGACGATCGACCCAGGAGATCAAGGGGCTGCCACCGGGCCTCGACATGGGCACCTTGAGCATCGAAGGGATTCCGGACCTCGCGCAGGTACGGGTACGTCCCCACGCCGCGGACACGGCAGGTCTGCTTGCCGAGGCCCACGGCGGCCAGGTGCTCGTCGAGACCCAGCCCGGAGCGAGTCCCCGTCCTGTCCTGGTGGGCGGCCACCCGGAACGTCCGCTCTACAAAATGGACGATCGCTGGTATCCGGAGTTTCCCGGTCGCCTCGTCCTGCCCGCGCTGCCGGCCGCGGCGGAAGGAACGACAGTCGTCATCGACAGGAAGCCGGGGGCAAGTCCCTGGCAGGGGACGGCCGTGTTGAGATTCCTCGACACACGCAGCCACTGGAGACCGGACCTTCGCATCGCGTTGGACCGGGACGCCCGCAGCGCCAGCGTAGAGGCCTGGGCCGTGGTCCGTTGGGCTGCAGGTGGCTATGGCAAGGCGGTCGACCTGAGCCTCGTTGTCCAGCCGAACCGCCCCCTGCCCATCTGGCACGGCCTGCGCAGCCTCGCGGCCGAAGCGGCGGATGCGGCCCTGCCGCCGGAAGGCAGCCTCTGGCGCTGGCAATCTCCCACCAGGGTGGACACCTCGGCCCCAGGGGGCCTGCGCCTGCTGCTCGGCAAGCGTTCGCCTGTCCCGACCACCCTCGAGCAGCGGTTCCGCTTCCCCGTGCCCTGGGACCCCTGGCAGGACGAGACACCTCGTCGGGCACATCTCGAGCTGACGGTGGGCCATGACGGGGGCACGGGCATGAACTGCCCACCAGGCCCATGGCAAACAAGCCAGCAGGATGAACAGGGCCAGCCCATGCCGCTGGCCCGAGGCGATGCGGGAAGCACAGCGGCGGACAGGCCGCTGGTGCTCTGGCTGGGCGAATCCCTCGACACGGTGGCCACTCTGGTTCAACGCACATGCCAGGACAATGCACTTGGCCAGAGGGAAACCGGCTTGGTCATCACAATGACCCATTCCGGCCGGACGCAAGCCTCGGTCCGGCTGGTCATGACGTCGGACACTCCATGGCGCTGGACCGCGGGGGCACCGGTCCCGGACCGGACCAACCCGGCGGAAGCCATCTGGACCCTGTCGATGTCACCTGACAGTACCCGCTCCATCGAGGCCAGCTTCCGACGCACCCGACCGGTCAGTTCCGCCGCCGCACCGACACCTTGACGTTGACGAGCCCAGCCCTTGCAAACGTGAGTCTCATCCGGACCGTCTGGCCGGCGACAAAGCGCCGTCCGAGGCCGGTCAGCATCAGGTGGACGCCATCGGGCCGAAGGTTCACGGTCCCCCGGGCAGGTACGGCCAGACTGGCCAACGGCTGCATAAGGCCACCGCCGCCAGGGCCGCGTGTCATGGCGTGCAAGCGCACGTCCCCTACGCCGTCGACAGCAGCCGCCAGAAGCGTATCGGGCCGCCCCCTGCCCTCCAGACGCCCGTAAGCCGCGAGAACCTCGGATCCCGGGGGTGCCTCGGCAATCCAGAGCGAAACGACCGGGGCCATCGCAAGGTTCGCTCGCGACACGCCTGGGTTCGCACTTGCCACCAAGGGCAGGCCAGTCGCCGTCGCACAGGCGACGACGAGCCAAGGGGCGATTCGGAAGGGCACGGGTCCATGCTACCCCCGAAGTGCCTTGGCGACCTCCCCCGGCACGAACGGTGGTGATAGCCGACCCCTGAGACGGCCACGAGGATCGATCAGGAAAACGTCGAGGGCGTGCTCGATTTCCCCCCCGGCAGAGGCCGGCGGCGCGAAGGCAGCGCCAAAGGCCTTGCAAACCAGCGCGAGATCCCGGGCATCGGGCACATGGACGCCGATGAAACCCGGGTGGAAGTATCGGACATAGGCACCCAGACGGGCCGGCGTATCCCGCGCCGGATCAACCGATATCATCACGACCTGGACCCGCGCCGCCCCGGGGCCCAGCGCACGAATCTCCCTTGCCAGGCCGGACAACGCGGTGGGACAGGCCGAAGGGCAGCCGCGATACCCGAAATAGACGAGGCCCCATCGGCCATCCAGGTCCGACCAGACGAAGGGCTTGCCCGTGGACGCCGCCATCGGCACCTGAGGCAGGCCGGCCTGCCGCGTAGACCACCACGCCCCGGCGAGCCCGGCTCCAAGCGAGACCACAAGGGCCAGGGCCGGGGAGCGGGCGAAACGCCCGGGGCGTGGGGTACCGCGCACGGCTTGCCTACTTGACCTGGGTCCGATCGATCACGGAAATCGTGCTGTCCGTGATGTTCGAGACAAAGGCCCGGGTCGCCGTGAAGGCAGCCTTGTGGTGGCCGACTCCCACTTCAATGACGTGCAGGACCTTGTACGAGATCGCGTCGATGACCGTCACCGAGGCGTCGCCATCCCCCATGACCCAGATCTGGTCCGCTGAGGCCGGATCCGGCGAAGGCACCCTGTAGATATGCACCGGGGCAGCAGGCTTGCCTTCCAGCTTGCGCCCCACAGGAATGTGGTTGAGGATCTGGCCGCTGGCCAGGTCGACGACGGCAACCCTGTCGGCACCCTTGCAGGTGATGAACACCTTGGCCTTGTCCGCTGTCAGGACCGAGTCCGTGGGCGTGGAAAGGGTCGTGGATTTCGCCACCACTGCCCTGGCCGCCGGGTCGTAGACCACGATGGTGTTGCTGGTCTTGTTGCCGTAAACCAGCATGTCCTTGCCGCCGACGAAACCCATCTCGATCGGACCGGGCTCGTTACCCTCCTTCAGGATCCACTTGTCACCCGTCGGATCACCGTCTTCATCCTTGAGCGCGGATAGAACCACGGCATGGTCCGGTCCGCTCGGCGCCGCCACGAAGGCCTTGCCGACGGCGATGAAGCCGCCCGCACTGCCCGTGGCCACCGGAGCCAGGTCGAAGCTGCGCGTGCTGGGGATCGCGGCAAAATCCGCCACCCCCGCAACCAGCGGCCAACGCACCCGGAAGAGACTGTTGGGCACCGATGCCTGTTGGAGCATGGCCGTCCTGTTGTCCCACCAGCCCAGCCGGGAGCCAGGCTTTCCCTCCATGGCAACGAAGGCGACCTGATCGCGCATCGTCGGGGAAATGATGCGCAAACCCTTGGTCAGTCCGTCCATCGCGATGGCGACACGACGAGCAGGGTCCGCCTTGGTATAGCTGGGGCTGGCCGAGACAGTAGCCGTCGCGGACCCCGGGAAGATGGCGGCGAAGTCGAGGGTCCTGAGCACGGCACGAAGGCCGGCGTCGGCGGCCGACGCGTCGAACTGCGGGTCGATGATTTCCATCTTGCCCGCCGACGGATCGGCATTGAAGACGAGATCGCCCGCGACATCGATGCCATGGGGGCCCTTGGCCGTCGGGATGGTCGCCACGGGCTTCAGGGGCGGGGCGCCCGAGGTCGTCGGCGTATTGACGCTCGCACCGTCGGATGCGATGCCTGTGGCCGGCGTGCTGCAGGCAGCAAGCACGGCTGCCGAAGCGATGAGCAGGGAGCGATGGGATGGCTGCGGGCTTGCAGTCATGATGGATGGCCTCCTATACGGACCGGCCTCGACGAAGGGGCCAGCCTCGGGGTAACGCGGGGTGTCAGGCGTTACGGAAGCGAGGGGGCGGCACTGGCGGACTTGTGACAAGTCTGGGCAGGCAACAATCGGGCCACGCCTTGGGCGCGCGGCCGTCGGCGTGGCGAACTTCCGCTACCCGTCGGGTCGGTGGCAAGGTGGCATCTTCAAGGCTCGGCAGGTCGACCGCGAGGAAAGCGTGCGCCTGATCCGGCGCGTCCACCTGGTCAGGTTCCGCAGCCACTGACCAGGAACACGGATGAGCCAGGCCTTGGTGAAGGCAGACCCTCGGACAGACGGAATCGGCGTTGCGCACGCCCAGCAAGGCCATGACCACAATCGCCACGACAACCAGGCGCGCAAGCCGGATCACGCGATGCGATCCTCCTGCAGCCCGATTTGTGTCACGACACGCGCAGCGCCAACGTAGCCCTCTTCCGGCACATCCTGGAACCCTGCCTCGGCAAGGCGAGCGGCAATGCGGCGATGCCCCTCCTCGAGCGCATACCAGGGCACGAAGGCGAACGCGTGGTGGACCGAATGGTAGTTCAGATAGTTGAAGTAGCGGGCAAGTAAGGGATGCGTCGCCACATTCCGGCAGCCGGCCCACTGGGTGTCGAAGAACGTGGGTCCGGCACCCCACAACCCGTCGTGCTCGATCTGGCCCCGAAACTGCATGATGGCCCCGACGACCCGCTCCAGAACCAGCCAGGTGATACCCCAGGCCAGGGCCATCTCGCCGCCGCGCCCTCCTAGGACGTGCTCTCCGAGCCACCAGGCTCCGCCGTACAACAGGCCCTGGGTAATCACGATACCGACCAGATCACGAACCAGGGCCCCACGCATCCGCGGGTCCTCGTCGCGCAGCTTGTAGCCGTGCCGCGCCATCTCGACGATGAGCCCGACGCCACCCTCGAGGAACACCCTGATCCAGAGTCGGTGCTTCATGCGCCACCGCTTCAGCATCCCCGCGCTGGCCCGTTCGTGCGGGAGTGGCTCGATGCGCTCGGGATCGCGGATGTCCGTGCCGTTCCACTTGTGGTGCAGCAGGTGAAGGCGGCCATAGGTCAGGTGGGGCCAGAAGATCGGCCACGAAAGCAAGGGGGGCAAGCCGTCGTCGAGCCAACGAATACCCGTGAGGGTCCGGTGGATGGCATCGTGCGTGAGAATCATCGCGGAAGCCACCCAGAAGGCGAGCACGACAAGCCCCCCCCCGAAGACCCACGGATCCCGAACGACCGCGCCACTGGCGACCACCACGGCCAACCCCAGCATCACGAGGCCCCGCACGGCGACCTGCAGCAGCCCCGGCCCGGGGCGGACAACTGCCAGGTCCCGCACGAGGGCGGCAAGCTCGGCGACGGGCACGGCCCGAGAATAGGCCGGCACTTCACGTGGCGCGCCAACTTGCATGGCTGCATGATGCCCTGAATGGACCAAGTCTTTCAAGCTGCTGGGACGAGAACAAGGACCCGCGAACCGTGGATGAGCAAGCCCTGACACGAGATTTCACGCGCCGACTGGGCGTACCATTGCTGCTGCGCTGGTGCTCGGAGGCTGCCCAAGGTCCGGCGTGGACCGGGGGCCCCGGCGCCCATCCGATGCGCATCGATGCCTGGCGGCGGGGACGCGCGGCCTTGGCAGAGGTGGTCACGGGCCTCGGGCGATCGGATGATTGCGGCCGTCCGGGCCCACCCGCCTGCGGCCTGTCTCTCGCGCATTCGGGGGCGTGGGCAGTGGCGGTCGGACGACGCGATGCGGGCCCCATCGGGGTCGACCTCGAACTACCGGGCCGAGAGGTGTCCGAGGCGGTGCTGCTGCGGATGGGGGTTCCCGCGGAGGCCATCCGGCCAATGGGGGCGACCGGCCGGCTGGTCCTGTGGACCGCGCTCGAAGCCGTCCACAAGGCCCGCGGGACCACCGGTGGTCTCGTGCCGGGCCAAATCCGCCTGGAACCCGCGGACCGGCGCGCCGGAAGGGCGTGGGTCTCCGGCCTTGCCTACGCGTGGTGTGCGCGCCAGACCTCCAGGGGCATGGTCACGCTGGCGGTGCCTCTGGGTGTCGGGGCGGAACCCCCCGCCACATGACCACGTGGGGAAGGCCTACCAGCGAGAACGCTTCCCCGACCTGCAACCAGCCTTCTCTCAGGTAGAAGGCCCGGGCCCCCACACGGGCGTTGCACCAGACGCGGGCCACTCCGGCAGAAGCCAGGCAATCATTCATAGCCTGAAGCAATGCGGCCCCCACTCCACGCGAGCGCCACGCCGCATCAACCGCCATGCCGCGTAGCTGTCGGGTAGCACCCGGGACGCCTGCATGACCTTCTGCGACGACGGTGCAGCAACCCACAAGCGTGCCACCCGCCCACGCCGCCAGATGCAGCGTCAGGCCATCGGCATCCTGGGGATACCGGCTTTCCGCCTCGGGGCGCCCGGCCCGCAGGACGGCATGCCTGAGCGGCCTCACGACCGTGGCATCCACCACCTGGACCGACAGGTCGCGAAGACCTTCCTGACCGGCTGCCGGCATCCGCTGCGTTCCCTCATACGAAATTCGTCCTTGATCTTTTCCGGATTTTAACAAGTTCTTGAACTGTCTTCCTATGAACATTATGGCTGAGTTAATCCCCTCTACAGAGGCCCTCCCATGCACAGACTGCCCCGCCCGATCGCCACTCTGCTGGCCCTGGCCGTGACGGCCTGCGGCACAGGCCATCAGTTCCCGGCCGTGCAGCCGCCGACGGTCACCCTGCGTACCGAGGCCCAGTTGCCCCGCTTCGCCCCTCCGCCAGCCGCAGGGGAAGCCGTTCCCGGGGAAGCCATCGTACGCTTCGGCCCCGGTGAGGCAGCGCCCCCCCAGTTGCCCGGCGCCATCCGGGTGAGGGCTGTCGCCGGCGTCGACAACGCTTGGGTCTACCGGCTGACCGGGGGCAGCTACACGGCCTCCACGACGCAGGCTTGGGATGCCCTGAAGGCCATCGCCTACGCCGAGCCGGTCTACACCTACCACGCCATGGGCTATCCGTCCGGCGAAGACGACTCCCTCTACGGCCTGAACCTCATCGAGGCTCCCAAGGCGTGGGACCGCGTCACGGCGAAGCGGGACGTGATCGTCGCCGTCATCGACACGGGCGTCGACTATACCCATCCCGACCTTGCCGGAGCCGTCATCAAGGGACCTGACGTCGTGAACGATGATGATGATCCGATGGACGATCAGGGGCATGGCACCCATTGCGCCGGGACCGTCGGAGCCGCCGCGAATGGCACAGGCATCGTCGGAGTTGCGCACGGAGCCAGGATCCTGGCCATCAAGGTGCTCAACTCCCGGGGTTCCGGCAATAACGTCGACATTGCCGCCGGCATCGACGCCGCCGTCAAGGGCGGGGCACAAGTCATCAGCCTGAGCCTGGGTGGTCCGGCGTCGCGGGCCACCCGCGACGCCATCCGCGCCGCGACAGAGAAGGGCGTCCTGTGCGTGGCTGCGGCGGGTAACGAGAACAGCAAGCGTCCAAGCTTCCCTGGGGCACAGGCCGAGGCCCTGGGGGTCGGATCATCGGATGCCCGGGACCGGCGCTCGACCTTCTCGAACTACGGGGACACCGTCGATATCGCGGCACCAGGCACGGACATCATGTCGCTGGCCATCGGTGGCGGCTACCGGAAGTTGTCCGGAACCAGCATGGCCACGCCCCACGTGGCAGGTGCCGCAGCCGTGTTGCTCTCCCGGCAGCCGGACCTCGGGGTGGCGCGCTTGCGCCGGATCCTCGAGGCCAGCGGCGACAAGGTCTCGGGATTCACCGAGACCCCGTCCGTCAGGCGTCTCAACCTGGCACGTGCACTGGACATGCTCGACAATCCGGCCGTCGAGATACCCGGCGCCCCGGCGGGGCCCGACGCCCCGGTCGAGGATGGCCAACCGGTCGTGGCGGAACTCAAGGTCGCCGCCAAGTCCACAAGTGCCGTCCTGACGTGGAAGACGGCCGCGCCTGCCCGGTCAACCGTGGCCTACGGTATCGGCGACGAGCTTACCGAAAAGGCAGAGGGCAGTGATGCCGCGGTCCTCGAACACAAGGTCACGCTCAGGAACCTGAAGCGCAACAAGACCTACAGTTTCCGCATCACCACCACGGCCCGTGATGGCCAGTCACTGACGACCCGGGTCAAGACCTTCAGGACGCGCCTCTTCGCCATCTTGTAGGTCACACGCTACGGTTAACCTGCGGCCACCTCGCTGCCCAGTGCGGCAAGGGTGGCCGCGGCATTCAATTGCCCGGCACCGTGTCGTTCGTCGGGCCCCGGAGGCCCCAGGTCCTCCGCCCCTGCCCGCAACAGCGCAGCCACGCGAGGCGCGCCGAGACCCGGCCGCAGGCTGCGCAGCAGGGCCGCCACCCCTGAAACGTGGGGTGCCGCCATGCTGGTGCCGGACATGGGCCACCAGCGACCACGCGGCAAGGTCGAGAGGATACCCGTACCCGGCGCCACGAGCGTCATCCAGACGCCGTAGTTGGAATAGTCCGCCAGAACGTCCCCCTGACGCGTGGCACCTACGGCGATGACGCCGCGGTTGGCTGCAGGACAGAAGGCCTGGAAACTGCCGCTGTTGCCCATCGCCGCCACGACAACCGCACCCTTGGCCAGGGCGTGATCGATGGCGGCCTGCTTGGCCTGGGCTCCTTCGCGGCTGCCGATGCTCAGGTTGATGACATCCGCCCCCATGTCCGCTGCCTTGATGATGCCCTCGCAGACCCGCGCCACGGTGCCCTCGCCCTAAGCATCCATGACCCTCACAGCCATCAGCATCGCCCCGGGTGCAACGCCCGAGATTCCCAGGCCATCGTCCGCCGTCGCCCCGATGATGCCTGCGACGTGCGTGCCGTGGCCGTTCGGGTCATAGGGGTCGCCGTCACCCTCGACGAGGTCGATTCCGGGCACCAGCCGGCCTACCAGATCCGGATGCGTGCCGTCGATGCCGGAATCCACCACGGCCACGCGCACCGTCTGGCTCCCGCGCGTGGCCTGCCATGCCTGCCTTGTCCGGATGCGATCGAAGCCCCACTGGACTCCCCCGGCGCCCGATTCTTCCAACCAGCCGGGGCCCCGCCAACCTTGGGCAGGGGGCAGGCTCTCGCGGGCGTTGCGTTCCATCCAGGCCACGCCCTCGAGCACAGGGCGACCCGATGCCCGGGTGCGGACCAACCAGAGGCCGCCGCCGAGCGGACGCCGAGCCTCGACGGTATCCGCCCCTTGCCACTCCGGCTGCGCCCCGGCGAACGAGACGATCCATTCCCGTCCCGTAGCCAGCGTGTCGAGGTCGAAGGCCTGCCTGCGGACCACCACGCCAGCCGGGGAAGTCCCCGTGCCGCACGCCGCAAGCAATACGGCTGAAAGCGACGTCGCCACACTGAAACCGTTCACGCCCGCACCCTCCCGTTCCGTCCTGAACCGGAGTGTCGTCAGGCACCTCCCATCGTCCTCCCAGGCCGCGGTGCCCGGGGATTCGGGTACGATGACCCCGAGGAAGCCGCCATGTCCCGATACCCTTTGTTGAGCGCCCCGCTGGACCTGGGCTTCACGACCCTCAGGAACCGATCGGTGATGGGGTCCATGCATACGGGCCTCGAGGACCGAGCCAGGGACTTCAAGGACTTGGCGACCTACTATGCTGCCCGGGCACGGGGCCAGGTCGGCCTTATCATCACGGGTGGCTTCGCGCCCAACATCGAGGGCTGGCTCTCGCCCTTCGGGTCACGCCTTGCCACGCGAGCGGCCGCGCGCCGACACCGTGTCCTGACGTCCGCCGTCCACGACGAGGGCGGCAAGATCGCCTTGCAGATCCTCCACGCAGGGCGCTATGGGTACTCGCCCCTGTGCGTCGCACCGTCGCGTCTCAAGTCGCCCATCTCGCCCTTCACGCCCCGCGCCCTCTCCGAAGCGGGCATCGAGCGCCAGATCCGGGCCTTCGCACGATGCGCCGAACTTGCCCGCGAGGCGGGCTATGACGGCGTGGAGGTCATGGGTTCGGAGGGCTATTTCCTGAACCAGTTTCTGGCCAGCAGGACCAACCTCCGGACGGATCGGTGGGGTGGCAGCTACGACAACCGGATGCGCTTGCCGGTCGAGGTCGTACGTCGCATCCGCGAGGCCGTGGGACCTGACTTCATGGTCGTCTACCGCATCTCGGTGCTGGACCTCGTCGAGGGCGGAAGTACCTGGGACGAGGTCGCCCTGCTGGCTCGGGCCATCGAGGCCGCAGGGGCGACGATGCTCAACACCGGTATCGGCTGGCATGAGGCCCGTATTCCGACGATAGCCACCTCGGTGCCGCGTGCGGCCTTTTCGTGGCTGGGCGCGCGACTCAAGCAGGAAGTCGGCATCCCGGTCTGCATCAGCAACCGGATCAATGACCCTGCCGTGGCCGAATCCGTCCTGGAGTCCGGTGAGGGAGACCTGGTCTCGATGGCGCGGCCCTTTCTCGCGGACCCCGAGTTCATGACCAAGGCGCTTGCGGGTCGGCCCGAACGGATCAATACCTGCATCGCCTGCAACCAGGCGTGTCTCGACCACATCTTCGGGGGCCAGAAGGCCAGTTGCCTGGTCAATCCGGCTGCGTGCAGGGAGGAATCGTTCACCCCACGGAAGGTCGAGGTCGCACGGCGCGTGGCTGTCGTCGGGGCCGGTCCGGCCGGTCTCGCCTGCGCCGTGACCCTCGCCGATCGGGGCCATGGCGTCACCCTCTTCGAGTCGGCAAGCGTCATCGGGGGACAACTGCGCATGGCCGCACGCATCCCGGGCAAGGAGGAGTACGCCCAGACCCTGCGCTACTACGGGGAACGCCTGAAGGAAACGGGCGTCAGCCTCAGGCTGGGCCTGAACGTGACCGCAGACGAGCTGCTTGCGGGCGGCTTCGACGACATCGTGCTGGCGACCGGTGTCGTACCGCGCTCCCCCGGTATTCCCGGCGAGGACGATCCGCGTGTCCTCAGCTATGTCGACGTTCTCGAGCATGACCGCCCGGTGGGTCGAAGCGTGGTCATCGTCGGTTCCGGGGGCATCGGGGTCGACGTCGCGGTCTTCCTTGCCGAGCCCCATCCCGGTCCCAGCCTTGATCCCGCGGCCTGGCGCAGGGTCTGGGGCGTCACCGACCCCGCCGAGGCGCGCGGGGGGCTCGGGACCGCCCAGGATGAAGGTCCGGCGCGCCACGAGATCACGATGCTGCAACGCCGCCCCGGACGTCCGGGCGCGGGCCTCGGCAAGACGACGGCCTGGATTCATCGGGCAACGCTCAAGAAACGCGGCGTCAGGCACGAGGCCAGCGTGCGGTATGAGCGCATCGACCCCGCCGGGCTCGTCATCCGCCCCGCCGACGGCACGGGCCCCGAGCGTACCCTCGCCGCCGATACCATCATCTTGTGCGCCGGACAGGAACCGAGGCGTTCCCTGTTGGCTCCGCTCGAGGCCGCGGGCAGGAGCGTCCATCTGATCGGGGGCGCGGCCAAGGCGGGCGAACTGGATGCCAAGCGTGCCATCGAGGAAGGCACGCGGCTGGGGCTGACACTGTGACAGGCGAACAGGATGCCGACGGCATCCCTCTGGAGATGCAGGGGATGTACGCGGACATGACGGCCCTTTACGCGGACGTCGCGCGCAACATGGCCGTCGTTCTCGAGGTTCATGCCGAGATGGGCCAGGTACCGTCCTGTACCAGAGGTTGCGACGCGTGCTGTCATCAACTGGTGTTGTCCACCGTGGCCGAGGCCGGGGTGATGGCCGATGCCCTCGACAGCCTTGAATCCTCTGCCCGCACCCTCGTCGCCGGACGCATCGATCACTGGCTGGAGGTCACGGAGCCGCTGCGTCACGCCCTGCAGCAGGCAGACAACGAAACGCTCGACGCAGTCGTCGACACCATGGCGGCGCAGTACTGGCAGCAGCGCATCCCGTGCCCCTTCCTCGTGGAACGGGCATGCATCCTGCACGATGTACGCCCTTTGGCCTGCCGCCAGCATCACGCGCTGGGAGATCCGGTGCACTGCGGGGAAGCCGACGGGCAGAACGTCGCCCAGATGGAAGCGATGGAAGACCTGTTCTTCCTGGCGCAGGACGCCATCACTGGGGAAGAGGCCGAAATCGGTATCTTCCCCGAGTTGGTGGCCATGCTCTCCCGGGCCCGACAGCCCTAGATTTCATCGGGACACAAGAATCCGGGCGGGTCCGGGGCACGACAAGACCTCAGGGTCACAGGGCCCGGAAGGGTGTTCCATGCCGTCTCCCGCAAGTATCCGGCCCGGCAACGTGTCCGGCTGGTCCCGCCCCGTGGTTCCTGCGGCTGATGCCGGCGTTGCCGGGCGCAACGCACCAGCGGGCGATGTGCTGCACCTTTCGAGATCCGAGGCGGCTTCCGTCGACCTGATGGAGGTGCTTGTCACGCACCCCGGGCATCGAGCCATCCTTGCCCGACGCGGCGTCACGACGCCGGAGGCCATCCAGGCGTGGGCCAGCGAACCTTGGCGCCGGGCTGCCTTCACAGTGTGGACCGGCCTGCCTGATGTCAGCCTCGAAAGCTATGGCCAGCGTTACGACATGCTGCGTATCCCGGGCATCACCCCCGGCGAGGTCCGCTTGCTTCATGAGGCGGGCATCGAGACGGCAGGCCACCTTGCCGCGCTGGGCGGTGACCACGCAGCTGCCCGCGAAGGCCGGTCCGAGTTCCTGCGACGCCTGGACCTTGTGCGGGACCAGTTGGCAAGGCAGGCCAGCCTGCAGCTTCGGGTACCGGACGAAGGAAGGCTCATCGAACTCGCGACAGCCGCGGCTGGTGTGGAGAGCCGCATCCGGTCGCGCTAGTTACTCTTCAGCGAGGTTGAGCAGCCTTTCAGGCTGGTTCGACTCGAAATGCAGGTGGGGCCCCGTTGTCCACGAGCCGGTATTGCCACAGGCCCCGATGACGTCCCCACGTCGGTAGGCACCTGCACCGCGGGCGGATTGCAGATGCGCATAGGAAGTCTCCAGGCCATCTGCCGCACGCAAGGCGAACACGTTGCCATGCGTATGGCTGCGGTAGGAACGTCCCTGGCCGTCGTGCGCAGCGCGCACAGGCGTGCCCTCGAAGCACGCGATATCCAGCGCAGGATGGCCGGGCTGGACGCCCCGGGTCACGACGCCGGGCATGGGCCTGAGCAAGGGCGCCTTGTCCCCCTTGGGCGTCGACAAGCGACCGACATGGGGACGCGGTACTGGGGCAAGTCTTGGCAACACGGTCTGTGACGTGACCTCTCGGGACGGGACAAGCATCCATCGCCCCAAACATCGCGGCGGCGCCTTAAGGACACACTATGATCGAATCAAGACCACGCACATAATCGCTTCAGCGTCCCCCACCCACCCAGCCCATCACGGCCAGGAGCACCAGAACCACCAGGACCCGGACGCCTGCGCCGCTCCTGCGCTGGCCCGAACGCCAAGCAGCCCGGGACGAGTAGGACAAGCCCGTTCCCGGCAAGCCGGTTGTCGCCCGTATCCCCTCCTCATCAAGCGTCACGCGGGCGCCACGCCTGCCGAAGGACAGCGAAGGCCGCCCCATGCCCAGGTTGAGGCTGATGCCAGGCAACAGCCGTATCGTCCTGCGAAATCTCCAGCCCACGTCGTCCCCCGTGATCATCATGCCCGGAACGCCCCATTCGCGCGGGGACCTCAGTCTTCGTGCCCGTTGGGGTTCGACTGCCGGTCGGTTGCCGGGATGCGGCGGGCATCGGCTGCTCCGTGACGATAAACGAGTTCTCCGCCGCTGGCGCCAGCCCGAATTCCTAACCCCACGGCGGCTCCGGTCCCCGTCGTCGAAGCCAAGGCCAACCATGGACCGGCGGGTGTCGCCTGAAGCAGCAGGGCGCCCGCACCCAAGGCTGTCGAGGCGGCCATCGCCCAGACGAACTGTTCGGCAAGCTCTTCATGCCTCTCCAGGGCCTCATCCGGAATCTGGCCCTCGAGAAGTTCTTCCTCAGCCTCGCCGGTTCGCATCGCCAGCACACCGCTGGCCGTCGTGACGACCTGCAAGAACAGGACGACGCCCCAGGTCCGGAACGGTAGCCATTGCCGTCGCGAGGCCAGCAGGACGCCAAAGCCCACGAACGGCAGCACGATGGCGAGTCCGAGCGGCACGTGAACGAGCGCGGGATGGAATGGAACAGCATCCATAGGGAACATCCTGAAACGGACCACTCCGGGCGCGCCACTTCCACGTAGGCCAGCGAAATCCGTCCCCGAAGCAGGGACTGCGGCCATCCGGGGTCCCAAAGCAGAATCCCTTCCATCTGAAACAGACGGAAGGGACCCCAGTCGGAGCGGCGGGATTCGAACCCACGACCTCTTGCACCCCAAGCAAGCGCGCTACCAAGCTGCGCCACGCCCCGAACAGAGGATGATGATAGCAGCCCGCCCCATGCTGGTCCAGAGGCCGGGTCCCCGACCGGTCAGACCAGCAGGTCGAGAATCAGGCCCCGGATGGCATCGAGCCGCCCTGCCAGATCCACCACGCCGGACTGACTCTTCAGGACATCCTCGGATAGCTGCTCCAGATCCTGATCCAGCGTCCGCAGGATGGCCAGCGTCCGGTTGCGCCGGTCCGTATGCTGGTCGACCCGACCGAGACGCTCGTGCACCCGCTTGATGAAGCGCCTCACCAGCTCCCTGTAAGCGGCCAACTCCCCCATCGAGGGGCGCTCCATCAACCTCCTGGCCTGACGCTCGATGTCGGCAACCAGATCCTCGGCACTCCCCGGCGCGTGGCTCGCGCGCGGCACCGCGGCCAACTGGTCCTGGAAGCTTGCAGGGCCGACCCCGGCGACCTCACGGGCCGGCGAAGGGCGATCCTGCCTGAGCGGCGTGGCCGACCCGCGGCCATCCTGCCCAACCTTGAGGTCCATGGGTGCATCGTACCCGGGAACGGTCTCTGAAGCCGTGATACGCTGGACCAGCCTTGTTCCGATGAGCCAGCTTTTCCTGCACGACACCCTGTTGGACGGTCTCAACCCCGCCCAACTTCAGGCCGTGACCACGATTGACGGGCCGGTCCTCGTGATTGCCGCCCCAGGCTCGGGCAAGACCAGCGTCCTGACGCGCCGCATTGCCCGCATGGTCCGTCAGGGCATCAAGCCCGAGGCCATCCTGGCCGTCACGTTCACCCGGAAGGCTGCGGGCGAGATGGCCGAGCGTGTGGGCTTGCTGCTGGGTAACAAGGGCGTCCACGACGGCCTGACCATCGCGACCTTCAACAGCCTCGGCATGAAGCTCATCCAGCAGCACCATACGGCGCTGAGCTACGCACGCCCGCCGCGACTGCTTCTGGAGCAAGGCCAACGCATGGTGCTGGACATGGTGCGTAAGGAGCTCCGGGCCGAGGTCTCCGCGCAGGACATGGCTGCGTTCATCTCGTGGAACAAGAGCAGGCTGGTCCCGCCGGACCAGGTGCGCAGCGTCAGTGCCGACCCGCGGGATGCCGTGCTGGCGCAGGCATATGCCAAGTATGAGGATTGGCTCCGGACGCGGGGTGTCTATGACTTCGACGACCAGATCGTGTTGCCGGTTCGTCTGCTGGAGAAGCAACCGGACATCCGGGCAAGCGTGCAGGCCACATGGACCCACCTGCTCATCGACGAGTTCCAGGATACGAACCGTGCCCAATACCGCCTGGCGAGGCTGCTCGCGGGGGAGCGGATGAACCTCTTTGCCGTCGGGGACGATGCGCAGGGGATCTACGGGTTCCGCGCGGCTGAGTTGGACAACCTGCTTGGCTTCGAGCGGGACTTCCCCGGCACGACGCGCATCATGATGGAGCAGAACTACCGCTCGACACCCCAGATCCTTGACTTGGCCAACCGTCTGATTCGTCACAACAGCAAGCAGATCGAGAAGACAATCCGGGCGGTCAAGCCCCCCGGGGAACCCTGGGAGCAGTGCATCTGCGGAGATTCCTTCCAGGAAGCAGAGTGGGTCGTGAGCCGCATTCAGGCCCTCGCAAGCCGTGGTCATCCGCTGGACGAGATCGCCGTCCTCTACCGCACCCATGCGCAGGCAGGTCTCCTGATCGAGCAACTGGACCAAGCCAGGATCCCCTACTCGGCCAAACGCAGCGGGAGTTTCCTGGAGCATCCCGGCTTGCAGGAGCTGCTCGGCTACCTGCGCCTGGTCCCGCCCTCGAGCGGCATGGCCGATCTGGGCCTCGAGGCCCTGCTCAAGCGTCGCGGGGCGACGGCCGAGACCATCTCGGCCCTGACCGGCACCGCACGCATGCGCAAGACCGCCTTGCTGGACATCTGCCGGGATGCACGGTCGTGCCCGCTCCCGACGCTGGCCCAGCAGCAGGTTGTCCTCCAGACCGTCGCCATGATCGATAGTTGGCGTCGCTTCAAGGAGCCCGTCGACAAGCTGATCCTGAAGATTCTCGAGGATACTCGCCTGCGGGGCCAACTGGAGAACAGCCGCAAGGAAGAGGCACGGCAGAAGCTGGACGTGCTGTCCACGTTCCACGCGATGGCCCAGCGCTGGGCCTGCAAGTCCGCTGGCGAACTGCTGCGTCGGGTCGATGACAGCCTGAAGCCCCGCAAGCCCAAGGGTCGCCAGAAAGCCGTCCAACTGGTGACGATCCACGCGTCCAAGGGCCTCGAATGGGACACGGTCTTCCTGATGGGCCTCGAAGAGGAAACCCTGCCCTACCAGGTCGCCATCGAGGAGGGGGGCATCGCCGAGGAGCGCCGCCTCTGCTACGTCGCCGTCACCCGCGCCAAGTCCCGACTCATGCTCAGCCACAGCAACCAACGCATCCGCTTCGGTCACCGAAGGGATGCCATACCGTCCCGTTTCCTGAGCGAGATGGGCGCCGGAACCCCTGCCCCGGAGGTTCGTGAGGCATGACCCTGTTCATCGACATCGTCGCCCTGGTGGCGCTCATCGCCGTCGTCATCTGGTTCTGCGAGTTGTTCACGAATGCCATCGAATGGACCGGAAAGAAGCTGGGTCTGAACGAGGGGGCGGTCGGCAGTGTCCTGGCCGCCGTCGGCACGGCCTTGCCGGAGACGGTGGTGCCCCTGATCGCGCTCGTGGGCGGCTGGCTGGCAGGTCATCAGGCGGGCGGAGCCGTCGCCGAGGGGGCCATCTTGGGCGCACCCTTCATGCTGGCAACCTTGGCGATGTTCGTCACCGGCGTCGCCGTCATCGTCTACACGCGCAGGGGCAGGCGGACGGCCGTCATCGCGGTCAACAGCAAGGTGATGGGCCGTGACCTCACGACCTTCCTCGTGACGTTCGTGGCGGCCATCGGCGTTTCCTTCCTGCCGGTCATCCAGCTGGGCCCCGTGACGCTCAAGCAGCTGGCAGCCCTGCCCTTCCTCGCCGCCTACGGCCTCTATGTCGCCCGCACGCTTGCGGACGAAGGCGAGATGGAGGGTGACCTCCTTCCCCTGACCTTCGATGGCAAGCGGGACGAGCCGCGCGGAGGCATCGTGGCCCTGCAGGTCATCGTCGCCCTGCTGGGCATCGTGGGGACGGCCCACTTCTTCGTCGAGCGCCTGCAGCACCTGGCCGAAATCGTGCATCTGAATCCGCTCATCCTGTCGCTGCTGATCACGCCCATTGCGACGGAGCTGCCCGAGAAGCTCAACAGCGTCCTCTGGATCGGGGCCCGAAAGGACACCCTTGCGCTCGGGAACCTGACAGGAGCCATGGTTTTCCAGACCTGTATCCCGATGGCCGTGGGCATGGCCTTGACACCGTGGGTGCTCAGCCCGTCGTCACTGCTCGCGGCCGGCCTGACGGTCCTCGCGTCCGGCCTGATGATCATCCAGCTTCGGGTCCGTGGGGAGTTGACGCCTGTGGTCCTGCTGGCCGGCGGAATCTTCTACCTGATGTTCGCCGCGGGCCTGTTCGCATTCCGACTGTGGTGACGGTGCCTGCGTGCTAGCATGACGTGTCTGGAGGAGTGGCGGAGCGGTCGATCGCGCCGGTCTTGAAAACCGGAGATGGGCAACCATCCGTGGGTTCGAATCCCACCTCCTCCGCCTGATTGTCACGAGGTCGACGCATGCCCTTCACTTTCGAGAATCTCGGCCTGCCGGGCGTGGTCCTCGCCCGGCCGCGGACGTTCGCCGACGCCCGGGGCTTCTTCAGGGAAACCTTCAAGGCTTCGGACTTTGCGGCGGCAGGTATCCCGGACACCTTCCTGCAGGACAACCTGTCCTTCTCGCGCAGGGGTACCGTGCGGGGCCTGCACTACCAGGTCGCGCCCCACGCCCAGGGCAAGCTGGTCCAATGTGTCTCCGGCCGCATCTGGGATGTTGCCGTGGACATCCGCCCCGGCAGCGCGACCTTCGGCCAGTGGGTCGCCGCAGAGTTGACGGAGGAGGGTGGCGAGGCCCTTTTCATCCCCGAGGACTTCGCCCACGGCTTCCAGGTCCTGAGCGAGACGGCCCTCGTGTCCTACAAGTGCACCAGGCAGTTCGACGGCCCCTCGGAAGGGAGCATCCGCTGGAATGATCCTGAACTTGCCGTGGCCTGGCCGCTGCCCGGGGAGGCCGTGCTCTCGGATCGCGATGGCGCAAGTCCCTTCCTGCGCGACCGGGTCCTTTCCGCCCCCTTGCCCACGACCTGAATCCAGACCGAGGTAGCCGTGCCCCTCCCCGCCCTGTTGCTCGCTGCCGTTCCCGCCATCGCCACGCCGCCGCTCCCGCAAGAGCCCCGTGGGGGCACATCCCGGGAGGTCGAGGTCCGTGTCGAGGTCCGGGACGCCACCTCCTCGGCAGCCCCGGGAACCGTGGAAGAGGTGCGGACCACCGTGGTCACCACCGGCGCCGAAGGTCCCCGAAAGCGGCCGGGCCCCCTCGACGGCTTCTGGTTCGATCTCGAGACAGGTCCCTTGCTGATCGCCCGTAACGATGCCCAGTACGGACCGAACGACGGCACATTCTTCACGGCGGGCGACCTGATGCAAAACAGGAACCTGCTTCCGTCCCAGCGCGTGGTCGCCGAGGCCCGGTTCTGGGACACCGAAAGCCTGATTTTCCTATATGCCCCCCTCGACCTGACGACGCGCGTGGTCCTGCCCAAGGACATCACCTTCCAGGACACGGCCTTTGCACGTGGCACCGTGGTCGATGCCCGGTACAAGTTCGAAGGCTGGCGCCTGTCATGGCTGCATCGGGTCGCGGGAACCTGGGAAGACGGCTTCGAAGTCGGTTTGACGAACCAGATCCGCAACGCCATCGTCTCGTTTTCGGACGTTCAGGGCCTCAAGTATGACGACGAGCAGGACATTGGCTGGGTGCCGGCCCTCAAGGTCCGCTGGCGCAAGCCGTTGCCGCAGGGCATGTCCTTCGTCTGGGAGGCTGATGCCAGTTCCACCCTCGGCTTGCTGCCGGTGAAGGGGGGCCTGCTGGATACGGCCGCGACGCTTCTTATTCCGCTGCAGAGGAAGCTGGACACCTTTTTCCGCGTGCGTCTCGTCAACGGCGGGGCCACCGTGGCCGAGCGGAGGATCTTCAACGACAGCGACTTCTATGCGGGCCTCGTGGGCCTGCGGTGGCGCGTTCGGTAACAAGCGCAGCCCCTGACCGGCCAGAGCCCCCGGGAAACGGCGTCATGGCCTAGAATTGGGCAGTTGCCCAGCCTACTTCGCCGACGTCGTCCAGCGCGCTGGTATCCGTCGGCTTCATGGACAAGGAGTCCTGCCATGTCGGCCACCCTGACCCTGCCCCAGACCCCCCTGTGGATCGATGGTGCCGCTGTGCCGGCAACGTCGGGCCAGTCGCTGACCGTCGCCAGCTCCGCAACCGAGGAACTGATCGCCGAACTTGGCGTGGCGGGCAAGGACGATGTCGACCGCGCCGTCGCGGCGGCGCGCAAGGCCTTCGGGCGGTGGGCGACGACGCCGGCGGGCAAGCGGACCCGCATCCTCAACAAGGCCGCCGACCTCATCCGCGCGCGCGCAGGGGAGCTGGCCGAGCTCGAGAGCCGCAACAACGGCAAGCCCGTCGCGCACTGCAAGGGCGAGATCCTCTCGGGTGCCGAGGTCTTCGAATTCTTCGCCGGCGCCGCAACCAAGATCAGCGGTGAGACCGTCCCCGCCATCATGCCCGGTACCCTGTCCCTGACCGTCAAGGAACCCATCGGGGTATGCGCCCAGATCATTCCCTGGAACTACCCGTTCATGATGGCGAGCTGGAAGCTGGCTCCCGCGCTGGCCGCCGGCTGCTGCATCGTTCTGAAGCCATCCGAGCTCACGCCCCTGACCGCCATGAAGCTCGCGGAAATCCTGGCGGAAGCCGGTCTACCGGCAGGCGTGCTCAACGTCGTCCACGGTCCCGGCGAGACGGTCGGCAACTGGCTGGTCACCCATCCGGGCGTCGACAAGGTTGCCTTTACGGGTGGCACGGACACGGGCCGGGCCATCATGGCCGCTGCAGCAGGGAGGCTCAAGCGCCTGACGCTTGAACTGGGCGGCAAGTCGCCCAGCGTGGTCTTCGCCGACGTCGATGTCGAGGCTGTCGCCGCAGCCTCGGTCCATGCCATCTTCTACAGCGCCGGGCAATCCTGCGAGGCCCGCAGCCGCATTCTGGTCGAGCAGCCGATCCATGACCGCTTCGTCGAGGCCTTCGTGGCCAAGGCAAGCAAACTGGTGGTCGGCGATCCGACCCACGAGGCCACCCACGTGGGCTCGCTGATCTCCGAAGGGCACCTCGCCAAGGTGGACGGCTTCGTCCAGCGTGCGGTTGCCGCCGGAGCCACTGTCGCCCTCGGAGGCAAGCGTGCCGAGGCGCCTGCCAAAGGTCACTTCTACATGCCGACCGTCCTGACCGGCGTCACGGCAGAGCACGAGGTCTTCCAGCAGGAGGTCTTCGGGCCCGTCGTCACCATCACCCCCTTCTCCTCGGAGGCCGAGGCCCTCAAGCTGGCCAACGGCACCGACTATGGCCTTTTCGCCTCGGTGTGGACCCGGGATCTGGCCCGAGGCCTTAGGATGGCTCAGGGCATCAGTTCGGGCGGCGTGGGCATCAACCAGCCCTTCACCGCCTTCTCGGGCCTGCCGTTCGGCGGAACGAAGCAGTCCGGCCTCGGACGTGAACTCTCGGTCCGCAGCCTCGATGCCTACCTCGAAGAGAAGGCCATCATGGCCAACACGACGGACAAGGTCTTCAATCCGTTCGGACTCTAGCGTGCACGGCCCCGACCGGACAGCATGGCGGTTGCCCGGTCGGGGCACGTTTTTTCAATCAGGTCTTCAGGCATGCGAATCTTCAATGACGTCACCGAGTTGGCCGGCCGCACCCCACTGGTGCGCCTGAACCGCGTGACGGAAGGTTGTCACGCGACAGTGGTCGCCAAGCTCGAGAAGTACAACCCGATGCACTCCGTGAAGTGCCGGATCGGCGTGGCCATGATCGATGGTGCCGAACGGTCCGGGCTGATACGACCGGGCCATACGACCATCGTCGAGCCGACAAGCGGCAACACGGGCCTTGCACTGGCCTACGTGGCCGCGGCAAGAGGCTACCGACTGATCGTGACGATGCCGGAGACGGTATCGATGGAGCGTCGGACCCTGCTACTGTCCTTGGGCGCCGAGGTTGTGCTGACGCCGGGACCGCTCGGCATGCCAGAAGCCATCCGGCGCGCCGAGGAAATCTGTCAGGAGGGACCCGATCGCTGGATGCCCATGCAGTTCGCGAATCCCGACAACCCGAAAGTCCATCGGGAGACCACCGCTGAGGAAATCTGGGCGGATACGGACGGCAAGGTGGATGTCCTGGTGGGTGGCATCGGGACGGGAGGGACGCTGTCCGGGCTGTGGCAGGCCCTGGCCGGCCGGAAGACCGACCTTGGCTTCATCGGTGTCGAGCCGGTCGAGAGCGCGATCCTGTCCGGGGGCAGCCACGCGCCCCATCGGATCCAGGGGATCGGTACCGGCTTCGTACCGGAAACACTCGACCCGTCCCTGGTTGCCGCCTGGCGGGCAGGGGAACGGGGAGAGGTCATGACAGTCTCGGCGGACGACGCGATGGTCATGGCGCGTCGACTTGCCCGCGAGGAAGGCCTGCACGTCGGCATCAGCTGCGGCGCTGCAGCGGCCTGCGCCATCCGTTACGCACAGCGACCCGAGACGGCAGGCAGGTTGGTCGTCGTGATCCTGCCCGACCTGGGTGAACGCTACTTGTCCACCCTGCTTTTCGCTGAAGAGCGTGCCGCGGCCGAAGCTCTGGTCGCAAGTCCTTCCCTCGCCACGGCCCGTGCAGCCTTTCCCTGATGAACGAGGATCTTTCATTCAATGAGGCCTGGCAGGACCTGAGCGAGGTGGTGGACCGGATCCTGCGCGAGGATCCCGCTGCCCGCACCCGGCTTGAAGTCTGGCTCTGCTACCCCGCGGTGCATGCCCTCGCCGGCCACCGTGTTGCGCACGCGCTCTGGGTCCGTGGCCATCGCCTGCTCGCCCGGCTGCTCTCCCAGTGGTTCCGCAACCTGACCTTGATCGAGATCCATCCGGGTGCCCGGATCGGTCGTCGCCTGTTCATCGATCACGGCGCGGCCGTCGTCATCGGCGAAACGGCCGAGATTGGTCACGACGTCCTGATCTACCACCAGGTGACGCTCGGGGGCGTCTCGAGCGAGCGTGCCAAGCGTCACCCCACCCTTTCGGACCGGGTCGTCGTCGGTGCCGGCGCGGCTATCCTGGGGGACATCCTCGTTGGTGAGGATGCCCGCATCGGTGCCGGCAGCGTCGTCCTTCGCGACGTTCCGGCCAAGGCCCGCGTCGTCGGTATCCCCGGACGCATCACGATGCCGGTGCGCCAACCCGAGGTCGCCGAGACCTTCGAGCTCGGGGCCGGAATCTGACCCGTTCTCGGCTTTGCTAGCCGCGTCGGCTGAAGCCGGAGCTCCGGTTGACCTCGTCTCCCAGAGGCTTCGGCAGGGCCCGCAGGCTGAAGGGATCAGGCGACTGGGGACGCACGGCAGGCTCCGCGGCGGGACGAGCGGGCATGGATTGGCCACGGCCTGCAATCTGCTGGCTGTAGCCCCCGACAAGAGGTGCCGTAACGCCGCGACTCGGAATACGCATGGACCACTCCTCCTTGGCTGTAGGCTCCATCGGCAAGGTCGGACAGGCCAACGCTAGATTTCACAAGCGCACAATCGTCCGACGGCTGGTTCGCCGACCATGGCTCGTGTGCAGCCATCCAGGTCCCCGTCCGTCCCAGGATTGACTTCGGACGAAGCAGGACGCCGCCTCTCGGTGGAAGGACCGAATGCCCTGCCCCCTCCCCCGGGCAGGCACATGCGGCACGCAGTGCGGACCTTGGCGGGCGAACCCATGTTGTTGCTGCTCATGGGGACGACTGGCCTCTACGCCCTGCTCGGGGCTCGCGAGGACGCCCTGTCGATGGTCGTGGGAGTCTGCTTCGTGATTGGCTTGACGCTGGCCCAACAATGGCGGACCCGGCGCGCACTCGAGGCCCTGAGGGCCCAGGCATCGCCGTGGGCTGTCGCCATCCGTGACGGCCAACCGCTTCGCCTGCCGGCCAGGGATCTGGTGGTCGGTGACTGGCTGATCGTCACGGCAGGTGAGCGGCTGCCTGCCGATGCCATCCTGCGTGAGGGGGACGATGTCCAGACCGACGAGAGTCTGCTGACAGGGGAATCCCTGCCTGTGGCCAAAAGGTGCCTGGCAGGACCGCCGGGGGATGATGGTACGGCAGGGACCGAGGACGCGACACTCTGGGCAGGCTCGCTTGTCCGGACGGGGCGTGGCCTTGCCGAAGTCCGACGAACGGGCGTCCGAAGTGGCCTCGGACGCCTCGGTGCCAGCCTGTCCGGCATCACGGAGACCGGAGAGGTTCAGGATGCGGCAACGCGCAGGATGGTGCACCAACTCTCCCTGATCGCGCTCGTGGCTTGTCTGCTGGCAACGGTCACGCACGCCCTGCACGAGGGTGGCTCTGCCTCGGCGTGGCGGGATGGAGCCCTTGCCGGCATGGCGCTCGCCATCTCCCTGATTCCCAAGGAACTTCCCGTCGTCCTCACGGTATTCCTCGCGATGAGTGCCTGGCGCCTCACCCATCGTCGGGTCCTGACACGGCACCTCGCCAGCCTGCAGACCCTCGGCGCAACCTCGGTACTGTGTGTCGACAAGACCGGAACGTTGACATCGAATCGCATGACACTCGTCCACCCGGACCTCAGCGACGCGATCACGGCTACCGGTGGATCGGGTGGGACGTCCCGGCTGCATGCGCCACTCGAACTCGGATTACTTGCCTGTCCGGCCATGGTGGACGACCCGATGGACCGCGCCCTGCACGAAGCGTGGATGGCCCAAGGCCAGGGAGTCTGGCAGGTACCCGAGGGCTGGCTGGCTGGCCCCAGCCTCAAGCCCGGACCCGGCTGGACGGGTTTCGGCCAATCCTGGCTGGACGCCAGCGGGAGGACGGTGTTTCAGGCCATCAAGGGTGCTCCCGAACAGGTCCTGGACCTGTGCCACCTCTCGGACGCCGAGCGCAAAGCGTTCCTTCGGGCAATCGCGGCCCTGGCAGGGCGCGGGATGCGGGTGCTGGGCGTCGCCTGGGCCAGCCCGTCCCGAACAGCCATGGCATCCGGGCCGCAGACCTACATGTGGGGAGGGACGCTCGCCTTCGCCGATCCGATTCGTCCCGGCGTCAAGGAGGCCGTCGCCCGATGTCGGGAGGCCGGCATCCGCGTGGTCATGCTGACCGGTGATCACGTGGCCACGGCGCGGGCCATCGCCGAGGAGGCGGGCCTCGACGCCTCGAGGCCCAGCATCGAAGGACCGGAACTGGATGCCCTCGATCCTGAAGACTGGCCTCGGGCAGTTGCCGACACCTCGGTCTTTGCCAGGGTCCGCCCCGAACACAAGCTGCGCCTTGTCACGCTCCTCAAGGCCCGTGGCGAACGCGTCACGATGACCGGTGACGGAGTGAACGATGCACCCGCTCTGCTGGCTGCCGATGTCGGCGTCGCCATGGGCAGGCGTGGGGCAGACGTGGCCCGGGAAACGGCCGACCTGATCCTGCTCGATGACGATTTTCCAGCTCTTGTCGAGGCCATCTCGGAGGGCAGGGAAGTCCGCCAAAAGCTTTCCCGGGCTGCGGCTTTCATCGTTTCAGCCCATATCCCGATTGCAGGTCTCGCCCTGCTGCCGGCCGTGGCGCCTTCGCTTCCCCTGATCCTGCAGCCCATCCATCTGGTGCTGCTCGAGCTGATCATCGATCCCTCATGCACCCTCGTCATCGAGGCCGATCGCCCCTCGACCGAAGTCATGCGTCGTCCTCCCCATCTCTCGGACAGACCGTTGCTGGAGGCCGGTACCCTCCATCTCGCGCTGGCCAGAGGGTTGATGGGCGCGTCCGGATGCCTTGCGGCCACACTGTTGACCTGGGGGGCTACGGCGAGCGCGGAGCAGGCACGGACGGCAGGGTTCTCATGTCTCGGCGCGACACTTGTGATGATTCTGCTGGTCTCCCGGGAGACGGGCAAGCATCAGAAGAGGCCCAACGTCCCCCTCGTCGTGCTCATCGCCGCAATGGGCAGCGCGGCGCTGATCTTTGCCATGACCCCTGGGCTGCGCAAGGCGTTGCATCTCGGAAACCTGAACCCGGATCTGGGCCTGCCCGTTGGCCTTTGCATCACCATGACCCTTGGCCTGCTCGGACTGAGCAGGGTGTTCGAAGCCCGCGAGCTTGCCCAAAATGCCGACCGGGGGAAGCACGGCGCTTCCCCCGGCCAACCAGGCAGGATCAGGCGGTGACGGCGCCGAAGTGCTTCGTCGCGGCAGCGCGCACGTCGTCCAGATAGCCCTTGCGGGTGGCATCGTCGACCGACGGCACGCTGCCGAAGTACAGGTGCTGAACGACTTCCATGCCGCAGAAGGCGTAGATGCCGGCGTCCTGAGTCTGCGTCATCGAGCCGTGCATGCCGATCGATGCGTAATAGTCCGATGGATTGCCGTGATTGCTGACCAACAGGACCTTCTTGCCACTCAAGAGACCTTCGACACCATTGGGACCGTAGCGATACGCAAAGCCGGGGAGAAGAACCCGGTCAATGTAGCCCTTGAGGACAGCCGGCAGGCCCGCCCACCACACGGGCGCAACGACGGTCACGGCGTCGGCCCATGTGAGATGGGCCTGCTCCGCCGCGATGTCCTCCGGCAGGCTGCCGGCCTTCATGGCAGCGAAGTCGCTGCCCTTGAGGACAGGCTCGAAATCCATGGCGTAGAGGTCACGAACGACCACCTCGGAGCCCTGCGCCTTGTAGGTTTCGACCAGGACATCCTTCATGGCATTCGAGAGACTGGCGGGGTTGGGATGTGCGTAGATGACGAGGTGCTTCACGTCCATGCTCCGTTCGGTGTTAGCAAGCTGACAGCAGGTCAAGGTACGGCATCCCGGCCTCGCTTGTCCACTCGCAACCCGACGCTGGCACCCTCAGGAGAGCCGGTACAGGCGCTCCGTGTTTCTCGCCGCCGCCAGGCCCAGCTCCCGCATGGGCATGCCACGGACCTCCGCCAGGACCTCCAGCACCCGCACGACCCACGCCGGTTCATTTCGCTTCCCGCGGTAGGGCGGCGGCGCCAGGAAGGGCGCGTCCGTCTCGACGAGGATGCGGTCCAGGGGGACCCACGCCGCAACTTCGCGCAGATCGGCAGCCTTGGGGAAGGTCGCGATGCCGCTGAACGAGATATGAAGGCCTCGAGCAACAGCAGCCTGGGCCATGGCGAGCGTGCCCGTAAAGCAGTGAAGCACGCCGCCACGGGGGGGGACGCCTGCTTCATCGAGAATCCTGAGTGTATCCTCCTCGGCCAGGCGGGTGTGGATGACGACTGGCTTGTCCAGCCGAGCGGCCAGTCGCAACTGCGCGGCGAAGGCCGCTTGCTGGAGATCGCGAGGACTATGGTCATAGTGGTAGTCAAGGCCGCATTCGCCCACGGCCACAGCCTTGGGGTGGGCAAGCGCGCGCACCAGGAGGGCCTCGACATCCGGGCCCCAATCCCGCGCCTCATGAGGATGCAGGCCGAAGGCCGACCATAGAACCGGAACACGGTCGAGCAGGTGCAGCAGGCCCGGCACCTCTTCCGGCCGGCAGCTTGCGGCAATCATCCGACCGACGCCCGCGGCCCGGGCCCGTGCGACAAGGTCGTCAATCTCGGATGCACGGGCGGCGCCATCAGGCGCGGTACCGCCCACCTCCCCCCTGCCCCAATCCGGCAACATGTCGAGATGGCAATGACTATCGATCCAGGGCGCTTCGCCGTCCGCCAGGACGGCATCCTCGCTGCTCAAGCCTTGGCTCCCTTTGCGGCCGCCACCCCGATGCGCGGGTAGACGGGCCCCGTGCGGACCAAGGCAAAAGTCCGACCGGGCGTACCGTCAAACACTGTATCTTCCCATCGAGCCGAGGCCAGATCCTGACCCGGCCCAAGCTGCTCCCACAGTTTAAGGGCCAGCCCGGGGATGGCCGGCGAGGCCATGATGGCCGCGACACGCAAGCTCTCGAAGACGCCCCAGAGCACTTGTTGCAGGAGTGCCAGGTCGCCGGCCTTGGCCAACGCCCAAGGGGCCATCCTGTCGATGAAAAGGTTGGTCTCGTCGAGCAAGCCCCAGACCGCGCCAAGCGCTTCATGCAGGGCAAATCGCTCCATCGCCTCACGATGGGCGTCACGCGCTGATGCGGCAGCCCCCGCCAGCGCCGTGACCTCGGCAGCCAGTTCCTCTGGCCGTGCGACACGCATCTCGAAATGACGCTCGGCGAACGTCAGCATCCTGTGCAAGGCGTTGCCGAAATTGTTGGCAAGGTCCGCATTGACGCGATTCTCGAAGGCCTCCTGAGTGAACTCCCCATCCTTGCCGAAGACGATCTCGCGGAGCAGGTAGTAACGCAGGGCATCAGGACCGTATTCCCGAGCCATGGTGACCGGATCAACGACGACACCTGTCGACTTGGACATCTTTTCCTGGCCGACCAACACCCAGCCGTGGGCGTAGACCTTGCGGGGCAAGGGCAGGTCGAGGGCCAGCAGCAGGGCGGGCCAGATGATGGCGTGGAACTTGGTGATGTCCTTGCCGACAAGGTGCAGGTCCGCAGGCCACCAGCGCTTGAACAAGTTCTCGTCGCGCATGTAGCCGATGCCTGACAGGTAGTTGGAGAGCGCGTCAATCCAGACATAGACGACATGGTCGGGGTCTTCCGCGACAGGCACGCCCCACTTCAGGCTCTGCCGCGAGACGGAGACATCGGGAAACCCCTCGAGCAGGTTCAGCGTCTCGCGACAGCGCCAATCGGGCTCCAGCGGCCGCGCGTCACTCTCCAACCAGGCCCGGACGCGATCCTTGTAGCGGGACACGAGGAAGACATAATTCTCCTCGCTCTGCCAATCCGTGGGCGCGCCGTGTACCGGACATTGGCGATCCTCAGCCATGTCCCGTTCCAGCTTGAACTCCTCGCAGGAGCGGCAATACCAACCCTCGTAGCGGGCCTTGGCAATGTCCCCCTGTTGCAGCAAGCGCGAGAAGATGCGCTGGACCATGGCCTCGTGATCCGCATCCGTGGTGCGGATGAACCGATCCGGAGCGATACCGAGCAGTTCCCAGGCTTCCTTGAATTGGGCGGCCTTCTCGTCGCACCACGCGGCCGGGGAGACCCCAGCCTCGCGGGCGACCTTCTCGATCTTGGCCCCGTGCTCATCCGTGCCCGTCAGGTAGAACACGTCCTCAGGACCCAGCAGCAAACGCTGGTGGCGAGCAATCATGTCGGCGGCAATCTTCTCGTAGGCATGGCCGAGATGAGGCCGTCCGTTGACGTAGTCGATGGCGGTGGTGACGTAGTAGGACACGGTGTACTCCAAAGGGCCTTACCAAGGGCCATGACCCATGCTATCCTGTGACCCTGCGGCGCGGTAGCTCAGTTGGTAGAGCACTAGACTGAAAATCTGGGTGTCGGCGGTTCGATTCCGCCCTGCGCCACTTCAAGGCCCCGTCTTCCTCCGGAAGGCGGGGCCTTTTGCCTGTTCTTGTCCATAGATGATCTTTTGATCACGCGGGATGAAATGTTGCGCATGGACCGCAAGTTCTCTTGACAAGACCTTCGGTCGGGGGACCGTCTTCCAAGGAGAACAAGATGATTGCCGAGATGATGTTGGCCCAAAGGCTCATGCGCGGTGGACACGGGGAACTCGATGTCGAGGAGGACAAGGGCTTCGGGGAGGCCGGCCTGATGGCGGCCATGCTCGGTCTCGAACGGCAACAGTCGATGCAGCGGGCTCTGGACGGCATCGGCCAGCTCCTGAAGGAACAGACCGACCTCCTCAGGGGCATGAGGGACCGCAACCAGATGGGGCCGGGGGGCGGACTATCGTCCGAGATGGCTCTCGAAGCCTTCAAGACGCTTGACCAGGACAAGGACGGCAACGTGACGCGCACGGAACTCGATCGCCACCTTGGCCTGGCTGGGCAGGCACCCGGACTGCCCCAGACGCCGGGTTCAGGCAGCCTGCCTGCGGGAGGCCTTGCCCCGGTCCGATGACGCCAGGGCGCCAGGACGTCGCTTGCGCCGCGGTCCCGGTCCGGATGCCGGCCAGTCCCCATCCGGACCGGGGTGCGCAGACCCTGTCGCCTCCGGAACCGACAAGCCGAGACAGCTTCAGCGCAACCCCACAAGCTTGTGGGTCTGCAGGGACAAGCGCCATTCCGGATGCAGCATGCAGTAGGCGATCGCCGCTTCGGTTGCACCTGCCTGGTCCGGGCCGTCCATGGGCTGCAGGAAGAAGTGATCGAACGCCAGGCCCGTGAAACGGTCCGGAGGAGCATCCGCCTGGGGATAGATCAGCTTGAGTTCGTTGCCACAAGTCTGAACCAGCGGCGCATCAGCCTTGGGACTGACGCAGACCCAGTCGAGTCCTTCCGGCACGGTCCGGGTACCGTTGGTCTCGATGGCGACCCGGAATCCCGCCTGCTGCAGGGCGCTGACGAGGCCGGAATCGAGTTGCAACGTCGGTTCACCACCCGTGCAGACGACCCAACGGCGGGTCCCTGAAGCACCTGTAGCGGTCCAGGCATCCTCGACCGCACGGACCAGGGCCTGCTCATCGTAGGTGCCACCGCCTTGGCCGTTCGTGCCTACGAAGTCGGTGTCGCAGAAGACGCACGTGGCTACCTGCCGATCCGACTCCCTGCCCGTCCAGAGGTTGCAGCCCGCAAACCTGAGGAAAACAGCCATCTGGCCAGCCTGGGCACCCTCACCCTGAAGCGTGGGGTAAATCTCCTTGACGGCATATCGACGGGGCTCGCTCATCCCGCCATGGTAAGCACCGGGAGCCGGGGCGACCAGCCCGGGATCGCGACTACTTGCCCACCTGGCCGATGATGGAGAAGACCGGCAGGTACATCGCCACGACGATGGACCCGACGAGAATGCCGATCGAGCCCATCATGATGGGCTCGAGCAGGCTCGTCAGCGACTTGATGGAGGCCTCGACCTCGCTGTCGAAGAAGTCCGCGACCTTCTCCAGCATGGAGTCGATCTGCCCGGTCTCCTCTCCAACCGAGACCATCTGCGTGACCATGGGCGGAAAGATATCGGCCTTCTCCAAGGGTCTGGAGATACCTTCACCTTCACGGACGGCTTGGCGAATGTCCTCCATGGCCCCGGAGATAACGGTATTGCCCGCCGAGTCACGGACAATCTCGAGTGCAGACAACAGGGGCACACCGGAGCGCAACAACGTTCCGAGCGTCCGGGTGAAGCGTGCAACCGCCACCTTCTGGACGAGGGCGCCAATCACGGGCAACTGCAGCATGTACTTGTCGATCAGGTGCCGCCCCTGATCGGTTGCGGCGAACCGCTTGTAGAGGAAGACAAGGATGGCGATGGTACAGACCACGCTCAGACCGGCCGGCCCTCGGGCATTCTCGGACAGGTCGATCATGAACTGGGTGTAGGCCGGCAGCTTGGCATTCATCTGCGCGAACATGTTCGAGAAGACCGGCAGGATGAAGAGCAGCATGCCGATGAAGATCGACACCGCCATGATGGCGACGGCAATCGGATAGGTCATGGCTGACTTCACCTGGCGGCGAAGCTTGGCGGACGCCTCATTGAAGCTCGCGATGCGCTGGAGGACCTCGTCCAGCACACCACCCGCTTCACCGGCACGAACCATGCCAACGAAGAGATTGTCGAAGACCTCAGGGTGCTTGGCCATCGCATCCGAGAGGGCCGTGCCTGCCTCGACACGCATTCGGATATCGTTGGCCACCTCGGAAAGGCTTGGATTGGACGTCTGTTCGGCCATGATGGACAGGGCACGGACCAAGGCCACCCCGGAGTTGATCATGGTCGCCAACTGCCGCGTGAAGATCGAGAGGTCCTCGAGCTTGACCTTGGGCTTCAGGAAGCTGAAGTTGCGCAAGCGCTCGCTCAAGCTGGGACCGAGGTCGGCCGCCTCTTCCCCCGTCCCGTCCTTGGCAACCCGAAGCGGCGTGACGATGATGTAGCCCATCTCGCGCAGCTTGTCCCGGACCTCTTCTGGAGAGTTGCCCGGCATGACCTTGATGAAGGACTTGCCGCTGTGGTCCCGGACCTTGCAGCTGTACTGGGGCATCGTAACGCTCCTAGTGCGCCATCGACTGGGCCATGGACCCTGCCGGTGCCGCACCAATCATGCGGATCAGGTCATCCGGGCGCGACGTCTTGGAAATGGCGTCCTCATAGGCAATCTGCTTGTTGAGGTAGAGGTCGCGCAGCGCGTTCTCGAGCGTCTGCATGCCGTGCTTCTGCCCCGTCTGGATCGACGAGTAGATCTGGGCCGTCTTGCCTTCGCGAATCAGATTGGCGATGGCGGGCGTATTGATCATGATCTCGAGGGCCATGCATCGACCCTTGCCGGCCTTTCCGGGCTCACCCATCTTGGGCACCAGGGTCTGCGAAAGCACGGCGACCAGCGAGTTGGAAATCTGCACGCGAATCTGCTGTTGCTGGTGGGGCGGGAAGACGTCGACGATACGGTCGACCGTCTGCATCGCCGAGCTGGTGTGCAGCGTACCGAAGACGAGGTGGCCGGTCTCCGCAGCCGACATGGCGAGGCGGATGGTCTCCAGGTCGCGCATCTCACCGACCAGGATGACGTCGGGATCCTCGCGCAGCGCCGCCCTCAGGGCGTTGTCGAAGCTTCGCGTGTCGGCACCCAGCTCACGCTGGTTGACGAGGCTCATCTTGGGCGTATGGACGAACTCGATGGGGTCCTCAATCGTCAGGATGTGCTCGGCCCGCGTTGCATTGATGTTGTCGATCATAGCGGCGAGGGTCGTCGACTTGCCGGAACCCGTCGGACCCGTGACCAGGATGACACCGCGAGGCTTGTGGGTCAGCTCGCGGATAAGCGGGGGCAAGCCCAGGTCCTCGAAGCGAGGGACCTTAGACTTGATGGTACGCAGGACTGCGGCGAAGGCACCCTTGGACCGGAACGCGTTGACGCGGAACCGGCCCAGGCCCACGACACCGTAGGAGCAGTCCAGCTCCAGGGTCTGCTCGAGGGTCTTGCGCTGGTCGTTCGAAAGAATCGAGAAGATCAGGCGCTGCGTGTCCTCAGGGGACAACGGCTCATAGTCGGTGCGCACCAGCTTGCCGTTGATGCGGATGATCGGGGGGACGCCGGAAGAGATATGCAGGTCCGATCCATCCCGGTCGAAGGTCAGCTGCAGCAGTTCTTCCATGTACATGGCGGAGGTCCTCCCAGGGGTGGCGTCGGTTCAGCGATTGTCAGCTACGCGGCAAGCAGGGTCCCGCAATTGGGACAACCCTTCCAGCCCTCTTCCACCCGCTGGTGGCACTGTGGGCACATCTTCTTGAGATCCACCTGACAGAAGGGACACTTGATGAACTCGTCCCCGACGGGATTACGACACCCGGGACAGAGTTTCTCTTCGCCTTCGCCGGAGAACGTCACGCGGACGACCTCCTCCAGCGAGGTGTGGCCATCCCGGACCAGCTTCAAGGAATAGTCCTTGAGCGTCACCATGCCGCTCTGCTTGGCCGCGTAGCGAATCAGGGCCGTCGAAGCGCCACGACCCACCAGATCACGAAGCTCGTCGTTCATCTTCATGATCTCGTAGACGCCCAGGCGCCCCGAATAGCCCTTGTTGCACTGGGGGCAACCCACGGCCTTGTGGAAAGTCGGCAGGGCACCGGGATCATAGCGGTAACCGACAAAGTCGAGATCACGAACCTCGGGCGTGTAGGGAACCTTGCAGGACGAGCAGAGGCGACGGACGAGCCGCTGGGCGACGACGCCAATGGTCGCGGCGGACACCAGGAAGCCCTCGACCCCCATCTCGGAGAGCCTCATGATGGCTCCGGGCGCGTCGTTGGTATGCAGCGAGGTGAACACCAGGTGCCCCGTAAGGGCGGACTCGATGGCGATCTTGGCAACCTCGTAGTCGCGCGTCTCGCCAATCAGCATGATGTCCGGATCCTGCCTCAGGAAGGCCTTGAGGATGCGGGCAAAGGTGTAACCGATCTCGGGACGCGCCTGGCACTGGATGAGGCCCGGGGCATCGTATTCGATGGGGTCTTCGGCCGTGGAGATATTGACGTCCGGCGTGTTGCGCTCGTTCAGGATCGAATAGAGCGTGGTCGTCTTGCCTGAGCCCGTAGGTCCCGTCACGAAGATGATGCCGAAAGGGCGGTTGGCCATCTCGCGCACCAGTTCGAGGTCCTCGGGATAGAGGAACAGCTTGTCGAGCCCCAGAGTCGTGCTGCCCTTGTCCAGGATACGCATGCAGACCTTCTCGCCATGCTTGGACGGCAATGTCGACACGCGGAAGTCCACATCCCGATTCTTGAAACGCACGCGGATGCGGCCATCCTGAGGCAACCGCTTCTCCGAGATATCCAGCGAAGCCATGATCTTGAAACGGCTCACGAGGGCGGGCAGGAACTTCTTGGGAATCAGGGACTGCTTGTGCAGCAGGCCGTCGATGCGATATCGGACCTGGACCTCGTTCTCGAAAGGTTCTATGTGGATGTCCGAGACCTTCTTGCCGCCCAGCGCGCCCGTCAGGATAGAGTTGGCAAGCTTGATGATGGGCGATTCCTCGCTCATCCGCTCGAGGTCAGTGACCTTGAGGTTGTCCTCCTTCTGCTCGATCATCTCGATGTCGTCATCGCCGGCCAGGTCGCCCAGAACGGATGCGAGGTCGGGCACGGCCCCGCCGGAACCCTGAGCGGCAACTTGCTCGGGCGATTCGCCGCGCATCTGGTCCAGGAACCAGAAGAACTCGTCCTCGGTGATGACAACCTGCTGGATGGATATGCCCTTGAGCATGAACCTGACGTCATCCAGCGCGATCAGATTCTGGGGGTCGACCATCGCCAGTTGCAGACGATTGTTCGTCAGCGACACCGGCACGATCATGTGCTGCCGGATCAGGTTCTCCGGGATGAGTTTCAGGACCTCGGGCGGAACCTTGGTCTTGCGCAGGTTGATGTAGCGCAAGCCGTACTGCAACTCGAGCGCGTCCTTGATCGTCGCCTCGGTGACATAGCCCTGCTTGATCAGGATGAGCCCGAGGGACTCCTTCGAGGCCTTCTGCACCTCGACGGCCTGGGCGAGTTGGGCCTCGGTGATCGCGTTCGCATTGAGCAGGATCTCCCCGAGCTTCATCTTGACGATGGCCAAGGTGTCCTACCCTCCGTAACAACAACGCATGCAAAAGGTCCTGAAGGGTTACTTACCCGCCCGGAGCCCGTTGTCTCAAGTGTCGCGGGTCGAGATGACTTCCCAGACCCCGCCGATGTCCAGTTCCGCCACCCCTTCGGCAAGCACGACGAGAACGCCGATCTCGAGCCCGACGATCATCAGCGAGCCCTCGCTGCAATCCATCATGGCCCAGCCCAGCTTGCCGACTTGCATCTTTCGGACCTGGACCTCCAGGTTGGCGAACATCGAGGACGCAATCGCTCCCAGCATTTCACGGTCATGATCCGAGGTGAGCTGGGCCGAGATAACGAGGCCATCCCGGCCGACAATCAAGGCACCCGACGCACCGCGAACCGCCTGGATGCGCTGGAGCATCTGGTCCAGCTCCTCGCCACGCGCCGACGTGATGAGCCGGGTACGGCCATCTCCTCCTTCGCCACGGTCGATGATCTTCTTGAGCTGGTTCTGGTCCACGAGCATCTTGCCCACGGAGACCAAGCCGTCAGGACGCGGCGGCTCGGGTATCCCGGCGGGAGGCGCAGGCACGCCGGGCGTGGCCGTAGGCGGCTCCGGAGCGACAGGCGGCGGCGCAGGCGGCATCAGGGGTGCCTCGGGGACAACGGCTTCAAGCGGAGGCAGATAGGCGGCCTCCGGCGCGACTGGCGCCTGCCAGCCAGCATCGCCACCCTCGACCGGCGGTTGCCAGGCGACCTCTGCAGTCTCGGCAGGAGCCTGCCAACCACCCTCGACAGGCGGTTGCCAACCGGCATCGGCACCCTCGACTGGAGCCTGCCAACCCCCGTCGGCACGAGGCTGCCAACCGGCATCAGCGCCCTCGACTGGCGCCTGCCAGCCACCGTCGGCAGGAGGCTGCCAACCGGCATCAGCGCCCTCGACAGGGGGCTGCCAGCCGGCATCGGCACCTTCGACAGGCGCTTGCCACCCGCCGTCGGCAGGCGGTTGCCAGCCGGCATCGGCACCTTCGCCAGGGGCTTGCCATCCGCCGTCGGCAGGGGGCTGCCAGCCGGCATCAGCGCCCTCGGCAGGAGCCTGCCAGCCCCCTTCAGCAGTTTCGGGAGGGGCCTGCCAGCCGGCATCCGTCGCCGGTGCGGCATCTTGCCATCCCTCGACGACAGGTGCATCCGCGGCAACAGGTGCGGTCTCAGCGGCGCCGGGCAACATGCCCATGAACTCACCCATCAGGTCCGCTGCCGGCGACGAGACGGGTGCTTCCGGGTGGGCAGCCTCGGCTGCAGGTTGCGGGACCGGGGCAGCTGGCGCCACGGGCGCTGCGGGCTGTGGTTCGAAGCTGTCGAAGAGACTGTCCAGCGAGGCATCGACGCCATCAGGAAACAGCTTGTTGGGGTCCGAGGCAGCGGCATCCTCGGTCTGCTGGGGGACTGGTGCCGGAGCAGGTACCGCCATCTGGGGCGCTGGTCCGGGGGACTGTTCCCAACTGCTCGAGGCTCCCCAGCCATCATCCGCAGGGACATCCGACGCAGCCGGATCCTCGGCAGTCGCCGAACCACTCAGCCAATCCTGCCCCATCGGACCGGCATCGGCCCAATCGGTGGCAGCGGCCCCGCCATCGCCTTCGGCAGCGGAAGCCCAGGCATCACCGCTCTCACCCCAGTTCGCCTCACCGCCCCAATTGCTGTCCGAGGAGTCCCAACCGGCCTCGGCGGCCAGCGACGTCTCCTCGTCGGACCAACCGGCGTCATCGGCCACGGGCGCCGCATCACCGCCCTTGCGCTTCTTGCCCTTGGCAGGCTTTGCCTTGCCCTTGCCCCCCGGCAACAAGCGTGCGAGGAAGCCCATCAGGCCACCGTAGGGGGCCTTGCCGGACTTGCCCTTCCCCTTGCCCTTCGTGGCGGCTTTGGACCTTTGCCTTGCCATGCGTGTTCCTCGAGAAGCGCGTTCTGACCGGGCCGAACAAGGTCAGGACGACATGCTATGTTACCCGGGCCCCGACGATTCTCACGCCGGCCGCCTGAGGCTGCGGATCAGCTGCGCCGACGCGCCCCGAGTCGACGTTCGAGTTCGGCCAGCAAGCCAGCCTCGAGGGCTTCAACCTCGGCATCTTTCAAGGTCCGATCCTCGGCCCCGAAATCCAGGGCCATCGCGAGGCTGACCGAGCCGTCGGGCAACCCGGGGCCGGCATAGCGATCAAAGCAGCGCACGGAGCGTACGGCCTGCCTGCCTGCATCGCGAATGATCTCCTCGACCTCTGCCGCCGTCACCGTCGCCGCCACCACGACCGCGAGATCGCGACGTGCAACCGGATGGCGATCGAAAGGCCGGAAAAGGCGTGGGCCGGTATCAGCGGCTAGCGCGGGCAGCCGTGCCTCAACCAGGACCACACGCCCCCAGGCTGCCAAATCGAGCCTTTCAAGGAGTTCGGGATGCACCTCGGCTGCCACGCAGGCTCCCGAGGGCCCACCCTGGGCCGTTCGTCCGGGCTGAAGGCCGGGTAGGGTCGTAGCCCGCCATCCGGCTGTCCCGGCCACACCCAGGCAAGACATGAGCGACTCGAGCAGTCCTTGTCCCCAACGGACGTCCGGTTGCAGGGCCTGAGGCACATGAAGCCAAGGCCCGGTCTCGAGGGCACCCGCGATCAGCGCTGCGAAACGCTGCTCCTCGCGAATCACCCCCTCCTCAACCCACGCGACCTGACCTATCTCGAAGAACACCGCCCGGTCTGCCCCGTCGCGCCGACGGCGGGCCGCGATATCGAGCAACCCGGGCCAGAGGGAACGTCGAAGGACCTGGAAGTCGCCCATGCCCTCGGCAACGGCGACGGCAGGCCACGACACGAAGAAATCGTCCCGATGGGCCGGAACGAGAGAGGGCAGAACCACCTCATCCAGGCCGGCGGCGGTGGCCCAGCCGCGCAACGTCGCCGCGAGATCCGGCTTGCCGGCGCCCGCGACCCGGACCATCGGGGGCAGAATAGCCGGCACCGCATCGAGACCACACTGGAAGGCGACTTCCTCGACGAGGTCCACCTCACGCTGCAGGTCGAGGCGTCGCCAATCAGGGGGCGTGACCCGCCAGGTCGCACCGGTGGCATCCACCCTGGCACCGATACGCGCAAGAGCGGCGAGCTGGCCTTGATCCTGAACATCATGGCCAAGCAATCCACGGGTTCGCGCTGGCCGGAATGACACGACAGGAGCAACGATGGCGTCGGGATCCGGAACCAGATCCGCCACCTGACCGGGAGTGCCACCGGCAACGTCCACGATGCGCCGCACGGCCTCGGCAAGCAGGGCGGGAACAGCTGCTGCATCCACACCACGCGAGAAACGCTGGGCAGATTCCGAGTTCACCTGGTGGCGCCGGGCCGTCGCACGAACAGCAGCCGGATCGAAACTGGCCGCCTCGAGCAGCAAGGCCGTCGTACCCGCGTGGACGGCCGTCGCCTGACCGCCCATCACGCCCGCAAGGGCGACAGGCCTGTCCGCATCCGCAACCACCAGGTCGGCCCCATCCAGTTGCACCACGCGACCGTCAAGAAGGGCAAGCGTCTCGCCGGCCTTGCCCATGCGGACTTCCACGCGCCCTCCCTGCAGGCACTGGGCATCAAAGGCATGCATCGGCTGACCGAACTCGAGCAACATCATGTTGGTGACATCGACGATGGCATCCACAGCGCGCAAGCCGGCCGCTTCGAGGATGCGCGCAACCTTGGGCAAGGAAGGAGTCACGCGCACTCCCTCGATGGCACAGGCGGCATAGCGCCAGACACCCTCTGGCGCCATGGTCAGATGAGGTGCCACGGGTCCACCTGGCGGCATACCATCCGGGGTCGGCATGGGCACCAGTTGGCCCACACCCAGCGCCGCCAACTCACGTGCCACACCATGGGCCGACAAGAGATCACCGCGATGGGCTGGCACGGCCAGTTCAAGCACGACCTCCCCCAGGTCCATCGCTTCGGCAATGGGCATCCCCAACTCGGTTTCCGAAGGCAGGACCCAGACGCCCTCGACGCCATCCCCGAGCGCCAGTTCCTCGAGCGAGCAGAACATGCCCTGGGACATCACGCCCCGCATCTTCGAGGCGGCAATGGCCTTGCCCGTCGGCAGGACCGCCCCATCCAGCGCGACAGGCACGATATCTCCGGCCTGAACATTGGTCGCGGCCGTGACGATCTGCAAGGCACCTGCAGCGCCGGCATCCACCGCACAAACACGAAGTCGATCTGCATCCGGATGGGCTGCGGCCTCGACGATACGTCCCGTGATGACCCGATCCATCCCCGGCGCGAAGCGCTCGACACCTTCGAGCTCAAGGGGGGAGCGCGCGAGCGTCGCGCTGACCTCGCTCAGGCTCCAGGTCCCTCCAAGGCGGCCGCGCAGCAGATTCAGGGGCAGACGCACGGCACTCTCCTAGAACTGGGCCAAGAAACGGGCATCGTTCTCCCACAGCAGGCGGATATCCGGAATCCGGTGCCGCAGCATGGCAATGCGCTCCACACCAAGACCGAAGGCGAAGCCCGAATAACGCTCGGAATCGATGCCTACGGCCCCGAGGACTGCCGGATCCACCATCCCGCAGCCAAGTATCTCCAGCCAGCCCGTATGGGAGCAGACCCTGCAGCCCGCGCCCTCGCAGAAGACGCAACGAACATCCATCTCTGCCGAAGGTTCCGTGAAGGGGAAGAAACTGGGCCGCAACCTCATGGGCGTCCCGGGGCCGAAGACACCGTCGGCAAAGGCCTGCAGCACACCCTTGAGGTGGGCAAAGGTGATGCCCTCATCCACGTGCAGGCCCTCGAGCTGGTGAAACATCGGGAAGTGGCGCGGCGTCACGGCGTCGCGACGATACACCCGACCCGGAGCAATGATCCGGATGGGAGGCCTTCCCGCTGCCATGTGGCGAATCTGGACAGACGAGGTCTGGGTGCGGAGCAGGCGACCGTCCGGCAGGTAGAACGTATCTTTGGGGTCCCGGGCCGGGTGATCATCCGGGGTATTGAGCGCCGAAAAGTTGTGCCAGGCGTCCTCGACCTCCGGACCCTCGGCAAGCCCATAGCCCAAGCTACCGAAAAGGGCAACCAACTCGTCACGGACCTGGGACAGGACGTGCGCATGGCCCATCGGGCGACCGATGGAAGGCATCGAGAGATCCAACGCTTCGGATTCGATACGCGCAGCCGTCTCGGCCGCACGGAGCAGACGCTCCCTCTCCGCGTGAGCAGCCTCAAGGGCCACCTTGAGACGATTGACGGCCCCGCCATAGGGCTTGCGCTCTTCCGCCGGCAAGGTCGGAATCATCTTGAGGGCCTGGGTGACCCGACCGCGCTCACGACCGAGGAACTCGGTCAGCCAGGCCTCGAGTCCAGCCGTCGTCGACACCGTGCCCAGACGATCAAGCGCTTCCCGCTCAATCGCCCCGAGTGCTTCCTGAGCGGTCGTCATCCGTCAAATCCGTTTGCAGGCATGCCCGCGGAGGGCATCAGAAGGGGTACGGACCGTCGAAGTCCGCCTCGCCGGCTCCCCACGGGTCTGCGTCGGCCGCAGGCAAAACCGCCTTGGGCGCGACGGGGCGTTCCGCATCATAGGCTGACGTCGAGGCAGGAAGACCAGCATCCAGCGAAGCGCCGATCGCCTGAACGACAGCAGCCTCGATGAAGATCCGGGTCGCGTTCTGCTCGTCCCGGAACGTCTTCATGCGTCCCTCGACGGCCACGACCGACCCGGGCTTCAACTGAGCCGCCACCTCGGCCTGCCGCCCGACGGCCTCGACGGAGAAGATGTCGAAACGTGGAGCATCCTGCTCGTTCCGCGCCGGCTTGGAAACACGAATGCGGAAACGGGTCAGATCGTAGCCTGTGGGCGTGGTACCACGATGCGGCACACCCTGGGCGTCGGTATCGACCGTACCCACGAGCACAATCTGGTTGACCGACACGCGCCTGCTCCTAGGCTTCGGCCGGTGCGGCCGCAGCCTTGGTCTGGATGGGGCCGGCCTCTTCCTGCGTCAGGATCATGGCCCGGAGGAAGTCATCCGAGATGGCGAACATGCGACGGAGCTCGTCGAGGAGGAGCTGCGCACCCTCGAAGTTGACGAGGCAGTAGGTCCCTTCGCGCTGATCGTTCACTTCATAGGCCAGACGGCGCTTGCCCTTCTTCTCGTGGCGGACGACCGAGCCGCCGAACTTGGCGATCAGATCCTCGACCTGCTTCATGGCCGCATCCACCTGCTCATCCTCGAGCTGGGGACGGACGATGTACATCGACTCGTAAGCCTTGGTCACGACAATGTCTCCACACGGACAACGGCCCGCCGCCTGCGGCGGTCGAACAAAAGGGATGAAGCTTCAGCGTACCACGTCAGCCCCCTTCGGGAAAGGGGGCCCAACTCCGTCAGGCAGTCGCCTGGGCCGACGGGGCCTGACCGGAAGGCGGCAGCTTCGCAGCCGCGCGATCCCGCCAGAGGACCAGCAGGGGCGCCGCATTGAAGATGCTGCTGTAGGTGCCTGAAACGATGCCGATGAGCATCGCGAGGCAGAAGAAGAAGATGCTCGAACCGCCGAAGAGGACCAACGGAATCAACGTCAGGACGACGGTCAGGCTGGTATTGACCGAACGCGCGAAAGTCTGGTTGACGCTGCGGTTGGCCACGTCCCCGAAGGTGTCGCCCTTGCGCGCCAGACCAAGGTTCTCGCGGAAACGGTCGAAGATGACGATGGTGTCGTGGACCGAGAAGCCCATCACCGTGAGCAAAGCCGTCACGAGGAGACCGTCCGCCTCGGCACCGAGTGTCAGGCTGAGAATCGCGAACGAGCCAAGCATCACGACGACGTCGTGAACCATCGCGGCGATGGCGCACATCGCGAAGTCGAACTGGTAGCGCACGGCGATGTAGCCCAGGATGACCAGGATGCCCGCGGCAAGGGCCAGCATCGCGTTGCGGAGCAACTCGGCACCAATCTTGGGCCCGACCGTCTCGATGCGCTCGGGCACGAAGGTACCGAGACCGGACTTCCCGGCAAGTTCGGACTTGAGCTGGCCGACCTCCGAAGCGGTCAGCGTCCGGGTCCGCAGGATCAGCGTCGACCCTTCGACGCTACCCGAGGCATCCCGTTGCGCCGTCTCAAGCACCTCCTGAATCTCGCCTTCGACCTTGTGGCCATCCAGACTGATGGTCCCGAGTGCGTCTCGAAGTTGCTCGACGGAGACCACCCTGTCGAAACGCAACTGCAGGAGCGAGCCCCCCACGAAGTCGATCCCCAGCTTGACCGGGGCACCGAACCGCGAGAAGCACATCACGATGGCGATGATGCCCGGGATCATCATGGCGGCCGAGATTCCGAACCACAGGGTCTTGCGGCCCATCACGTCGATGAGGGGCGCAGGCTCCGGCGCTCCGGCGGGTGCAGTGTTCTCGACGGCCATCAGATACGGACTCCGAAGAGGGTGGGGGACTTCATCGAGGGAGACTCGAGGACCTGGTGGAGCAAGGCGCGGGTGACGGTGATGGCTGTAAACAGGCTGCAGAGGACACCGACGGCCAACGTGAGCGCGAAGCCCCTGACGAGGCCCGTGCCCAGCGCGTACAGGATGAAGCAGGTCAGCAGCGTGGTCGAGTTCGAGTCGAAGATCGCCGTGAAAGCGCGGCGGAAGCCGATTTCAATCGCCGAGTAGAGGCTGCGGCCGGCGCGCAACTCTTCCTTGGTTCGCTCGAAGATGAGCACGTTTGCATCGACGGCCATGCCGACGGACAGGATGAAGCCGGCAATGCCCGGCACCGTGAGCGTGATGGGAATCAGCTTGAAGATGGCCAGGACCAGAACCGCATAGACGGCAAGCGCGAGGTCGGCGACCAGGCCCGGCAGGCGGTAGTAGGCGAGCATGAACAGGACGACGAGCACGAAACCGGCGATGCCGGCCCGGACGGCGCTGCGGACGACATCTGTTCCCAGCGAGGCGCCGACGACCCGGTTCTCGATCTCGACCAGGGGCACGGGCAAGGCACCAGCCTTGAGCTGACTGGCCAACAACTGGGCTTCCCGGGCTGTGAACGACCCCGTGATGATCGCCTCGCCCTGAAGAATGGGTTCGTTGACCCGCGGGGCGGAGACAACCTTGTCGTCAAGCTTGATGGCGATGGTCTGCCCCACGAATCGGCTTGTCAGGTCCCCGAAGAGCTTGCCACCCTCGGCATTGAAGCGCAGCGAAACGTGCCAGCCCTTGCCGGTCCCCGCCCCGTCAGGTTGAGCGCTTGCGTCGACGAGCATCTTGCCTGTGAGCGGAGTATCGGCGTAGGCCGAAGCCGTAGCGTTCCGCATCGGGGAGGTGGTGACGGGCTCCTGGAAGACCAGCTGCGCCGTCTTGCCCAGATAGTTCCGGGCTTCCTCAGGATTGCGCAGGCCGGGCAGGTCGATGACGACCTGACGATCGCCCTTGCGCTGGATCGAGGGCTCCGTGACGCCGTACTGGTCGACGCGATTGCGGATGACCTGAATGACCGACGCCATGACCTTGTCGTCGACCTTGACCGTGGAGGTGTCCTTGGCCTCGAGGACCAGATGCATGCCGCCCTGAATGTCGAGACCCAGGCGGAACGGGAACTGCTTGCCGTCCTGGACGACCCACATGGACCCCATGGTCAGCAGGACCACGAGAAGCAGCATCACCTGGCGCGGCGTTATTTTCACGAAGCATCACCGGGAAAGGAAGGACAAGGCCGTTCAGTCTAGGCCGGTGGCAAGGGAGGGTCAAGAGACCGTAGCATGCAGGAGTGTCACGATTGCTGCTTGTCCTGCTCGGACTCACCCTGACCGTCCTCGGCCTGTTCGTCGAGGTGCCGTGCCCTTTCCTGGCACCTGCCGGCACCCTGCCCTTCGGGGGAAGAGTCCTGTTCGAGGCCGCGGGTTGGACCGTCGGCACCGCTCCGTGGACGTTGCAAGGACTCGGGCCGTGGGTTGCGGGCCTGACCCTGCCCCCGGCGCAGGCAAGCGTCGCTCTGGCCCTGTGGCTGACCGCCTGCCTCCTCGGGGCTCCCTGGGCAGAGTCGTCCCGCGGCCTCGCGATGGTCACGGGACCGGCCTTCGGCTTCCAGTTCGGCTTGGTGGTCCAGGCCATGGTCATCGCCCTGAGCGTACGGGGAGGAACGTTCCGGCATCGCTTCATGGGCCTGTTGCTGGGCCAGGCTGCCAGTTGGTCCTGCGGTGCCGCCTGGCTGGCCCTGCGTGACGTGGACCCCTGGCCCCTGGTTGCAGGCCAGGCTTCGGGGCTGCCCGGCCTGCTGGTTGCCTGGGCCGCGCTGGCCAGCCTGCCCACCGCACTGGGGCGCCGCAAGGAGGCGCCCAAGGCCCCGGCGTCGCCTCACGTGATCCGCTGAAGCGGCTCCGCCACCGTCCGGAACGGAAAAACCCAGCCGGAGAAGCCCGACGAGGCCCGCGCGACCCCCTTGGCGTGTTGGGCATCCCTGGCCCAGCCCACCCAGCATGCCCCGCTTCCCGCAAGCAGGACGGACTCGGCGCCCGCCGCGAGCAAGGCATCCGGGGTGGTCGCCAAAGCCGGCAAGGCCCGCCGCACCGGAATCTCGAAATCATTGGCCATGGCGGACAGGATGCCCGGCCTGTCTCTGCGCAGCCATGCGTCCCTCAAGGGAGCGAGATCACACGGAAGCCGAGCTGGCACCGCATCGAGCCAACGGTAGGCGTCGCGCGTGGGCACCCGCTCCGGGCCGCAGGCCAGGACGCCGTACAGTTCCGGTCCCTGCGGCAAGGGCTCCAGCAGTTCCCCGCGGCCCGTTGCCCATGCCGGCCCTGTCCCCAGGAAGAATGCCACATCCGAACCCAGGCCGCGCGCAAGAGCCTCCGCCTGCTCATCAGAGATAGCCCCGCCCAGGACGAGGACCTTCAGGACAGCCGCCGCATCGGCAGAGCCGGCTCCGAGGCCGCCCCCCGCCGGCAGTTGCTTCACGAGGTGGAACGCGTACCCTCCGGGAGATCCCGCCAGCCGCCACGCCCTGTGGGCCAGGTTCTGTTCGACAGGCCCGAGATCCGTGGCGGGGGCATCCTCCGCCCATGAGACCTCCCACGATGTGGGCCCCGGACGCCGCGCGACGTGCAACACATCGCAGGCATCGATGGCAACCAGCAAGGTGTTGACGGGATGATAACCGTCGGTCCCCGGAGGGCCCACCGAAAGTCCCAGGTTCAGCTTGGCACGGACCCGCCAGCTGCCCACGGGATCAGTCCGGCAAGGCATCGGCGAGTCGCACCAGGCCGGCCAAATCGAGCGTCTCCCCGCGAACGAGCGGATCCAGACCCGCACACGCCTCGGCCAGGACTTCGGAGGACCAACCGGCAGATTTGAGTGCGTTACGCAGGGTCTTGCGCCGCTGGGCAAAGATGGCCCTGACCACGCGCCGGAAACGTAACGGGCTGGCGGGCGGTACCGCCCACTGCGCACGGACATCGATGCAGACAACGGCGGAGTCCACGCCGGGTACCGGCTTGAAAGCCCTGCGCGGAACCTTGCAGACCAGGCGCACCTCGGCACGTTGCCGGACCGCGACAGACAAGGCACCCCACTGGCGCGACCCCGGCTCGGCAAGCAGGCGATCGGCCACCTCCTCCTGGACCATCAGCACCAGTCGGCGGAACGGCGTGCCGGTGTCCCCGGCGTCATCCGCACCCAGGGCACGCAGGATCAGCGGCGATGTCAGGTAGTAGGGGATATTGGCAACCAGCATCGACCCTTCGGGCAAGCCGAGTGCAGGCCACGACGTGTCCATGACGTCCGCCCACACCACCTCGAGGTTCGGATGATTGGCCTCGAGCACCCGCAGGCCCGTCCGTAACCGCTCGTCGAGCTCCACGGCGACGACGCGTGCCCCTGTCGCCAGCAGGCGCTCCGTAAGGGCACCCTTGCCCGGCCCGACCTCGAGCACCGTATCCCCATCGCCCGCCCCTGCGGCCTCGATGATACGGTCGAGGACCGAAGCATCCGTCAGGAAATTCTGCCCCAGGCTGCGCTTGGCCCGGAAGGCCGGGACCGGCGGACGCTCCCTCATGGCTGCACCGTGCCGATGCGAGGTTCCTGCCCCAGGCGCAAACGCTTCATGTTGTCCCTGTGCCGGAAGATGATCCAGGGACCAGCGAGACCGCCAAAGACCACGACGGGCAAGGGAACGGGCCACGGTCCCACGCCGAGGTTCCCGAGCCACAAGGCCAGAGGCATCGCCGCCGCCGCCCCGATACTGGCCACGGAAACGGTGCGCGTCGCGGCAAGAAGCGCAATCCAGATGAGCAGCACGACAGCTGCGCCAGCAGGCGAGAAGGTGAGTAGCGCACCCGCCGTCGTCGACACGCCCTTGCCACCGGCACCCCGAAGCCACGGTGAATGACCGTGGCCCACGAGGGCGAGCAGCGCCGCAGCGACCGCGACGGGCAAGGATGCCCCCAGGGACTCGGCAAGCAGGATGGCCAGTGCACCCTTGCCGGCATCAAGCAACACGCAGCACGCCCCGATGAGCTTGCCCGCGGTCCGTGCGGCATTGGTGGCACCGACGTTGCGACTGCCCAGGGAGCGGACGTCCCGGCCCGTGAACCATCGCGGCAGCAGATAGGAGAAGGGAACGGTCCCGAGAAGCCAGGCCAAGGGCAGGACAAGCCACCAACCGACCGGGTTCAACGTTCGCGGCGCTCCCGACGCGGCCGGTAGATGAACCGTATGGGCACGCCGACGAAGCCGAAAGCATCCCGCATCCGATGCTCCAGATACCGCGTGTAGGAGGGCACGGAAAGTTCGGGTTCGTTGCAGAACAGGATGAAGGTCGGTGGATGGGTCGGCCCCTGCTGCGCGTAGTAGATCTTCAGGCGCCGGCCATGTCGGGTCGGAGCGGGTTGCATGGCCGTTGCCTCGGACATGACCTCGTTCAGGACTCCGGTCGTGATGCGACGGCCGTTCTCGTCAGCGACCTTGATGGCGGTGTCCAGCACCTGCAACGCGCGCTGGCCCGTCAGGGCAGAGATGAAGACGACAGGCGCGAAGTCCGCGTGCGGAAGGGCCGCCAGCACGTCGCGGCGAAAGGGCTCCATGGTGTGCTGGTCCTTGGGTACGAGATCCCATTTGTTGATGACGAGCACCAGGCCCTTGCCGCCTTCGACCGCCATCTCGGCCAGCCGCTTGTCCTGATCCGTGACACCCATCGTGCCGTCCATGACAAGCACCACGACATCGGCACGCTCGAGGGCCTTGAGCGCGCGGACGACGGAGAACTGTTCCACACCATAGTCGACCTTGGACTTCCGTCGGATACCCGCCGTATCGACCAACCAGAATCGCCGCCCCTCGTGTTCGATGGCCGTGTCGATGGCGTCTCGCGTCGTCCCGGAGACGGGGGATACGATCATCCGGTCCTCGCCGATCAGGCGATTGACGAGTGAGCTCTTGCCCGCATTGGGACGTCCGACGACCGCAATGCGGATGGAGTCGTCTTCCTCGTGGGCATCGACCACCGGCAAGCCGACGAGCATCGCATCCAGCATGTCGCCCGTACCCGTTCCGTGCACCCCTGATACGGGCCAGGGCTGCCCAAGCCCGAGGGCATGGAAGTCGAGGACCTGTTCGAAGTCCTCGTACCTGTCGCACTTGTTGACGACCACAAGGACGGGCTTGCGGGACTTGCGCAGCAGATGGGCAATCTCGTCATCAGCGGGCAAACGACCTGCCTTGCCGTCCACGACGAACAGGACGAGGTCGGCCTCGGCAATGGCAAGGCGGGCCTGATCGGCGACCTGCGCCAGCATATCGTCATCGGTACCCGGGACGATGCCTCCGGTGTCGACGGCCAGGAACTGGCGACCACACCATTCGACGCGGGCATAGAGGCGGTCTCGGGTCACCCCCTCCTCACCGTGGACGATGGCCTCGCGTGACCCGACGAAGCGGTTCAGCAGCGTGGATTTGCCGACATTGGGACGACCGACGATGGCCACGATGGGCAGGTTCAAGACAACACCTCGAATGGTTCCGGCTCGCGAAAGCCCTGGACGGCTACGGTCCGCGGCAACCGCTCCCGAAGATAACCGACGACCACGTCCACGACGGGCTCCTCAGAGGCCTGATGACCGACCTCGAGCACACAGACCCCGTGAGCAGCCGCATCCAGGGCATCGTGGTAACGAATCTCGCCGGTGATGTAGAGGTCGAGGCCAAGCGCGGCGACGCGCGGCCAGAAGTCCCCACCCGAACCCGAGCAGACAGCCACCGTGGCCACCTCACGGTCGTGACCGCGCACCAGCCGCAGCGAGCGCGCCTGCAGGGTGCGCCCCACTTCGCGACACAACGCATCGAGGGCACGGGGTGCCGCAAGGTGCCCCCAGAGGCCCAGGCCCCACGGCAGGCCGTCCTCGTCGCGCCCCTCGGGCACGAGAATCTGGTCCAGCTCCCAGCCCATCAGATCGGAAAGGCGCCTGTTGCAAGCCGTGACATCCAGGTTGGTGTGTGCGGCGTAGAGCATCAGATCCCCGGCGAGGGCTTCGGCGAGGATTCGCCCGGATTCGCGATCCGTCCGGACCTCGGCGAGGGGCTTGAAAATCAGCGGATGATGGGTCACGAGCACGTTCGCACCCATGGCCCTCGCCGCACGGACGGCGGCCAGCGAAGGATTGACGCTGACACAGACACCCGTAATGGCACCTGTGTCCCGCCCCACCTGCAGGCCGATACGGTCCCAGGACGCGGCCCGGGTCGGCGGAGCCAATACCTCGAGCCAGCGGACAAGCTCCGAGCGCTCCATGAACTCATGCTAGCACGGAGGCCCCGAAGCAGCCTGAGCGGCTATAATGGAACAGACCTCCATGCCCGTCGATGCCCCCCCGACCCGCTCCATGCCCGCCACGTTCCGGCCAGCCTCGGCCACGTCTGGCGCAGCGGGCTGGCAAGTAGGCGGAAACCCTCTGGCCGAGCTGGCCGAGGACCTCGGCACCCCCGTCTGGGTGGTCGACACCGGCGAAATCCGGTCACGTCTCCAACGCCTCGTTGCGGCGTGCAGTGCCCACTGGCCCTCCGGTTCGCGGATTCTCTTCGCAAGCAAGGCGCATGGCCATCCGGCCATCGCCCGGCTGATGGCCGACGGAGGAGCCGACCTCGAGACGGTATCCATCGGCGAGGTCGAGGCGGCCGTGGCGGCTGGGGTAGCGGGGGCTCGCATCGTCCTGCAGGGCCACGGACGGACACCCGACGATCACGTCCGGGCTCTTGCCCATGGCTTGCGGAGCTTCCACGTCGATGCTTGCGACGAGATTGCCCCGCTGGCCGAGGCAGCCGCTCGCGCCGATGTCACGATCGATGTGCTGGTGCGCGTCCTGCCGGGTATTGCTGCAGACACCCACCCTGCCCTCGCGACAGGCGTCGCAGGCAGCAAGTTCGGCCTGCCCGAGGGCCAGGAGCTGGATCGCGCGATCTCGGACATCCGCCGTGCCGGCCATCTGCGGCTGGTCGGCCTGCAGTTCCACACGGGTTCCCAGATCCACGACTCCGAAACATTCAGGGCGACCGGGGCCGTGGCCGGGAGAATCGCCGCGGACCTGTACCGCCGCTTGGGCTGGATGCCCGCCGTGCTGGACCTCGGAGGCGGTCTGGCCGTGCCCTACGGCCCGGACGATGCCGAGCCCGGGCCGGAAGCCTGGATTGCGGCGTTGGCCGAAGGCTTCGCCGAAGGTTGGCCCGACGCTCCGTCCCCCTGGCCCCAGCTGGTCGTGGAACCGGGCCGCTGGCTGGTCGCTACGGCCGGGTGCACGGTCTACACCGTCCTCTCCGTCAAGCCTGCCAATGGCTGCGTCGTTGTCGATGGGGGCCTCGCGGACAACCCCCGGGTCGCCTTGTACGAAGCGAGCTACGTCCACGAAGGCCTGCTGCCCGGGCAATCGGAGGGCGGACGGACGTGGCGGCTCGTCGGCAGGACCTGCGAGGAGGGCGACGAGTTGGGTACCGTGATGCTTCGGGACCCCCGCCCCGGTGATCGCATCGTCGGCTGGGTCGCAGGAGCCTACCACTACGCCATGGCCTCCCGCTACAACCGCCTGCCCCGACCTGCGCTCGTCCTGGTCGAGGATGGCCGTCGCGCGGTGGCCAGCCGCCGTGAGCATCCTGCCGACCTGCTGGCTGCGGAATTCCCCTCGCCCGAGTGGTCCCTGCGATGAGCACGTCCGCCATTCTCGACGCCCTGGTGCGGCTGCTTTCGGTCCTGCGCTGGCAGGACCTGCTCGACATCACCATCGTGTCCCTGGTGTTCTATCGGCTGTTTCTGCTGATCCGCGGCACCCGCGCCGTCCAGTTGCTGCGCGGCCTGTTGCTGCTGCTGACGGCCTATCTTGTCGCCAATGCCCTGCAACTGCACACCATCACGTGGCTGGTCCAGAGCACGGCCACGATGCTGATCGTGGCGGTCCCTCTGGTCTTCCAGCCGGAGTTGCGACGGGCGCTCGCGATGCTGGGGCAGGGCGAGATATTCCGTCCCGAGCGATTCGCGGCGGCACGCCCCGACGAAGAAGTCCAGCATCTCATTGGCGAACTTGTGGCAACAGCCCGTGTACTTACCAGCCGCAAGGTCGGTGCGCTGATCATCCTCGAACGCCAGACCGGACTCAAGGAGTTCGCCGAGACAGGCACCGCCATTGGCGCCAAGGTATCGGCCGAATTGCTAACCAGCCTGTTCCTTCCCGGGAGCCCGCTGCACGATGGCGCGGTCCTGCTGCGTGGCGACCGTATCGTGGCCGCCGGTGCCCTGCTGCCGCTTTCCGAGACCATCCGGCGCTCGGCGCGACGTCCGATCGGCACCCGCCACCGGGCTGCGCTGGGCCTCACGGAAACGACGGATGCCCTGGCCATCGTGGTCTCCGAGGAGACCGGGGCGTTGTCCCTTGCCGAGCAGGGCCAGTTGCACCGTTTCCTGACTGAAGACGAGTTGCGGGGGCGCCTCGAAGGTGCCCTGATGCTGTCGCGCCCCCCCGTGCCGAGTCCGCTCGGCCGACTCCTGCTGAGTCGCCGATGATCCGCCTCGGACGCCAGGAGGACGGGACCCGCGGCCTGCGGCTGCTGGCCTTCCTGATGGCGATCGCCATGTGGGGCTTCGTCGGCGTCAGCCAGGAGCGGTTCAAGGGCGAGGCCGAGCAGCGTCGCATCACCGTGCAGGTCACGCTGCGCAGCACGTCGGGCGAGGCCAGTCCGTCCGCACGCGTGGAACCCGCATGGGTCGATGTCCGGCTCCAGGGCCCTGCCGACCTCCTGAATGCGCTCGGGGACGCCCCCCCCACAGCCTCCGTGACGGTACCGGAGCGCTTCAGGGCCGGCGATCGCCTGCCTGTCCAGCTTGAGGTACCGGAGGGTGTCGTCAGCGAAGTCCTGCCCGACCGCGTGACTTGCTGGCCCGAACCGGGTGCAGGCGTCTCGCCGGCCCGCATCCCGGATCAGGGCCCGGGCCGAGTGGCACCAGGACAGCCCGTGACGGCCGACATCCCATGAGTGGCGTGTTTGATCGGCTCTCCAGAGAGCGCCTGCCGGGCCACGTCGCCATCATCATGGACGGCAACCGACGCTGGGCCAAGCAGCGATTGTTGCCCGCCACGGCTGGCCATGAGGCGGGACGACGGACGCTCAAGCGGATCGTCCAGGCGTGCCGGAACCTGGGCATTCCCTATCTCACGGTCTATGCCTTTTCGACCGAGAACTGGTCCCGCAGCCGCGAGGAAGTCGGCTTCCTCTGGGCCCTGTTCCGGGAGACGCTGCGGTCCGAAATTCGCGAACTCGACGCGGCTGGCGTCAGGATGACCTTTCCGGGGGAACGCGACGCGCTGCCCCATGACATCCGCACCCTCGTCGAGGAAGCCGAGGACCGCACCGCGAGGCACGGAGGCCTCACGCTCAACATCGCGCTCAACTACGGTAGCCGGGCGGAAATCCTGCGTGCCGTCCGCCATCTGGCGACCGAGGTCTCGGAAGGCCGACTGGAACCCGGGGCGATCGATGAAGGCCGCGTGGCCTCAGCGCTCGACACGGCCGGACAACCGGACCCCGACTTGCTGATCCGCACAAGCGGTGAATCGCGCCTGTCCAACTTCCTGCTGTGGCAGTTGGCGTACGCCGAGTTGCACATTACCCCCGTCCTGTGGCCAGACTTTGACGACGTGGCCCTCGCGCGCGCGCTCGAAGACTTCCAGGCCCGGGAGCGACGCTTCGGGGGTGGTGCGTGATTCATCTGGTTCGGGGCGAAAAGAGTGGCGCCGAGAAGGATGGGCCCTACAGCATCGATGAGTACGATGCGGCCGAATGGTTGCGCGACCAGCTCGAGGTGTGGTTGCCCGCGGAGCTTCGTCCCATGAACCTGACCAGCTTCGAGGGCGGCGGGGCAAGGGTCGTCGAGGTCCAGGCGGCGCTCAGGACTCCGTCGTTCTTCGGGGATCGGGTCGTGATCGTCCGGAACTGCCATTGGTTCTCTGCATCGGGCAAGGATGCTCCGAACGAGGGGGACAAGGCCGTGCTTGTCTCGTGGCTGAACGAGCAACGGCCCGAGGCAGGACACCTGGTCCTGCTCGCCGCAGGCTCTCCCAACAAGACGACTCGACAGTACAAGGCCTTCGCCTCGGCCCTGTCGAACAAGACGGCCGTGGAGCACGTGTTTCCGGGTCCGAATCCCTATAACGACCGAGCGACGGTGGCGTGGCTGGCAAGTCGGGCAGGCCGCATGGGCCTGAAGCTTCAATCGGGCGTCGCGGAGGCCGTGGTGGCACGAATCGGCCAGGACAAGGGAACGCTGATCCACGAACTGGACAAGCTGACAGCCTTTGCAGACGGCAGGCCGGTCACCTGCGAAGAGGTCGATCTGCTTTGTCATTCGGAAGAAAGCGAGGTATTCCCGGTCATCGAAGCCCTCCTGGCGTTTGACCTGCCCGGTGTCCTTGCCGCCTACGACGAGGTCGCGCGCCAGAAGCACCCGCTGGAGTGCCTCGCGACCATGGCGTCGGTCTGGCGCCACTACGTCTGCTGCAAGGACCTGGCTGGACAGCGGTTAGGTCCCGACAAGATTGCACGCCAGCTCAAGGCTCACCCATTCAAGGTCCAGAAGGATCTCGAGGCCCTCCGCCACTGGTCCCTCGAGGCGCTGGTCAAGGGCCTCGAGGCGATCGTGGCTTACGATCACGCGCTCAAGCGTGGTCTGGCAGATGACCGGGAGGGGTTTCATCTCCTGTTGGCCCGGCTGGTACAGCTGGGCCGCGCGCGCGCCCGGGCCTGAGCCCCAGCTTCAAGGCCACCTTGGACGCCACCTGGCGCAGCAAGGCCGCCTCCTCGTCCGAAAAGGCAAGGCGGGCCAGCAACCGGCGGGCCGTCATGAGCTTCTTGGACCTGTGGTGGTCCCGCAAGACGCCCAGGGCCACGAGGGCCGACTCGAGGCGATCATCGATGCGAAACCGATGGCGAAGGCGGCCATCAGGAACCTGCACCACTGGCGCCCCTGTCCGCATCCTCGAGAACTCCCACCCCAGCAACAACACGGCCTGTGCAAGGTTGAAGGATTCGCCCGGCCTGCGCGAAGGCAGGCGGACGCACTGGTCGCAACGCCGAAGCATCTCGGTGGAAAGGCCGTACTTTTCGGACCCGAACAGCAGGGCAACACGCCCGGGCACGGTCCCCGCAAGCGCCACCGCCCCTTCAGGGTCCAGCGGCGGCAGGTCATCGGTCTTGGGGCGTGCCGAAGTCCCGATCACCAGATCGCAGCCCTCGAGGGCCGACTCCAGATCTTCGGTCTCCCGGAAGCCATCCAGGACGTCGGGCACGTGGACGGCCATCATGCGGGCTTCGGGCTGATTCTTCAGGCCAGATGAGCCCACGATCACGACGTCTGCCAGGCCGAGATGCGCGACTGCACGGGCAATCGACCCCAGATTCCCGGGCACGCCGGGCTGATGCAGCACGATCCTCAGACGCTCACGCATCGCGCCCTCCCAGGGACCAAAGGTATCATGGACCCATGGACCGGCGTGGGGAAGTTGCGGCTCGCCTGGCTGGGGGCAAGCTTGTTGCGGTGCTGCGGACCGGCATGGCGGACGAGGCCATATGGCTTGGCGAATGCCTGCTCGATCTCGGTTGGCCGGCCATCGAGGTGACGTGGACGATTCCCGATCCGGGCCGGGTACTACGCCATCTGGCGGAACGTGCACTCCAGGGAGCGACCCTGGTAGGTGCAGGCACGATTCGCAACAGACCCGATGCCCTCGAAGCCATTGCCGCCGGCGCCCGGTACCTGGTCAGTCCGGCGCGGCCCGCGGGACTGGCCGATTTGGCACACCACCATGACCTGCCCGTCGTCCTCGGGGCCCTCACGCCCCACGAGATCCACGAGGCAATCGAGGAAGGGGCTGACTTCGTGAAGATTTTCCCCATCCACCGCGTTGGCGGGGCCGGGTACCTTCGTGACGTTCGCGCGCCGTTCCCCGACCTGCGAGCCTTCGCATCCGGGGGCATCGAGCCAGGTGATGCCGGAGCCTATCTGCAGGCGGGAGCGACCGTCGTCAGCCTGGGCCAGACCCTGACACCCGGCGACACCCTCGGTTGTCGCAGTGCCGAACGCGTGGCTGCGTGTGTGGCAACGGCCCGCGCATCCCTCGCCTAGCGTCCCCTCGGCCGCTCGGGATCCACCTCCAGGCGCAAGCCCTGCCCGCGAATCGACAGCAAATGCACGGGACGGGCGGGATCCGGCTCGACCAGCCGGCGCAGGCGCATCACGAAGTTGTCGATCGTGCGGGTGGCACCTCCGGAAGGAAATCCCCAGACCGCCTCCATCAAGGCATCGCGACCCACGATCCGTCCCTTGGCCTCGAAAAGGTGGCGCAGCAGGCGCAATTCCAGAGAGGTCAACCGGACCTGTTCATCCCCACGCAACACCTCACCACGCGCGAAGTCCACCTCACATTGTCCGATGCGCAGCTTGCCAACGGCCTCGGCAGGGGCTTCCCGATGCCAATCCTGACGTCTGAGCAAGGATGAAATCCGAGCCAGCAACTCCTCGAGGTTGAAGGGCTTGGTGACATAGTCATCCGCACCCACATGCAAGCCAAGGACCTTCTCTCGGTCGAAGCCTCGTGCCGTCAGCATCAGGATAGGCGTGCGGACACCCGATGCGCGCCAGCCCCGGCACAGGTCGATGCCGCTCAAGCCCGGAAGCATGACGTCCAGCACGATCAGATCCGGATGGTCCCCTCCCCGGATCAACTGGTCGGCAGCCTCGCCGTCCACGACGACGGAGACCTCATGGCCCTCCGTGACAAGGTTGTAGCGCAAACCCTGGGCGATGTGCGCCTCATCCTCGACGATCAGGATTCTCGCCATCCATCCTCCCTGGCAGGCTCACCGTGAAGACGGCCCCGCGTCCGACACCCGGACTCGCGGCCTCGATGTTTCCCCCCATGCCCACCACCATCGAGCGTGCGAGATAGAGGCCAAGGCCTATTCCCTTGCGCCGTCGCGTCATCTCGTCTCCCAACCTGACGAATCGACGGAAAATCCGACGCTCGTTGCCCGGAGCCCAACCGATACCCTGATCCGCAATCACGAGGGCAATCTGGCCTGGAACCTTGCCCTCGCGCAGCGTCAGGACCACCTCAATCCGATCATCGGGGCTGTACTTGACCGCATTCTCAAGCAGGTTCGTACAGACCAGATCGAGCGCATCGGCATCGGCGCGGACCCAGGCTTCGCGATCCGGCAACCGGATGCAGGCATCCGCCAGTCGCAAACGCAGCCGCAGACGGCCGGTCAGGTCGGCAAGCAACTGGCGCATCGGCACATCTTCGAGTCGATAGGACCGCGAGCCGGCTTCAAGCCTGCCGGCCTCGAGGACGCGCTCGACCAGAATCTGCAAGCGGTCGCAGTCGTCGGCCATCATGCCCAGGAACATCCGGGCCTCGTCGGCAGGAACCTCCTTGCGCCTCAAGGTATCGAGCGCGAGGCGCAGAGACGTCAGGGGACTGCGGAACTCGTGGGTAACGGCGTCCATCACGTTCTGCTGCAGCTGGTTGGCCCTGATCTGCTGGGCAAGAAACACGACGTACAGGACCAACCCGGCAATAACGGCGAGGAAGAGCAGGGTTCCGGCCACCAGCATCAGCGTCCGGCCCCACGAACCCGGCTCGAAGACCCGTTGCCAGGTGCCGGAGTCCTGCAAAAGCGCGAGGTTCCAAGTCGTGCCCAGCAGGATGACGATCAGGATCAGCAGGACCCCGAAGACAATCGGGGGCACGATGGACTGGCGCCACGCCCTCATCGGTTGGCCCGGTCAGGCTTCAGGAGCCCGGCCGCCGCTTGCGCAGCGTATCCTCTGCTGACTCACGGTCGCGCCCCATGAGGCGCCCCCAGAGGTCAATCGGGCGCTCCTCGCCGGGGGGCGGCGGAGGAGTCAGGGGTGGCTGGACCTGCTGGGCATGCATGCTGGGCGTCGGCGCCTGTTGGACGGGCCTGGTGTCAGACAGGCCACGAGCCTGCCCCTTGAGCCAGTCAATCTCCTGCATCGTGCGCGACTCGGCCTGATGGACCGTCTGGTTGAGACTCTGCATCAACTGGAGCACCTGTTGCACACGCTGCGCGAGGCGTTGGTTCTCCTGCTGCAAGGTGATGAACTGAATCTGTTGCTGTTCCAGCATCGGCGTGGCCTGGTGGACGTGGCTCAGTTCGCGTTGGACCTGCTGCAACAACTGCTGACGATCCTCGCGCTGGTCGCGGATCATCTGGTCCATCCTGCCGCGCAACTCCTCGACCTCTCGGTCCCGCTGGGCAAGCAGTGCCCTGAGATCCGTGACTTCCTGACGCATCTGCCCCAGCTGTCCCTGGGGCACCAGGCGATCATGCACCTGGCGCAGGGATTCCCGCTGGTGAATCTCGGCCTGCAGAATCTGCTGCCCGACACCATCCAGATCCCGGCCCAGTTGCTCCATTCGGCCTGCCGCGTGGACCGAAAGCTCCTCGAGCCTGGTGGCGAACTGCTGGACCATCCGCTCGATCTCCCGCCGTCCGGCGCGATCTTCTTCACGGGCATCGTCGACGTGCTGACGCCGCTGGGCGGCCTCATCCCCTAACTCGGCCCGTAGTTGGCGCCGCGCCTCGTCCACGGCCTTCCGCAACTCGGCAAGCTCGCCACGCAGCATCTCGAACTCGGCGCGACTGTGGTCGGCAGCCTGCCTGAGCGCCTGCCCGACGCCATCGACCCGGGTTCCCATGGCCTCGACACCGGCCTCCTGGTTGGCCATGCGGCGCGCCATCGCCTCAGCCTGCTCGCGAAGGCGCAGTTCGGCCTCGGTCGATTTGGCGTCCGTACCGCGCCAGCGCAGTTCCACGGCAGCAAGATCCTGATCGAAACGCCCAAGTCGGGCATGCTGCTCCGCCAAGTCGCGCTCGCGCGCCTCCTGAAGGTCCTGGAAACGTCCCAGCAGTTCCTTGAAGCCGGAACGCTGAGCCTCAGTCGCCTCATGGGTCTTGCGCTCCAGGTCTTCCACGTTGCCCAGCATCCGCTGGAAGAGGCGATCCAGGCCGCGCTCGAGTACGCGGTCCAATTCACCCCGCGTGACAAGAACCTCTTCAGGCCGGACCCCACGGCGAACGCCCTGTGGCACCGGGGGCTGCTCCCCCCGCGCACGCGCCTTGAGCTCCTCGGCAACGGGCCTTGGCGGTGGCGCCACCGACAAGTCCAGGTCCTGAAGATCGACCTCCGTCATATCCAGCCCTGCGGCCTCCGGCGTCCCCTGCGCCTCAGGCGAACCGACGGCAGCGCCTTCGTCATCCTGTACACGGGCGGCAGACGCAGCCGGAACCAGGCCCTCGAGGGGATCCCCCTCGTCACGAGCCAACGCATCCAGGTAATCCACGGCCCCCATGTCCGGAACCTGGGTCCGGCCATGCTTCCGACGGCGCTGCTTGCGACGCTGGCGACGGCCATGCGCCAGGAGAAAGCCACCGACGACCACCGCAAGACCAAGTGGAGCCGCCACCATCCAACGTTCCCGGACCATCGCGAGGACATTGCGGGACGGGGCGGCCTGGACCAAGGCCGGCTCAGGAAGCGACAGACTGCGTTCCGCCCCCTCGGGCAAGGTATCGGCCTGGATGACCAGATAAAGGGGCAGAACCCCTACGGGTGCAACCTGAAATTGCTTGCCCGTCGCCTTGACTTCGGTCTGACCAGAGGGCATCAGGCCACGGAAGACGGCAGCCTGGTCACGGGACAGAAGGCCCGAATGGACAACCGCCTCGCCCTCGCGATCGAGAAGCACCGAGCGCGCACCGGCCGGTGTCGCCTCGATGGCCTTGGCCAGATCCATCCAGGGCACGACGGTCGCCACGACTCCCTGCTGGGCACCAGGCACCGCAATCAACAGGCCATCGGGGACAGGCATGGTCAACGAACCGGAACGCGCCTCCTCCAGCCTGGCAACCTCGAGCCCGCTCTCCTGAGCCGGGATCGAGCGCCAGCCAGAACCGGACTTCTGGTAGAAGACCAAGGGCAGCGCGGCACCCGCCGGACCAACCACGCGGGGCATCTTGCCCTCGAACCCCGCAGCACCCAGGGCTGCGGCCTCCTGCAGACGCAGTTCGATGCGACGAACCCACGCATCGAGCTCCTCAGCGAGGTCTGCCGCAAGGGCACGCTCCTCGGGATCGGAAGCATCCCCTTCGGCCCGCGCCCCCTTGCCCGGCGACGCCAATTCCTGCTGACCGACAGCCGACCGCCCGGAGGCGGCCTCCGTCACGCTGGCACCACCCGAGAGATCAGGCGCGGAACCGGACGCGGGGGGGGCGGCCAGTTCCGCAGCAGGAGCAGCATCGGGCACCGTGAGGGTGGCCGGACGCTCCCCCGCGCGGACTGTCGCGCCCGGGACCGGACGCAGGGGCTCGGCCAAGACCGGCATCGCGACCATCGGCACCGTGCCCGCAAGGACGAGCCACCCCGCAGCCTTGCCGGCCCAGCACAGCCCAGACCATCCCGCTCGCATGTCGAAACCTCCGGATATTCCAGACCATCATGCGGAGGCGGGTGCGAGCAGGCGGTATGCTCCGTCACCCCTATCGTACCCGCAGGTGTCAGGTTCCCCGAAGCGTCCCCAGGTAGAGCAGGCTCGTCAGTTTGCCCGATTCGGCCTCGGAGAGGGCCCAACGGAGGTCCTCCTCGCCAGCGTAGGCCTGGACGGTGCAGCGCCCGCCCAGCACGAAATCCAGCAACTGGCCCTGAGCGTCCTGATCCTCGATGCGGCCCGCGTGGAAGGCATCACGAATGGCGGCTACCTCGGGCGAGCAGGACAGTTGGTAGGCCAACTCCTCGAGCGGGATTCGGTGCGTACGGGTTACCAGAGGCATGACGTCTCCCTCACGGCCGACGGGTTGGCACTGCCCCGGCAAGGCTGGTGGCTGACGCCCGCCAATAGAGCGTACCCGCGTGGGTGGCGAGGCCATCGCGCAGGCTCGAAGGCGGCTCCTCGAGCAACTCCAGCGCAATACGCGCACCCCGCAGATCAAGGGTCGGCATCCGGACGCCCCCGTGGCGGATCCGATCCCGCATGCCGAGCAGCATCTGGTTCAGCGTCTCACCGTGACGAAGTCCCGTGGCCTCGACGAGCAACCGGGCGAGGATGCCGATCGGCACTTGGTCCCCGACCTGCTCCGGCCACTCGACCTCGACGACTTGTTCGCGCAGGATTCCGCGTGCGGGGTTTGCCCGAACCGCGACCACGAGGCCCGCGATGCGCCCCGCCCACATTCGGGAAGGTGCCATACCCGGCACGTCATGCATCGTGGCCAGGGGCAATGCCTTGAGATATCGGTCCAACAGCCCCACGTCCCTGCCGAGTCTCGCCTCGGCAGGTCGCGCCATCGCGGCAAGCACGAGGGCCACCGCCAGGACCGCCCGTTTCCGGACCCTCAAGGAACCGCCCCCGGACAGTCTGCTGCCAGCGAACACGACGCACAGCGCGGCTTTCGGGCCATACAGACCCTGCGCCCGTGCAGGATCAGCCAATGGTGCCCTTCGGCCCAGGATTCCCGCGGGAGTCGAAGCTCCAGATCCTCCTCGACGCCCAACACATCCCCGGCCCGCGACAAGCCAAGGCGCCGGGCCACCCGGAAGACATGGGTGTCGACGGCCAGTGCGGGCACACCGAAGGCCTGCGCCAGGACGACATTGGCGGTTTTCCTGCCCACTCCCGGGAGGGCCTCCAGCGCCTCACGGGAATCCGGTACCTCGCCCTGGTGGTGTTCCACGAGCATGCCCGCCATCGCCACGAGGTTCCTGGACTTGGCGGGCCAGAGGCCGCAGGAGCGGATGAGGTCGGCCACCTCGGCGACGTCCGCCGAGGCGAGGGCGTGGGCATCGGGAAACCTTCGGAACAGGCCGGGCGTGACCAGATTGACACGGACATCCGTGCACTGTGCCGAAAGAATCACGGCACACAGCAGTTCGTAGGGATTGCCGAAGACCAACTCCGTTCGCGCATCCGGGTAGGCGTCGGCCAAGGCCTGCCAGACACGCGCGACTCGCGCCCGTTCGTCGGGACGTGGACGCCAGCGCTTCAAGGCTGCGGCCCCATGGCCAGCCAGAGCGCGCGCAGGGCGGACCGTGCCGCCCGCAACTTGACAGCCGCTCGATCGACACCGGGGAAGCGATGGGTCCAACTGCCGCAAAATCCATCCGGACCTTCGAGGGCCAGATGAACCAACCCTGCTTCCTCGCCCGGGCGGCCACCCTCCGGCCCGGCCCATCCCGTCGTTGCCAGACCCCACGTCGCACCATGCAACGCGCGGGCCTGCCGTGCCATGGCCTGGCTGACCTCGGGGCTGACGTGGCCCGCACGCGCAACCAGTTCCGGGTCCAACCCCAGTTGCCGCGTCTTGTGACCCACGGAGTAGGCGACTGCCCCACCCAGGAACCAGGCGGAACTGCCGGGAACATCCGTCAACAGGCTGGCGAGAAGTCCACCCGTGACACTCTCGGCGGTGGCCAGGGTTTCGCCGCGCTGGCCAAGGCGCCTTGCCACGGCGTCCGCCAACGCATCGTCGCCCTCGCCATGCACCAGGTCCCCGAGTCGCAGCCGGACCCCGGCCACGAGCGAGGCCAATCTCTCCTCCGCAACCAGGGGTTCTGCCGCCGCCACGGCTATGTGGACCTCGACCTCACCCTCGCCGGCATAGGTGCCGAGGCGACATGCCGGATCATCGAACAGCACGGCGATGCGATCGGCGACCTCCCGCTCACCGGCGCCGGAGGTGCGCAGGACGTGCAACGCGACGTGCTGGTCGGAACCGGAGCGCAAGCATGGCAGGACCTCACCAAGCCACATGCGCCTGAACTCCGCAGGCACACCGGGAAGCGCCCAGATTTCGAGTCCCGTCGGACCGACCAGATGGAACCCCGGGGCCGTCCCTACCGGGTTCGGCAGCACCGCAGCCCCCCTGGGCAGGGTCGCAAGCCTCGTGTCGGCTTCCACAAGCTCGCGCCGCCTCAAGGCCACCTGACGCACCACCTGCGCGTGGGCTATGGGATGGAGCTCGAGCGGAACCCCTGCCCAGGCCGCCACACCCTCGCGCGTCAGGTCATCGGGCGTAGGCCCGAGGCCACCAGTCAGGACGACACCCCTGACGCCTGCGGCCGACTCCGCCTCCAGCGCGGCCCGAATGGCCAAAACGTCGTCGGAGACCACCCGCGCTGAACGCAACGGCAGGCCATGCACCGCGAGATCACGCCCCACCTGTACCAAGTGGCGATCGAGGACGCGCCCCGTCAGCAGTTCATCACCGATGGCGACGAAGGCAAGGCTCACGACAGGGTGCCGAAGGTCCTGTCCCCAGCGTCGCCGAGGCCCGGGACGATATAGCCACGCTCATTGAGGTGGCTGTCGATGCAGACCGTGTAGATGGGCACGGAGGGATGATCGGACCGCAACCTCGAAACTCCTTCGGGGCTGGCGATGAGACAGAGGAACTTGAGTTGGGCGACGCCCCGCTGGCGAAAGAGGTCGATGGTCGCCGAGGCAGACCCACCCGTCGCCAGCATGGGATCGATGACCAGGACCAGCGTCTCCGGCGGGAAACGCTCGGGAAGCTTGGCGTAGTAGGTCACGGGCTCGAGGCGCTCCTCATCCCGATACAGGCCGATGTGCCGGACTTCGGCCTCAGGCAGCAACTCCATGGCTGGCTCGACCAGCGCCAGGCCGGCACGAAGGATGGGTGCAATCACGATGGGCCTGTCGCCAATCGTCTTGCCCTTCGCGATGGCCAGCGGTGTCTCCACCTCGATGTCGGTCGTGGGCAGGTCGCGCGTGGCCTCGAGGATGAGAAACTTGGCCAGTTCCCGAGCCCGTTGACGGAATCGGGGGACCGAAGTGCCTCGGGCCCGAAGTTCGGCGACGGCCGTGTGCACGAGCGGATGATCCAACTCGTGGACCATGGCATCGCGGGAACGTGTCATGCACTCCTCCAGATGGCACGCGTCTGCCAGATCATCGCCACACCGGACCAGACGGTCAGGAAGACGGCCAGGCCATACAGGCCCATCGCCCACGGGACGAGCGGCGGCCAAGGAACGAGAAGCGCGGAAATCGAACACATCTGCGCAATGGCCTTGGCCTTGCCTGACCAGGCGGCGGGCCGGATACCCTGGCCCATATCGGCCAGCACGATCCGCAAACCTGTCGCCACGAACTCGCGCGCCAGCACCACGCTGACACTCCAGCCCGGCAAGGTGCCCGCCTCGACGAAAGCCACGAGGCAAGCGGCAACCAGGACCTTGTCGGCCAGAGGATCGAGCCAGGCCCCCATCGCCGAGGTCTGCCCCATGCGTCGCGCGAGCAGTCCGTCCATCCAGTCCGACGCCGCAGCCAGGCTGAAGAGGCCAAGCGGCACCCAAGAGCGCCAATCCGAAAGGTCATGGGGTGCCCACGCCATAGACGCCACTATCGGCGGAACCAGCACGAACCGGAACAACGTGACCCAAGTTGCCACGGTCAGGGGAGAGACGGGCCTGCCCGGCGGGGCGTCAGAGGGCGACGCCATGGAAGTCATAGTGCGCAGCCTCGGTCACACGCACCGGAACGATGCTGCCGATCTCGAGGTCGTGCTCGGCACGGACAAAGGTAAGGCCATCGATCTCGGGGGCATCCCGATAGGTCCGTCCTATCCAGCGGCCACGCCGCTCGTCGAGTCCCTCGATCAACACGTCCAGCGTACGACCGACGAGCGCTTGATGGTGCTCCAGCGAGATGGCCTGCTGTACCTCCATGATGCGCCGCTGACGCGCCACGCGCGTCCGCTTCGGGACGACGGGCTTCATCTTCGCTCCGGGCGTTCCCTTTTCGGGGGAATAAGTGAAGGCACCCACATGATCGAGGCGGGCCTGCCGGACGAAATCGAGCACGTGTTCGGCATGCTCCTCGGTTTCGCCGGGGAAGCCGGTGATGAAGGTGGTACGCAAGGCCATGTCAGGCACGATGGAGCGCATCCGTGCGACCAGTTCCCCCGGGGGCTCGTGCCGGGGCCGCTTCATCGCCTTGAGCATGTCGGGATGCGTGTGCTGCAACGGAACATCCAGATAGGGCAGGACCTTGGGCAGGTCCCGGATGGCCTCGAGCAACTCGTTGGTCATGTAGTTGGGATAGGCATACAGGATACGGATCCAGGCAAGGCCATCGAGGGCATCGAGATCCGCAAGCAGTTGGGGCAGACGGAACTTGCCCGTCTCCTTCTGGCCATATCGGGTCGTGTCCTCGGCGATCAGCACGATCTCGCGGACTCCCTGGTCCACCAGACGACGAGCCTCTGCCAGGATGGAAGGCTTCTCGCGCGACACGTACCGCCCCCTGAACTGCGGGATGATGCAGAACGTGCAAACGTGATCACAGCCCTCGGCTATCTTGAGATAGGCCGATGGCCCGAGGCCTGTCAGGCGGCGCGGCAGGTCGACCAGGACATTGCGGGCATCCGGCACGGGCGTCACGCCCTGGAATCGCTCGCCCTCGTCCACCCGACGCACGACATCGACGATGCCCCCGAAATCCCCCGTGCCGATGACGGCCGAAATCTCCGGCATGGTCTCGAGCAACTCTTCCTGATGCCGTTGGGCGAGGCAGCCCGCCACCACCACCCGTCGACCGTCCTGGCCCAGCTCGAGGATGGTGCGCACGGATTCCTGCGTCGCGTCACCCACGAAGGAACACGTATTGACGATGACGACGTCTGCGGCACGCTCGTCCCCGACGACCTCGTAGCCAGCCTCGGTCAACAGACCGAGCATGTTCTCGGAATCCACCGTGTTCTTGGAACAGCCGAGGCTGACCATGCCAACGCGACGCGTCATCGACTTGCCTCAGCGACCGAGGCCGGGGGCCAGAACCACATCATCCGGAACCGGTGCGGCACCGGACAACAGGCTGTACAGGACGGAACCGGCCTGGTCCGTCAAACCACCCGAGGGAAGCAGATTCCAGGCGACGACCTTGCTCTTGCCGGGGGAAACGGCCCACAACTCGGAACCGTCCCCGTTGACCGTCAGGTTCGTTGGCTGGAAGCTGCCGCTCGGGGACAATGCCGTGAAATTGCCGGTCGAGGCACCCGGGGCAATGGCATAGATGCCGAACGAGTCGGGATAAGCGAGGTACCGCCATCCCAGAGCATCCACGGCGATGCCTCCGACACCACCCGTGACGCCCGACAGGAGCACCACGGTCTCGTTGACGACATTCAGGACACCCGGCTGCCACGAGGACAGGTCGCGGACCGACATGTAGGAGCCGTTGCCCGCATCCACGGAGTAGGCGAAGGCCGACGTGCCCGCGGCATCCTCCCAGATGACGACACGGGAGGGCTGCTGAGGATCCCGGCCTACGGCAGCGTCGAGAAGCTGGCCACTCGTCTGGATGTTGCCACTGTCGACGTTGTAGGCCAGCAAGCGGGCGACCTTGACCGTATTCGTCAGGGCCGGCTTGCGGGACAGGACCATCACCGCATGCTTGAAGGCACCGTCCGTGCCCAAGGGCGCCTGGCGGAAATTGCGCACGGCAACGGAGACGGGTTCGAAATCCTCAGGCAGGGAAACGGAACGATCCACCTGCCGCGTCCCGACATTGATGCGACGCAGCCTGCGCTCCTCGGGGCTGACGACATAGACGAACGCGCCGTCGCTGGTGATGGCAAGATCCGTCGGATTGACACCAGCCTGGATGGTCGCCTCGATGTTGTTGCTGCGCCGATTGATGATGGCGACGGACCCGCTGACGCGGCACAGGACGAAGAGCAACTCGCGGTTCTTCTCGTTCGTCGTCCCGGCGGGCGCCACGACCATACGCGACGGATAGCCCGGCACCGAGATGGGATCCGAAACCGGCCGGCGAAGAACCGTATCGATGACGGCAACCTCGTTCGAGCTGCCCGTCGAGACGTAGGCACGCAACGTCGGAGCCCCGCCGGACGTCGGACCCGCAGCGTCCGCACCACGGAAGCAGCCCGCGAGCAACGCCACGAGGAGGCCGAGGACGCGGCCTCGGGCAGATACGGTCAGTCGGCGCAAGCAGGCCACCTCCACGCGCCCATCCTAGCAGACGGTAGCGCGGGTCGTCAGGGTCTCGCGCCCATCGCGCGCCAAATCACCGGAGGCCAGCATCTGGCCCAGGACACCCAGCACGGCGGGATCGAAATGGCCTGAGCCCTGCATCTCTGCGAGCGCCTCGAGCGGCGGCAGCGCAGGCCGCCACGCCTTGGGCGTGGTCATCCCGTCCCAGGCCTCGGCCACGGCCAGGATACGTGCGAGCATCGGGATGGCCTCTCCCGCCAGCCCGCCGGGGTAGCCACTGCCGTCGAAACGTTCGTGGTGATGACGGATGGCCGCGATGGCCGAGGGATACCGGCTTACAGGGGCCAGCAAGCGCGCGCCGACCTCGGGGTGAACCTCCACGACGGCCCGCTCCTCGGGTGTCAGGGTACCCGGCTTGTGCAGCACGGTCGCCGGCACGGCAACCTTGCCCAGGTCGTGGAAACGCGCCGCAAGCCCCAAGGCCTCGAGGTCAGGCGCATCAAGGGACAAGCGGCGTCCCATTTCGGCGGTAAGGTGCTCGAGATAGCGGGCGTGGCCGGCCTCAAACCCATCCATCGCCTCGAGGGTCCCGACCAGCTCCCCGATAGCAGCCATGTAAGCTTCCTGACGCCGTTCCTCGAGGACGACGCGCCCGAGGGCCGAGGTCAGGCGCCCGGCCACCGTCCGGAACAGGCGACGTTCGCGGGCAACGAGGCGCTTGCCCTCACGCACGGACACCAGCACCACGCCCAACCACTGGCCTTCGTGCCGAAGGGGCAGGGCCCAGGCCTGGCCGATGCCGTAGCCTTGCGACTCTTCCGCGACACCGAACGGCGCCTCGACGAGCTGGGGAGTGTCGGCAGCTGCGACCTGCGCTGGCCACGACGCGCCTTCCGGCACGATCCGAACGCCCTCTCCGCCGGATCGGGCACGCAAGACAAGGCCGTCACCATCACGCAGGAAGAGGAGCGCCGGCAAACCGCCCATGGCCTCGCGCAGGACGGCCAGACCCTGCTCAAGCCAGGCATCCAGGCTGCCCTGAACCCGATCCAGTTTCTCGAGCAGCAGCATGTCCCGGTGCGTCTGCTGGTAGCTCTCGTGCCAGACCAGCGACAAGGTCAGCGTGGCCTGACGGGACAGCCACTCGAGTCCGGACAGGACGATGAGCTTGTCCTGGGGCGAGAAGGGGCCGTGACGGACGTGGTCCTGGAACGAACCCGTCAAGGCCAACGCGATGTTTTCGGCCTGCGTCAAGGAAATACCGGCAGCCAGCCACGTGAGCGCCTCGGCCCGTAGTGCCTGATAGAAGACGATGGCCTCCGCAGGCTCCCCGGCATCACCGGCACCGGCCTCGAGACGGAGCAGGAGCAGGCCACGGGCCTGATCGACGAGCGCATCGGGGGCGTCCTCGGCCGTCACCGGCGCCCCACAGAGGCGAAGGGCCTGACGAAGCCGCTGCACGGCCGGCGCCTGGCCCTCGGCCAACCACGCGGCCCAGCGTCCCCGGTCCAGCACCGCCGACTGGCGGATGGGCTGGCGAGGCACGCTGCCGGGCTCGGGTGCCGCCATCTGAACGGGCTGCTCCTTGTCGGCATCCCACCCGAAGACCCGATCCCGCCCTCCGTGCTTGGCTGCGTACAGCGCCTGATCGGCTCGGTCCAGCATCTCGTCGGCGGTCGAACGGCTGGTCGCGTGGTGCGCGAGACCGACGCTCACCGTCACCTGGACCGGCGTCTGGCTGCGGCCCCAGAACGGATGCTGGCGAAGCCGGCCCCTGAATCGGGCCACGACGGCCATGGCGGCATCGAGTGATGTCTCCGGCAGGATGACGGCAAATTCTTCGCCGCCATAACGCGCGACGACATCCGTCTCACGCACCGACTCTCTCAACACCTGAGCCAGGGAACGCAGCACCTGATCGCCCAGGAGGTGCCCATGGGCGTCGTTGAAGGCCTTGAAGAAGTCGACATCCAACAGCATGACGGTGGTGCCGTGCCCCAGTCGCGAGGCCCGACGCAATTCGGATTCGAGTTGGCGCTGCAGGTAGCGCCGATTGTAGACAGCCGTGAGGCCGTCGGTGATGGCCAGCAGCTGGGTGGTCTGGACAAGCTGTGCCTTGCGGATGGCAAAGGTTGCATGCGCCGCAAGGGTGACGAGGAGCTCGCCTTCGCGCTCCGAGAAGGCTGCGGGCTCGGGATCCAGCAGGCAGAGCAGGCCGGCAAAGCCCTCGTCCGTCCGGATCGGCGCTGCAAGCAGGCTTGCGTGCAGCCCGACGGGCAATCCCTCCCCGAGGGGATGCGCCGTCAGGTCATCGATGAGCAGGGCGTCCTCACGCGCCTGGACCGCCTGCGCGACCCGCTGCCCCCATCCCTCGGGCAAGGTTCCCTCGGCAGGCATGAGGCCCTCGAGGTCGACCGGCTCCAAATCTCCCGATTCGCGGTCTTCGAGGACCAGCAGGCCTGCACCGGGGTCAAAGACCTGACGGATGCCAGCGCCGATTTCCCTCAACGTATCCGAGAGGTCCGTGCTTCCCGAAATGGCCGCGGCGACGCCATGAAGTACCCTGAGCTCGCGATTGGCGCCATCGAGGTCGGAGATGGACTTGGCCAGTTGGTGATTGGCCGAATCGAGGTCCTCATTGGTCCTGGCGAGTTGCCGATTGCTGCGATCCAGGCCCTCGACGGCCTCGGCCAGGGACGCGTTGCGGTCGGCAAGCTCGCGACGGACCTGACGGCTGCGCACCACCTGCAGGAACAGGATGGTCGAGGCCAGGAACGGCACCAGGACCAGGGTCGAGACCTGCCAAGAGTAGGTGTGAAGGAGCCACGGGACCATGATGGCGATGGGCGCCTGAAGCAAGGTAAACAGGAATTCCCAGCGATCGTCCTGCCAGATGAGAGACCACAGGGCCTGCCGGCGCTCGATGGCGAAGTAGCTGTCCACGAGCACGACGTTCAGGCCAACGAAGGCGAGGGCACCGGCCAGGAATACGGCCGGCGCCGTGGCCTGCCACGCGGCAGGGACATGCCCGCCCAGCGTCAGCACGGCATGGGCGCCGAGCGTGGCGAGGACGTATTGCGCCGTATTGAAGAGGCCGGCCGTGAGCGGCCTCGCCTGGAAGAGCGCGGCCCCGAGTGCACCCGCGAGGACCACCAGCAGGGTCGGGGCAGGGCCATGCTCAAGCAGGCAAGAGAAGAAGACGGCAAAGGAAGGGGAGGTGCGCCCCCCACGAGGCAATCGGATCTGGAAGGACTCGGACAGCAGTCCCAGCACAAGGAACAGGGCGAGCAAGGGATCCGACAGTGTGCGAAGCACATCTCCCCGCACGACGTGGACGGCGAGGAGCGCGAGGCCCGCCGTCAGGCCGACAGCCGTGACGGCGTGGAAGTATCGCCTGGCCCAGGGGGTCGCGAGCGGCGCCGTCACGGTTGCCCCCCGGAGGCAGGCTCCGAAGGCCGGACACTGGCGTCGGGCAACAGGGATGCTTCGGGTGGGAAGACGGGTTCTCCGTCGCCTCCCCGAACCACCAGCATGTTGTCGACGTCCCGGACACCCGGCAGATTTCGGGCATCACGCGCCAGCACCACCTTCTGCTCGAGGGTGGCGACCTCACCCGTCAGCCGCAGGACGTGACCATGAAGCGAGGCGCGGATACCCGGAACGCCCATGGGCACGAGCTCGCCCACCTCGCGCACGGCCGTCGCGCACAGCTCCGGCTCCCAGGGCCGACCGCGGTCGTCGGCCACGACACAGAGCGCCTCCTGCCATGCCTCGCCTACGGGAAGCCTGGCGAGAAAGGCATCAAGTGCGGCCTGGACGGCACTTGATGCCTCTCGGAGGCCGGAAATGCCCGTTCGGCGTGCGTCCAACGGCGTCAGCGTCAGCAGGGGCTCCCCCCCCAGGGTGTAGAGGATGCCGGCCTCGCCCGGCACGGCGGCAAGCGTCCCGGGCATGCGAAGCGTGCCATCGCGTGAAACGCCCGCACGCAGCCGTGCCCGGATCTCCGCGAAGCGCCGCGCGAGGGCCGGGGCATCCGGCGCAGCCAGGATGAGGACGCCGGCACCGTCCAGCATCAAACGCGCCGTCACCCATCCGGCGGCGAACCCGGGTGCGGGCGGATGCGCGGGAGACAGGGCGCCGCCGGGGAGCGGAGCCGACGCACCGGCCAGCAGGAACGCGGCCAGCACCATCGGCCACGCATCCCCGCCACGCCGGGGCGAAGATTCACAAAACGTCACGGTTCAATCATAGCACAGGCGCCCTTCGGCTGCGGATACGGCCACGGCCACGTTTGACGCCCTCTCCCCGGCCCCCTAGCATGAGGAGATGATGCTTTATTTGCGCAATGTGGCCATCATCGCCCACGTCGACCACGGCAAGACCACGCTGGTCGATGCCCTCCTCCGCCAGTCGGGTGTCTTCCGCGAGAATCAGGCTGTTGCCACTTGCGTCATGGACTCCATGGATCTCGAACGGGAGCGGGGCATCACCATCCTCGCTAAGAACACGGCCGTTTCCTGGGGCGATACCCGAATCAACATCGTGGACACCCCCGGGCACGCGGATTTCTCGGGGGAAGTCGAGCGTGTCCTCGGCATGGTCGACGGCTGCCTGCTGATCGTCGATGCCTTCGAAGGGCCCATGCCGCAGACCCGCTACGTCCTTCGCAAGGCCCTCGAGCGCGGACTCAAGCCCATCGTCGTCATCAACAAGATCGACCGGCCGGGCGCTCGTCCGCGCGAGGTCGTGGACATGGTGGTCGACCTGTTCATCGATCTCGGGGCAGATATCGACCAGCTCGAGTTCCCGGTCGTTTTCGCCAGTGGCCTAGAAGGCATCGCGACGCTCGACCCCGATGTAGCGGGCACAGACATGCAGCCTGTCTTCGAAGCCATCATCGCGCACGTCCCCCCGCCGCCCGTCGACAGCGAGGGGACTCCCCAGCTCCAGGTCACGACGCTGGACTACAACGAGTATCTGGGACGAGTCGTCATCGGTCGTATTCACCGCGGACTGCTCAGGTCCGGCCAACCGATGGCCCTGGTCGTCGAGGACGGCAGCATCCAGAAGGGTCGCATCGTCAAGTTGTTCACTTTCTCGGGGCTCAAGCGCATCGAAGCGGAGACCGCGATGGCAGGCGACATCGTGGCCGTGGCCGGCTTCCCCGGGGCCAACATCGGGGACACGCTGTGCGACCCGGAAACGCCCGACCCGCTGCCACGCCTGTCGGTGGATGAGCCCACCCTCCAGATGACCTTCGCCGTCAACGACAGCCCCTTCGCGGGTCGCGAGGGCAAGTTCGTGACCAGCCGGCAGTTGCGTGCGCGCCTTTACCGCGAGCTCGAGAGCAACGTGGCCCTGCGTGTGCAGGATACCGACAGCACGGATGCCTTCCTCGTCTCGGGACGGGGCGAGCTGCACCTGGGCATCCTGGTTGAGACGATGCGGCGCGAGGGCTACGAGTTCCAGATCTCGAAGCCGCGCGTCATCACCCGGACGCTCGACGGCGTCCTGCGGGAGCCCTTCGAAGAAGTCCACGTCGAAGTCCCGCAGGACTATGCCGGTGCCGTCATCGAGGCTCTTGGACGCCGGCGCGGCGAGCTTCGCAACCTCGAGCAGGCCCAGCAGACGATGCTGACCTTCGAGGTTCCGGCGCGCGGTCTGCTGGGGTTCCGCTCCGACTTCATCCGCATGACGCGGGGTCAGGGCACGATGAACCACGGTTTCTCCGGTTGGCGCGACTGGGCCGGGGACCTGGCCGCCGATCGCAATGGCGTGCTTATCGCCCATGAGGAAGGCGAGGCCACGGCCTATGCCCTGGGGAACCTCGAGGATCGGGGTGAGTTCTTCATCAAGCCGGGCACCCGGGTCTATCCGGGCATGATCGTCGGGGAGCACAACCGCCCCCAGGATCTCGTCATCAACGTCTGCAAGATGAAGAAGCTGACCAACATGCGCGCGGCGGGCGGCGATGAACTCGTCCGCCTCCACGTCCCTGTCGACATGAACCTCGAACGGGCCATGGAGTACATTGCCGAGGATGAGCGCGTCGAAGTCACGCCGGCCAGCGTCCGGCTCCGGAAGATGGCGGTAAAGGCCTGATGACGGCCGCAGCGGTGAGGACGGCCGTCTACCCGGGGTCCTTTGACCCGGTGACGGTTGGCCATATCGACATCATCGATCGAGCGGTCGAGTTGTTCGATCGCGTCGTCGTCGCCGTGCTTCACAACACGACCAAGAAGGGTTTGCTGACAGTCGACGAGCGTGTGACCCTGCTCCGGGAAGTGCTCGCGGACAGGCCGACAGTCGAAGTCTGCAGCTTCGAGGGCCTGACGGCCGACTTTGCGGCATCGCTCGGGGCGCGGACCCTGATCCGGGGGTTGCGCGCCGTTTCCGACTTCGATGCCGAGTTGCGCATCGCGCTGATGAACAGGCGCCTGAACCCGAATCTCGACACCGTATTCCTGATGACCCGTGCCGAGAATCTCTTCCTCGCGTCTTCCACCGTCAAGGAAGTCGCCTCTCTCGGCGGCGACATCACCTCGTTCGTTCCTGCCCCGGTAGCACGCCATCTGGCTGCCAGGTTCCGTCCCACCCCGCCCGATACGGAGACTACCCGTTGACTGTGACCGAGTTGGCTGCCGACAGCCGCCGTCCCGCACTCAAGGCCCTGGAGCTGGTACATGCCCTGGGGGAAGTGTTCACCCACGCGTGGCGCATACCGCTTGCCCGCCTGAGCATCGTCTCCGAGGATCGCTTCTACGACCTCCTCGAGGAGCTCGAAGGCTCGCTCCCGGGCGAGTTCGAGAAGGCTCGCGACCTTCTGGGACGACAGCAGCAGATTCTTGACGAGGCGGAGCAGCAGGCTGCCGGGATTCTGGCCGAGGCACGGCGACAGGCGCAGGCGCTGGTGCAGGAGCACGAGATCGTCCGCGCAGCGCTGGATGAAGCTGCACGCGTGCGTGCGGCCGCCGATTCGGACCTCGCCAGCCAGCAGGATGGCGCGGATCGCTACGCGGACGAGGTCCTCGGCACCATGGAGGACCGCCTCGGCAGGGTGCTCGCCACAGTGCAAGCTGGACGGCAGCACCTCCAGGCGGGCTGACGGTGAAGGCGCCGCGCATCGTCGTGGCCCAGATGGCACCCGCACTGGGTGACCTGGCCGAGAATATCCGACGCCACCTCGAGGTGCTCGAAACGGAGGAAGGTCGCGACGCTGACCTTGTGGTGTTTCCCGAACTCTCCCTGACGGGGTACTTCGTCAAGGACCTCGCGCCGGACTTGGCCCTGCCCGAAGGCGACTCCCGCCTTGCTCCCCTGCTCGAGCGATCGATGCGGACAGATATCATCGTGGGCGCCGTCCACCGGACGGCGGATGACCAGCTTCGGCTGAGCGCCATGTACTTGTCGGCGGGTCGGGTCCTGCATCGGCATGATAAGGTTTACCTGCCCAATTACGGTCTCTTCGAGGATGCGCGCTTCCTCGGTGCAGGCCACGCCTTCAGGGCCTTCGATACCCGATTGGGCAGAGTCGGCATGCTGATCTGCGAGGATGCCTGGCACCCTTCTGCCGCAGGCCTGCTGGTGGCCGACGGGGCAGACATCCTCGTCTCGATGGCCGCTTCACCGGTGCGCGGTCTGGAGGGACATCGGCCGGCCGCAGCCCACGCGTGGGAAGACCTGAACCGGACGATTGCCCGCATGCACGGCGTGCACCTCGTCTTTGCCAATCGGGTCGGTTTCGAGGACGGCACCTGCTTCTGGGGTGGTTCGGCGGTCTTCGACCCGTGGGGCCGCATCGTGGCTCAGGCCCCCTTGCTTGATCCTGCAAGGCTCGAGGCCGTCCTGGATCCGAACGCACGGCGGCGCGCCCGTACGGACACGCCACTGGGTCGCGATGAGCGCTTCGAGGTGACCCTGGCAGGCCTTTCCCGGGTGCAGGATCGTCGCCTTGGCAAGGACGCCCCCCATGCGGGCTAGCCTATGCCTCCGGTCGCTCCTGCTGGCCTGCGTCCTGCCGGCCGCTCTCGGCGCGTCGCCGGGTTCGGCCCAGACCCCGCCTCCCCCCCAGCCCCGCCCTGATCCTCAGGGGCTTGCGGTCCTGCTCAGCCCAGATCCCGTCGGCCTGTCGACGGTCCTCGCCAAGGTACTGGCCGGGGACGGCCGTTTCCATCTGGCACCCGGCAATGGCATCAAGCTCTCCTTGAAGGGAACAGAGCTCCAGCTCGACCCGCCCTTGACGCTGCAAGCCCGGGACCAACTCCGTGGCAAGACACCGGGCCGGTACCTGCTGGTCGGACGCAGCTTGCCCCAGGCGGAGGGTGGTCCGGGCCTCTCCGCACGTGTCCTTGATCTGAGCCTGGGTGAGGTCGGCCCGCTGTTCGAGGCGACGGCCAGCAACGTCACCGAGGTCGCCCAGCGCGTTCGTCGCTTCATGCGCACCAACCATCCTCTGACGGGTCGCGTCCGGGACCTGCGGGATGGCCAGGTCTACATCGACCTCGGTACGCGTGCAGGCCTGGCACGTGGCAGCGGCATCCTGATCCGCCGGGTCGTCGGCATCCGACAGGATACGATTGCCCTGGCACGGGTCCAGCGGGCCGAGGAATGGTTCTCGCTCTGTGACATCGAGGAGCGCACCAGCGGACAGATGCCTCGTGTCGGCGACCTCGTCCTCGAGGATGTGACGGGGACCCTGTCACGACCCTAGGTCGGTGACGCCCCTCACTGCCTGGCAAGGGCCGCAAGGCACAGAATGGCCTCCAGCAATGCTCTCCGAGGAACGCTGATGGCAAACAAGAACCGTATCCACGAACTGCAGGATGCCGGCATTCTCGATCGGGAAAATCCTGATATCGTGGCGCTTTTCCAGCAGTTGCGCAACATTCGCGAGAGCGAGCGCAGCATTCGGTCGCTCCGGCGTAGCTTGACGCTCGACAATATCCCGTCTCTGGATGACGAGCCTGAGGAGATCATCGAACTCGCGGCTGCACCCTCCGCATCTCTCGACAGGCTCTCGGATACCGTGCTCGGCCTCAAGGACGAGCGCGACCGTCTCAAGGGCCAGGTCGCCGAGTTGGTCGAAGGCGTCTCATCTCTCGAGGACACCATCCGGCGTCAGGCCGCCGAAATTGCCCGGCTACGCACCCGCGGCGCCTGAAACCACCCGAGGGCTGCCCGGCTTCAGCGACTCTCCTCGTCCATGGCGCCCGCCTCGGGACGGTCCGGCAAGTTGAGGGGCACCTGAGGCATCGGCCGACGTACCGGCTGAGCCGTCATGGCAGGGCGTGGCGTCGCAGCCGTGCGGACAGGTGCGGCCCCGGTCGCGCTTTCCGTGCTTGTGACCTTGCGCAAGCGCTGCGCCCTGACCTCGGCGGAAACGGTGGCAGACCCCGAAGCAGGCCTGGGCCCCCCGGGGGGAACGAAGGCGGAAGGAGAAGCTGAGCGGAGTGCGTGCTCCATGAACCTTGCCCAAAGCGGCGCACAAACCTCGCCACCGGTCGTACCACCCGACATCGTCGAATTGTCGTCGTTGCCAACCCAGACCAGCGTGGCCAGATCCGGGGTGTAGCCCACGAACCAGGCATCCCGATAATCGGACGTCGTCCCCGTCTTTCCTGCGGCCGGCCGGGCAATGCGCCCGGCGTAGCCCGTCCCGCGAAGAAGCACCCCCTGCAGGACATCGTTGAGGACGCGGACCGGTGCGGGTGGCATCACCTGGATCGTACGCGGCACACGCCGTTGCAGGACCGTCCCACCCCGATCCGTCAGGCGGGTCCATGACTGCGGCGGTACGAACTGCCCGTCGGCGGCAAAGGTGGCAAAGGCCGCCACCAACTCGAGTGGCGTAACCTCGGAAGTCCCGAGTGCAAGGGACATATTGGGTTGGATATCGGATCGGAAGCCGAGCCTGCGGGCCGTCTCGACGACCTTGCGGACGCCGACCCTGTCGATGAGCTTGACAGCAATGACGTTGTTGGAGAGTTCGAGCGCCCGCCGCAGGGGCAAGGCACCGTAGCGATCCCCCCCGTAGTTGAGCGGAGTCCACGGCTTGCCATCGCCACCGGTCCAGGTCCGCGGCTCGTCACTGAAAACCGTACCGGGCGACATGCCCTGGGAAAAAGCCGTCAGGTAGAGCACGGGCTTGAAGGAACTCCCGGGCTGACGATGGGCTTGAACGACCCGGTTGAACTGCGAGCGACTCCAGTCCGCGCCCCCGACCATGGCCCGGATGGCCCCGGTCCGGGGCTCCATGGCCACCAGGGCAGCCTGACTGAAGCGATTGGCCTTGCCGTGCTTCTCGAGTGCCTCATGAACGAGCGACTCGGCCTTGGCCTGCCAGTCGGGATTCAGCGTCGTCGAAACCCGAAGCCCCCCCTTCTCCAGGTACTCGGCCCCGAAGCGGTCCTTGAGGTCATCCAGAAGATAGCTGGTGAAGTAGGGAGCCTTCAGGGCCTCGCGCTTCCGCGGAGGCTCGGCGGGAATCGGCAGGGCCTGCGCCGCGGCAGCCGTGGCCTGCGCCTGAGTGACAAAACCGGCAGCCACCATCTTGCGCAAGACCGTTCGCTGATGCTGCAGCGCACGCTTGAGGCGACGATAGGGACTGGCCCGCTCAGGCTCGGAAAGCAGGCCGGCGAGCAAGGCCCCCTCGGCCAGCCCCAACGTCGAGACGCTGCGCCCGAAGTAGGTCTGGGAGGCCGCCTCGATGCCATAGGCATTGTGGCCCCAGTAGACCTGGTTCAGATACAGCTCGAGAATCTGGTCCTTGTTGTAGCGCCGCTCGATCTTGACGGCCAGCCACGCATCCGCCAGTTTGCGCGCGATGGTTCGGGACGAGGACAGGAAAAGGTTCTTGGCCAACTGCTGCGTGAGGGTACTGGCGCCTTCGTCGGCCCGCCCCCCTGCCAGGTCCTTGATGAGGGCTCGCGCGATGCCGCGAAGGTCCACCCCGGGGTGCTTGTAGAAGCGCACGTCCTCGGCCGCGATGACAGCCTGCCGGACAAGCGGGGGCACCTCACCCAGCGGCACGACAGTCCTGTTTTCCTCCCCGTGGACCTTGGCCAGGACTCCCCCATACGCATCGAGGACCACCGTGGTCTCGAAGGGCACATAGCGTTGGAGGTCCTCGACAGGGGGCAGGTTGCGGAAGGCATGGGCCACCCCGGCTGCCGCCCCGGCTCCAGCGCTCAGACCGACGACAAGGACGAAGGCGACGACCTTCCAGGCGCGGGGCAGAGGCCGGCGCTGGCGACGCACACGCGTGCGTCGCCGAGCGGACCGGGTCTCCGGTTCCTGACCGGCCGAAGCACGCGCCTCCGGCACGTCAGTCCTCCATGACGAGGTGAAGCAGGCCATCCAGGCGCCGGGACGCGGCACCGGCGACATCGACGACCTCCTGGTGGCTGGTACCCGCGAGGTCCTCAGGACGAACGGCGATGTTGGTGATGCAGGAGACGCCGGCGACAGGCACACCACGAACCGCCGCGGCCACGGACTCCAGGACCGTGGACATGCCCACCGCCTGTCCGCCGACCGCCTGGAGGAACCGGATTTCGGCCTCCGTCTCGTAACTGGGACCGAGCAAGCCTACGTAAACGCCCTCACGAAGAGGAATGCCCGCACGCAGCGCCGCGGCGAGGAACCGTACCCTCAAGCCGGGGTCATAGACCTGCCGGTGCCACGGCACTTCATTGGGCTTGCAGGCCGGCAGGCCCGTCAGATTGATATGGTCGGACAGCAGCATGAGGTCCCCGGGTGTCCACGACCCCACCAGCCCGCCGGCCGCATTCGTGAGGACCAGACCACGCACCTCCAGGTCCGCAGCAAGGCGCGCAATCCGCGTCGCCTCGTCGACGCCATGGCCCTCGTAAACGTGGTGTCGCCCTCGCGCGACCATCACGCGCGTAGCGGAACCGGCGAGACGCCCGAGCGTCAGGACGCCCGCATGTCCGGCCACGGTGGCGCCTGACCATCCCTCGATATCGGCGTAGCGAACATCGACCGCCTCCTCGAGCTGCTCGAGGGCCTTGAGCCCACTGCCCAGCACCACGACGTAGTCGATGCCCCCGAGACGCTCCACATGGGACGCGAGGGCGGAAGGAAGCGCGGTGCGCGGCATCTCAGGAAACTCCTCCGGCGGATACATTGGGCAGGGTGGCGCCTGCGAGGATCCGGGCCTCGAGCGCGCGGACGAGACGACGGGCGGGGTGTCGCGGGGCTCCGGAGAGCGCACCGACGAGGACGGTATGCATGCCCAGCAGGCGACCGCCCAGCACATCCGTGAAGATCTGATCCCCGACGATGGCCACTTCACGGGCCGGCAGCCCGAGGAGGTTGGCGCCCGCCCGCAGGCCCGTCGGCAGGGGCTTCAAGGCCAGGTGCACGTACGGGACTCCGAGTTCCGTCGCGACACGCGCCACCCGAGCGCGGTTCCTGTTGTTCGAGACGACCACGACCCCCCGAAGGCCGAGACAGGCACGAACCCACGCGGCCGCCGCCGGATCGAGACCCTCACCGTGGGCAGGCACAAGCGTGTCATCCAGATCGAGCAGGAGGCCCCGCACACCACGCGAATCGAGCCATGCGGGCGACAATTCGGCGAGCACAGGTGCATAGCCATCCGGGACAAACAGGGACAAGTCCGGCCTTCCGGGCCCACCACGGGCCCAAGGCAGGATACCCCGCAGTGCCGCGCCGTTCAAGCCAGCTCCCCCAGGGCGACGGGCAGCGCCGCAAGCAGGCGGTCGAGCTCGGTCGGTGTCCCGACCGAGATGCGCACGCACTCAGGCAGGCCGAATGCGCCGAGCGGCCTGATGATGATGCCGCGGCGCAACAAGGCGTCGGCCAGCCCCTGTGCTCGCTCGGGAGTCCCCAGGGGCACCATCACGAAGTTGGCATGGCTGGGCACGGGCGCGAGCCCCGCTGCCACGAGACCGGGCAGCAGCCGTGCCAACCCCTCGCTGTTGCTGCGGACCGTCAGGTCCAGGTGGTCGGCATCCTCGAGCGCCGCAAGGGCTGCAGCCGTGGCAACCGTCCCGGGTTCGAAGGGCAGCTTGACCTTGAGCAGGGGCTCGATCAGGCTCTCGGCAGCCAGACCGTAACCGATGCGCAGGCCGGCCAGACCGTGGGCCTTGGAGAAGGTGCGCAACGTAATCACGTTGTCGTAGCGGTAGAGTTGGCTGTCCGGGTAGGTTTCTGACGGCGGAACGAACTCATGGTAGGCCTCATCCTGAATGATCAGGACATGGGCCGGTACACGCGCATAGAACCGCTCGAACTCCGCACGCGTGAACAGCGTGCCCGTCGGGTTATTGGGGTTGGCCAGGTAGATGATCTTGGTTCTGGGGCCGATGGCATCGGCCATCGCTTCGAGGTCATAGCCCCAGTTCCGCAGGGGTACCGTGCGGATGCGAACGCCTTGAGCCTTGGCCAGGACCATGATGCCGATGAAGGTGCCCGCGCTGGTCAGGACCTCTTCGTCGCCATGCAGGAACGTCCGCACGATGCCGGCCATGATGCCTTCCGACCCCGCGCCGACGATGGTGTTCCCGAAGGCCACCCTGTAGCGGCGTGTCAGGGCCTCGCGCAGGTCCCGGCTGGCGACGTCCGGATAGAGGTGCACCTGTCCCAGCGCCGCGCGAGCAGCCTCGAGCGCTTTCGGGGAGGGGCCCCACGGATTCTCGTTGCTGGCCAGCTTGATGACATCGGTCAGGCCGTATTCTCGCTGGACCTCGGCAATGGGACGGCCCGGCTGGTAGGGCACGAGCGAGGCGATGTGCTCGGGCACGAGGGCGCGGTGGGTCATCAGCATGGGGTTCCTTGGCCGGGATTCGCTGCAGGCGGCCAGAAGTCCGGCCGTTGCCATGGTGCCAGAAGCGCAACGCCACGGCCAAGGCCGGGTACAAGAGGGGCCCGATGCCCGACGCTCCCGATACTCCTGGCCTCGTGACCTCCGGCCTTCGCCTCGTGGCCCCGATTCTGGGCGCATGGCTTGTCGATCTGGCCCTGCTCGGGCCCCTCTATCGCCTGCTCGCCGCCCGGGACGGGGCCCTTGCCTCGCGCGCCCAGCTGCGATTGCGGATCGCACTGGCCGCGCTGGCCGTATGGCTAACGCTGGAAGGGCTTCGCACGGTCCTACCCGTGACATGGTGGCCCCCGCAACTGGGCTTCTGGCCCTCGCTGGGCCTGCCGGTCGGTATCGTGCTGGCCGTGGAGGCCGGCCGTACCGCCATCGTGGATGGCTGGCTCAGGCACCACCGCAAGCTCGCCGTACCCGGCATCCTCGATGACCTCGGGACCGGCATGACCTACCTCGTGGTCGGGCTGTTCTTCCTCGCGACCGTCCACAAGATCAACCTGACGCCGTTCCTGACCCTGTCGGGCGTCGTGTCGCTCGTCGTGGGCCTGGCCCTGCAGGATACGCTCGGCAACCTCTTCGCGGGCGTGGCCATCAATCTGGACCCTCCGTTCCGGATCGGCGACTGGGTCCTCATAGAGGGCGACACGGGGGAAATTGTCGAGATCACGTGGCGCGCCACCAAGTTGCGGACGACCCGGGACGAGTTCATCATCCTGCCCAACAACGTCGTCGCGAAGGCCAAGGTCATCAACTACCTGATGCCGACACCGACCCACGCCCACAGCGTCCTCGTCGGCGTAGCCTATGAGGCCCCCCCGATGGATGTCGGCAAGGCCCTTCTCTCCTGTGCCACGGAAATGCGTGCCATCTCGAGGGACCCGCGGCCGCAGGTCTTCCTGCGCGACTTCGCCGATTCCGCCATGACCTACGAGTTGCGGGTCTGGATAACCGGATACGGAGAGGCGAACGCCATCCTCTCCGAACTGCGGTCACGCATCTGGTACCGGTTCCAGCAGTTGGGGATCGAGATTCCGTGGCCCATCCGCAACGTGTACATGCGCGACGGGTCTGCACGAGGGCAAGCCGACATCACCGATCGGACGGGCATCCTGGGTGCCGTCGACCTCTTCGCTTGCCTTTCGGACGAGGAACTCCATGACCTCGCCATGAACGCCCAGTTGCTGCCTTGCCACAGGCAGGAGACCATCTTCTCGCGAGGTGACGAGGGAGACAGGCTCTACGTGGTGGCCTCGGGCCATGTCGAGATGCATCTCGGAAAGCCGGGCAGAACCCAACCGCTCGCCGTCCTGGGCCCCGGCCAGGTCTTCGGGGAGCGCGCCCTCCTTACGGGTGAACCCCGATCGGCAACGGCCTACACGACCGAGGGCTGCAAATTGGTGACCGTCGCCCGCGAGGATCTGGCCCCCCTTCTGGAGGCCCGACCCGAGATGGCTGCGCAGATGGCGTCCATCCTGACTGGCCGTGAGGAGCGCATGCGCGCTGCCGTGGCCGACCCCGCCATGAACCGGGGCAACACAGGCCCCCTCGAACCGCCAATCTCGGCCCCTGACCTCCTCGGGCGGGTCCGTACGTTCTTCGGCCTGACCTAGGCTGACGGGGCCGCTGCGCCACCGGGTGTATACTGGGGCGTTCCCCTATTTGACGGGGCCACGGCCCCATGCGAGGTTCGCCGTCGTGTCCATCCTCCGCTGGTCCGGAATCATGCTCGCCGCCATGACATTGGCTGCGACGCAGGTGTCGCCCGCCCTCGCCTCTGGCGGCAAGCGTGCCGCGCACCCTGCCAAGCGGGCCGACGGCCTCGTCATCGAAGACCTCGTGGTCGGCAAGGGCAAGGAAGCCCGGCCCGGGATGAGGGTCTCGGTGCACTACACCGGCCGCCTCACCAACGGCGCCAAGTTCGACTCGTCCCTCGACCGCCGCCAGCCGTTCGAGTTCATCCTTGGCATGGGTGAAGTCATCAAGGGCTGGGATGAAGGCGTCAAGGGCATGAAGGTCGGCGGCAAGCGGAAGCTGACCATTCCCCACAGGATGGCCTATGGCGAGAGCGGCACCGGTCCGATTCCTCCGCGTGCCACCCTCCTCTTCGACGTCGAACTGCTCGACGTCCGCCAGCCCTGATTGCCCCCATCGCTTACGGAGATTCCATTCCTTGGACAAGAAGAAAACCCCGGCGACCACCAAGAAGGTTGCCCCCAAGGCGGCCGAACTGACGGCCACCGTGCCTGCCAGCCCGGTTACCGAGGCGCCTGCCCCGGCAGCGCCGGCCAGCCCCAAGGCCACGACGGCAAAGCCTGCTGCCAAGCGCACCGCCTCCGCCAAGCCCACCGCGGCCAAGGCCGAGGCCCCCAAGGCGACAGCCAAGGTCGCCACCCGCAAGGCAGCCGCGCCCAAGGGTGAGGCCAAGGCCGCACAGAAGGCCCTGCTCGCCGAGCAGGATGGTCCCAAGCGTATCCTCTGCATCGCTTGCGTCGTGTCCGGCCGCCCGTTCATGAAGGAAGCGGCCAAGGCCGGCCACAAGGTCATCGTGCTGACGGGCGAGAAGCGCCTCAAGGACGAATGGCCACGAGATGTCCTTGAGGAAGTCATCGCGGTCCCGGACATCTTCGACGAGAAGGTCGTCCGCAATGTCATCGCGTACATCTCCCAGCGCCGCAAGATCGACCGCATCGTGCCGATGGGCGACTTCGACGTCGAGATTGCCTGCATGCTGCGCGAGCACATGCGCGTCCCCGGGATGGGCGAAACGACGATGCGCTACTTCCGCGACAAGCTCGCGATGCGCATGAAGACGCGCGAAGACGGTATCCCGGTGCCTGACTTCGTCCACGTCCTGAACCATGACGAAGTCTTCGCCTACATGCAGCGCGTTCCTGCACCGTGGGTCATCAAACCGCGGCAAGAGGCGGCTTCGATGGGTATCGAGGTCCTGAAGGACGATCAGGCGGTCTGGAAGAAGATCATGGATCTTGGCGACAAGCAGTCGCATTACCTGCTCGAGAAGTACACTCCCGGCGATGTCTACCACGTCGACTCGGTGGTCTCCGAGCGCGAAGTCGTGTTCGCCTCCGTCTCCAAGTACGGGACGCCCATGCTGGACCTGAACAAGTCCGGCGGCGTGTTCACCACCCGGACCATCGATCGCAAGTCCGCCGATTACAAGGCCCTTGTGGAGATCAACAAGCAGGTCGTCGCCAGTCTGGGCCTGGTGCGGGGTGTGACCCACATCGAGTACATCAAGGGCCGAGAGGACGGGAAGTTCTACTTCCTGGAAGCGGGAGCCCGAGTCGGCGCGGCCAAGATCCCCGACGTCGCGTGGTATGCCACGGACGTCTGTCTCTGGTTCGAGTGGGCCAGGATCGAGACTCAGACGAACTACACGCTGCCCAAGGTCCGCAACGGCTATGCGGGTGCCATCGTCTGTCTGGCCCGCCAGGAGAATCCGGACATGACGCCCTACAACGACCCCGAGGTGGTCTGGGTCCAGAAGAAGAAGCACCATGCAGGTGTCATCGTGCGCTCGGACGATCCCAAGCGTGTCGAGGAGCTGGTGAACAAGTATGCTGTCCGATTCGCCCAGGACTTCATGGCCCACGTGCCGATGAAGGCCTGACGACTTTCCCGGTAGCCAGAGAGGGCGTTCCCGGGTTCGGGAACGCCCTCCCGCCTTGTTCCGCTACGACCTGGACCGGCGACTGTCAGCCCTGGTGGGCGCCGGGTTCGGCCTCGATCAGCTCCTCGCGCTTGTAGGCCGCGGCCTTTCGACCTGCCTCATAAGCCTCCTCGAGCGCACCCTGGATCGTCGAGAGTTTGCCCTCGAGGGAGACGCGGACCTGATCAAGGACCTCCTCGGTGTTGCCCCGGACCTTGTCCAGGACTTCCTGGGTCCGCGAACGCAGATCGCCCATCTGCTCGGCGATCTGATCCCGAGTCCGGCCGCCAGACTGGGGTGCAAAGGCCATGGCGGCCAGGAAGCCGCCAACGGCTCCCATCAGGAACCCGACCAACAGATCACCGGAACCACCTCTGGACGACATGGGCACCTCCTCGGGACGTCGCTACGCGGCCCATCGTAGCTCCCGCCGGGCCCGGCCACAAGGCTGTGGCAGGAGTCTTCAGTTGCGGGAGAAGCGCATGCCCCTGACGAAGAAGTAACCATTGCCTTCGAGCGAATCTGAAAAAGCACGCAAGCGCCCCAGTTCGTCCTCGAGCCGGTCGCGAACGGCATCCAGACGCTCAAGGGTACCCGGGCATTCGAGCAGTTGCTGCTTGGCGAAGAGGTCGGTCTGCAAGGCCCAGGACGCTACCCAGGATGCACGCTCCGGGTCGTCCGGCAGATCATCCGGCAGGGGCAGTGCAGCGAGGCGCCCAAGGAGTGCCGCATACTCCCGATAGGTGCGACGCAGCGACACAAGCGCCCTCTCTCCAGGCAAATTACCGACATCGGGCGCCGCGACCACCCGCGCACGGGGATAGGGAGCCCCATCGACGCGATCAAGCAGGCGTACCCTTCCCTGCCCAATCGTCATGATATTCATCCGGCCATCCGGAAAGCGAACCACCTGCTCGATCGTGGCCAAGGTGGCCCAGGAGCAGGCCCCGTCCTCCCGACCCGGTTCCTCCCGAGACAGGGCAACGACAAAACCCTCGTTGGTGGCAAGACAATCCTCGACCATCGCACGGTACCTGGGCTCGAAGATGTGCAACGGCAGGGGCATGCCCGGAAAGAGCACGAGATTGAGCGGAAAGAGCGGAAGCGTTCCCTCGCCGTTCATGGTCAGAAGGCCGCGCCCAGACGGCCCCCGACCGTGACATCGGCCAGGCCGCCGGAAGCGGTCCTTCCGGGTACCACGAATCCCGACGGTGTGATGAGCGAGAACAGCGTCAGATCGAGCGGTCCCATGCTGAAGCCGATTTCCCCTCGGCCGTAAAGGCCGACAGCCGTCCTCTGGCCACCCCCGTCCTGACTGGCGAACGTTCCGTCGGCGGACCGCAATCCCGCCTGCACGATACTGCTGTTGCCCTCCAGCTCCATCGGTACGGCCTGCCTGAAGTCCTCATTGGCACCCAGGCTCTGGCTGCCTGCCAGCAAGGCCGGCCCAAGCTCGGTCCGCAGAAGCAACGAAAAGCCGGGCAACAGCGCAAAATGGGCCATCACGCCCCCCATCAGGCCCCCACCCCCGCCGAAGTCGAGACCCGTCTTGGCATTGGCGTCGGTAGCCGGACCCGCACCGACAGGCTTGCCGCCCCAGCCGAAGCGCGCGAGCAGCAAGGGACCGCCATAGAACTGGATCTGCCCTAGGCTGGCGACGTTCGGTCCCGTGGCCCCGAGGCGCAGACCCGCAAGCGCAAAGGCCCCGTTATCGGCAAGCACCGGGGCCACATTGACGAACCAATCGGTGAAGGAGACGGCCGGTGCGCGATTGCCGTAGGTCGCACCCTTGCCATAGGCCGTGCGTCCCAGTTCGACGAGCAACCCAAGCCCAGCCGTATCCAGACGGGAGCCCGCCGTCGGGTCGGCCACGGCACCGACGCCCATCGACACGCCCGTACCGGCCAGCCTGAAGTAGGTAGGCACAAGCGCACCCACCGAGACGGCCCACGGAGTCTCGCGCCTCCAGCGCGGCCCGGCGTCCTTGACCACGGCGTCCGGCAACCGCGCGCGGACCTTGCCGGATAACTGCTCCCGCAGGGCATCAAAGGCCTTGGCGGCGGCACTTGCAAACTCGTAGCGGTTGACCTCCTTGTCGCCCCGGAAAAGGCCATCGCCATAGCCCGAAAGAACCTGGTAACGGACCACCGTCTTCATGATGGCGTCATAGCCCTTGTCGAGCGGCGAAACATCCGAGAAGGGATTCACGGGATCCTGGACAGTCGACCGCGCCAGCAGCTCCTTCTTTTCGAGGAGCTCGACCAACTTGGCGAAGATTGCCGCCAACTCGGTGCGCGTGACGGGCCGGTTCGGCTGGAATCGGGAAACACCGATATCCGGGAAGTAGTCGAAGAGGTTGTACTTGCTGGCCAACTGCTCGACCTGGCCGCGCAAGGCCGCACTCTCGATATCGTCGAAGTTGAACAGGGAGAGTGCGTTGTCCGCCAGCTTCTTTCGTGATGTGGCCTCAATCTCGCGAATGAAGGCTCCTACGGTCTGCGCCATCACGAGACGGTTGACCGGCAGTTCACCGCGGAAGCGATTGTTCTCGACGGGCATCAGACGGGACTGGATGGCGATGGCACGCACGGCCTCGACCGCCCAGTGGTCGGCCGGCACGTCGGTGAAGCCCGGCCGCTGGCGACCGGCCGCGTAGGCGGGGTACGCCGGAAGAACGGCAGGGCCCGCGGCCAGCAGCACGCCGAGGACGAGGTAACTACGGATGGCGCGGTTCATGGCATGCTGCTCGTACCCCTCCAGACCTTGAGGCAAACACACGGTTAGGCGTCCCGGGCGAGGGGTACGAAAGGGCGTGGTCTCGCACCGGGACCGGTCCAGTTTGGTGAGGAGTCAGGCGGATGCGTCGAGCTTGGGCGGTCATACCCCTTCTGGCAGCGTGCACGTCGAGCGACGGCCTCAAGCTTGTGGCCCCGTCGGCCACGGCTGCGGCGCCTGTCACCTGGGAGCAACTGGCCGTCAAGGCCGAGGCTGCCGATGGTCCGTTCAGGCTGGTGGCCCTGGATGACGCCGGGGCGACGGTGGATGTCAAGCCCGACGCGGAGGGCGTAGCTCCGGACTTCCGGGTTGACCAATTGGTGACAGCCAGCGGTTCTGCCTTGATTACGGGTGCGACTACGTCTGCCGGCACGGAAGAAGTCTTCGCGAACCCGTATCGACCGGGCAGCACCTATGCCTATCGATATGCCACCACCTACGAACACAAGGGGCAGTCGCCCGCCGTGTCGGTCCTGGAGCTGGGAGCCGAGACGTCCACGACCTTGCCTGCCGACGTGCAGGCCACGACCGTCTTCACCCCATTGTCCAGCAGGTCGGTCACTCTGGCGCTGAAGCCCTGCACCAGCTCGGCTGAATCCAGCTGCAGCATCACCGGGGTGGTGTGGTTCACCGTGCCCGAGGACACCGAAGCCCAGTCCCTGCGCCTGTATCTGAAGATGTTGAACGCAGCGGGCAAGGCTCAGTCCGGGGAGCCGTCGACGCCCCTGCCTATTCAAGTACCGGCCGCGACGCCCGCCGTGACACCCACGACCGAGCCCGCAACCTGATCGTCTGGGCCCTGCCCGGCGCGCGCCAGCCCCCCGGGGTTACGGAAGGTCTGCCTTGACGCAAACGCGCTGCGCGCTACTTGAACAGGTTGTTCGTGCGCAGCAGCGACGCGGCCACGGGCAGGGCGACGAGCGCGCCGGCGAGAATGAAGTTCCCGAGGCCCCAGAGGATGGCTGCAGGCCCGTCGTCGTCAATCTGGATGGTCGGGCCGATCTCGGCCTCCACGATCTTGCCGTCGTAGTCGGGATCACGGAACACCATCACGTAGCGGCCTGCCGGGATGTAGAAGCCCAAGGTCATCTGCACCGATTCGCCGGGCTTGGCCCGCACGCGCGTCGTGGCACGAGAATAGGGATGGGGCCGGTAGACACCGCCGCCCACCGCTTCAAGGGTGAACTCGGTGGCCTCGAACTTGCGGCCTTCGGCCTGGGCGCCCAAGTCGTTGTTATTGGTGATCCGCACCGTCACCAGCATCAGATGCTTGGTGGTGTTGTCCCGCGTGGTGGAAACCGTCCCCTTGCTGGGCAGGAAAGAGGCATCAGAGGAGGGGTCCGCCTCGACAGACTCGAGAATCTCGAAGTCGTAGGGCACGAAGGCCGACCCTTGATCGGACTGCGCACACACGGACGGTGCAGTGCCAAGGACCAATAGGGCGGACACCACGAATGCCGTGAGCCGAGACAACCATGGATGCACGGGCGATGCTCCTCCTGTACGACTGTACCCCTCTTGGGCACACCTCATAGCAGGATCAGGGCCCACCACCACGGCGACATGCCACCTTCCCGGGTGACGAATGTTTCCTCGACCAACCCATCGTCCGCCGCGGCATCCGCGACCCGGTCCAGGGCGTCAGGCGGCAAATCGTCCGGATGCGGTGCATGCTCGACCGGGGCAAAGAACCGGCCGAACCAACCCGGCTGTATCAGGTTCATCGGGAAGTCCGGTTCCTCGGTGACTTCGCCATCGAGCAAGCCCAGAACGAACCGCGCCCGGAAGGGTTCGATACCCGCACGCTCCCACATCGGGATACGCAGGTCTTCCCCGTGGCCGGCCCCGAAACGCACCGAACCTCCTGACAGGCCCGTCACATCGGCAAACATGTCGAACCGATGGACCAGGTCCTCGGCCTCGTGAGCCAGACCAGCCGCCATGCGGCTGCCCGTCTCGGTCAGGACGAAACGATGGCGGGAGGGTTCATGCCTGAGCAAGTCGCGACGCTCGGCGAGCAGCAACAGGTCCCCGAGGCGGTCCACCTTGTCGGCTGGCAACACCAGGCCTTCAGCTCGGGCCGCCCAGACCAGGCCCATCAGGGCATAGGCCTGCATATGGCGGGAGCGCCGGGACGCCTCGTCATCCGAGCGCACCGTAAGGACCACCGGCCCTTGCGCATCCTCGAAAAGCTGGCGCACGGGCGTCTCGGGATCCAGGGGTTCGTCCCCGACATGGATTTCGACGCCCTCCCTGATTTCGAGGTCGTCCCCGCTGCCGATGAACACACGGCGATGGAGGGTTTCGAGAACCATGGTCCGATCCTTGTCGAGGCCGAAACGGCGCGCAGCATCACCGGGATCGCCCAGCACCCCGAAGACCAGGTCGGCCGCGGACCCGCGAATCTCGCCCTGGGCAAGCACCATCGTCAGGGCCAAGCCCTCGGCAGGTTCACGCCACTCGAGTGTCGGTAGCCTGTTCATCCTAGCGCCGACGACCGCCCCACGCACGGCGGCCACCGCCGAAGCCCGACGTCGAGCGCCGTCCGCCCCAGCCGGACGAACCGGAGGACCCGCCGCCAAACCAGCTCCTGCGCTGGGTCCGATAGCCCGAAGAACCCTGGCTCGACGCGCCAGAGCCGAAGCGTCGCTGACTGGTCACCCTGTTCTTGTTGCCGAACCAACGGGACTTGAAGCCCTTGTTGGCCGAATTCTGGGTTCGCCACGCGGGCGACGTCCGGTAGGCATCGCGATGATTGCGAAGCACCGTCGTCCGGCGCCAGGGCGTGCTGTACCCGAAGCCTCCGTTGAAGACCTGATTCAGAATCATGAATTGGACAAACGGATTGTCGAGCAGGCTGCCCGAGTGGTACTGCGGGGGCGGATAGCCCTGGAAGAACGGCTGCCCTTGCGAGCCGCTGACCTGGTACGGAAAACCCTTGGCCCCCTCGGCGACACCCGTCTGCTCGAGGGCGAAGAGCTTGCGATCCTTGTTCTCTCCGAAGCCGTCCTCGCCATCCTCGTCGATGTAGCCCACGACCTTGACCATACCGTCCTTGCGGCGGGCATCGATGGACACGACCTCGTCACCCCCGTGGATCTCGTTGACCCGCTTCTCGAAGGCCTGCATCCACGAATCGAAGTCCTTGCCCTGTGCCTTGAAGAAGGCCTCGTGTACGGCATCGAGATTGATGGCCTCGCGGTCCCCGGAAACCCGGGCCGAGACATAGCGGTCCCCGTCGCCCGAGGCGCGCTCGCCCTGACTGCCCCCGCACGCAGCCAGCAAGCTCGCCACGAGCAGGCCAGACACCAGATTCCGGTTCATGCCTCATCTCCCCTTCAGGTCGGCCAGAGACTGGTGACCACCATGGTTCCCGTCAGCAGCGAGACCACGACCACCATCCCCCAGACCACCGTATTGTAGACCACGCCGTTGACATGCACGCCCATCAGGCGCCGGTCGTTGACCAGCCTCAACATGTAGACGAGGATGACGGGCAAAAGGATTCCGTTGATATCCTGCGCGACCAGCATAAGGGGCAACAGGGGCAAGCCCGGGATGACAGCGACCAGCGCACCAAGCCCGATCAGCAGTGTGTAGAGGCCCAGAAAGACCGGCGCGCGCCGGAAATCCTTGCCTAGACCGGCCTCGAAGCCGAAGGCCTCGCACACGGCATAGGCCGTGGCCAGCGGCACCACAGACGCCGCCAGCAAGGACGCCCCCAGCAAGCCGACACCGAAGAGCAGACCTGCGTGACGACCGGCAACCGGAACCAGGGCCGACGCAGCCGAAGCGGCATCGGCCAGCGCATGCGGTTGCATCGCCGGATAGAACAGGGCGGCTGCTGTTGCCACGATGATGAAGAACGAGACGAGATCGGCCGTCAACGCACCGAAGAACGCGTCGAAGCGGGCAAACCCGTACTGGCGGATGGTCACTCCCTTGTCGACGACCGAGGCCTGCAGGAAGAACTGCATCCAGGGCGTGATCGTGGTTCCGATGGTGGCAATCAGTACGAGCAGGTAGCCCTGGAGATGCTCCCGCATCCCCATGCCGGCGGGCACCGCGGGCCAATTCGGCACGACGGCATCATGCAGGACTCGGGACCAGTCCGGACGCGCGAGGAAGGCTGCAGCCACGTAGGACAGGAACACGAGAGCCAGCAGCATGAGGGTGCGTTCGACGCGCGCAAAGCTGCCCTTGGCCACCAGCCACCAGAGTCCGCCGGCCGCCACCGGTACGGCCAGCCACCGCGGCACGCCAAAAAGTTCCGCAGCCGCCGCCACCCCGGCAAAGTCGGCCAGCGTCGTGGCGACGTTGGCCACCAGCAAGCAGCCCATCGCGAAGACCGTGGCCCTCAGGCCGAACCGCTCGCGAATCAGCGAGGAGAGGCCCTTGCCCGTGACGGCGCCCATACGGGTCGCCATCTCCTGAATCATCGCCAGGGCAACAGTGATGAGCAGCAGGGCCCAGAGCATGGCATAGCCATAGCGGGCCCCTGCCGTGGCGTAGGTGGCAATGCCGCCTGCGTCGTTGCCTGCACTCGAGGCGAGGATACCCGGTCCGAGCGTTCCCAGCAGCAGCAGCCAACGGCGTTTGTTGAAACGAATGGTGACGAGCGCGTCGGCCTCGGCATCGGACGGATGAAGCTTGCCGGTCCCCGGCATCAGGGCTCCTCCGGCTCGTGCACGAGGGACAAAGCATCAAGCACACCCACGACACCCAGCAGGCGCCCGTCCTCCTGCACCACAGGCAAGGATAGGAGGTTGTAATGGAAAAGCTTTTCCAGCGCGCTCATGGCCGGTTCGCGCGCCCCTACCGTGACCAACTGGCCGGGAAACAGGGCCGCCAGTGGCGTCGCCACGTCAGCCCTGACCAGATGGCGGAAGGAGAGTACCCCGGCCAGCCGACCCTCGGCATCCACCGCATAGAGGTAGCTGCACAACTCGTCCGCGGCACCCTCGCCACGAACCCAGTCCAGGGCCCGGCCGACGCTCCACGAGGCGGGGACCTCCCAGAAGCTGGTCGTCATCAAGGCACCAACCGTACCGTCCTCGTAGGCCAGCAAGTCCCGGACCTCACTGGCATCCTCGGCGTCCATCCGATCCATCAGGTCGCGGGCGCGATCCTCGGGCAATTCGGAGAGCAAGTCCGCGGCATCGTCCGGCTCCATCTCCTCGAGGACATCGGCCGCGCGTTCTTCGTCGAGACCGTCGAGAATCGCGCTTTGCAACTCGGGGCTGGCCTCTTCCATGATGTCCGCCAGTCGGGCATCGTCGAGCGCCTCGAGCACCTGCGACCGCTGCTCATGGCCCAGCTCCGCGACGATGTCGGCAAGATCGGCGGGATGCAAGCGGGCGAGCCTGTCTGACGAGACCCGCAAGCGGACGGTAGCCGTCTGCTTCTCGACGGGCTCGACCATGTCCCACCGCACCAGACCTTCGGGCGGCTGCCACTTCAAGGACCGACTCAGCCAGGCCAACGTCGGAGCCAGCCCGAGCCTCCTGGCCAAGCCCCACGGACCGATATCGACGCCGACCACCCGCAGGATCTGCCCCTGCCATGCCAGTTGCAGGTCATTGACCCGGACGACATGGGCGCCATCCATATCGACGACCTGGCTGTCCATGACATCGAGCGCGAGCAACCGTTCAGCCGGCCCCAGTTCTGGCCAGGAGCCCTCCTCCCGGACGACGAAGGTATCCAGCGTGACCCGATCGACGGCACGCCACGGAATGACCCGACGGTGACGCCCCTGTGCGCAGACAAGGCCGGCGACCACCGGGAAATCACCCTCGCTGACGAACGTGACGTCGCGGAGCGTCCCGACCTTGCGCCCATCCCCAGTCCGGACCGGACGGTTCAGGTACTGCGAGAGGAAAATCAAGGGGCCAGCCCCCCGGCGTCAAGGCTGAATCGCGCGGACCAGCTTGAGCGCATTGGCGGCCTGGACCATGCCGTGGCCATGGTAGCTGTCGAAGCCGGGCGCACCCAGGTCCCGTGCGGCGTCCTGCAGCAGGCTGGCCACCTTGTCCGGGGCCATGTCAGGTGCCATCGCACGAACCAGCGCGGCCACGCCGGCCACGACCGGCGCTGCCTGGCTGGTGCCGGACAGGGCTGAAGCATAGGTGTCGATCCGGTTCTCGGGCGGCAGCGCCGAGGGATTCTCGCGCGCCAGACGGACGAGCGCGCAGTCATAGGTGGGGAAGGTGGACCAGATGCCGTAGCCGGGCGCGGCAAGAGCCTGCCAGCGTCCAAAACAAGACCATGCCGTCCGCCGGTCCACAAGGTCGGTCGCCCCGACCGCAATGACTCCGGGCAGGCTCGCAGGGTAGATGCGCGGATTTCCACGCTCACCGGCGTTGCCCATCGCGGCCACGACGACGACCCCCCGCTGCAGGGCAGTCTTGACGGCGTCCTCGATCAGCCGCGAGCGCATCGGCGAGCCGAGGCTCAGGTTGAGGACCAGGGCACCACGCGCCACGGCCCACTGGATACCGGTGGCGACGGACTCTGCGGATCCGCCGCGGTCCCCCAGCACGCGAACAGGCATGATCCGCGCCTCGGGTGCGAGCCCGAGCAGCGACAAGTCGGGCGCCTGCGCCGCGATGATGCCCGCAACGTGCGTCCCGTGTCCGTTGTCGTCACGCGGGTCCGCATCCCTGTCGACGGCATCGTAGCCCGGCACGACACGACCGAGGAAGGCGGGGTGGGCCGCATCGATGCCGGTATCGATCACCGCCACCGTCACACCCCGACCCTTGGTCGTATTCCACGCATCCCGGGCCTGCACCCGTTGCAGATGCCACAGATCGGGCGGGGTGGTGTTCTCGCGGAACGCAGGCAGACCGATCACGGGGGGGGCTGCATCCTCGATGCGGTCGACCCGCCAGTTGGGCTCGGCCCAGATGACGCCAGGCAACTGTTGCAGTCGGTCCACCGCAGTCTCGAGCGTCATCGTCCGGGGTACACGGACCAGCGATGCATCGAGGCCCGGAAGGGCACGGAGGGTCGACCAGCCCTGCGGCAGCGCCGCGCCAGGAGCGAGACGAACGAGCACCTCTCCCGCGACGGCCCGGGCGGCAAGGTCCACAGGGGCGGCAGGGGCCAAGGATACCGCGGGCTGCAGGCCGCAGCCCGCAAGCATCACGAGCAGAAGCAGAAACCGCACGGTCGGGACGTCCTTCCCTGTAAATCCAATCTTCGACTAATCTATACTTAACACAATTCCCGGCCGTCCGCCTCTTCTCCGGAGCCGCATTACCATGACCGACGTGCCCCTCTCCCCCCCGTGGCCGGCCGAACCCTCGATCCGGGTGCTGCTGCTGCCCAAGGACACGAACGAACACGGCACCATCTTCGGCGGCGTCATCCTGTCCCATCTCGACCTGGCGGCAGCCGTCGAGGCCGGCCGACACACGGAGCATCGGTTCGTCACCGTAGCCCTGCGCGAAGTAAAGTTCGAACAACCCGTCCACGTGGGCGACACCGTGAGTTTCTATACACGGCTCGAGGGCAAGGGCCGGACCAGCCTGACCATCGGGATCCGGGTCGAGGCGCGCCGACGCGGCCCGAGCGCGGAATCCGTCCTGGTCACGACGGCCGAGGCCGTCTTCGTGACGGTTGGCGCGGACGGCAAGCCCGTTGCCTGGGACAGTCCCCTCCCCGTCAGTTGACGGAAGCCGAGGCCGCACGCCCCTCTGCCCAGGACTCGAGGCCATCCAGCAAGGCCCGCTGGTAGCCTTCGAGGGTCCCGATCCCGAGACCGAATACCACGCCGAAGGCCTTATCCATGAAGGTCTTCGGCTCGAGCCTCGTCGAGAAGGTCACCTTGACCGACCCGGAACCGGCAGGCTCGAGGTCGAAGCGCATCAGCATCGGTGCAGCAGCAGCACCCACCTTGGGACGATTGCGAAAAGCATAGGCGTGCTCGGGCTCCCAAACCGACACTTCCTGCTCCCATGTCTGTCCCTGGCCGATGGCATAGCGAATCACGGCCGGGTTGCCTGAGGCCGGCTCCACGGAGCGCGAGCCGACGGGCGGCATCATGGGGTCACCCTTGGCCGCCCAGAGCTGCCACCCCGTGACTCCCTGCCAGACCTTGGCGACGGGCGCCTCGATGACGCGGTCGGAGGTCCGGGTGACGACCGAAGGGCCGAGCAGGCCCGCAAGGCCGATGGCCAGCATCGGGAGGATCATCAGGCCAGCGGCCACGATACCGAAACGGGAAAAAGCGTTCATGGCGTGCCAGTGTACCGCTTGCGGGCAAGGATACGCCTCAAGGCCACGCGATCGACCTTGGTCCGGTGTCGCGGGTCGCGCGGAATCCGGCGCACCCGAACGACAGGCAGGTTGCCCAGCCCAAGTCCGGCCAGGGCAGCATCCAGGCCGGGGGCGACCTTTCCCTCGACAGCGAGGACGACCCGTTGCCCGACCTCAATCAAGGCCGAGCCACCCACCAACCTCCTGCTGCCGAGCCACTGCTCGAGGGCCAACGCGTGGCGAATGTTCCCCGATGTAAGCACCGGATCGCCCGTCCGCCCCAGCAGCCATAGCCGGCCCTCGTCATCGAGGCGACCGACATCTCCCATGGCGTGCCAGACCTCCCCGGCCGCATCGACCGACTTGCCCGGCGCCAGGCCCGATTCACCCCAGTAGGCCTTCACGACGTGGGGCCCAGAGACCAGGACCTCGCCGGACTCGGACAGGCGCAAGGCCACACCCGGGACAACGCGACCGACACACGTGCCCGCCCCCTGCCGCGTTTTCGCTTCGAGCTCCTCCCAGGAAGGTTCCCCGCGACTCAGCGCAACAGGTTCGGCCTCGGTCGAACCGTAGCCGATGGCCACGCTGGCGCCCGGGAAGATACGCGCAGCAGCGGCAGGCAGGCCGGGATCGACGGCGCCTCCGCCCACGAAAACCGCACGCAGGCCCGGTACGGGCACTCCTTGCCGGACCCAGTCGGCCAGCAGGGCCGGTGAGGCCACCACGAGCGTGGCACGGCAATCGCGCATCTGCTGCCGTGCCACGGCGGCGGCGCGGCTGTTACCGGCCAGGCGATGCCGGACAGGCAGCAGGACGGCTGCCCCGGTGGCGAGGTGATGCAGCGTGAAGACCGGCAGGGTTGCCAGGGCGACGTCTCCCGGGCCATCCGCCAGTTCGGCCGCCAGCAGGCGATGTTGGGCCAGCAGGGTGCCATGCGTCCGGATCGCGCCTTTGGGATTCCCCGAACTGCCCGTCGTGAAGGTCACGAGCGCCGGGTCGTCCGCAGCGGCTTGAGCCGGGGCCGTGCGATCCTGAACTGCGTCTGAGGCGGGCATGGCCAGACCGGGGTCGAGGATGCGCCGTACCCGGCCCAGGGGCGACCAGACGTGCCGAAACGGATGCAGGATGCGGGGCAGGACGGCGGCTGCCGGTGCCGTGCGCGCCAGGGCACCCGACAGGCCCTGCAGGCCCATCCAGGGATCCAGGAAGACGGCAACGCCACCCAGCCACCAGATGGCCAGCAGCCAGACATAGAGATTTTCCGACAGCGGCATGAACAGCACCACCCGATCGCCGGGACGAAGGCCCTCGGCCTTGAGGCGGGCCACCAGCTTGCGGACGCCTGCCGCAAGCTGACCGTAGGTGACAACCCGATGCCGCCGCGCCCGGTGGTCTGCTGGAACGATCAGGGCCGGTGCATCGGGTCGCGCTTCGGCGTGGTGCAGCAGGATGGCGCAGATGCCGTCGGTCACGCCCGATGCCATCCGAACAGGGCGTGGGTACGCACGGGACGCCCTCCGATGCTCCGCGACATGTGCAACGACGGATTGTCCTCGGCCATCAGGGCGTGCAGGACCTCCGGGACGGCCATCTCGGCAGCACGGGCATGGAAGGCGTGAGCGAGCGCGTGGCCGACGGTCGATCGCCGGTGAGCCCGGGCGACCCCCAGGGTCTTCAGGACGGCGCGACGAGGATGCCGAATCCGCCAGGCCAGCGTCAGGCGGCCTGCGACACCACCGGCGCTGCCCAGCCACGGACGCAAGTCCGGAACACCGAGCAGGAAACCGACCACCGAGCCATCGGCATCCACGGCCACGAAGGACAAACCCGACCGCCAGAGCGGCGCCATCGGCGCGATCCGGGCAAGGAAGGCTTCGGGCCCCAGCGGGCCGAGCGTGAGGCCGCCGGCGAAGATCTCGGGGACCATCGGATGGAGCTCGAGCATCAGCCGTCGCCAGTTCCCGGACGTCAAGGGCACAATCCGGTAGCCGACCTCCCTTGCCGGTGCTGCAGCCCGCCAGAGAATCCGTGCCGCCTCTGCGGGGTCATCCTGAACCTGGCTCAGGACGCGATGGCTGGGCACACCACCCGCCTCTTGCCAGAGGATCGGATCCTCGGGGGGATTCTCGGGCTCCAGCATGAACGGGGGCTCATCATCCGGCCCGAGGCTGAAGCGGCTTCGCTCCCACGCATCACCGTCAATGGGGCCGAGCACCGTGCGCACGCCCTGGCCGTGCAGCCACGAGACAGCGCCTTCCAGGACCTCACGCACGGCATTGGCCTCGGGCATCGCCGCGTACAGACCGAGATGGCCCGTTTCCCCACCCGGCAAGCACCAGGCCGTTACGGTCGCCTGGTCTCCTGCCACGAAGTGCCGCCCCGTCGCCCAGCCCACAAGCCTCGTGCAGATGCTCGCGAAACGGGAGGCATCCGGCGCGGGAAGAACCGGGCGATGGCGCCACACCCGGTCCGATATTCCCTGCCACGCGGCGATGGCGAGAGGATCGCCGACCTCGAGGACCTTCACGCGACCGGCTGACACTCCGGGTCCCCAGGGGACACCGTTCCGGCCCGGCCGTCCATCGTGACCGTCTGCCCATCGCGCAATGCCCGTGTGAGCCCCGGAATGCCGACGATCGCCGGCAGGCCCATCTCCCGGGCCACAATGGCCGAGTGCGACAGGATGCTGCCCCGCTCGATCAGCAGGCCGGCGGCGGCGGGGTACAGCGGAATCCAACCCGGGTCCGTTCTGGAGGTCACGAGGATCTGGCCCGAGAGCCCCTCGGCATCCGTCGGACGCATGACAAGCCGGATGGGCGCCGTCACCTTGCCGGGACAACAGCTGACACCGTGCAGGACGCCGTCGGCATCGGGGCCGACGGGACGGTCGGGCAGGACAGCCACGCGCGCGGCCAGGGAAGGCACACCGGCCGTGGTAAACCGCTCGGGAACATCCATGGCTTTCCATGACGCCACCTGCCGAGCGCGGAGGGATGCCAGCGACCTGAGGTCCGTCGTGACAGCGCGACCCTCGACCCAGGCCCACAGCTCCGGGACGGTCAGCAAAAACACGTCCTCTGGGCGGTCCAGGAGACCGCTTGCCGCCATGTGATGCCCCATGGCCCGGAACATGTCCCGGCAGACGCCGAAGATGCGGGTCCGGGCAAAGCGCAGGTTCTCGCGGTTCCGGACGTGCTTGCGTGCCTGATGCAGGACCGCCCGCAAGACAGCGGCACGCAGCGGATGCCCGGCCAGGCTGCGCGCGAGTTCGGCCTCGGCAGCCTTGCGAAGGGCCGACTCTGCTTCGGGCGAAGGCAAGCGACCCACCGCAGCCAACCGCAGATAGTTCTGCAGCATGGCATAGACGAAGGCAGGCTGGTCCTTAAGGGTCGGTTCCTCGAGCTTGAGCTCGTCCATGCAACGGAATCCCCAGCGATCGAGGAAGTCCGCGACACCTGCAGCAAGCGCCGGGTCCCCCTCCTTGACCCACTCCGGCAGGTCCGCGGCCTCGCGCTCGAGCAGGGCGGCCGCCCTCGACGGGTCCCGGGCCATCCCGGCAGCCGTGGCCAACAACCAGTGCGTGGGAGCCGTCGACTCGATGCCGCCTTCACCGGACAACAGGTCGTTCTGGAGCCCGGGGTCAGCATCCGGCAGCCATGCCGACAGCAGCTTGCGCAAGAGGCCGTAGGAGACCATCGCGAAGGTATCCGTGAGTATGGGTGCTTGCCAACGCCACAGCAGCGAACGCTCGATCGTGTCGTAGGCCTCGGCAATGGCGTCCGGCGGCATGGCACGCCAGTCGCGATGCCGCCACGTCTCGTAGACCGTATTGAAGTTGGCCTGGAAGTCCCTGACCCGACGATCGATCGTCAGGAAAGCCCAGAGCAGGCGGCCCCCAACCGCGACCATGGGCCCGAACCGCGCCATCAACCCGGCACGGGCCGAGTCCGCCCCGACCGACGCCGTGGCCTTGACCCCCATCATCTGTTCCATGTAGGCCTTGTTGGCCTCGTAGCCCGGCAAGAGCGCCACGATGCGGTACCAGTTGCGCATGTTGTAGTAGATGCGACCCGCATGGAGCCCGATCATGTTCCGGAACGTCGCGGCGTTGGCCTGCAGTGTCGCGGGCGGCACGCCCAGCAGGGCCGCGATCTGCTGGTAGACGATGGTGTAGGCCTGGCTCGCAAAGCTGAAGGTCAGGGGAGAGGTGACACCGTTGTAGGATTCGACGATGTTCGAGTTGTCCCAGAGACGTTCGAGCACGCCTTCATGGATCTCCGGCCTCCCGGTCGGCAGGCCGGGGTCTACCGTGGTGACAGGTCGGGTCTGCAGGAAGACCCACCGGCCGTCGACCAAGGCCACCTCGATATCCTGGGGATGCCCCGCCTCCCGGGCGATCTGCCTTGCAGCCGCCGCGAGGTCCCGGACCTGCTCGTCCGTCAGGCAGCGCAGGTTGCGACGTTCTGCCGCTACCGGCAGAACCTGGGTCCCCCCGCTACCATCGGCCACGACGGCCGTGTCCTTGTCCTCAACCTCGTAGGCGATGGTCCCGAGGCGCTCGGTGAATCCATCGGTCGGCACCAGATCGGCCACGACACCTTCGCCCAGCCCCCAGGCAACCCGACCCACCAGCATCTCGCGATCCCAGGTGACAGGGTGGACGGTAAAGACGACACCGCTGGCCTCGGGTGTCACCAGCTCCTGGATCACCACCGCAAGGCGGGCGGCACCCTCATCGAGACCCCGTTGGTGAAGGTAGGCCCGGACGCTCTCCGACCGCGCCGCTCCCCACACCTCGGGCAGGACAGAAAGGACGCCCTCAGGTCCCTGGACACCGAGGACGGTGCGGAACTGCCCTGCAAAGGAGCTGGCTCCGCCATCCTCGCCGCTGGCAGACGAACGGACGGCAAACCGCATCTTGCCGACATCCGGACCCCACTGTTCGCGCATTCTCGCCCGCACCTCCCGCGAAAGGGCATCCGGAACTGCGGAAGGGGTCCCCTGATCAAGCCATGCCTGCCAGGCCTCGGTCGTCAGCACAAGCCAGCGGGGCACCTCGAGTCCACGGGCCCGCAGCCACGCGAGTTGCGCCGCCTTGCCCCCGACCAGGGCCTTGTCGTCCCCACGCGCATCGCCGGCCATCACGAGCCAGCCTCGGCTCGTCGTCCCCTGTCCGGCCACGGTCACAGACTCACCCCCCGGCCCATCACGAGGCCCACGACCAAAGCAGCCTGAACCAGCACGAAGACGGCCGTGCCCATCACCCGGACGGCCTTGGCCGAAGCCGGCCTCGGTCGCAGGACGAAGGCCAGCAGAATGGCCGCGCCAACCAGACCCGAAAGCAGGATCAGGACGAGACTGCCGGCCGGCAGGGCAAGCCGAAGCGCGAGCCAGGTCGAGGAAGCGACGCCGAGTCCAAGGGCCGCGGCAGCCGCCAGTGATGCGACGCCGGGCCCGTGTATCCGCGTGTAGGTGTCGAGGGTGACGATTTCTTCCTCCGGCGCACGGGCCTTGCGCGTCAATTCGAACAGCAGACCGAGGCCGACGGCCACACCCACGACCAGTCCGAACTCGGGTCCGAGCCCCCCGGGGCCGACAGGCAGGACCGCGACGGCGAGGCAGAGGAGGGGCACGATGCCCTGATGAAGCAACGCATAGGTCAGCACTCGCGGACGCAGCCAGCGGCCAATGAAGAATTCGACGCGCATCAGGAGTGCAAAGATCGTCACGGCACCGAAGCCGATGAGGCCCCATCGGCCCAGAGCCAGGGCGAGCACGGCCATCAGCACGGCGATGCCCCAGCCCAGCACGCGCAACTCGGCCAGCGTGACGATGCCGCGTTGCACCACACGTTCCGGATGGTTGATCGCATCGTCGGCGAAATCCTTGAACTCGTCCATCACGCGCAGCAGCAGGAAGACGAGGAAGGTCAGACCGAAGGCGGCTGCCGCACGGGCATCAAGGCGGACCGGACCATCCCCGGCCAGGGCAGATGCCCCACCGTGCGCCAACCCGAAGAACAGCACGATGCCGACGAGATGCGTCGCGAGCGGGAAACGCTCGGCCTGATAGGCCCACCAGCGCCGCCACGCGGGTTCGCGGGTATGTTGTGCCACGGTCCCCTCATTCATCCCTTCGTCATACCCCGCCCCGGCCTGCCGGTCCACCCCGACCCGAACCATGCCCCAGTCCGCAGACCAGACGCCCGTCGGTGCGACGCGCGCCATTGCCGCGCGTCCGTTCCATCGCGGCATCGGCTACGCCAACTGCTGGGAGGATGCCCGGATCCTGCAGCAAGCCCTGGAGCCGCAGCCGGGGCACCGTATCCTCTCGATTGCCTCCGGGGGCTGCAACAGCCTCGCATTGTTGGCCAGCGACCCGGCCGAGGTGGTCGTCGTCGACATGAACCTGCGGCAGTTGCACGTCCTGGAACTCAAGATGGCGGCGATTGCGCACCTGGACCACAAGGACAAGTTGGCCCTGCTTGGTGAGGGCGGCGAGGACCGTCGCATGCACCTGTACCGGTCCGTTCGCCAGGCACTCTCTTCCGATGCACGCCGATTCTTCGACGACGAGCCGGAAATCATCCGAACGGGTTTGTTGCGGGCGGGACGCCTCGAGCGCTACATGCTGGCCTTCGGTCGCTTGCTGAGACTGGGGCTGGGGCACGGCTTCGTTCACGACTTCGTTCGACTCGAGCATCCCGAGGAACAGGCGCGCCGGTTTGCCGCCCACTGGCAGGGCGTGGCATGGCGGACCCTGTTCCGGGTGTTCTTCAGCCGGGCCGTCCTTGAGCGTGCCAAGGACCCTGCCCATTTCCGCGAGGTCACGGGGGATGCCCTGGGCGACAGGCTGCGTGCCCGAGCCGAGCACATCCTGACGGCCCTGCCCATTCGGGAGAACCCCTACATGCGGCTGATCCTCGAAGGAACCTTCGGCGAGGATGAATCAGGCCTGCCGTTCTACCTCAGCAAGGCGGCCCAGCCCATCCTCGCCTCGAGGCTCGACCGGATCACCCCGCGGCACGGCACCTTGGTCGAGGCTCTGGACGCCGGCCCCTACGACAGGTTCAACCTGTCCAACATCTTCGACTGGATGCCCGAAGGCGAAGTGCGCGCCATCCACGCGACCCTCGGGACGGCAGCAACGCCCGGGGCACGACTCTGTTGGTGGAATACCTTGCTTACGCGCAAGATGCCGGACTTACCGGAACTGGAGGCCATGGATGACATGGCGGAAGAGCTGCTCCGCAAGGACAGGTTCATCTACGCGAACTTCAGGATAGGCCGCTTCCGGCAGGCCTAGGTACTCGGGGCCGCGCCCCCGCGCAGGCCGGAACCGCCGGGCAACCAGGTCTTGAGCGCACGTGGCAGGATCCCGAAGGCCATGCGGGTACCCAACGCCAAGGCCTCTCCGTCGCCATGGAAGACGAACGGTCGCGAGGCAGAGAGGCTCCAGGCCACTCCTGACGCGTGGTACGCCTCGGGAAAAGGGCACGCCACGACAGGAAGGCTGATTCGGGCGACATCCCTCAGGATTCCGGCCCGAGTGCGGCCGAGCAAGGCCATGAGACGCAACGCGCCATCATCCGGCCGTGCCTCGGGGACCGCGCGCACGAACCGTCCGATATTCGGAACGTTTTGGACGAAGACCGCCATGCTGCGAAACCGCGCGACCCTGCCGTCCGGATACTCGAGGGCCCAATCCTGCCAGGCGTCGGGATCCCCGGCCACGATGCCGACGGTATGCATCAGATAGACCATCGCACCCACGGCCCGCGTACCCGTACCGAGCCAGTCAGGGCGTGCCTTGGCCCTGTTGACCGACTCGGCGACCGCCGCCACGGCGCCGACGCCACCCCCCGTCAGAAACGGCCGCCCCTCCACCGTCAGGACGTCGACCCGTTCCACGCGTCCCGCGCGAAGCGACTCTCCGGACTTCCAGGGATGCCTGGGCATGCCGATGTGCCGGGCCCAGTCATTGGCAGTGCCGGCAGGACAGACGGCTACGGGAAGGTCCTGATCCAAGGCCGGAGCGATGGCCGCATTGAGGCCGCCATCCCCCGACACGACCACGATGCCGTCGTGCCCGCGCGCCGAAGCTGAACGAAGCAGCGCATCCGACTCCTCGCGGCTTCGGGGAACGGCCCCGACCGCACCGGGCAAGGCCAGGCCCTCCAGAAAGTCCTCGAGCAAGCCCCGGCGGGCTCCCCTGCGCGCAGCCGGATTGACCAGAACGAGGGGGCGAATGGGTACGGTCACTTCAGCCTTCGCCACTGCGCGCCGCAAGGCGCCCGAGCCCGACCCCGCCCAGTGCCAGCAGGGCCGAGACACCCCACGCCCAGCGACCGAGCCCGTGCAGGGCGAACCCGGCAAGCAACGGGCCGAAGGCACGCCCAAGCGCCTCGAAGGATTGCAACGCACCCAGACCCGTGCCGGCGTCGCCGGGCAGTCGCCGACCGACACCTGCGGACAGGGAAGGACGCATCAGCGCGGAACCGACACCCAGAAGCAGGATGCCCGCCCCTACTCCAGGCAGCGACAGGGGCAGGGCCATCAGCGCGAAACCGAGCGCGAACGCCGCAAAGGCAAGGCTGAGCGAGCGCTCCTCCCCCAACCTATCGATAATCCTGCCCGCACCGCCACCAGCAACGGCCGCCGAGACCAGGCCCAGCACGCCAAGCGTCACGCCGAGGGCGGCAGGTCCCATGCCGAATCGGTCGAGCAGGTGAATGCCGAGGACGGCCTCCATGCCGGAGAAGAGCAGCATCTGCAGCAGGCCCGCAAGCAGCAGGTGCCTGCCACGGCCCCAGGAACGGGCCAGCGCCTCGCGCAGGCTTCTCGTGGGCCGCTCACCATCCGGCGCCAACGTTTCAGGCAGGACGAAGGCCGCCGCCACGACAACGGCGGCACAGGTTGCCGAGGCCACCTCGAAGGGGAGGCGAAGGTTACCGGAAGAGGCAAGCCAGCCCCCGATGGCAGGCCCCAGCACGAAGCCCAGTCCGAGCGATGCACCCGCGATGGCCATGCCGCGCCCCCTGCTGGAACCAGCAGAAAGATCATCGACGGCTGCGAGGGCGGATGGCAACAGGGCCGCTGCCATCAAGCCACCCGACAGGCGCGCGAGAAGCAGGTCGAGGAATGAATCCGCGAGGGCCATCCCCGCGAGAGCCAGGGCAAAGCCCACGCCACCCAGCAGGATGACGGGGCGTCGGCCACGCCGGTCGGAGAGCCTGCCCCACCAGGGAGCCAGAATGAACTGGACGATGGCATAGCTGCCCATCAGCGTGCCCATGGCCATTTCGGGCGAGAGGATCGCCGGACGCGGCATGTCGGCCACGCGCTGGGGCAACACCGGGATGACCAGGGCAAAACCCGCCATCGTCAGGAAAAGGAAGGCAGCCAGCAGGGCGAGGGCAGGGAAGGAACGCATCGGCACCATCATAAAGGTCGGCGGGCCATCCGGTGCAAAGTCGTTACAGGCCCGACAACCGCAGGCCTCGCTCCCCGCCGGGGGAACGAGGCCCACGAAGACGCCTCCTCGGCTCAATTCGGAGGCTGTGGACCTGGCGCAGGCTGGGTACCCGAGCCCGACGGAGCGGGTGCGTTGCCACCCTCGGGAATTCGCTTGGCGCGCAGCAACTCGTCAAGCGTGCCGAAAACCTCGGGCGTCTCGGACCGGAGGTGGCTGGGCCCGAGCAACTGGGGCAGAGGCAGGGGCGCGCTCGGGTCGGTGGGAGGAAACTTGAGCTCCGTTGCCCCCGGCAAGAAGGTCGCACCGTGGAAGACGAACTTGCCGTCTGCACGGCGGGCAGCAAGCCACAACTTCGCACCGGGCAGGCGGCTCTTGTCGACCACCGGCTGGCCACTGGCAGTGGCGGGCGCCCCGGCAATCAGGTTGAAGACCTGTACGTCAAAGGCCACGACCCGTGCCGACCACGAGGCCGCCATCTGCGGAAAGGGTTGCGCGGCCCCGTCCTTGGTGATGAAGCCGGCACGCAGGGGCGGCACGGGCAGGGCCAAGGGACGCAGATCCCACGTCACCCGAGCGGCGATATCCCGCTTTCGCTGCTCCTCGCCAAGCTTGGCGAGGTCTCCGTTGGGCTGGAAGACGATACCACCGAGACTGTCCTGGACGATGGCCACACGGTTGGCGGAAGGTGCCTGAGCCCCTTCCCGGGCGACAATCGAGGTGGTGATCGGCTGATCGACATCCTTCAGGCGGATCTCGACCTGACGCGTCTTATCATCGGCTTCGAGCCGGGTCAGCCGGACTTCGCCGTTGACGATGTCGTACTCGTCATCGGACAACGTCTTGCCATCGACCACGACCGACTCGACGTCCTCGGCCGCGATCGTCTGGGACACACCGTTTTCGTCGAGGAACTCGAGTTTGACGCCGGCATTCTGCAACAGGGTCGTAGCCTGTTGCACCGCTTGCTGGACCTGTGCCGCCGACAGATTGCAACCTGCCACCAAGGCCGCGGCAGCCGCCATGGACAGGATATTGCGTTTCACGAGCACCATGAGGACCACCTTCCAGGTCGGGACTTGGGCGGGATAGACGTCGCATCCAGCGAGCGGGGCGCGCACGCCCGGCGAGATCGTAGCACGATGTCTGATGCTATGATCGGAGAGTGTGAGCCATCCACGGAGAGCTCACCGCCCTGCCGGCGTCCGGTGCCCGACAACCAGTCGCCCGTAAACCCTCTTCCGGAAGGATGCACCTCGTGTCGGACACCTTGCTCTTCAAGCGCTTCGGCCAACTCATCATGGGCCTTGTCGGCCTGACGGTCCTCCTGGTCTTCGCAGGCGTCATCGTCCGGGCCACGGGCTCTGGCTTGGGATGCGGCACGGCCGGGGGATGGCACGACTGGCCCCTTTGCCACGGTCAGTTGCTCCCCCCCGGCGAGACCACGGCCATCATCGAGTTCAGCCATCGTGCCATTGCCTCGCTCGTAAGCGCGGGAATGCTCGCGGCAGTTGCATGGCTCGCCTGGACCCCACGTTTGCGGGGACCGCTCGGTGGCCACATGGCACTGGCTTGCACGCTGCTGGTGGTCCAGATTACCTGGGGTGCGCTCATCATCCGACACATGGTGCCGCCCGAGTTGGTCGTGACCCACCTCGCCACCGCACTTGCCTTCTTCGCCACGATGATCACACTCAGCCTGCGTGCGTTCCGCATCGCGAGCGGCTCTCCGGATCCCGTCGAGACGGGCCGGCCGTTCATGGGCCTGGCGCTCGCGGCGACCGGGGCCGTCTACCTGCAGGCGCTGGCCGGCGGTGTGGTCGCCAACTTCGAGGCAGGCCTCGCCTGCCCCGACTTTCCGACCTGCTACGGCTCGTGGTGGCCGGCCATGGCAGGCAACGTGGCGCTACAGATGATCCACCGCTTCGGGGCCTACGTGGTCACGGGCCTTGTGCTCACGCTGGCATGGCGGACCCGCCGCGAGCAGGGTTGGCTCAGGACCTTGCCGCTGGCGGCCACCGGCGTCCTCGTTCTTCAGGTCACGCTGGGCATCCTGAATGTCCTCTACAAGTTGCCCCTCGTCGTCACGGCAGCGCACCATGGCAACGCCTACCTGCTGTTCGCCCTGCTCATCGGCCTGTCCTTCCGCCTTGTGTCGGCGCGTGCCTTGGCCCCCGAGGCCCGGTCGGCCGCACTCGCAACCTGAAGGAACAAGCTCGGCTTGCGGGATCAGCGTCAGGGCAGCCGCCCGCCCTCGGGGCGGGGGCTGCCCCTGTTGCTGTCGTGGCTGATCGTGACCGCCTCATGGCCGGTGCTGCCTGCCGGCGCACAGGCTTCAGCCGCGACCGACCCTGATGCGGATTTCCCCAGTGCCCCGGCAACGGCCGTTTCCGAAGGCGATGCAGGCACCGACGACTCTTCCCTGCTGCGTCTCGACGGCACCATCACGGCCTCTCCCTCCATGCCCTCCGGTCCCGAGCCGAGGGTCTCGGACGAGCCTTGGGAGCGGCCGGTGGTCTGGATGGGTACCGTTGGCATGGTCGGGATGATCGTCGGCCTGGTCGGCCTCGCCACACGGTTGCAGGGCAGCACGGGCAGTACCGGTGCGACCAGCCCCGCCGGCGGTTCCGCATCAGGTGCCGCCGGACTGGGTGCCCTGCCTATCGGGCCATATGCGGAGCCCATGATGCTCTGGGGCCTCGGCCTCGGCTTTCCCCTCTACCTGACGGGCGCCCTGATGTCGGCCCGGCGCGAGGATCAGGAGCGGCGCCGGGCGACCGGACTGCCCGGAGACGAGCAGTAGATGGATCTGACGAACATCCTCGTCGTGGTCTTTGCCTCGGCGATCGCGGGACGCCTCGTCGACTTCTCGGCAGTCTGGTTCCTGTTTCATCCCTACCGCAAGATCAACCTGCCGCTGATTCGCGAGTTGGGCGTCCTGCCAAGACGCCAGGAAGCGCTGGCCGATCAGGTCGCCCTGCTGATCGAGGAGCGCCTGATTACGCGTGAACGCATCTCGACGTACCTCGAATCCGGGGACATCGCCGCCAAGGTCCAGGCTTCGGTGCGCGGCGTGTTGCACGAGGTCCTGACGACGGCTCACCCTTCCGTCCGCGATCTTCTGCAGCGCCACCTGGGTGAAGCCGTCGACGTCGATGCCGAAATTGCCCTGCTCTCGGAACGGGCTGCCGAGGCGCTCGCGGGCCTGCTTGCGCGTCCCGCCTTCCGGGCGAGGTTGACCAACCTGGCTGAGGACCTGCTCCGGCAGTGGGGCCCCAAGACCCTGGAAGAGTCCTTGCCGCCCGATCTCGCGGATCGCATCATCCATCACCTCGCGGGCCGCTTCCTCGAGTGGACGGATCACGCCGATGACGAGGCACGACGCCTGGACGCGTGGCTGGCCTCGCTCGGCCCGCTTCCCGAGCTGGTTCCCCAGGAAACGCTCGACCTCGTCCAGACACGTCTCAAGGACCGATTGCCGGACCTGGCCCGGATCCTCGAGGACGTGCTGCAGGAGCCTCGTGTCAAGGCCTTCGTCCGTACCTACCTCGTCGAGGTGGTCGATCGCCTGGTCGCAAGCAGCCCGAACGTCTTCTCTGTGGAGGGCCTGCTCGGGGCGTGGCGGCAGTTCTTCCCCGAGGACTTCGCCAAGCGTCTCGACCAGTTCGTCGACGAGACGCTGCCGAGGCTGCGTCGGGCGCTCGAGGACCCCGATACCCTGGCCTTTGTGCGTGACCGCATCGATCGGGCCTTCGACGAGATGCGCGTGACGCCCGTCGGCGCCTGGTACGGACGGCTGGGCCAGCGTGGACGTGCGGAGTGCGTGACGGTCGTGGCGACCATCCTGCGCAGTCCGATCGCGCTGGCCATCGCGACGGGTTTGGCCCGGCTGGGCGTCCAGCGGCTGATGGCCGCCCCCATCGAAAGCTTCCTGCCCTCCTCGTGGCGTGAGTCAGACCCGATCGGGCGCCAGTTGGCCGAGTTGGAGGACGTGGCCGTTGCGGACTGGCCCGAGGTGCTGCTGCCCCGACTTCAGGAACTGCTGGGACGCGGGCAGGTGCCCGACGGTTTGGCGGAGGGCCTGCTGGCCGTCGCGGCCCACGGGGAAGGCCCCCGTCTCGCGGCGTGGCTGCTGGAGCACCTGCCGGAAGACCCCGCAGCCAGGCGGGAGGTCGAGGCCTATGCCGTCGCGCTCGAAACCGGCGGAATCAGCGAGGCTGGCCAGGCGACTCCGCTCCGCCGTGCCGTCGATCGGGCGTGTGCCCTCGCCGACGAACCGGAAGCGCGGGCCACGTTGCGCCGGTGGATCGCAAGGGGCATCGAAGCCCTGGCCGGCCTGCCCCTTGGTCGACCGGCCGACTGGCTCGAGGGTCCTCGGGCAGAACGCCTCGAGGGCTTGCTGATTGCCCAGGTGCAGGGCCTGCTGCGCAGCCAGGCCCACAAGGTCGCGGAGACCCTCGACTTCAAGGACATGGTGCGTGCCGGCATCATGCGTGCCGAACCGGCAGCCATCGAGGATGTCGTGAAGCGACGCCTGGCCCGGCGCGAATTCAACACGATCTTTCTCATCGGCCTTATCTTCGGGGGCGGTGTCGGCCTTGGGGCCACCTTGCTCTTCCAGCAGGTCGCGGTCTGGTCGGTATCAGCCGGGTGGAGCGGGGCAGCAGGTGTCGCCGTTGCCGGCGTGGGCATGGTGCTGGTGATGCTGAGGTTTGTCCGGGTATGACCGCGGTCGCGCGCGTGGCCGTGGCCTTGATGCTGTCCCTGGTGGTGCCGGCAGGTCCGATGGGGCACCCTGCCAGGGCTGCCGAGACCGTCAGCATCGAGGATACCCAAGGGCGCCTGATCTGGGGCAAGGGTTCGGACGCGCGGTCGCCGTGGTCCGATCGCAACGTCTGGATCGATGGCACCCGGATATGGAGCGCCCATCCGATCGACGCCCCAAGCCCGGTCCACCTCCAGGGCATCCTCTTACACATACAAAGCAACATGCTGAAGTTGGGCGAACTGTTTGTATATCAACAACTCAAGGATGCCGACAAAGACGCACTGACACAAAAGCAGGAGGAGGTCCGGCTTCGCCTGCGTCGGCACTTCGACGAGGGTGCCATCCGGGCCGTGCGCTACGCAGGCGGTCCCGGTGCGTGGCAAGCCCAGGTCGCCTACGATCTGGAAGCCTTCGAGACGGCACTGGGCTTCAGGGCCTTCTCCGCACCGCCACGACCGACGGAACCCACCCGACTCGAGCAGGTCATCCGCAACGAACAGTGGTGGAATCGCGCGTGGGACTGGGCATGGCTCGCGACGATGGGCCTCGCCGTCGGCGCTGTCATCCTGCTGGTGGACGCCACGACCAGCCGGCGCTGAGGGAGTCGTCAGGGGGCCAGTGCGGGCTGGAAGGTGCCGTCGATGATGCTGGCCCGCCAGCGTTCGACGCGCCTTTGCAGATGCCTGAGGTTGTGAATCGACAACAAGGTATGGGCCAGCCACTCACCCGCGCGGACCAGATGATGGACGTAGCGGCGGTCGAAACGCACGCACGTCAGGCAGTCGCACTCGGGATCGATAGGCTCGGCATCATCCGCGTAACGCGCCGACTTGATCTGAAGGCGACCGTCCCCTGACCAGACCGTACCGTGGCGCGCCATCCGGGTGGGATGCACGCAGTCGGCCATGTCGATGCCGTGCGTGATGGCCAGGTGCAAATCCTCCGGGGTGCCGACGCCCATCAGGTAGCGTGGCTTGCCGACCGGCAGGAGGGGAGTCGTCACGGCCAGTGTGGCCGCCATGTCCGCCCGGGACTCGCCGACGGAAAGCCCACCCACCGCGTAGCCCGGGAAGTCCATCGGCACCAGGGCTTCGGCGGAGCGGCGACGCTCCTCGGGGTCAATGCCACCCTGAACGATGCCGAACAAGGCCTGATCCGCCCGATCATGAGCAGCGAGACAACGCTCGGCCCAGCGTGTCGTCCGATCGACAGCCCGACGCACCTCGGCCGGATGTGCCGGCAGGCGGATGCATTCGTCGAAGGCCATCGCGATGTCGGCCCCGAGGTCCATCTGTACCCGCATCGATCGCTCGGGATCCACGAACCAGCGGGAACCATCAATCGGGCTGCGGAAGCGGACTCCCTCTTCGGAAATCGAACGCAAGGCGGCAAGCGAGAAAATCTGGAATCCGCCCGAGTCGGTCAACACGGCCCGGGGCCAGCGCATGAACGCATGAAGCCCCCCGGCCTTGGCGATACGCTCGGCACCGGGACGAAGCATGCAATGGAACGCATTGGCCAGGACAACGCCGGCCCCGGTGTCCGCGACCTGCTCCGGCAGCAAGGTCTTGACCGTGGCCTGGGTACCGACGGGCATGAAAGTCGGAGTCGGGACGTCCCCGTGAGGCGTGTGCAGGATGCCTGCACGCGCCTGCCCGACCTGGGCCACCACGGTCATGCGGACGGGCGGCCGAGTCATCGGCCGGCCGCCATGGGCCTGGGGGCTCCGGGCAACGAGGCGGGCGTCGGCGTGGGCGAGGGCGCCAGCGTCGGATCCCCCAGCACGAAGCCGGGGAACTCACATCCAGCAAGCAGCATGAGGGCTGCCAACAGGATCACTGCCGGCAGATGCCGTGTCACGGTTGCCACGCCAGGACTCCTTCCCGCGTCGCGAGGCGTACGGCCTCGGCGACAGCCCCCGCACGTCGCAGTCGATCGAGGGGATCCATCTGCATGGTGCCATCCCCGGCCGACAAGCGCACGGTCTCCCCCCCCAACTCATGAAGGAGGCGAAGGCTTCGGGCCAGCTCCAGGAAGGCCCCCACGCGCCCATGCCACGCCACGGCCAGTGCGGCCTCACGGGCGGCTCGCCCGGCGTCGCCACGATGCCACGCCCACCGCGCAAGGGCACGTCGGGCAAGCGCCTCCTGACGTCTGTCGCCGGCGGCAAGCGCGGTCGACAGTGCCTCTTCCAGCAGCACGCCTGCCCCCTCGAGGTCGCCGTCCAGGCCACGCGCAAGGCCGCCCAGGCGATGCAGATCTCCCCACGGCGCGCCACCGGGTAGCATTTCAAGGAGATGCCTTGCGCGCGCGAGCGGAGCATCGGCCGCGCGCAAGGTGGCGCCGACCAACGCCGCCTGGACCTGCAGCAAGGCCAGACACGCCGCAGTCAGCGGATCCCCGGCCTCGAGCGCACGCCGCTCCCAATCAGGCACATGGTCCCTGATGACCAACCACTCTCCCAGTTCCAACCGCACCACGCCCATGTTGAGTTCCATGGCCAACCAGCGTCGGGTCGCCGCCTCATCCTGATAGAGGCGTCGGCAGTGGGCCAGGGCTCTGGCGGCTGCACGCAGGTCCCCTCGGGCATGCAGGATGGTCCCCAGATTGTGCCAGGCATCTGCTTCCCCGAGACGGTCTCCGGCAGCCTGCCGTAAAGCCAACGCCTTGATGGCATGCCGGCGTGCCGTCCCCACGTGCCCGACCAGGCGCTCATGGACGGCAAGATCATGACGGATTCGCGCCAGCAAGGCATCCCGGCCATCGCCAGAGGGCGTGCGAGCCACTCGGCGAAAGACGGCACGCGTCCGATGGCGCGCCTCGCGCCACTGCCCCATGCGCATGGCCAGCCAAGCGCGTTCGATCTCGAAGCGATCCGCCTGCTCGCCGGGGGCGAGGCGGGCTTGCCACCGATCGAGCCACGCGAGGGCCCGGCCATAGGCTCCCACGGCATCCAGCACCCGCAGGGTCGCCAGCAGAAGGTCGGTATCCGGAGGACCGGAGTCCGGAATGCCTTCAAGACTTGCCAGGGCAGCAGCGGCAGCCGGGGCCTCCCCTGCAGCCAGGTGCGCGCGCAGCCAAAGGGCCCACGACCGGGCATCCCCGAGGGGCCCCGAGCGCTCGAGGTGTGCAAGGGCTTCCCTCGGTCCACCGGCGCGCAGGGCCTCGGCCGCCGCATCACGCCATGCCGCCCGGGCCTCGTCGGCCTGACCTGCGGCGGCCCACTGCCGCGCGCGCCAGGCAGCAGGCAAGAGGGCCATCGCCGGGCACAAGGCTACCCGGGTATGCCACGACTGGCGCTCGGGCTCGAGCATCTGACCATAGAGCGTTTCCTGCAGAAGGGCATCTGCAAAGCCGACTTCATCGGCCCCGAGGCCGGTCAGGATGCCGCGATCGTGCAGTTGGCCGGCGACAGTGGCTTCCCGCGCATCCAGCAACTGCTCCCAGAGCACCCTTGGCCAACGCGGTCCCAGCACCGAGGCCAGCCTCGCCACGCTCCGCTCGTCCGCGGAAAGCAGGTCAAGTCGTGCCTGCAACAGGCCGTGCAGGCCCAGCGGCGCCTCGCCCGGACCAGCGCGCCACAACTCGCGGAGATGCAAGGGATTTCCCGAGGCACGCCGGACCATCGCCCTGAACCGACCGGACTCGTCCGGTGCGATTCGGTCGCTGTCGCCACCGGCCCATGCCAGCAGGAGGGCCATGGCCTCGGCGTCACGGAGACCGTCAAGGGCCCGGACAGAAGCCTGCCAGGGCAGCAAGGCTGTCGCGTCGCGCCCGGCAAGCACCAGGAAATCCCGATCGGCCCGAAGGGCAAGGAAGGAGGCCAGAACGCGCCGGGACCAGGCATCCATCCACTGCGCGTCGTCCAGCAGCCAGACCACGCCTTCAGATGGCGCCGATGCCACAAGGCGTCCTTGGGGGTCGCGCTCACCGGGGACCGGACAAGGTAGCCCCGGTGCGAACATTGGCCACAGGCGCGCCATGTAGGAACCCGGCTCCTCGGCGCGATGAGCAGCCACGCCGGTCCGGACAATCCGGTGCCCCCCGTGGCGCCTGACCATCGCGTGAAACCGTGCCAGCAAGGCCGTCTTGCCGATACCGGCCGGACCGTGGATCAGGAGCGTGCGCTCCGGGACACGGCCCGCCAGCATGCCGGCAAATTGCTCGAGATGCGCCTCGCGACCCACGAAGGGACCGCGATGACCCCAGCCCTCCCGCTCGGGCCTGCTGCCCAGAACCCGATGGCAGGCGACGGGTTCGGGAAAGCCCTTCAGGATGGTCGGCCCCAGGGGCAGGAAAGCGTGGCGGCGACGGGCTGACCTGCGCGTCGCATCATCCGTCAGGATGGCACCGGGGGGAGCCAGGCTCTCGAGCCGCTTGGCGAGGTTGACCGTCGCGCCGAGGACCGTCCATGTCTCGCTTTGGCCCGCCCTGAGCGGTCCGGACACGACGTTGCCGGTGGCGAGGCCGATGCGCAGGGCCAGTGGCCGAGAGGTCACCACAGGTGAGGCAAGGGCTGCCATGGCGTCCTGCATCGCCAGCGCCGCCCTCACGGCCCGCGCCGCATCATCCTCGTGTCCGACAGGATCGCCGAAGCAGGCGAGCAGACCATCGCCGAGAAACTTGTCGACGTGACCGCCGGCCGCCTCGATGGGCGGCACGATCGCACCCATTACGTCGTGAAGGACCTCTAGCAAGGCCTCGGCATCCAGTTGGCGGGCCAAGCCGGAGAAGTCGACGAGATCCGCGAACATCACCGTCATCCAGCGCCGCCGGCCCATGGACCCGGTCGGCAAGGCGTTGGCCATCTTGCATCCCCCGTCACGATGCTGCGACGGGCCGGCGGAAGATCCTAGGCCGGCAAGGACGAGGTCGCCCGTCCTGCGGCGACTTGTGTGACCATCGCGCGAACCCGCTCGGGATCGGTGGCCCCATCGGGGCCCTTGAGCGCAGATGCCACGATGGCGCCCGAGGCACAGGCCATGAACGCATCGACGGTCCCCTGCGTCAGGCCGGAACCGACCAGCAGCGGCACGTCGGGCAACACCGCCGCCACTCGGGCGAAGTCCCGGGGGTCGGCCGGCAGGCCCGTACCTGCTCCGGACAGGATCAGGGCATCTGCCCCGCCGCGAAGGACCGCATCGCGCGCCTGGTCCTCGAGTGCATAGGGAGCGAGCGGCACGGCATGCTTGACGGCGACGTCGGCCAGAATGGCCACATCGGTGCCCAACTGGCGACGCAACTGGGCCAGCTCCCACGCATCGCCCTGAATGATGCCTTGATCCGCAAGCACGGCCCCGACCAGGACATTGACCCGGATGAAGTCCGCCCCGACGGCATGGGCAATGGCCAAGGCCGATGCTGCATCGTTCCGCAGGACGTTGATGCCCCAGCGCGCCTCGGGAAAGGCAAGGCGCAGGCGTTCGGCCACGACGGCCATCGCCGCGACCGTCGCGGGAGGCACCTTGCCCCGGACGAAGGGGCGATCGCCGTAGTTCTCGATGACGAGGCAGCGTATGCCGCCTGCAACGTAGGCGGCGACTTCGGCCCGCGCATGAGCCACGATGGCCTCCAGCGTCTCGCGGGCGTCAGGCGCTCCGGGCAGCGCACGCAGGTGGACCACGCCAATCAGGGGCCACGCATCCGCCGAAAGCCAGTCCGGTCTCATCAGGAGTCCCCCCGTCCTTCCGCAGCAAGAATACGGTCTGCGGGCAGACGCAGCTCCCGACCGTCCTCGTCCATCTCGACGCGGACGGCGATGTTGGCTGCATCGACAGCCAGCACCGTGCCACGTCCATGGGGCGTGGCGACCGCCGCCCCGACCATCGGCAGCTCCTGACGCACCTCGAGCACCATCTGGTGCTCGTAGGACAGGCAACACTTGAGGCGACCGCACATGCCGCTGTTCTTGGAGGGATTGGCCGGCAGGTTCTGGTCCTTGGCCATCTTGACGGTGATGGGCATGAACGTCTTCAGGAACGTGCTGCAGCACAGCTCCTTGCCGCACGCGCCCACGCCCCCCAGCAAGCGTGCCTCGTCGCGAACGCCGATCTGGCGCAGCTCGATGCGGGTACGTCGGAACAGCCCGGTCAGGTCCCGCAGCAACTCGCGGAAGTCCACGCGTCCTTCGGCCGTGTAGTGAAACGTCAGGCGCACGAAGTCGAAGGTGTAGACGGCATCGACCAGATCCATGCCCAGACCGTGGGCTGCGACCCGCTCGGCACAAGCCTTCAGGGCCTTGGCCTCCTCGCGCCATTTGGTCTCCAATTGCAGGCGGTCCGCCTGTGTGGCCAGCCGCAGGAGCGGCACCGCCGGGCCATCGATGCGCACCTCGGCCACGGCATCGGGCAGCAACAGGACGGGACCGCACTCGAGTCCCCTGTCCGTCTCGTAGACAACGAAGGTTCCGGTACCCAAGTCTTCGAGAATCCCGTCGAGGGGCCGGATATCACCGGGACGAAGGCGAACGGCCGGAACAGGCATGGGCTCGGACTCCTCAGGCCAACCTGGCGAGGCGATGCGCCCCCGCCATCCAGGCGTTGGCAGGTTGGACCCCGGCCTCGAGGCGCTGGCGGACCTCGAGAAGGATGGCCAGCCTGGCCCACGCACCGTCGTCGCCTCCGCAGGCCGCCACCACCGGACCGCAATCAGCGTCCGAATCGGAACGGCGGACCTCACCCGTGCGTGCCCACCACCACGCCTCAGCGACGCGATCGATGGCCTCGTCGACGAGGCGCAGATGAAGCTCGAGGACCTCCTGCGTCCCCTTGCGTTCCTCGACCTCGGGCAGGCGCCGAATACTTTCGAGGACGGCGATTCGCCGACCGGGGTCCCGGTCTGTCAGCCACGGTCGCATCAAGTCCTGCCAATCATCCGGCGGTGGCGTCTGTTCGGCCGCCTCTGGGCGCTCACGCCGCTGCCGGGGCTGCAGGAAGGCATGGGCCTTGCCCACGCGACCTGCAGCAAGGCGAACGGCCCGGGGGCGTGCCTGCGGGTTCCCGATGGCCTTCTCGTCGAGCCATTGCCGGATGCGGACGTCGGGCAGCGGACTGAAGGTCAGGCGCCGACACCGGGAGACCACCGTCGGCAGGACATCGGACAACGCCGAGCCCAGAAGGATGATCACGCACGGTCCCGGCGGCTCCTCGAGCAGGACCAGCATCGCATTGATGGCGGGGATGCTCATGCCGTCCATCTCGACAATGTGTACCTGTAGTCCGCCACGGAATGCCGCCTGCTTGGCGAGGGGGATCAGGCCGTCCTTGGTGGTCTTCTGTTCTCCGGTCCCGATGTGGTAACGGCTGACAATCTGGTCGATGGAGACTCCCTTGCGCTCGGGCAAGGGCTCCCAGACATGCAGATCCGAATGATTCGCGTCCTCGATCACGCAGCTGGCGCACTTGTCCGGGGCGTCAGCACCGCAGGCGCCCGTCGTCTCGCGGCGATCGCAGAGCAGGGCACGCGCCCAGCGCAGGGCAACCGTCCGCTTGCCTGAGCCTTGTGGCCCCACGAGGAGCCAGGCGTGGTGCGGTGCTGCCAGCGCACGATCAAGGGTCTCGAGGACCGACGCTTCCAGCAGAAGGTCTGCCGCCCAGGGGGGAACTGGCACGCGGCCTGCCCTAGCCCTCGACGTGGTGGAAGTTCATGCCCTGACCGGGCGCCGCAAAGCAGATGACCTTGCTGCCGCCCTCCTTCTTGGCCAGATCGAGACGGCGGGTCGCCATCTGGACCAGAGCGCGGGGCGACGTCGTCTCGACGGTCGAAGAGACACCGACTGCGGGCGCCATGTAGGGGGCGAGCTGGAGCATGCGGCGGGTGAAGCGCTTCAGGACCTCGACGGCAGCCTCGGCCGAGGTCGAGGGGAAGTAGAACAGCAGGTCGAAGCCATCCCAGCGGACGGCCCAGTCCGTCTGGCGGATGACCTGACGGACCACTTGACCGACGTCCCCGAAACGGGCGTTGGCCTCGTCCGGGGTCATGGTCCTGGCGACGGCAGCGAACTCGGGCAGGCCGATGACGGCAACAGAGCCCGTCTCGCGGCTGCGGACCAGTCGCTCGCACTCCTCGCGGAAACGCTCGTTGAAGTAGACACGATTCCAGAGGCCTGTCAGGCGGTCGGTGCTCGTGCGCTTGTTGACCTCCTCCTCGAGGCGGGTCGCGTGGACCGAAAGGCCCAGCGTCGGTGCGACGAGGCGAGCAAGGGCCCCTGCGAAGGCCAGGTCCTCGTCGGCCACGAGCAGGGCACCGTAGACCTGACGGTTCGCCAGCACGGGCACGCGTACCGCGCCGGCAACGTCACCCAGCGGCACGGGCTCGAGATCTGCCGAGGTCAGGTCGGCCATCCGCTCCGCGGCCGCCTTGAAAAGCTTCTCCGCTGCCTGGCCCGAGGGCATGAATCCGTCCGGTCCATTCAGGCGCAGGGCGACGGATGCCGTGGGCCGATGCTCGGAAAGCGCCTCGGCGATGCGCCCGAGCACGAAATCGAGGCTGCTGCTGGCCGGGACAGCCTTCGTGATCTGGACCAGGGCCTCGTACTGACTGGGCGCGAGCGCGGCGGACGCTTCCATGGGTTTCCTCGAACAGGGTGCGGCATGGTCATCATACCAATCCGGGGCCTGCTTGACCCCATCGACGGGGATGGACGGGCAGCCTAGACTGGACACCATGCCTGCGGAAGCCTTGCAAGCCGCGCCCCGGCCCGTGCTGGGCGTCTACGACTCGGGGGCCGGGGGGCTCTCGGTCCTGCGCCACCTGCGTGCGCTTCGGCCGGACCTGCCGGTCCTGTACATGGCGGATACTGCCCGCGTCCCTTACGGCGGCCGCTCCGAGGACGAGATCAGGTCCTTCAACCGCGAGATCGCCGGTGCGCTCGTGAAGCGCGGCGCGACCCATCTGGTGGTGGCGTGCAACACGTCCTGCGCCATCGCCATGCCGGAGCTGCGCGAGACCATCCCGGTCCCCGTCACCGGACTCCTGGAGACGGCATCCCGAAGCGCGCTCGAGGCCGGCCGCGACATCGGGGTCCTGGCCACCCTGGGCACGATCCGGAGCG
>JAYKIS010000004.1:0-23957 GCA_035286125.1 Candidatus Sericytochromatia bacterium
GCCATGCCGGAGCTGCGCGAGACCATCCCGGTCCCCGTCACCGGACTCCTGGAGACGGCATCCCGAAGCGCGCTCGAGGCCGGCCGCGACATCGGGGTCCTGGCCACCCTGGGCACGATCCGGAGCGACGCCTACGGCGCAGCCATCAGGCGTATGGACTCCAGGGCCCGAATCCGGGGTCTCGCGTGCACCACATGGGTCCCTCTGGTGGAGTCCGGGGCCGTCTCGGGCGAGACCCCCCTGAGCCTGGTCCGGGAAGCCCTGGTGAACTGGCAGGACATGCCCCCGCTCGATGCCGTCATCCTGGGCTGCACCCACTTTCCGTTCCTCGAGGACCTCATCCGGACCTGTTTGCCAGGCCACCCGAGACTTGTCGATCCTGGACCGCTCGTGGCCGCGGAGGTCCTCGCCGGCATGCCGGAGGGACCGGGGCAGGACGGCCTGCTGACCGTCTGGTCAAGCGGAGACACCGGGGCGTTCCTGAATACGGTGCAACGGCTCGTTCCCGAGCTGGGCCTGACCGAGGTCCTGCCTTGGCGCTTGCCCGCGATCGCCCCGGTCAGCCGGCGCACAAACTAGGGACCAGCTGCCGGATGGTCGACGACGACCGATCCATCAGCCTGCAGACGCCCGCTCAGGCCCGAGACCGTGTCGGTCCACCAGATCCACTCGGCAGCGTGGTCGTTGCCGTCCCGCCAGCGCCCCAGCCACGGATCGCCGAGCGAAGCGAGCGCCGCCAGATAGGCGCAGCGCCTTGCCCCCGCCTCGAGGAACATCCGTCCGGCCATGCGACGAGCCGGTGCCAGATCAAGCCAGCCGGACGCAGGCAGGGCCGCAGGCAACATGCCCAGCTGGCGGGCGACGCGCGCGAGGAACTCCTCTTCCATCGGTTCCGCGAGGTCGAGGGCTCGACGGATGCGCAGGCCTGCGGTATCCGTCGCGGCAACATTGAAGGCACCGCCCAGTCCCTCGCCCAGAAACAGCAGGTTCGCCCCCCCCATTCGCAAGGCTGGCGGAGCCGGCGACGCTGCCTCGCGCCCGGCTTCGGGCCGGGAAACGCTCGCATGTTCGGTTGCTGGCCCCGCTGCCGGTGGCTCACTCGCGCACGCGACGAGCAAGCCGTACAGGATGGGGCGCACGAGGCTGATCCCGGTCAGACTCCCGGAGGACGACTGCAGAACGATAGGGGCCATGCACCCGACCTTGCCTGACGCCCGGACGGTCTGACCGGTCCCCGACGCACGGACCTGATGGGCCAATCAGCCGTGGCGCCTGCGACGGGGCGGATCGCCGTACAGGTAGCGCAGCGCGGCAGGCAGGCGCCGGCGCCACGATCGCTCGTCATGCCGCCCGGTCCGAACCGGATGCCACGTCAGGTCGCGACCGGCGACAAAACCCTTGCGCTGCAGCAGCTGGGCCATCCATTCGGCATGCTGGATCGGATAGCCGCCGGCTTCCCTGCCGCCACAATCGAGCCAGATGCGCGGCTGTCCCCACGCCGGGGAACGGGCAACGAAGGGAAAGGCCTCGCCGTCCGCGACCCACAGGGACGGTGACATGCACAGCAGGCGACCAAACTTGTCGTTATGCCGAAAGAACGTCACCAAGGCAGCAAGCCCCCCCATCGAGGAACCGCCAATCAACCAATCCTCTCGGGCGGGGGAAACGTGCAGGTGCCGAGTGACCCACTCGGCCAGTTCCGTGACAATCCAGTCCGCCATGGCAAGACCGTGGGCCGGCGCGTCGGGTTCGACGGGCCACGGGGCCAACTCCTGGACCCGGGTCTCCCCACCGTGATGGATCGCCACGACGACAGGCACGGTGAGTCCGCGTTGCGCCCGACGGTCGAGAACACGGTGGAGGTGCCATCCCCCGGCAAAGGTTCCGGCGTCCTCGAACAGGTTCTGGCCATCGAACAGGATGGCAACGGGCCAGCGCCGCTGCGGATCTCCGTAGCCTGGCGGCGTATAGACCCGAGTCGGCAAGGCAGCCGGCAGACCGGTGATCCGGAAGGCCGGCCCGTTGTGGATGGTGCCGGGCAGCAGCGGCTTGCGAGGGGGCGTCATGGGCGTTTCACGCTACCATGGGGCTGTGGACAGGGCCAAAGCGGACGCGCAGGACTGGGATGTCGCCGTCGTGGGCGGTGGGGCAGCCGGGATGCTGGCTGCCCTCGAGGCGGCGCGTTCCGGCGCGCGCACCATCCTGCTCGAGAAGACGGCACGGCTCGGAACCAAGCTGCGCATCTCGGGCGGCGGTCGCTGCAACGTCACGAACGCACTGGACGACCTTCGCGCGTGGGAGCGCATGCTTCCGGGCAACGGTCCGTTCCTGCGCCATGCGTTGCGAACGTATCCCCCATCGGCGTTCGTGGCGCTGCTTTCCGAGGAAGGTGTGCCGACCAGGGTCGAAGCACCCTACGGCAAGGTCTTTCCGGAGAGCGGCAAGTCAGGAGACGTCATCGAGGCCCTGGTCCGGGCCATGCGGCGGGCCGGTGTCACCATCCGGACGGAAGCACCTGTCAGGGACATCTGCACCGGACACGAGGGCAGGGTCGAGGGCCTGCTGCTCGATGAGGGGCGTTTCGTGGCAACCGCCGCCATCATCTGGTGCACGGGGGGGCGGTCCTTTCCCAAGTCCGGCAGCACGGGCGACGGCTATCCCGTCCTTCGTCGGCTCGGCCACACCATTGCCCCGACCTATCCGTCGCTGGTCCCGTTGCGGGTCGAAGGCACGACCCCGCTGGCGGGAGTCGCCCTGCGGGGCGTCCGGGGGCGCGTCCGCGTTCCCGGGACCAAGGAGCCCATGCCTTGGGACGGCGACGTGCTCTGGACGCACTTCGGCCTGTCAGGTCCCATCGTGCTGCAACTCAGTCGGGCGCTTGCCGAGGGCTGGGTTGCCGGCACGCGCGGCAGCCTGCATCTGGATCTCGAGCCCGGCAAGTCCGCTGAAGAGCTTGACGCGGCCATCCGCCACCTCGTGACCGCTGCGGGCGGCCGGACCGCACGCAGCCTCGTGCCCGAGCACGTCCCACGTGCCCTCGTGCCCGAGGTGCTCGCCGCGGCCGGTGTACCGGCCGAGAGAAGGCTGGCCGAGTTGTCGAAGGCGGAACGCCAGCGGCTGGTCGCGACCCTCAAGGGCTGGTCCTTCGCGCCTTCGGGATGGCATTCCTTCGAGGCGGCGGAGGTCACGGCAGGCGGCGTCGTCGTCGACGAGGTCAATCCCCGGACGATGGCCTCGCGGAAGGTCGAGGGCCTTTATCTTGCGGGCGAGGTGCTCGACGTGGATGGCTACGTGGGTGGCTACAACCTGCAGGCGGCCTGGTCCACAGGGGCCGTCGCGGGGCGTGCCGCAGCCGCAGCCGTGCACGAGTTCCGGACGGCCCCGCCGTCTGCTACGATCCGCTGACCGTTTTCCCGGAGGCTCCATGCGTCATCCTCGTTCCAGCGGGTTGCTGCTGCACCCGACCTCTCTGCCCGGTCCCTTCGGCATCGGCGATCTGGGCCCCATGGCCCACAGCTTCGCCGACTTCCTTGCCATGTCCGGGCAGACACTCTGGCAGGTCCTGCCCCTTGGGCCGACCAGCTACGGGGACAGCCCCTACCAGTGCCTGTCGTCGTTCGCCGGCAACCCCAACCTGATCTCACCCGAGGCGCTGGCCGAGGTCGGGCTCGTCACGGCCGACGAGCTGGCTGCCTACCCGAGGTTCGACGACGGACGCATCCGTTTCGGCCCGGTCATCGAGGCCAAGCAGGCCCTGCTCAGGAACGTGCACCGCCATTGGGATGCCAGGGCGAGCCAGACGATGAAGGACCGCTTCGCCCGCTTCGTTCGCGGCAGGGCCCAGGCGGGGTGGCTTGAGGACTTCGCCTTGTTCATGGCGCTCAAGGCCGCGCACCAGGGTGCACCTTGGCCGCAATGGCCCGCAGCACTCAGGGACCGCGAGCACAGTGCGCTCGAGGACGCGCGCCGACGCCTTGGTCACGACATCGGGTTCCATGTCCTGTGCCAGTTCCTGTTCCGGGAGCAGTGGGATGCCCTGCGCCAGCGGGCGGCACTGGACGGCATCCGCCTGGTGGGCGACATCCCGATCTTCGTTGCGTATGACTCGGCGGATGTGTGGCGGGACCGGGCCATGTTCCAGCTCGATGACCAAGGGCGGCCCAAGGCGGTCGCAGGCGTCCCGCCCGACTACTTCAGCCGAACGGGCCAGCTCTGGGGCAATCCGCTCTACGATTGGCAGGCCATGGCCGACGATGACTATCAGTGGTGGGCCAGGCGCCTTGGCCACGCCCTGTCGCTCTGCGACATTCTCCGACTGGATCACTTCCGGGGCTTCGAGGCCTACTGGGCGGTACCGGCTGGTGCTCCCACCGCCGAGAGTGGTGCCTGGGAGCCCGGCCCCGGCCATGCTTTCTTCGATGCGATGCGCCGACACCTGGGGCATCTGCCCCTCATCGCCGAGGACCTGGGAGTCATCACCCCGCCGGTGGCCGCACTCCGGGATGAAAACGACCTGCCCGGCATGCGCATCCTGCAGTTCGCCTGGGACGGCAAGGCGACCAACGACTTCCTGCCCCACCGCCATGCGCCACAGAGCGTGGTCTATACCGGGACCCACGACAACGCGACGACCCGAGGCTGGTGGCTAGGTGCCGGTCAGGACGAGCGCAAGCGCGTCGCGGCCTACCTGGGCAAACCTGTCGATGACCCGGCCTGGGCCTTGATCGAGCTGGGCATGCGGTCACCGGCGGACCAGGTCATCATCCCCCTGCAGGATTTGTTGTCCCTTGGCGATGAGGGGCGCATGAACCTGCCGGGTGCAGCCGAGGGCAACTGGGGCTGGCGCCTCGGCCAGCCCGGCCTCTCCGAGGCCATTTCGACCCGATTGGGCGATCTCGCCAGAACCTACGGCAGGTGGCCCTCCTAGGGCCGTCGGTACCCCCGGAACGTGCTAGATTGGTGCCATGAACTTTCTTGACCAGCTCAAGAACCTTGCCAACAAGGGCAAGGAAGAATCGAAGCCTGCAGGCGAGGAAGGCGGCCTGCCGCCGGCCAAGCCGCGCAAGCGTCGCAAGCAGAACTTGAATCCGCTGGACCCCAAGAACCTTCCTGCATTGATTCCGGTGGCCATCGCGGCGATTGGCGGGTTAATCTTTGTCGTTTACTTGGCCATCCAGAATATCTTCTTTGCGCCCCCCCCCATCCCGACTGACACGCCGCCACCTCTCGTGACGCCGGCACCGGCTACGGACAGCGTTCAGGCGATGGGTGCCACGGGCTCGCTGCCTGTCGCGATGGATGCGTCGGCAGCCATGGACCCGAGCAATCCCGTCACCTCGGTCGCCACCTACTACCCACCGCCGCGCCCGATCAGCCTGCCTCAGGCCGGCGCAACGGGCCAGGCGGGACAGCCCGTCTCCAACGTGGCCATGCCCCCCCCCTCGAGTGGCAACCAGGTTCCGCGGCTGGACATCATGTATGTCCCCGAGCAACCCAATGCGGCCGTCCACCTTGCCAGCACCGCCGAGGAGCTGGGCCAGACGGACCTGATCTTCTGGCAGATGACGCCGGTCCGTGACATACGGGTACGCGTCCACCAGCGCCAGCGCCTGTCCAATACCGGCGAGGCCGTGGTCCTCATCGAATTCGAGGACGACCCGGCAGCCATGGCAGGCCGCGTAACCCGCAAGAAGCCCGACAACACGATCGAGAACTACATCCTGGCATCTAGGGATACGGCCTGGGTTCCCGAGTCTTCGACCCTGCGCGGCGCCCAGCAGCTCAACATGGTCTCGCCGATGACAGCGGCTCGGGCCGGCGCCGTGCTTGCGAGCTGGGAAGACATGATTCGCCGGGCCGTCGAGGCCGCGGCGCTCACAGCCTCCGGCTCCGGTGGCGTGCCGCCAGCGGCCAACGGCTTCCCGCAACAGGGTGGCGGCGCACCTGCCCGCCCCTGATTCGGCACAGGGTTCAGGACGGGGTCCGTTGCGCGTGGCGCAGCGGACCCCGAGTCGTAGGGCCGAGTGGCACTCAGGCCCCTGACGCGGGCGCCGCCCGACGCGGGCCTTCTTGACACTTGCCGCACAGCCTAGTACGGTTGTCCTATTAGGACAATCGTACCAATGGCTCGCCTGTCCGTACCCCCGTCCGCGACGCCCTCTGCCATCGTCGCGGCTGCTGCGGAGTTGTTCCGCAAGCACGGCTATGCCGGCACCTCGATCCAGCACGTCTCGGCTGCCGTCGGCCTGTCCAAGGGAAACCTGACCTACCATTTCCCGAGCAAGCGCGAACTGTTCGCCGCTGTCCAGCACGAGGCCCTGCGCTATGTCGAGGAGCGGGTCATGGACCGCTCGTTCGCGGAGGGCCCGGACACCCTGGCGGGCCTCGAGGAGTTTGCGCGTCGCCTGCGCCGCCTGTTCGTCGACGAGCAGGATGTGTTCGTGGGCTGCCTGTTCACCAATGTGGCGATGGAAACGCGTCACGCCGACCGCGCTGTGGCGGACATGGCCCGGCATCCCCTCGTGGTGCTCCGCGAGCGCGTGGCCAATCATCTCGCGAGAGGCCAGGCCCTCGGCGAGGTCCGCACGGACCTGCCGCCCGAGACACTGGCCCGGATGTTCTTCTGGCTGTACGAGGGGGCCCTGACCATGGCCCGGGCCCTCGAGGACAGCTCCGAGTACGACCTCTTCCGCAATGCGCTGCGGCAGTGGTTCGCCCCTGGTGCCGCGCGTCCCGGATCGGTGACCCAGGTTCCCACCCCCCCCATGCCTTCAGGAGGCCATTGACGACGATGGAGTATGCAATCTGGGGAGGCCTGGCCGTACTGGCCATCGGCCTGCTCTATGCGCGACAAGGGTACTGGGCCTGGGCTGCTCCGGGCGCCATCGGCCTCGGGTGGTGGTGGCAGCAAGGTGGTGGTGGGTCGACCGGTTTTCAGGTGACCGCGGGCCTGCTGGGGTCGGCTGCCGTGCTCTTCGGGGTGGCCCCCTTGCGGCGCGCGCTGCTCTCGGGCGGCATCATGAAGTTCGTGACCACCATCCTGCCGCGGATGGGCGACACGGAGCGCATCGCGCTGGAGGCCGGCACCGTGTGGTGGGACGGCCAGATCTTCTCGGGCAACCCTGACTGGAGCAAGCTGCTGAACTTCAGGGTCCAACCCCTGTCGGCCGAGGAGCAGGCCTTCATGGACGGCCCCGTCGAGAAGGTCTGCTCGATGATTCACGACTTCAATGCGGAGCAGGCCGGAGATCTGCCCAAGGAGGTCTGGGACACCCTCAAGCGCGAGAAGTTCCTCGGCATGATCATCCCCAAGGCCTACGGCGGCCTCGAGTTCTCGGCTGCCGCCCAGTCGGCCGTCATCGTCAAGCTGGGCAGCCGCAACGGTACCGCCGCCGTCAGCGTGATGGTGCCCAACTCGCTCGGCCCTGCCGAGCTCCTGCTGCACTACGGCACGGAGGACCAGAAGAATTACTACCTGCCCCGGCTTGCCATCGGCGAGGAAGTGCCCTGCTTTGCCCTGACGGGCCCCGAAGCCGGTTCGGATGCCGGCGGCACGCAGTCCACGGGCGTGGTCTGCCGCGGCGTCTGGGAAGGCAAGGAAGTGCTGGGCATGCGTCTGAACTGGCGCAAGCGCTACATCACGCTGGCCCCGGTAGCAACGGTCCTCGGCCTTGCCTTCAAGCTCCTGGACCCCGACCACCTGATCGGCGACAAGGACGATTTGGGCATCACCTGCGCGCTGGTGCCTGCCGACCTGCCGGGCATCGAGATCGGTGATCGCCACGACCCCCTCGGCAACAGCTTCATGAATGGTCCGACCTTCGGGACGGATGTCTGCGTGCCACTCGACTTCATCATCGGTGGCCAGAAGATGGCCGGACAGGGCTGGCGGATGCTGATGGAGTGCCTGGCTGCCGGCCGCTCCATCTCGCTGCCGGCATCGGCGTGTGCCGCGGCCCAGGGCTGCGTCCGGGCCACCGGTGCCTACGCCACGATCCGCGAGCAGTTCGACATGCCCATCGGCCGGTTCGAGGGCATCGAGGAGCCGTTGGCGCGCATCGGCGGCCTGACGTACCTGATTGACTCGATGCGTCGACTCACGGCTGGGGCTGTGGACTCGGGCGAGAAGCCCAGCGTCATCTCGGCCATTGCCAAGCGTTGGTCCACCGAGACCCAGCGGCAGATCGTCAACGATGCGATGGACATCGTGGCGGGAGCGGGCATCAGCCAGGGCGAGCGAAACGTGATCGCCCGGGCCTACCTCAGCACTCCCATCGGTATCACGGTCGAGGGCGCCAACATCCTGACGCGGACGCTCATCGTCTTCGGCCAGGGTGCCATCCGGTGCCATCCCTTCGTCCAGACCGAGATGCGGGCGTGTGGCGAGAAGAACGTCGCGAAGTTCGACGGGGCCTTCTGGGGCCACATCAACTTCGTGTTCAGCAACGCCATCCGGTCCCTGGTGCTGGGCCTGACGGACGGTGCGCCGGCGCGTCCTGCGCATCGGCATGCCAAGGTCTCCCGTTACCTCGGCAGGCTCAGCCGGTTGTCGGCGGCCTTCGCGCTGTGCTCGGACGCAGCGATGGGGACGCTGGGCGGCTCGCTCAAGGGTGCCCAGAAGCTGTCGGGTCGCTTGGCCGATGCACTGGCCTACAACTACATGGCGTCTGCTGCCGTGAAGCGATTTGTCGACGAGGGCTGCAAGCCCGAGCACGAGCCCTTCATGGACTGGAGCGTCCAGTTCGGGCTGTACCAGGTCGAGGAGGCGCTTGCCGGATTCCTCGACAACCTGCCGCTCCGTCCGGCAGCTTGGGCGCTGCGCCTTGCGGTCTTCCCGACCGGCCGTCGCTACAAGCTGCCCACGGATCGCACCGGCAGCAAGGTGGCTCGGGCCCTGCTGGACGACCGCCAGGAGCGCCTCGACCTTACCCGCGACATCTACATCCCCAAGCTGGGTGAACCCGGCCTCGGGCTGTACGAAGAAGCGCTCGACGCCGTCGTGGCCGCTCAGCCCGCGGTGCGGAAGCTCAAGGAGGCCCTGCGCAGCCGCAAGCTGAACAAGTTCCCCGAGCAGACGCAGGTCGCGCGTGCCCTCGAGGCAGGTATCCTCACGGCCGAGGACAAGGCCCTGATGGATCGTGCCGAGGCCTTCCGTGATGACGCCATTCAGGTGGACAGCTTCCCCAAGGAAAGCTTCCCCCGGCGTCCCCGGGAGATCCACGCCAGCCCGGTCCGGGAGGCGGTGTCCGGCAGGCGCTGAGCCCGCAAGACAAGCGGCCCCTGTGTTCCGGTCGAGGAGCGCAGGGGCCGCGCGCTTGGGTGGTTGATTCGGCCCTCAGGAACGCATCAGGGCCAGAACCTCCGGGGCGACAGCCAACAAGGCCTGTTCGCGCGGGCTTGGCGGTTGGCCTGCTGCCAAGCGGCGGCGGACCTGCGCGGACCGCCAGGCCACCTCGATGCTGACACCCAGGCGAACAAGGCCCACAGCCCACGGATGGTGCTTGCGCGCGAGAAGGACGCTGCCGGCATAGCCTTCCCGAATCGCCCGGGCAAGCACGGCAGGATCCGACCGGGTCGCCACACCCTCGTGGTGACGGACGTGGATTCGGGTCGCGCAGGCCAGACCATAGCCGGCCTTGCGCAGGCGCCACGAGAGGTCGATGTCCTCGTTGTAGAAGAAGAAGGCCTCGTCGAGCCAATCGATCCGATCGAGGGCCTCGCGACGCAAAAGCAGGCAGGTACCCGGCAGCCAGCTCATGGGTACCGGGCGCGCCCGGCGACGGCGCCAAGCCGGCATCGGCGGCCCCTGCACACGACCGTCGGGCCATTGCATCAAGGGCGAGAGCGCTCCAAGGCCGTGATGACCATCCATGGTCGTGACCACCTGTTCGAGCGCACCCGGAAGCAACGTCAGGTCCGAGTTGAGGAGCAGCACGTACCGACCGGTCCCATGCCGGCCGCCCCGATTGCAGGCGGCGGCGAAGCCGAGGTTTTCGGCGTTCTGCAGGACGGTAACCGAGGGGTGATTCTCACGCACCCACGCCACGCTGTCATCCGTCGATGCGTTGTCCACGAGGATAATCTCGTACGCCAACAATCCGGACCCTGCAGCCACGGCGTCCAGGGTAGCCGGAAGGACCGAGGCACCGTTCAGGTTGGGGATGACGATGGAGACATCCATAGGGGCGAAGGCGAGCCTGACTGACGTTCAAGGGGCGATGGTCCGAATCATATCAGGCAGGCTGCACGCGGCGGCTCGAGCCGATTCAGAATCCCCACTCCCCCGCATAGGCCGCAAAGGCTTGCCATTGCCGGAACGGAATGATGCCGGGGTCACTTCCCTCAGGCACATCCCAGGCCTTGAGAAACTCCCGACGCAGACGCAAGGCCAGCGGCGTCATGCCGATCATCAAATCGTCCAGCGTCCCGATCCACTCGGGAATCTCTTCCCAACCCGTCACGCGACGCAGGGTCCGAAGTGCGGCGGGGTCACCCAGCGTTTCAAGGCGTTCCTCACGCAGCCAACGCTCCAGCACGGCAAGCCGCGCAGGCTGCTCGGCCGGGTCCATGAAGGAGACGGTCGTCCGGCAGGCTTCGGCAAGGTCCTCGAGGTTGCGGAACCAGAACAGGACGGGACCGACCTCGGGTAACTCGGGAAGGCTGACGCAGTAACCCACCAGGGTGGATGGCGGCACGCCGTCACGCACCAACCGCGCCAGTTCACCCAGCGGAACCGGAGGCGCTGGAGCCTTGCAAGGTGTGGACAAGGGCGATGTGGCGAGCAGGTCCTGCACGACGATTTCCTCCGGGACGAGGCCGGGAACGAGCGACTGACAAGGCCAATCATCGCTCGACTTGACACCTGCAAATACCGGATTTTCAGGAATTTGCCGATCGGCCATCGGCAGATCGCACGAAACGATGAAGCCCTTGACGACTGGCTGACGCCTTGACCAGCATGGCGGATCAGACTTTTCAGGAGGTTGTCCCGATGTTTCCGACCCGTCGCCGCACCTGGAGCTGGCTTGCCGCGAGCACGACGCTTGCAGCGTGTACGGCCACGCCGGCTGCCCTGAAGCCCGTCGGCCAGGAGGCCGGCTCCGGTGCTGCCCCGGTCGCGATCAGTCGGGAAGAGCAGATCTTGGCTATCAGGGACACGATTTCGGCCGTGCAGGTCTCGACCCGGAAGCTGTCCGGGGGCGGAGCCTCTGCCCTCAACAGCGCCCCCCCGGGACTCAGGGACTCGGGAAGCTCGGCCTTGAACAACACGGCGGCACTGAACAACACGGCCGCCCTCAACAACACGGCTGCCCGCCGGGTCCAATCAGCCACGGTGGCAGACCGCCTCTTGCAGGCGGTGGAGTCGTGGAAGGCCAACGCCTCAGACTCGGTGGAACTGCTGCACGACACCCGGACCAGACAGATTTCCGGCCTGAAGGGCGCGGATTGGCAGGTAGGCATCGCCGTCGCGGGTGGGGGCACTACGGAGCGTAGTGTCCGCGCCAAGCTGCTGGACATGCCCGATCGTTCTCGCCTCGAGATGGGCCTCGCGGTCCGGGCTGCAACGTGGAGCTACTTCCCCATCGGGGTCCGGCAGGCCACGGACGGCAGCACCTCGTCCGCAATCCCCTTCGAGGTGGTCTACAACCAATTTCCTGACCTGACCTCAGTTGAACGCGTCGCTTTTGATACCGATGTTGCCTTCGGGGGAGAAAGCGACAGGAGCGCAAGCCTGAAGGTCATTGCGGAAGACTTCAAGATCGCCTCGGGCGTCCTTGCCGGTAACAGTCCCGGTGCCCCATCGATCATTGAGGTTGCCCCCACCACCTCTGGACAGGAGGCAACGCCGGCCCCCTCTGCGACCGTGCCCCCCACGCCGCTGCACCTGCCCCATCGCCTCTCCATCCAGTTCACGACGTCGGGCAACTCCATGGACATGGGGATGACCATGGTGCCCACGACCGACGCCGTCGACCTGGCGATGACAGGTACCATCACGCTGCGCCTGCCCTCAGGCAAAACCCTGAACTGGGTGATTGCCAACAAGGTCCATGTCGACCCCAATGTGCAGGTCAACAATCGTCTCGAGGCCGAATGGACCCTGCCGGCGAAGGCCATTCGCTTCATCGGCACGGGCGTGACCGATGCCAACGGCAACGTCACGGTCGATGGCCGCTTCCTCTCGACGATCGACGGCACCGACTTGGGCAAGGTCCACTTCGCATCGACGGACAAGGATGCCTCGGGTGGCATACTCTCCCCCGAGGTGCTGTTCCCCGATGCCAGTACACTGGACCTGGATGGCGAGGACTTCATCGACCTCGGCCCCTATGCGGCCAGCCCCTCTCCTTCGGGGCCAGCGACCAACGCACCCACGCCACTTCCTGCAGCCACACCGGTGCCCGCGGCCTCGATCCTGCCGTCGTTCTGAAGCCACACGGCAAGACGCCCCCGCGACTGGAAAGGTCGCGGGGGCGTCTTGCCGTGAATCAGGTCTTGGGCACGACCGCGACCCGCAGACCACCCATCTTGACGTAGCTATAGGGCATCAGGAAGTAGCCTCCGGCAGCCCAGTCGCTACCCCACGAGTTGCGGATGATCAGGACCTGCTTCTTGTCGTCGTAACCGACCGCCAGGACCGCGTGTCCTCCCATGAACTTGTCGTTGTCGGTCGGAATCGGCATCAACCCATCCTTGCCGGTCTTGCCGATGCTCTGGAAGACCATCATGCCGAGCAGGACAGGCATGCCCTTCTCGAGGCTGGTCCGGACGGCGGACAGCTTGGTCGCGACGCTGAATCCGCTGACGATGCGCTTCTTCTTGGCGGCGGCCACCAGGTCGGAACCGGGCTTGCGCGACAGGAACTCCTGGCGCAGTTTGGCATCTTCCTGGCCCTTTGCATCCAGGTAGGGGAACGCGGCCTCGTCCACGGTGCCCAGGTTGTCCAGCATCTTGGTGGCAAGTTCCATCGGGGCACCCGAATCCTCGTTGCGCATGCCCATGGCGGCACGCGTCTGGTACCAGATGTAGGCGGGCGACTGGGGCTCGTCATTGCCCCGCTTGCGCAACAGGAACTCCTGCAGGCCCTTGACGGTGGCAAACGAGGTGCAACTGCCGAACTGGCCCTGATTCGCGACGGGGCTGCACTGGCGGCGCAGATCGATGCTTACGGGCCGGCTGGCCATGGTCTCGAAGCCGATCAGTGCACCGCCGTCCTCACCATCAACGGTGACGCCCTTGGCACCCTTCAGGTCGGCCCCGAGACCGAAGCGGAAGCCGGAACGCCGCCGGGCATCAAGCAGCAGCGACTCGTCCGTCTCGGCGGCACGCGCCAGCATGGCAGCCGAGGCAGGCTGTCCCAGCGCAGGCGCGCCTGTCATCGCCGGTGCACCACAGCCGGCCAGGGCCGACAGGGCCAGCAGGCCGGGAAGCATGAATCGGGCAGGGCTCTTCATACCGGTTCATCGTACCGGCCCACACCGTGGATTCTTGTCCGAAGGTTAACTTGCAGCCAAGGATGAAGCAAGGCGATGACGCCCGGCCTCGGCCCAGTCGTCCCAGAGCCCGAGCCAGACAGCCAGAATCGCGGGCCCCAGGAAGAGGCCCAGCAACCCGAAGATGGCGAGCCCACCCAGGATGGCGAAGAAGGTCTGCAGATAGGGCAACCGCGTGGCATTGGCAATGACAAGGGGCCGGACGAAGTTGTCGACGGTACTGACCAGCAGGAAGCCCCAGGCCAGCAGGGCAATCCCCTGAATCAGGTTGCCTGCAAGCAACAGCGCGATGGACGTCGGTATCCACACCAGGGTGGCCCCGAAGGGCAACATCGCCATGACCGCGGTCGCCACACCCAGCAGGGCCGGCGCCTTGATACCCACCAGGCTGTAGCCGATCGCGGCCACGAAGCCTTGGGAGACGGCCGCACCGATGACCCCGGCAAAGACGGCCCGCAGGGCATCCCGGGTCGGCTGGGCCAGCCGGACGGACCGCTCCCCGAGCAGGTGCGTCGCCACGGCACGGGCTTCCTGCGTGTACCGCTCGCCATTACGGAAAATGAAGAACAGCGTGAAGAGGGCAAGGCCACCCTGGAGGAAACCCTTGAGGAAGCCTGCGAGGATCAGGCCGCCGGGACGAAGCAAGGGCAGCAGGATCTCACGCCCCATGAAGCCGCCCCGTCGGATGGCCGCCTGCAGGTCCTGATAGGCCGCCGTTGCCCCGGGCAGTTGCTCGAGCATCGCGGGCAGGGGAGGGGGGGACTGCCAATGGCGCATGAAGGCGTCGTAGGTCGGCCCGACCTCCCGAGCCAGCGAGGAGATGATGACCCCTGCGGGCAGCAGCAGCACCATGGCGACAATCAGGACGGTCAGCGCGGCAGCCGTATTGACCCGGCCACCCAGCAGGGTCCGCATGCGGCTGTACAAGGGCCAACTGATGGCGGCCAGCACGAAGGCCCAGGTGATGGCCTCCCAGAGGGGGCGCAGGATGATGCCGGTCAGCAGGATCAACGCACCGATGGCCACCGGCCACGCCAGCGTAGGCGGCAACAGGCCGTCGCCGAATGGCTTCAGGCCGACGGTCGGGGTACCCGCCCTCGGGGTTACATCGGGTTGGTCCATGGAAGTCCTGCCGCTGAACGGTCACGCACGGACCCATCGTACCCCTTCAGGACAAGGGGACCTGTTCCGACCCGGCCATCAGGTCTGTCAGCACCGATGCCACGACATCCGGCGCCTGCCACGGCAAGGCGTGGCCCACCCCCGGCACAATCCGCCGACCCGGCGTGCCCTCGGTCCTGGCCAGATAGGTCCTGTCCTCGGCCCCCACAAGCAGGCCTGCAGGCGCGGCCACACCGGCCGTCACCCTTGTCCCGCGATGATCGGCCCACGCGACGAGCAGGCGGTCGAGCGCCTCGCCACGAAGTCGCCATTCGGCAACGTCAGACGGCGCTCGCTCGCGGCCACCCAGCAGCGGCTGGGCATCCCAGTCCGCGAGGACGGCCGCGGGATCCTCTGCGGCAAACCTTCGCGCCCACGACTCGAGCCACGCTTCCCTGCCCGGCTGATCCGCGGTCGCCGAACGGCCCGGGGCGCACGAGACGCCAAGCAGGCCACGACAGGCATCACCCAGCCTGCGGGCCAGATGCCAGGCGACCCGTCCCCCCATCGAGTAGCCCCCGACGAGCACCGTGCGCCCGGAAAGGCCGCACACGGCCATCATGTCGGTGAGGTAGCTGTCGATACCTGCCTCATCCGCCGGAAGCCACGCGCTCGAGCCCGCGCCGGGCAGGTCCGGGGCCACGACGCTCCAACTGGCCGGGAGCCGTGACACCACAGGTTCCCACATCGCCCCCGGCCAGCTGAAGCCGGGCATGAGCACCACGAGCGGGCCCTCGGCAGACCCCGAGCGCCAGATACCGAGCCGTCGCCCGCCGGGTGCCACGACCCGGGCCGGCTGCAAGCAACGCGCTTCGTCAGCCGCCAAGCAGCTTGGTGACGACGCCGCGCAGGCCGTCGCCGAAGAGACCCTGGAACATGCTGTTGCCCAGCATGTAGCCAAGTGTCGTTGCGGCAAAGCCGATGGCAAAGAAGGGCAGGCCCGCCGTGATGCCGAAGCTGGCGGCTACGGCGAGCGCCCCTCCCGACAGCACAGCACCGAGGCCACCGCCAACGAAGCCACCGGCCGTATCGGCAACGACGGCCCCGATGGTTTCGGGCAGGCCCTGGCGACCAGTCAGCATCATGTAGCCGTTCTGCACCAGCGAGAGCACGCCGGCAAAGACGCTGGAGACCTTGGCGGCCTTGAAGGCACCCTGGGCGATCTGCTTGAAGCCGGCCTTGATGAGGTTCCAATTCCAGGGCTTGGCTGCCTTGGCAACATCTCCGGCGGCCTTGGCAGCGTCACCAGCAGCCTTCGCGGCATCCCCGGCGGCCTTGGCCGACCGACCGGCACTGCCCGCGGCGCGACCCGCGCCGTCGGCAGCCCTTGCGGCCTGCCCCGCGCCACCGGCCCCACCCGCGCCATTTGCGGCAGCGCCTCGAGCTCCCCGGGCCGCACGCGCGACGCCCTGACCCGCGCCAGAGGCGCCTGAGCCCCCGACACCACCGCCGGCAGCGGCCGCTGCACCGCTTGCACCGGGCACGCTCTGGGGCGGCTTGATCCAGCGCGCCCTCAGGACCTCGACATCCTGGACGCGCTGCAAGCCGCCGGGGGTACGCAGGACCCTGCTGCTGGAAACGACCCGCTTCGCGAGGTCACGAGGCAATCCCTGCACGCCCTCCAGAGCACCGCGAACCGGTACCCCCCCCGCGGCACTTCCACGGGCGACGGTATCAGCCACCGATCGCGCCGCACGTCCAGCGCTGCCTGCAGCCTCGCGCACGGCAGTCGCCGCACCGCCCGACCCTGCGTGCCGCGCGGCCTCGACGGCCCGTTCCGCCACGTTCCGGATGGGCTGGGCGCCACCGGGCAGGGAACCGACGCCACGCCCGACAGCCTGCCAACCCTCGATGACCTGGCTGGGCGTGAAGACATCCCGGGCGTGCTGGACGAGTTTCTCGCCACCCGGCCCGCGCGCGAAGTCGCCGGCACGGCGCCCGGCGGCGCCGGCGATGTCCTTGAGCTTCGCCCACGCACCCTGGGCGAAGTTCGGGAGGCCTTGGCTATCCATCTCAAGTTCCCTATCCCCGGAATCTCCGGAAAGGTCGGTTAACGAGGCCTCAAACCTGCATTAAGGCTGACTGGCGCACGGTTTGCCGCCCCCGGCAAAACCGTGTTAGCATCGGCCTTGGAGGGCGCCTGTGTCGTGCGTGCGCCCGCGTCGCCCCCGCCGGTCCCGTCCCAGGAGCGCCCCCTTGTCCGTCCCGGAAGTCCAGCGTTACCACTCCCTCATCGACGAGGCAGCCCTGCCCGCCTCCGAACTGTCCGCCTTCCTGGACCGCATCCGCGATGCACGCGTGACCTTCGGGGAACGGGTCAGTTGCCACTACTTCCGGCCCCAGATGCTGACTCCGGCCCAGTACGAGCAGATCCGCCGGGTCGTCCGGCACATCTGGTCCGCCCTCGAGAAGCTGGCTCCGGTCATCGCCGGGCGCGACGACCTGCAGGACCGCCTGGGCCTGACACCCCGCGAGCGCGAGTTGGCCGCGATTGACCCGGGCTACCGCCGTGTCAGTCCGATGGCGCGCTTCGACAGCTTCCTCGTCGATGACCGCTTGAGCTTCGTGGAGCTCAACGCCGAGTGCCCCGCAGGCCCCGCCTACACCGAAGTCCTTGCCGGCGTGTTTCTCGACTGGCCCGTCATGCGCAGCTTCCAGCAGGACTTCGAGGTCCGGCCCTTCGAGACGCGTCGCCGCCTGCGCGAGACGCTGCTGGCGACCTGGGCCGAGTGGGGCGGCAAGGGCAAGCCCGTCATCGCCATCGTGGACTGGAGTGACGTCCCGACCTACTCCGAGTTCGAACTCTGCAAGGAGTACTTCACCTCCGAGGGCCTCGAGACGCACATTGCCGATCCGCGCGACCTGACCTACGACGGCGAGCGCCTGCGGACCAAGGAAGGCGTGGCCATCGACCTCGTCTACCGCAGGGTCCTCACCAACGAGTTCCTCGAGAAGTTCGACGAAGTCCAGCCCATGCTCGAGGCCTACCGCGACCGCAAGGTCTGCGTGATCAACCCCTTCCGCAGCAAGTACCTTCACAAGAAGGCCATCTTCGCGCTTCTGACGGCGGAAGATCTGCAACACCTCTTCACTCCCGAGGAGCAGGAGGCCATCCGGGCGCACATCCCCTGGTCGCGCATCCTGACGGACGTCCGGACCGAGCACGATGGTCTGGCCATCGATCTGGTGCCCTGGAGCAAGGCCAACCGCGAGCGTCTCGTCCTGAAGCCCAATGACGAGTATGGCGGCAAGGGCATCCACATCGGCTGGACCATGGATCAGGCTGCGTGGGAGCAGGCGGTCGACGAGGCCGTCGACCAGGATTACCTGGTGCAGCAGGCCGTCGAGGTCGCCTACATGGACTTCCCGACGTGGACCGGTGACGGCCTGACCTTCCAGCGCCAACTGGTCGATCTGGACCCCTATGTCTTCGAAGGCGAGGTCGAGGGCATCCTCACCCGTCTGTCCGCCTCGGCGTTGGCCAATGTCACGGCCGGTGCCGGCATCGTCCCCACGTTCGTCGTCTCACCACGGAGCTAGACCCATGTTCGAGCAGTTCACGCTGGGCGTCGAAGAGGAATACCAGATCGTCGATCCCGCGACTCGGGAGCTGCGCAGCCACATCTCCGTGATGATGGACGAGGGCAGCGTCCTGCTGGGCGAGCATGTCAAGCAGGAGATGCACCAGTCCGTGATCGAAGTCGGTACGGGCATCTGCAAGAACGTGGCCGAAGCCCGCGCGGACGTCCTCAAGCTGCGACGCATCGTGTCGGATCTGGCACGCAAGAACGGCCTCGGCATCGCGGCAGCAGCCACGCACCCGCTCAGCGACTGGGCCCAGCAGGACATCACCGAGGCCCCGCGCTACCACGCGCTGGTCGAGGACCTGCAGGACATTGCCCGCGGGAACCTGATCTTCGGGCTCCACGTGCACGTCGGCATCGAGAACAACGACCAGGCGATCGAGCTATTCAACCAGGCGCGGTACTTCCTGCCCCACATCCTTGCGCTGTCCTGCAGCTCGCCGTTCTGGGTCGGCCGCAACACCGGCCTCAAGAGCTACCGCTGCTCGGTCTTCAAGCGGTTCCCGCGCACCGGTATTCCGGATGCCTTCGAGTCCTACAGCTCGTTCGACCGCTACGTGAAGACGCTCATCGAAACCGAGTGCATCGACAATGGCAAGAAGATCTGGTGGGACCTGCGTCCTCATCCCTTCTTCAGCACCATCGAGTTCCGCGTCTGCGACATCCCGACCAGCGTCGACACGACGATTGCCATCACGGCGCTCATCCAGGCCCTCGTGGCAAAGCTCTACACCCTGCGGACGCAGAACATGCAATTCCGGGAATATCCCCGGGCCCTTATCGAGGAGAACAAGTGGCGTGCCAGCCGCTACGGCCTCGACGGCAAGATGATCGATTTCGGGAAGAACAGGGAAGTCCACACCAAGGACCTGATCCACGAGTTGGTCCAGTTCGTCGACGACGTCCTTGACCCGCTGGGGTCCCGCTCCGAGGTCGAGCACATCTACCGCATCCTGGATCAGGGTACCGACGCGGACCGCCAACTCGAGGTATTCAAGGAGTCAGGCGGCGACATCAAGGCCGTCGTTGACCATATCCTCGCCCAGACCATGGTGGGGGTTCCCGAGCGGGTGGAGATGCCTCTGCATTGAAGACCCGTCTCGACCTCGTGGCCTTCGACGAGGATCTCAGGCCCGGCGCCGCGAACGCGGTGCGGACCTGCCTGAAGGTGCGCGAGGGCGAGAAGGTCACGCTGATTACCGACAAGGACACCCTGACGGTTGCGGCCTGCCTCTATGCCGAACTGAAAGCCGTGGGTGCCGAGGTCCTCGACTATGTCGTCGAGGACTACACGCTCCGGCCCATGGCGCATACACCGCGGGAGATCCTCGAGAGCGTTGCCCGCAGCGGCGCGACCCTCTATGCCGTCAAGCCCCGGCCCGGCGAGGTGCCAAGCCGTGCCGAGGTCATCAACCTGGCGACACGCAAGAAGGTCCGCTATGGCCACATGGTCGGCATCACTGAACAAATCATGCGGATGGGCATGCGGGCGGACTTCGACCGCATCAACCGGATGTCGCTGGGCTTGCGCCGCATGCTGTCCGAGACGCGCGTCATCCGTGTCACATCGCCCGCGGGAACAGACCTTGAAGTCGAGCACGACCCGCTCAAGTACCGCTGGATCAAGACCTCGGGCCTGATCTCTCGAGACGCCTGGGGCAACCTTCCCGGGGGCGAAATCTTCACCCACCCCTCTCTGGTTCGTGGCGTATGGGTCTGCGACGGGCCGGCGGGGGACTACTTCAGCGCCAAATACGGCGATCTCGTCGCGACGCCCATGACGGTGGAAATCACCAACTCCCGCATCCGCAAGGTCACGTCGGACCTGGACGGCCTCGCCCAGGAGTTCTGGGATTACGTCAACGACGCGCCCAACGCCAACCGCATCGGCGAGGTCGCGGTCGGCACGAACATCGGCGTCACCGAATTCACCGGGAACCTCCTCCAGGACGAGAAGATTCCCGGTTTCCACATCGCCTTTGGCGAACCCTGCGGGGTGCTGACCGGCGCCGACTGGTCCAGCCCCGCCCATATCGATCTCCTGGCCCGTGGTTGCAACATCTGGCTCGACGGCCAGTGCATCATGGCCGACGGGGTGTTCATGATCGACGGTTGAGTGGCCCCGACGGGCACGGAGGAAGCATGGCGAAGCAGAAGAAGACGGTTGCGCTTCTGGTGGGCTGGGAGGAAACCTTCCCCAAGGCCTTCATCGAGGCTGTCAATACCAAGGGCAAGGGCGAAGTCGAGGCGGTGTTTGCCAAGGTGGGTGTCACCAAGAGCACCGATGCCAAGGCTTATGACGTGATCGTGGACCGTATCTCCCACGAGATCCACATGTACAAGCCGTGGCTCAAGAATCAGGCGCTCAAGGGTGCGTATGTCATCAATGACCCGTTCTGGTGGCTGGCCGACGACAAGTTCTTCGACAACGCGCTGGTCGAGCAGTTGGGCGTGGCCGTTCCCAAGACGGTCGTCTTGCCGTCGTTCACGCCGAACCCCAATACCTCGGACAAGAGCCATCGCAACATGATGCTGATGGACTGGGAAGACATCTTCAACTTCGTTGGCTTCCCCTGTTTCCTCAAGCCCTATGACGGCGGCGGCTGGAAGAACGTCTACAAGTGTCGCACCCCTCAGGAGGTCTTCGAGGCCTACGCCAAGAGCGGCCAACTGGTCATGGTCCTGCAGGAAGGGATCGAGTTCGACAGCTATTGCCGCTGCCTGTGCATCGGCAAGGACACGATCATCCCCATCAAGTACGATCCGGGCGCCAAGGAGCGGACGGGCTTCGGTGCCTATGTCCATTCCGAAGAGTTCGAGAAGGGCCCCCTTGCCGAGCGGATCCTGCGGGACGCCCGCGTGATCAACCACGCGCTGGGCTACGACATGAACTCGGTCGAGTTCGCGATTCGCGACGGCATCCCCTATGCCATCGACTTCATGAACCCGGCGCCCGACATGGACTTCTACTCGCTGACCGAGCCGTACTTCAAAAAGGTCGTCGATGCGTTCAGCGATTACGTCATCGAGTTGGCCAAGTCCGGGGCGGATCCCAATACGCGTCACTACCCCTGGCGCGACATGCTCAAGACTGGCGGCAAGCTGCCCGCGGCCAAGTCGGCCGTCACCGCGAAGCCCCGCAAGGCTGCGGCCCCCAAGGCCGAGGCCGCCGCGACGAAGTAGGCCGTTCGGCCAGCCGGCCCCCCTGCCTGCCCTCGAGCAGGCAGGGGGGCCATACTTTTGGCGTCCACCGCCCGAAACGCCAACCAACAGCCATGCAAAGGCTATCGGACCTCGGGGGAGGCGGTCGAGAATGAATCGCGTGCAAGTTGCTCCCGGATGCCGGCCTCCTTGGCAATATGGGCCTGGAGTCCTATTCACCACAAATCCATCACGATGGGCGGAACCTTAGGGCGACCGAGTTGGGGCCGAAACCTTCGGCTCAGGCCCGGCGACATGGTTGCAAGTGCCCCGACACAGACCGGATGGAGCTCGAACTGCTCCGCCAAGGCCACCGGTACCTGCAGGGCGGACGTATCGGCAAGCGGATCCTGCCTCTAAACGTCCAGAGGCCTACCGGGCACGGTCTTCGGCCTGCCTCCCATGCAGGCCAGCGCAGCCAGGGCGAGCCGATTGACGCTGAAAACACTCGCCCCATTCACCTCGGGAAAGCTGAGATACCGAATCGACTTTCAACACTTCTTTCCCACTAGATAACGACATCTTAACGACAAAGCAGGCCGATGGCACCATATTGGCTTCATCCCCACCGCCCCTGCCGGTCGCCGCCTTCGATAACGAGGGTAGGGCGACAACCTGATATATTAAGACAGTGTTTGCTTTGAACTTGTCCCGATTGGCCAATCTGATCCGTCTTCCCCGTACGAGCCTCACGAGTCTGGTCCTTGCGGCCCTTGTCGGCTGCGGCACCGGCAATGTGCTCGGTGGGCCCGGTGACTTCTCGGCCCCGGTATTGCCGACGCCCCTTCCCAGCTTGCTGCCGAGCCTGCCCGGGCGCGGAGATGCGAACGGCGCAGCCCAGTTCTGGGCGCGGCGCGTCAGCGCCGCCCATGACCAGGTTCCGGCGTACACCGCACAGATGACCTACCTGCAGATCGCGGGCACCAAGACCGTCCGCGGCGTCTATGATCTGCGCGGCAAGCGCCCCAGGCTGCTTCGCATCCAGATCCTGCAGGGCGAGGGCCAGGGCACCAAGTTGTCATGGAGTGGCGGCAAGACCATCCGGGTGCGTGCGGCCGGACTGCTCAGCGCCATTCCACTGGATCTGCCCCTGACGGACCCCCGCATCATCTCCCCCCGGGGCTACACGCTCGACCAGACCGATATCCCGGGGCTTCTGAGCCTGCTCAACCATCCAGCAGCCCGGGTCCAGTTCGGTGGCGAGCAAGGCAACCTTGCCCTGCTCCGCATCACCGGACCGCACCTGCTGAGCGGGGTGAGGGACATGACGGCGCGCATCGACATGCGAACCGGCTTCGCCTCGTCTGTCGAGATGTCGGATGGGCGGCAGACCGTCTTCCGGATCGAGTTGATGAACTTCCGTCCGACGCAGGACGTCTCGGTCGAGATCTGAATCGTTGATTGCGCATCTGGATCCAGAAGTTGCGCTATGGTGGGGCTTGCTGAGCCTAGCCGGAATCGTCAATCCCGCTCTGTGGCTCAAGGCCAGGGCGCTCGCGCAGGGCGTAGCCGACGAGCCCCTGGATTACCTTAGACACTATCGCCATTGGCAGTGGCTCTTGTCTGGCGGTTTCGTACTGGGCTGCGCATCACGGTCTTGGATTATCAGGGCGGACGTGCAGCGGATAGCGATGCTGGATACGCCCCTCGCCAGCGTTGCCGTGGGCCTGACCTGCCCCCGTTCATCGTCCAACTCAAAACCGGGATTGTTGTTTATGCCACGTGTTGGTGTCGGATTGCAAACTCCTCGGGCGTGAGGTTGCCGAGGGAGCTGTGGGGGCGTTGTCCGTTGTAGTCCTGTCGCCAAGCCTCGATGAGGTTTCTGGCGTGCCGGACGGAACGGAAATGGTGCATGTTGAGGCATTCGTCGCGGAACCTGCCGTTGAAGCTCTCCACGAAGGCGTTCTCGACGGGCTTGCCTGGCCGAATGAAGGCGAGGGTGACGCCCTGCTCACAGGCCCAGGCGTCGAGGACCCTGCCGGCGAATTCCGGGCCATTGTCGACGACGATGATCTCGGGTTTGCCGCGCAGTTCCACGATGCGTTCGAGGACGCGCACGACCCTGGCGCCGGGCAGGGAGACATCGACTTCGAGGGCGACTTGCGGGTGGTCTTGTGACCCTTGGCTCGGCGACGCGCTTCTTGCGTCTGCGGCGGCGAACGGTGAGGTGCTCGAGTTTGTAGAGGCGGTAGAGCTTCTTGTGGTTCATCCGGTGGCCTTCCCGTTGCAGCAGGACGCCCAGCCGCCTGTACCCGAAGCGCGGCCTTGCGGCCGCGTGATGGCGCAGGCGCTCCCTGACGGCCTCCAGGGATGGTCGCCTTGAGCGATAGCGGTAGGTTGCGGTCCTGAGTCCGACAAGCCCGCAGGCCCGGCGCTGGCTCAGGCGGTGGGATTCCTGCAGGAAGTCCACCACCCGGCGCCGGACCGCGGGCCCTACCAGTTTTTTGAGAGCACGGTCTTGAGGGCGTGGTTGTCGAGCGTCAAGTCGGCGACGAGGGATTTCAGGCGCCGGTTCTCG
>JAYKIS010000005.1:0-20378 GCA_035286125.1 Candidatus Sericytochromatia bacterium
TCGGGAAAACGGCACTTCGCCATGGCCCACTGCTCACCCAGCATCGGATCATCGGCGGCCGTCAGGCGGAAGGCCGGCAGCCTGACAGCGGGTGCCTCATCCTGCCGCGGCAGGTCCAGGCCGACCCGGGCGTTGGCTTCAGCCCACGCAGCCCCGGGCAGTTGCCGAACGCGCGAAGCGAAAGCTGCCGGGTCCGCAGCGCTGTAAACCTCGAGGCCCAGGCGCGGCAGGCGGCGCAACGGCGCGACGCCAAGGGCCTTGCGACCCTCGAGGGCCTCGATGCCGGGTCGCCACGCAACGACGACCTCACGTACGGCGCGCGCCTGAAGACCATCCGCAGGGCCCACTGGACGGACCGGTCCGGATGGGGCGGTGCCGCAGCCAGCGAGGCCTGCGAGGGCAAGGGGGAGCAAGCGCTTCACGGCAACAGCCTCCGGTCCAACTGAAAAACAGGTCTTGTAAAGAAAGGTTTAACACTGGAATAATATCGTTTCCTACGACCCGATTCAAGCCCCATCCCGAGGTAGCCGATGGCCGTGCATCCACCCACCCGTCAGGAACCCCCGGCCGCATTCAGGTCCTACATCCCGGATGCCTCCGATCTTCGCGAGTTCGGCATCCTGCCCCTGCTCGTCGGCACGCTGCTGGGCGCGATTTTCGGCGCCTCATCGCTCTACCTCGTACTCAAGGTCGGCCTTACGGTCTCGGCCTCGATCCCGGTGGCCGTCCTGTCCATTGCCTTGTTCCGCGTGCTGGGTCGTTTCGGCGTACGTCCGGCCACCATCCTGGAAAACAACCTGGTCCAGACGGCAGGTTCCGCCGGCGAATCCATCGCGTTCGGCGTGGGCGTCACCATGCCGGCCATCCTCATCCTGGGCTTCGACCTCGAACTGACCCGCGTGATGCTGGTGGCGACGCTTGGAGGCCTGCTGGGCATCATGCTGATGATTCCGCTCCGCAGGGCCCTGATTGTCCGGCAGCACGGCGTCCTCGCCTACCCCGAGGGCACCGCATGTGCCGAGGTCCTGAAGGCGGCGGCCTCTCCGGAATCGAGACTGGCGGCCAACGGAGGCATCGAAGACACCGAAGCGTCGGTTACGGCACCCGGGAGTGCGCGGGCCATCTTCGGAGGGTTCGGACTGGGCTTCGTCTACCAGGTCCTGATGTCGGGTCTCAAGGGATGGAAGGAAATTCCTGAGAAGGTCTTCGGCGCCCCCTTGGCGGGTGGCTCCGTCGGAGCGGAGGTTTCTCCGGCACTGCTGGGCGTGGGCTACATCATCGGTCCCCGCGTCGCTGCCGTCATGACGGCGGGCGGCGTCCTCGCCTACCTGGTCTTTATCCCGGCCATCCGCTACTTCGGCGGTTCCGGCGTCATTCCACCCGGACTCGTGCCCATCGACACCATGGTCCCCGGCCAGATCCGCGGCACCTACCTGCTCTACATCGGGGCGGGCGCAGTGGCCACGGGGGGCATCATCAGCCTGGTACGGTCGTTGCCCCTGATCGCCCACAGCATCCGGGCGGGGCTGGAAGACCTTCGGCGGACCCAGGACGGGACCACCGGCGGTCCTCGGCCCAGGACAGACCAGGATCTGCCCCTCGGCATCGTGCTGGGTGGCATCCTGCTTCTCATCGCCGGCATCCTCGCGGCCCCCTCGCTGCACATGAACCTGCTTGGCGCCCTGATGATCCTGGTCTTCGGAGCGCTCTTCGCCACGGTCTCGTCCCGGATCACGGGCGAAATTGGCTCATCGTCGAATCCCATCTCGGGCATGACCGTCGCGACGCTGCTGCTGACGTGCCTGGTGTTTCTCGGTCTGGGCTGGACGCATCACAATGACTACGTGACGGCCCTGTCCGTGGGGGCCATCGTCTGCATCGCCGCGTCCAATGCCGGCACGACCTCGCAGGATCTCAAGACCGGCCATCTGGTCGGGGCCACGCCTCGCCTGCAACAGGTCGCCATTCTCTTCGGCGCCTTTGCCTCGGCCTTGGCCCTGGGCCCGGTCCTGCTGGGCCTCAACCAGGCAGCCACCGTGTACGTGCCTCAGCAGGTCGTCCTGACCGAAGGTGCCAGCACCAGCGTCCGCGTGGCCTTCCCGGCAGGCTTCCGAGCCCCTGCGGACGAGCTGGGCCAGGAAGAGCGGCTGGCCGGGCCCCAGGCATCCGGAGATACCGCCGTCTATCGGGTGTGGCAGCAGCAGGACCCCGCAAGGGGCCCTGTCGGCAAGTACCTCTGCCGGCCGGACGGCAGCGTGGCCTGGTTGGTGGACCCCGGCATCAACGGCAAGTGGGACAAGCGCCCCGACGGAACGACAGTCGCCAAGTACGACGCCCCGAAAGCCACGCTGATGAGCTACATCATCAAGGGCATCCTGAATCGGGAGCTGCCCTGGACGCTTGTGATCCTCGGGGGCTTCGTCAGCCTGGTGCTGGAACTTGCCGGCATCCCCTCGCTGGCCTTCGCCGTGGGCCTCTACCTGCCGCTCGCCGCCTCGATGCCCATCATGGTCGGGGGTGCCATCCGCTGGTGGATCGACCGCCGCAAGGCGGGCGCCGAGGTCGCGGACGACCCTGCGGCCGAGGAGGGCAGCCCCGGTGTCCTGCTGGCCTCGGGCTACATCGCCGGCGGGGCCCTCGCCGGTATCGTCATCGCCTTCCTGGCCGGTGTGACGCAGTCCTTCTCGGCCTCGGTCGAGGCATGGTCGGTCGCGCACAACCCCTTCTTCGCCGGACCTTGGGCCGATGCGCTCTCCCTGCTGCCCTTCGCCGCACTCGCCGTCCTGCTCGCGCGTGTCGCCTCGGTGCGGACGGGCAGCCCTCGCGTCTAGGTCGACTCCGGGCCATCTTCCTGATCCACGGGAGGCAGGAAGATGGCCCGGGATGTGTTCTATTCCGTTCGCCTGGGATCCTTCCAGGATTCGGACGGCGACGGCGTCGGAGATCTCGCGGGCCTGCGCCATCGTCTGGACCACATCGCCTCGCTGGGGGCCACGGTCATCTGGCTGCTGCCGATCCACCCTTCCCCCGGCCGGGACGATGGCTATGACGTGGGCGACTACCTTGGCATCGACCCCAGGCTGGGCAGCCTAGAGGAGTTCCGGGCCCTTGTCGAGGCCGTGCATCAGCGCGGCATGCGCCTGATCCTCGATCTGGTCCTCAATCACACCTCGATTGCGCATCCCTGGTTCGCACGCGCACGGCAAGCATCGGCTGATCATCCCGACCGTGCCTGGTACGTCTGGAGTCCTTCTCCGGACCGATACCGCGATGTGCGGGTCATCTTCAGGGAGGAGGAACCCGGCAACTGGACCTGGGATGAAATCGCCGGGGCCTGGTACTGGCACCGCTTCTACCGTGAGCAGCCGGACCTGAATTGGACACATCCCCCGGTTGTGCAGGCCATGAAGGACGTCATCGACCACTGGCTTGACCTTGGCGTCGACGGCTTTCGCCTCGATGCCCTGCCTTACCTTCACGAAGCCGAGGGCACCCCATGCGAGGGCCTTCCGGCAACGCACGCTACCCTGCAGGTCATGGCAGCCCATGTTCGGGCACGTCGTCCCGACGCCATCCTTCTCGGCGAGGCCAACGGCACGACGGAGGCCATCCGGGCCTACTTCGGCGATGGCCGGGGCTGCAGCCACATGCTCGACTTCCGCAGGATGACCGCAACCTGGCTGGCCGTCGCCCGAGAGGAAGCTGCACCCCTGGCGAAGATCCTCGCCACGGACGAGGACCTGCCCGAGGGGTGCCAGTGGGCCACGTTTCTGCGCAACCACGACGAATTGACGACGGAGCATCTGGACGAGGCAGACAAGGACGCGATCCTGGCCAGATTTGCCCCGCGCGGAAGCCAACGCCGCTTCGGTGGCGTTCGTCGTCGCCTGGCCTCATTGGCCGGTGATGCCCGGCTGTGGAGGCTGCTTCACGGCACGTGGCTTCTCGGACCAGGGTGTCCCGTCATCTGGTACGGGGATGAGATCGCCATGGCCGAGGTCCCCGGCCAGTCCGACAGGATGGGCCTGCGTACCCCGATGCTCTGGGACGAGGGCCCATCTGCAGGCTTCTCGCGCATGCCGCCCGAGGACCTGCCGATCAGGCTCGGGTCGGCCCGCGGTGGTCCCGTCTCGCGGCAGTCGGAAACGACCCGTTCGGCCCTCGGCCATATCCGTCAGTTGCTGGCCATCCGAAGGGCCTATCCGCAAGTCGGGGACCCGGACCGCCAGGTCATCAGCGAGGGGCCCCTGCTCGTGATGCATCCCGGCAAGTCCGAGGCGGGGCTGCTGATCGCCGGCTGGTTCGCACGTAACGGCGGCGCGGTCGACGTCGCGCTCGACATGGGTCTCGAGGTCCGGGCCGAACGCATCTTCGGCGGACGCAGCCTGCGCCTCGAGGAGGGCAGGCTGCGCGGAACCCTCGGGCCGTGGGGGATGGCGGTGCTTGCCGTGCGGTAGAATCGAGCAGTGGTTTCACGACTAGGGAGAGCCCGATGACGCGCTACGCGGACGCCAAGCAGACCTTCACCATCAGCCCCGGACGGACCGGACACTTCCATTCCCTGCCATTCCTCGAGGCGAACGGCCTCGGTGGGGGCAAGCGCCTGCCGGTCAGCATCCGAATCGTGCTCGAGTCGCTGTTGCGCAACCTGGATGGCGAGCGCGTCCGCGAGGAAGATGTCCGGGCTCTGGCCCACTGGCAGCCCAATGCACCCCGCACCGAGGAAGTACCGTTCGTCGTCGCCCGTGTCCTGCTTCAGGACTTCACGGGCGTCCCCCTGCTGGTGGACCTCGCGGCCATGCGTGAGGCCGTTGCGCGGCTGGGCAAGGACCCCGGCATCATCGAACCCCTCGTCCCCGTCGACCTCGTCATCGATCACTCGGTCCAGGTCGATGTGGCCGGCAGACCTGACGCGCTGGAGCGCAACCTCTCGATCGAGTTCAATCGGAACATGGCGCGGTACCAGTTCCTCAAGTGGGGCATGGGCGCCTTCGAGACCTTCGGCATCGTGCCCCCGGGCATCGGCATCTGCCACCAGGTGAATCTCGAGTACCTGGCCCGTGGCGTCCTGAGCAAGGAGGGTACCTACTACCCCGACACGCTCGTCGGCACGGACAGCCACACCGTCATGATCAACGGCATCGGCGTCGTGGCGTGGGGTGTCGGCGGGATCGAAGCAGAGGCGGCCATGCTCGGCCAACCTGTCTATTTCCTGCAACCCGACGTCGTGGGCGTGCACCTGAAGGGCAAGGCTCCCGAGGGTACGACCGCTACCGACGTGGTCCTCGCCATCACCGAGCTCCTTCGCAAGACCAAGGTCGTCGGCAAGTTCGTCGAGTTCTTCGGTGAGGGTGCCCGTGCACTGCCGGCGACGGAGCGCGCCACCATCGCGAACATGGCCCCCGAATACGGTGCGACGATGGGCTTCTTCCCCGTCGACGAGGAAACCTGCTGGTACCTGTCGGCGACCGGTCGCAGCCAGGAAGAGGTCGCAGCCTTCCGTGCGTACTATCAGGCCCAGGGCATGTTCGGCATCCCTGGCGAAGGCGAAATCGACTACACCCAGGTGGTCGAACTCGACCTCGGCAGCCTCGTGCCGGCCTTGGCCGGTCCCAAGCGGCCACAGGACCGGGTACCCCTGGACCGGATGACCGGCACCTTCCTGTCGCTGATGGGCGCTGCCAAGCCCGACGGCTACGGCAAGTCGGCCGAGGAAATCGCCAGCCGTCGCCCGGTCGCGGCAGGGGCCGAGGCCGGAGCCGTGGCAACCGCCTCGACGACCAGCGTCGGTCACGGTGACGTGCTGATCGCGGCCATCACCTCGTGCACCAATACCTCCAACCCCGGGGTCATGCTCGCGGCTGGCCTGCTGGCCCGAAAGGCCCTCGCCCGCGGCCTGAAGACTGCCCCCCACGTCAAGACGTCGCTGGCCCCCGGGTCGCGGGTCGTGACCGAATACCTGAACCGCACGGGCCTCCAGCAGTCCCTGGACGCCCTGGGCTTCCAGACGGTCGGATACGGATGCACGACGTGTATCGGCAACTCGGGTCCCCTTCAGGCCGAGATCGAGGAAGCCGTCGTCCAAGGGGACCTCGTGGGTGTCAGCGTGCTCTCCGGCAACCGCAACTTCGAGGCGCGGGTTCATCAGAACATCAAGGCGAACTACCTCGCCAGCCCGCCGCTGGTGGTGGCCTATGCCCTGGCAGGCACGGTCATGAAGGACCTGACGAGCGAGCCCCTCGGAACGGACAACTCCGGCCAGCCTGTCTACCTGAAGGACATCTGGCCGACGGCCGAGGAACTGACCGAGGTCATGGGTTCGGCGATGGACCCCGAGACCTATCGCCGCATGTACGCGGATTTGGCGAACGCCACGCCCATGTGGGGTCAGGTCGAGGCGCCCAGCGGCGCTCGCTACACCTGGGACACCGCCTCCACCTACATCCAGGAGCCCCCGTACTTCGACGGATTCGGTGCCGACCTGCCCGCGACGCCGGGGCTCAAGGGCGCACGTGCACTCGCCATGTTCGGTGATTCCATCACCACCGACCACATCAGCCCTGCCGGCGCCATCAAGGAGACGTCGCCGGCCGGTCGCTACCTGAAGGGTCGCGGTGTCGGCAAGGTCGACTTCAACAGCTATGGCGCCCGACGGGGCAGCCATGACGTGATGGTTCGGGGAACCTTTGCGAACGTCCGCATCAAGAACCTGATGGTTCCGGGTGTCGAAGGTGGCGTTACGGTGCATCAGCCCTCGGGCGACAAGATGGACATCTATGATGCTGCCGAGCGCTATCAGACCGAAGGCACACCGCTGTTCATCCTGGCCGGTCAGGAATACGGCACGGGCAGTTCGCGCGACTGGGCAGCCAAGGGTACCCGCCTGCTGGGGGTACGTGCCGTGTTCGCACGCAGCTTCGAGCGCATCCACCGGTCGAACCTGGTCGGCATGGGCGTACTGCCTTGCCAGTTCCAGGACGGCACGACGGTGGAGACCCTCGGTCTCAAGGGTGACGAGACCTTCGACCTTGTGGGGGTCGAGGACGGCATCAAGCCGCAGATGGACCTGACGCTCGTCATCCGGCGAGCTGGCGGGGGCGAGAGCCGAGTGCCGGTTCGCCTGCGCATCGACACTCCCATCGAGGTCCAGTACTACCGCCATGGCGGAATCCTGCCCTACGTTCTGAGGCAGATTGTGGCGCGCGCCGCATAGGCGCTGACGACGACTGGAGCAGGTCCCCCGGAAGGCAATCCTTTCGGGGGACCTGCTCTTGGGGGCCGAAGGACCATGTGGGCTTGTACGCCCCCAAGCGCCGAGAGGCGAGGACTCCCTGCAGGAATCCTCGCCTCTCGGGCAGCTTGGCGCTACTGCATGACCGCCTTGTAGGCATCGACACGCCCCGCGCCGGAGTTCGGGTCCTGACCAGGAGCGTCGATGTCGATGGCCGTCGAGACCAGACGCTCCTTGACGACCTTCGGGCTGCGCTCGATGCCCCGACCGAGCATCAAGGCCATGACGCCGGCAGTGATCGGAGTCGAGAACGAGGTGCCGTTGGTGGTGCCGTAGCCGCCCCCCATCTTGAGCGTCATGATGTTGACGCCGGGAGCGGAGACGGAGCACCAGCTGCCGCGGGTCGAGAACTCGGCGACCCGGTCCTTGTTGTCGGTGGCACCGACGGCGATCAGGTCAGGCACCTCGTTGCCGGCAAAGGCAGAGGGCACGTTCTTGCTGGTGGTACCCGTGTTGCCCATCGAGCAAGCCATCGGAGTCCCCTTGGCCATGACGGCCTCGGCAGCGCGCTTGGTCGCCTGAACGGCCGTGGGGTACTCGGCCATTTTCGGCTTGAAAGAGAGACTCATCGTGATCATATCGGCGTTGTCCGCCGCCCAGAGCATGGCCTCGCACACGGAGGAAGCCGAGTTGCCGACCTTGACGGGGACGATACGGGAGTTGGGGGCCACACCGGCGATGCCCTTGCCGTTATTGGCGATGGCGCCCACCAGGCCTGCCGTCATCGTGCCGTGGCCCTGAGCATCCTGCGGGGGACGACCGGGCTGATCGAAGTTGGCACCTTCTTCGAGCACCCCCTGAAGGTCGGGATGCTTCAGATCGACGCCGGTATCCACAACAGCGACCTTGACGGTCTTGAGACTGCCGGCCTCGGCCCAGATCTTGGGGATGCCCATGGTATCGAGGTACCACTGGTCCTTGCGATTGGGATCGGAGTCCGAATAGGCACGGAACCCGGGAAGAGCAACCACTTCCTGCTGGACGGGGATGTCGACCTCGGGCATGAGCTCGGACTCGACGAAGCTCACGCCCGGAAGCGAAGCCAAGCGCTGGCGGGCCCGGGCGAGATCACCCTGGACCTCGAAGACCTCCATGGCCAGCCGGGGCATCTTCTTGACGGAGGCGACGCCGGCACCCTGAACAAGCGCGGCGGAACGCGCGGCGGTCGCCCCATCCCTGAAGCCGACAATCAGTCGACGGGCGAAGACGGCGCGCGCGCCCATCAGGCTGGTGTCCTGCTTCATGCCGGTGACGGCGGGAGTCTGGACGCCGCAACCGACGAGGGTGACAGCCAGGAGGCCAAGGGCGCGGGACTTCAGATTCAAGGGGGTTCTCCTCAGCCAGGGGACATACGAGGTAAAGGCTGAGTGAACTATAGACCAAAGATCGGCCCGACTTGCCTGTTTGCGAGTTGTTATTTTGCGACAGGCCGTCAAGCGTGCCGGATCAGGCGTGGATCGGCTTGCCCGTTACGGCCAGGGCCGCTTCCTTCAGAACCTCGGCCAGGGTCGGATGGGCGTGCGAGGCCATCGCCAGGTCCTCGCTGCTGGCCCCAAAGGCCATGGCCACGGCGGCTTCCGCAATCAGGTCGCCGGCACGCGGGCCGATGACGTGGACGCCCAGCACCCTGTCCGTCTCGGCATGGGCCAGGATGATGGCCTTGCCCTCCAGATGCCCCAGGGCGCGCGCGCGGCCGTTGCCCCTGAAGGCGAAGCTGCCCTTGCGATAGGGGACGCCATCGCGCTCCAGCTCCTCGGAGGTCTTGCCGACCGAGGCAATCTCGGGTTCGGTATAGACCACGCCGGGGATGCTGTTGTAGTCGACGTGACCGTGACCCCGCACGATGATGTCGACGCACGCGACACCCTCTTCCTCGGCCTTGTGGGCCAGCATCGGGCCACGCACCAGATCACCGATGGCAAAGACCCCGGGGGCCGCGGTCCGGAAATGGTCATCAATGGGCACCACGCCCCGGGGGCCGGTCTCGATCCCGACCGAATCGAGGCCCAGCCCCTCGGTATTGGGCACGCGACCCGTGGCCAGCAGCACCCGATCCCCGACGATCGGCTCCTCCCCCTCGATCTTCACCGAGACCCGGCCATCCGGCAGGACCTCGGTACCCATCACCTTGACGCCCAGTCGGAAGGCAAGCCCCTGGCGACTGAAGATGCGCTCGGCCTCGCGGGCCAACTCAGGCTCCATGCCACCCAGCAGCCGGGGCAAGTACTCGAGGACGGTCACGCGCGACCCGAGGCGCGCCCAGACCGAGCCCAACTCGAGACCGATGACGCCGCCCCCGATGACCACGAGATGCTCCGGAACCTTGTCATAGGCCAACGCCTCGGTACTCGTGCCAACGTGGAGTCCATCCACCTCGACGCCCTTGAGCGAAGCCACCCGGGAACCGGTAGCGAGAATGACGTGGGTCGCCTTGAGGGTTGTTTCGCCCCCCGCGGCATCCCTGACGACGACGACACCCTGTCCCTGCAGGCGACCATGCCCGAGGAAACGGGTCACGCCATTCTTGCGGAAAAGACCGTCAATGCCTTGCGTCAGGGTCTGGACCACGTCGTCCTTGCGGGCCATCATCGCGCCCAGGTCCAGGCCCACACCCTCGACACGGATGCCGTGGACGGCCAGGCCGGCGCTTGCCTCGTGATAGCGTTCACTCGACTCGAGCAAGGCCTTGCTCGGGATGCAACCTACCCTGAGACACGTCCCGCCCAGACGGGACTCCACCTCGACGCAGGCCGTCCTGAGGCCGGCCTGAGCCCCCCGGATCGCCGCGACATAGCCGCCTGGACCGCCACCGATGACCACCAGGTCGAACTGCTGGCTCTCCATGGCTAGACCTCCAGCAGCATGCGCGCAGGCGACTCGAGGCAGTCCTTGATGCGGCGCAGGAAGGTCACGGCCTCGCGACCATCGACGAGGCGGTGGTCATAGGTCAGCGCCAGGTACATCATCGGACGCAGGACAACCTGTCCGTCCACGCCCACGGGCCGCTCCTGGATGGCGTGCATGCCGAGGACGGCACTCTGGGGCGGATTGACAATGGGCGTGGACAGCATCGAACCATAGATGCCCCCGTTGCTGATCGTGAAGGTGCCCCCCTGCATCTCGTCCGGGTTGAGCTTGCCGGCCTGAGCGCGCGTACCGAAATCGGCAATGGCCTTTTCAATCTCGGCGAAGCCCATGCGGTCCGCATCGCGCAGCACGGGAACCACCAGGCCCTTGCCGCTGCCTACGGCAACGCCGATGTCAAAGTAATGCTTGTAGACGATGTCCGTGCCCCGGATCTCGGCATTGATCGCGGGAAAGGCCCGAAGGGCATCGACCGAGGCCCGCACGAAGAAAGACATGAAGCCCAGCTTGACCCCGTGCCGTTCCTTGAAACCCTCCCCGTGCTGCTTGCGCAGTTGCATCACGGCCGACATGTCGACCTCGTTGAAGGTCGTCAGCAGGGCCGCGTCCTGCTTGGCCTGAACAAGGCGCTCGGCGATGCGCTTGCGCAAGGTCGTCATCGGCACGACCTCCTCGGCACGAGCTACGGCACGCGGTGCTGCCACGGCCTTGATGGCGTCTTCCTTGAGCAAGCGGCCCCCGGGGCCCGTAGGTGCCGCATCGGAGGCAGAAAGTCCCGCCTCGGCCAACACGCGGGCGGCAGCCGGCATCACCACGGGAGAGGCAACAGGCGCAGCTTTCGGAGGCGCCTCGACGGCAGCAGGAGCTGGGGCCGAAGGCTCTCCGACCGGAGCCGCCGACTCCTCGACGCGCGCAATGACCTCGCCAACCTTGGCGGCGGCACCCTCAGGCTTCAGCACTTCCAGGAGAAGACCGTCCGCGGGTGCAGGAACCTCCAGTGTGGCCTTGTCGGACTCGATGAGCACGACCGTCTCGTCCCGGCGCACCCGCTCACCCTGCTTGCGGGCCCACGGGCCAAGCGTCACATCTGTAATGGACTCGCCGACGCTGGGCACGACGATGTCGCGAACGGTCATGGTCTTCCTCTCGGGTTACGAATGCGGGATGGGACCCGCGTGCATCAACGGACGGGAGCCACTGGCAAGGGGGCCAAAGCCTCGTCAAGGATGGCCCGATGCTCCTTCTTGTGCTGGGACGGACTGCCGGCCGCCGGACTGGCCGAGGCGGGCCGGGCGACTGGCCGCCAGGAGCGACCGGCGATCACGTCCCCGTAGGTCAGGCGCAACCAAGGCCAGGCACCCATGTTGGCCGGCTCCTCCTGGACCCAGAACACTTCGGCTTGACGAGGCGCGTCGGCAAGCAAGGCCTCGACCTCCGCCAAGGGGAAAGGATGAAGCTGCTCAATGCGGACAATGGCGACTTCGCCCATCTCCCTCGCTTCGCGCTCATCCATCAGGTCGAAGGCGACCTTTCCGGTGCAGAGCAGGATGCGACGTGCCTTGGCCGTCGAGACCGTCTCATCCTTCAGGACCCGGCGGAACGATCCGCTGGCAAAGTCGGCATGGCTGCCCGTCGTCCGGCGATGCCGCAACAGGCTCTTGGGCGTGAAGACGACCAGAGGCTTGCGCCACGGACGCAGCACCTGGCGACGCAGCAGGTGGAAAAGCTGGGCCGCAGTCGTCGGGTAGGCCACCTGGAGGTTGTCCTGGGCGCACAACTGCATGAACCGCTCGATGCGGGCACTCGAATGCTCCGGGCCCATGCCCTCGTAGCCATGAGGCAAGAGCATCACCAGGCCGTTGAGCAGGCCCCACTTGGCCTCTCCACTGGAAATAAACTGATCGATATGGACTTGCGCACAGTTGGCAAAGTCACCGAACTGCGCTTCCCACGCCACGAGGCCGCGCGGGGTCTCCAGGGAATACCCGTACTCGAAGCCCACGACGCCCATCTCGGAAAGCGGGCTGTTGTGAATCGCGACGCGCTGCTGGTCCGTAGCAACGTGCTGCAGGCTGTTGTGGCGCCGGCCATCCGTCACGTCCGTAAGGACCGCGTGGCGATGGCTGAAGGTTCCCCTGCCACAATCCTGGCCCGTCAGACGCACGGGATGGCCCGAGACAGCGAGGCTGGCAAAGGCCATCGCTTCGCCTGCAGCCCAGTCGAGGGGCTCTTCCCCCGTGACCATGCGGCGGCGCTGCTCCAGGATGCGCTCGACCTTGGCGTGCGGGCGGAAACCCTCGGGCACCGTTGCCCAGGCGCGGAGCAGACCTTCGAGGACTTCCGTGGCGATACCCGTCTCGGGATCGGGGGCTTCGGATTCCGGTCCACCTGCAAGGCCGACCCAGGCACCTTCAGCTTCGTGCGCTGCGGGCTTGCCCTCGGGAGAACGCGCGAGACTCAATTGTTCCTCGAGTGCGGCACGCGCAGCAGTGGCAAGGGCATCGACGCCGGCCCGGTCCAGGACGCCCGCTGCGATCAAGGCCTCGCCATAGGCCACATGCAATGGAGCACGCGCATCGATGGCGGCATACATCAGCGGCTGGGTGAAACGCGGCTCATCGCCCTCGTTATGGCCCCGGCGGCGATAGCCGACCAGATCGACCACCACATCCCCCCCGAAGCGGGCGCGATAATCGACGACCAGAGACAGCACCTGCATCACCGCAGCCGGATCCTCAGCGGAGACGTGGAAGATGGGCGCGTCGAGCATGCGCGCCACGTCCGTCGCGTATTCGCCAGAACGCGCCTCGTTCCACGACGTCGTGAAGCCGACCTGGTTGTTGACCACAAGGTGCAGCGACCCACCCGAGGCATAGGCAGGCAGGCGCGAGAGATTGAGCGTCTCCTGGGCGATGCCCTCGCCGATGAAGGCCGCATCCCCATGGATGATGACAGCCATGGCATCCGTGCCCAGATGGTCCCGCAGTGCCCGCGCACGACCCATGGCCACCGGCCCGACAAACTCGAGGTGACTGGGGTTGAAACACAGGGAAACATCCACAGAACCTGCACCTGCCACCTCCCAGGTGCGATGCCAGCCCAGGTGGTACTTGACGTCCGCGTGGCCCGGATAGTCGCCATCCGTATCTTCGAATTCGCGGAAGATTCGCGCTGCGGGCTTGCCGGCGATGTGCGTCAGGACATTCAGGCGCCCCCGGTGCGCCATGCCGATGACAAGGTGCCGGGTACCGGCGGCTGCGACCTGTCGAATCAGGTGCTCAAGCGCAGGGACGAGGGTCTCTGAACCCTCGAGCGAGAAACTCTTGGCGCCAAGGAACTTCTTCTGGATGAAGTCCTCGAAGACAGCCGCACGGGTCAGCGCGTCCAGAACGGAGCGCTGGGCCGAGGCATCGAGGGCAACCCCCAGGCGCCCCGTCTCGACCTCGCGGACCAGCCATTCGCGGGATTCGACGGCATCGATGTGTCCGACCTGAACAGCTACCCGCCCTGCCCAGGTCTCCCTGAGCCAAGCCAGGAAGGACGACCCTGCCGGAAGCCCTGCAGGCAGACCGATACCGGCGGGCGCACCCGAGGCCAGCGCATCGGCCGACAAGCCGTGCCAGGCGGGGTCCAACTCCGGCACCGCCCCCCTTGGCGTTCCCAGCGGATCGAGGACGACCGCACGATGGCCATGGCGCCTGTAGGCGTCTACAAGACGAACGAGACCCGGTCGGGATGCCTCGCCAGTACCATCCGGAGCACCCCCGAAGAGCGGCGCGGGAACAGCCGCGGGACCGATGCGCGTCGGCCGCTCCGCGTGGGCTGCAGCAAAGGCCGCACGCCACTCGTCAGCTACCGACGCGGGGTCGGAAAGCCAATCGGCATAGAGACCCTCGACGTAGGCCAGGCTCTGGGGATCGGGAAGCGGGTTGGACATGGACACGGTCATCCGCACCTTTGGGGAGGCTGTGACGTCTTATTGTAGCCTGCCCGGTTCAGGCGGGCCATCCCGCGTCGCCAGACAAGCCCATCAATCCCCTGTCACCATGGCCGGACCGGGCAAGGGAGCCGACACTTGCGCGTCGGAAACACTGACCTGGCGACGTCCCCGGCCAATCAACCTGCCCGTCCCGCCCTTGAGATCGTCGAGCAGGGTGTAGAACACGGGCACGACCAGCAAGGTCAGGAAGGTCGACGTCACGAGACCGCCGATGACCACGACGGCCATGGGAGAGCGGAACTCGGACCCCGCACCGAGGCCGAGCGCCATGGGCATCATACCGAGCACCATGGCTGCCGTCGTCATCAGGATGGGCCGCAAGCGAACCTTGGCGGCCTCGATGACCGCATCGGTGCGGGTCGCGCCGCGATCCCGCATCGTCAGCGTGAAGTCGATGATCAAGATGGCGTTCTTGGTCACGATGCCCATCAGCATGATGATGCCGATGAGCGCCATCATGCCCAGGTCCTTGCCGAAGACCAGCAGGCCGAGGAAGGCTCCGATGATGGACAGGGGCAGGGACATCATGATGGTCAGGGGATGCAGGAAGGACCCGAACTGCAGGGCCAGAATGAAGTAGATCAGGATGATGCCCATCAGCATCGCCTGACCGAAACCGGAGAACGAGTCCTGCTGCTGCTTGGCCTGACCATCCATGTCCGCGACGACGGTTGGAGGCAGTTCCAGCTTGGGAAGCAACTCGTTCTTGACGAGTTCGGTCGCCGTGCCCACGGTCTTTCCCGGGACAAGGTTGGCCGTGACATGGACGAGACGCTGCCTGTTCTTGTGCTCGATCTGGGAGAAGCCACCGCCAAATGTGACTTCGGCCAGCGTGGAGAGCGGGACAGCGCCACGGGGGGTGGCCACCGAGAGGTTGCGGATCCCGTCCAGATCCTTGCGATAACGGTCGGACAACCGGACCCACACGTCCACTTCGTTCGGCCCGTACGTGATCGTGCTGGGCGTCTCGCCGCTGGTCGCAAGCCTGAGCGTCAGAGCCAACTGTGACGCCGTGACACCGTACTGGGCCATCCGCTCACGATCCGGGATCAGACGAATCTCGGGCTTCTCGTCTCCCAGGGAAGACTCGAGGTCCGCGAACATGGCCTGATCGGCCATCAGGGCAACGAGCTTGGCCGAATACTGACGCAACTCCTCGAGGTTGTCGCCCTGAAGCTGGACATCGACGGGCTTGTTGTTGCCCGGCACCAGGCTGAACTCATCGGCGAGGACCTTGTAGCCGGCCGTGCCGGCGAACTCCTCGCGCACCAGTTTGGCCAGTTGGGCATCCGAGATCGTGCGCTCTTCCTTGGGCACCATGAGCACGGAGAGCCGAGCATCATCGACCGTGCCGTAGTTCCCGATCGTCGTCAGGACGTGGGCCACCTCACGGTGCTCCTTGACGCGCCCCGCGACCTCGTTGGCGATGCGCGTGGTCTCGGAGAGGGGCGACCCCTTCGGCAGTTGCACGCGAAGCAGGAACTCTCCGCGATCCGCGTTCGTCAGGAAGGTCTTCTGGATGAACTTCGTCAGACCGAGGCCACCGAAGAAGGTCACGGCCGCAAGCGCGACAACCAGACCTCGATGCGCGAGGCCCCAGCGAAGCATCCGGCCATATACTAGGTCCATGCGGCTGTCCCCGCCCTCGTGGCTGGTGTCCTTGGGCGCCACCTTGAGCAGGTACGCCGACATCATGGGCGTCAGGGTCCGTGCGATGAGCAGCGAGAACGCCACGGCAAAGGTCACGGTCAGGCCAAAGCTCTGGAAGAATCGGCCGATGAAGCCGGACATGAAGGACATGGGCAGGAAGACACCAATGATGGTCAACGTCGTCGCCGTGACAGCAAGCTGGATTTCTCCAGTCGCGTTGATCGCGGCCCGGATGGGTTCCTCGCCCATTTCCATGTGCCGGTAGATGTTCTCGAGGTCGACGACGGCGTCATCGACGAGGATGCCGACGACCAGAGACAGCGCCAGTGTCGTGAGGTTGTTGAAGGTGAACCCCATCAGGTGCATCGGGATGAAGGCGGCGACAATCGACAAGGGGATCGCGAGGCCACTGATCAGCATGGCCGGGACGTTCCGCAGGAAGACATACAGGACGAGCACCGCCAGCACCGCACCGATGGCCAGGTGCTCCCAGACGGCCGCATTGGACATCTTCACGAACTTGGTCGTGTCCTGGGCCTTGGTGATCGTGAGCCCCTTGGGCAACGTGCTGCGGAGGTCCGCCATCCGGGCATCCAGTGACGACACCATCTCGACCGCATTGGCATCCGTCTGCTTCGTGACGGACAGGATGACGGCCTGCGCCCCATCGACGGATGCGTAGGTCGCGCGATCCTTGCTCGTCTGACGGACAGCCCCGAGATCGCGCAGGCGAACCTGGCCACCGGCCGGTGTGTTCATCACCATGCCGGACAGTTCATCGACACTGCCGAACTTGCCCATAGTGCGAATGTTGTACTGACGAGGCGAGCCCTCGACGACACCCCCGGGCAGATTGAAGTTCTCGGCCTGAATGGTCTGGAAGACCCCGGGCAGGGACAAGCCGTAAGCCTGCAGGCGCTCCGGCTCAAGCGCCACCTCGACGGCAGGCTCGACATTGCCCGAAATCAGGATCTGAGCCACGCCGGGGACCTGTTCGAGCCGGGGCTTGAGGGTGTCCTTCACCCACGTCGACAAGGCCATGTCCGACATGCCGGGTGCCGAAACCGCATAGCTCACGATCGGGGTCGAGCTGAACGAGAAGGTCGAGAAACTGGGCGGCTTGGCGTCCTTGGGCAACTTGTACTGGACCGCGGAAATCTTGTCCCGGATGTCCGATGCTGCTTCCTTGGAGGACGTGCCGAGCTTGAGTGTCACGATAACGGTAGACAGGCCGTCCTTGGACTGCGAGGAAAGCGTGTCGAGGCCATTGATGCCACCGACTGCGTCCTCGATGGGCTTGGTCACGAGGGTTTCGACCTCGGTGGGCGCAGCTCCGGGATAAACCGTGTTGACGACGACGACAGGGAACTCGATGTTGGGGAACAACTCGAGCGGCATTTTCAGAAATGAAGCCACGCCGCCGATCACCAGCATTACCATCAGGATGATGGTCGTGACCGGGTTGCGGATGAAGAAGGTCGAGAAGTTGAAGCCGGAAGGCGTCTCATCCGCTGTCGTGCGGGACGGATTCATTTCGGACATGGCCTAGCCTCCAGCCTTGATCCTGAGGGCATCGCCGTCCTTGACGAAAGACGCCCCATCCGCAACCACCTTGACACCGCGGGCCACGCCGGAGAGCACCTCAACCCGCGCTGCTTCCCGAAGCCCTGTCCGGACAGGCGTACGAACCGCCTTGGTACCTTCGGCAACGTAGACGACCTGTTCGGCGCCATCCGTCTGGACAGCCGCCGTAGGCACGACCAGCCCCTCGTGGGTCCCGGCCGCGAGGACGCCCACGACGTTCATCCCGACGCGAAGGCGACCGGTCCGCTCGAGGGAGACCTTGGCCGAGATGAGCCTGGATTGGGGATCCACGACCTGCGCAATGTCGACGATGCGTCCGAGGAACTGTTCCCCGGGCAGGGCCACGCACGTCACCGTGACAGGAGCCCCCTCGCGAACCGACGCCAGGTCGCGTTCGGAGAACGACAGCTTCGCCTGAAAACCATCGGCCCGCGCCAGCACGAACAGCGGGGTGGAGGGGCCCGCCATGGCACCCACCTCAACCTGACGCTGCAACACGATGCCCTCGATGGGGCTGGTGACGACGGCGTTCGCCTGGGTCGTCTCGAGCAGGCGAATCGAAGCCCTCGCCTGCCGGACCTGGCTATCGTTCAGGCGAACGCTCGCCTCGGCCGACCGCAACTGCTGGTCACTGGCCACATCCTGTTCGCGCAGTTCACGCACGCGCCGCAGGTTGTCGCGCGCAAGCTCTAGGTTGGCCTCGGCCGCCGCCAGGCCGCTACGTCCCTGCTGCAACTGCCACGCCATCTCGGGGACGTCAAGGCGCGCAAGGACCTGACCCTTGCGGACCCGAGCTCCCTCCTCGGCTCCGAGCTCCAGCACCCTGCCCGAAGACTTCGGGATGATGGTCACCTGCGCCTTAGGGATGACGGTGCCGGACAGCTCCAGGCGCCGGGACATCCGTGCCGCCTGGACGGGCTCGACCGTCACGGCGACTGGCTTGCGCGCAGGCCCGGCCTCTGCGGCGGGGGCCGCCGCCTTCTGGCAACCCACCATCGCGGCACAGACAAAGGTCAGGGAAGCATACGCCAAGAGTCTCACGGGCGACCTCCGGTCGACGACAAGCCTGCACCGGTTGCAACAAGGGCAACGGGGTCCAGGCCCAGGGATTGGGCGAGCCGCAACTCGGCGGCAAAGGCGTCATACCGGGCCTGGACATAGCCCGTCCGAGCCTGGGTCAGGGCAGTCTGCGCATCAATGACCTCGTAGCCCGTGCCGACACCGGCCTTGAACCGGACCTCGGAAAGCCGTTGGGCCTCAGCCGCAACGGCAAGGCCTTCCTGGGCGATGCGGACCCGATCGCGGGCTTCCTGCCGCCCCAGCCAGGCTGCCGTGATATCGGTGGAGAGAGCGCGGCGCAACTGGGTCAACTGAAGGTCGGTCTGGACGAGGTCGAGCCGACCGGAAGCGACCTTGGACGCGTTGCGCCCCCAATCCACGACGGGCACCTGCAACGACGCCGAAACATTCAGGGAGCGGCCCGTCGCAATGCCCAACTGGGTGTAGCTGGCCGATCCGATGACCTTCGGGTAGACACTGGTCTCCGCCAGCGTGACGTTGGCCTCGTCCATGCGGCGCTTGGCCTCGAGGGTCTGGATCTCGGAACGTTGCTCCACGGCCGGCCCGAGGTCCCGGGCAGGCTCGAAGGCTACCTCCGGAACCACGGGCTGGGCCTCGAGGGCCCGCTGCCCCAGAGGCTCACCAAGCGCCGTACCGAGGGCAAGACGCGCGAGCTCCAGGCCACCCGAAGCGCTGCGCAACTGACCTTCGACGGATGCGAGGCGACTCTGGGCCTGCAGGACCTCGAACTTCGTCCCCGTTCCGGCCTTGAAGCGGCGGACGGCCGCCTCGACATGACTCTGGGCCTGACGTTGTGCCTGGGTCGCCACCTCGAGTAACGAAGACGCCCTGAGAACCTGCAGGAAACCACCGGCTGCATCGTAGCCGGCCTTGCGCAGCTGGGCGCGCCGGTCTTCCTCGCCCATCGCAAGCGAAGCCTCCGCGAGGCGCAGCCCTGCCTGGGTCTGGAAGCCATCGAAGAGTACCTGGCTGACATTGAGACCCGAGGTCATCAGCATGAACGGGGCGTCCGAGGCCCCACCGAAACCACCAAAGCCGCCCATGCCGCCGAGGGCACCAAGGCCGCCCATGCCGCCCATTGCAGCGCCACCACCAGCACCGCCGAAGCCCCCGCCCATGCCACCCAAGCCCCCGAAGCCCCCAAGCCCGATCGCGTTGCTGTCGATCTGCTTGAACATCAAGCCGGATGCGTTGGCCGTGACCTGGGGATAAAGCCCGGCGTAAGTCTGCGTGATGAACTCCTTCGCCTGAGCCACCTTGGCATCCGCGACAGCCACCGACAGGGCGCGCGCACGCGCGGAAGCCACCGCCTCGGCCAAGGTCAGGGGTGCGGCATCCGGATTCGCCGCACGCGCCTCGGCGGCGCAGACCAGCAGCACCAGACCGGCGATCAGGCAAACCCGACGCATCATCGACCACCCCGGTCCGGCCGATAGGCCACCCCGACCCGGTAATCCTGAACCGCTTCGGAAAGCGCGGGGGCAGCAGCAAACCGTCGAACCGTGAACAGTTCGAGGTCGAGCGAGGACTGCAAGGGCACGGCAAGCGTGGCCTGAAGACTGACTGGACGGAAATCCGAGACGCTGTAGGGGGCGCTTGGCATGGAGACGGACTGCAGCGGCGTATAGCCCACACCGGCACGCAGCGTCGCGCCAAAGAGCACGGTGCCGGCATCGAGCGCAAGACCGAGGCCCTGTCGGTTCTGGGCAAAGTCCAAGGCGGTACCCGTCCACGGGGTGCCCGCGTTGCTCACTTGCGTGTACAGCCCCGTCCAGACGAGAGACGGCGACCACTCGAAGGCAGCATCACCGAACACGGGACCGGCAGACAGGCTCACCACCGTCTCCTCGACGGAGGGCTGGGGCTCAGGTTGCACGAGCAGGCCACCCACCTCGATCTTGGTCTTCA
>JAYKIS010000006.1:0-6636 GCA_035286125.1 Candidatus Sericytochromatia bacterium
GAAATGCAAGAACCGTCCTGTGGATGACCGCCGTCCCCCAAGCCGGTACTTGCCCCTACGTCAGCAGTCGCCACTCGGCCTCAGGGAGGCAAGCTCTCAGACTGCCGAAGGGGTGGCGTTGCCTTGACCGATCCGATGCTTGGCCAAGCCGCCATGGTTCTTGGGCATGCCGTTCCGGGGGACCGGGTTCGGGCAAGCATCGCCCCGGATATCCCTGGAATTCCCCGCAAAAGTTGCCCCGAAGCAAAAAGCGGGCCCCGGCGAATTCGCCGAAACCCGCTTCATTCTTAGGTGGGCCGTGAAGGGCTCGAACCTTCGACCCGCTGATTAAGAGTCAGCTGCTCTACCAACTGAGCTAACGGCCCGGGGAGAGATAAGGTATCACCTCCGGCTTCGGGTCGTCAAATGTGACCCGACACACCATGGGAATCGTCAAGCGGCCGTTATGTTGGTACGGATGCTGCGGCCTGTCCCCCACCGGTGTGGCCATGCGCTCCGCCGTCCGCTAGCATGCCTGCTGTCGTTCGTCAGGATTCGTCTGTCCCATGTTCCTTGTCCCTCTCGTCCCCCCGCCTGCGCCGCCGGCCCTCACGGCCCGCGCGGCCGTGCTCATGGACGGCGACACCGGTGAGATCCTGTCGGCGCGCAATCCCGACCTCGAGTTGCCCCAGGCCAGCACGACCAAGCTCATGACGGCTCTGGTGGCCGCCGAAGCCGGTAACCTCGACCGGGTCGTGACCATTTCGACGACGAGCGCCGAGGTCGAGGGGTCTTCCATGATTCTCGAGGCCGGCGAGCGCCGCACCCTCCGCGAGTTGCTGCAGGGCCTGCTGCTGGTGTCCGGCAATGATGCGGCCCACGCCCTTGCCGAGGCCGTGGCCGGTTCCCCTGAAGCCTTCGTGGGTCGCATGAACGAAAAGGCGCGCGCACTGGGCCTGCGGCACACGCACTACGCCAATCCCCACGGCCTGCCTGATCCGACCCACCACAGCTCGGCCCGGGACCTTGCCCTCATCGCGCGCGCGGCCTTCGCCAACCCCGTGGTGGCCGACATCGCCGCGACGCGGGTCATCGACCTGCCCGGCAATGGCCTCGTGCGGTATCGGCGCCTCGTCAACCACAACAAGCTGCTCGGCAAGTTCCCCGGTGCCTGGGGTGGCAAGACCGGTTACACCTCGGTCGCAGGGCGCTGTTTCGTGGGCTCTGCTCGCCGGGATGGCCGCTACGTCATCGAAGCCATTCTGGACAGCCCGCGCCTCTGGGTCGACGCGGCCAACCTGCTCAATTTTGGCATCCGGCGCTTCCAGACCTTCCAGCTGGGCCAGGTTGGCACCCCCATGGGATCGGTCTCGATCGCCAATGGCGAACTGGGCGAGGTGCCTATCACCCTTGCGCGCCCGGCCGCGCTGGTGGCCCCCAAGGGTGCCCGCACCCCGCGCAGCTTTACCGAGCTTTCCGAGGTCCAGGCGCCTGTCCGGGCCGGACAGACCCTCGGGCACCTCGTGGCTGTCCGCGATGGTCGCGAGTTGGGCCGCTGGCCCCTCGTGGCGACCCGCGACGTCGGCCAGGCCACCTCGTGGCTGATGCGCATCCTGCAGGGCCTTGGCATGCTGGTTGCGGGCTGGCTGGCTCTGATGTTGCCGCGGGCGCTCGTCCGGGGCGTCCGTCGCTGGCGCCGCAATGAGGAGCGACGTCGTGCGTTCCAGGCGCGGCGCACGCGTGCGGCAGCCCTGACCCAGGTGCCCCTCGTCCAGCGGCCTGCCCCGACGCGGGCGCTGACGGCACCGCTGGCGGGTCCGCATACTACCTTCCTCTGACGCCTGCAGCGACGGGGCGGTCCCGGTGCTAGGATAGGCCCATGCTCGAGCACTTCTCGGCCGGTGCCATCGCCGCCATCCGACAGGCGCAGGAAGAGGCCCGAAGGGCCGAATTCAGCCGGATGAACGCGGCCCACGTCGTGATGGGCCTCGCATCCGATCCCGCCGGCCTCGCCGGGCAGGCGCTGGCGGGTGCGGGCTTCGACGTCCGTCGTGCGCGCCTCGCGGCGGGTCGCATCTGGGGTCGTGGCTATGAACGCGCCCAGCAGATCATCCCGGCCGACGAGGCCCGCGAGCTCTTCGAGCGGGCGGTTGCCATCGCTGGCCAGACCAGCCCCCTGCTGGTCGACACCCAGGACCTGCTGCGGGCCATCCTGGCCCAGACGGAGGGCCGCGGCCACGAGTTGCTGCGCGCGATGGCGATCGATACGGCGGCCCTGCTGGATCGCCTGATGGCTGCACGCGAGGCCGAGCTGGCCGGCAACGCCGTGCCCCAGGCCTCGGCTCAGGCCCTGCCTCGTCACTACCACCCCCGCCTCCTGGCTCCCCTTGCCCGACAGGCGATGGAGCGGGCCGAGGCCGAGACCCGCGCGGCGGGTCACCACATCATCGGGACCGAGCAACTGTTGCTGGGCCTGCTCGAGACGGCAGGTGGCACGGCCGCAGCCGTCCTGTCGCGCCACGGCCTCGTCGTCGACGATGTCCGCGGCATCGTCCACCGGGTCATCGGTCCCGGAACGGGCACCGTACGCAACCCGGTGCAGTCCCGCTACATGGGCGAGGCCTGCGAGCGGGCATGGCAGGCGGCATTGGCCCGGCATCACGACCAGGTCGGCACCGGGCACCTGCTTCTCGGCATGTTGGACCTCGATGCCGGTGGTGCGCTGCACATGCTCGACATGCTCAAGGCCCCGCTCTCGGCCCTGCAATACGACCTCGAGCAGGCCTTCGAGGCGGACCCCCGGGCGGTGGAGCCCGTCTGGTAAGATGCCTTGAAGACGCCCCGCCGGCGTGTCGACGACGCACCCCCTTCTCACCCGAGGACCTGACCCGTGCCCCGTTCGCTGCCCCGTCTGCTCGTCGCCGCGATGGCCTGCGCCATCGGCATCTCCGCCTGCAAGGGCGAGGCGGACAGCACCGGTACGCTGCGTGTCGGCCTCGTGACCGATGTCGGCGGTCTGAACGACCAGGGCTTCAACTCGCTGGCCTACAAGGGCCTGAAGCAGGCCAAGAAGGACTTTGACGTCAAGACTTCGGTCATCGAGTCCCAGAAGGCCAGCGACTACGAGAAGAATCTCGCGCAGTTCGCCGGCGAGAAGTACGACCTCGTCATCAGCGTCGGCTTCATGATGGGCGACGCCACCCGCAAGGTGGCCGAGCGCTTCCCCGATGCCCGCTTCGCCATCGTCGACTTCCGCTACGACAAGGTCCTGCCCAACGTCGCCGGCTACACCTTCGCCGAGGAGCAGGCCGGCTTCCTCGCCGGGGCCCTGGCGGCACTGACGACCAGGACCGGCAAGGTCGGCTTCGTGGGGGGCATGGACGTGCCCGTCATCCACCGCTTCAAGGTCGGCTACGAGGCCGGCGTCAAGGAAGCCGCCCCCCAGGTCAAGATCCTGTCGGGCTACACCGGCAACTTCACGGATTCCGCAAAGGGCGCCGAGGTGGCGACGTCGCAGTACCAGAACGGGGCCGACATCGTCTTCCAGGCGGCCGGGGCGAGCGGTATCGGTGTCATCGATGCCGCCAAGCAGCAGAAGAAGCTGGCCATCGGCGTCGACGCGGACCAGAGCGGCATCGCGCCCGACTACGTCCTGTCGAGCGCGCTCAAGAAGGTCGATCTGGCTGTCGTCAAGGCCGTGGCCTCGATCAAGGACAAGACCTTCAAGGGGGGCAACACCAAGCTGACGCTTGCTGACGATGCCGTCGGCCTCGCGCCGTTCGGCAAGCTCGAGGCGCAGGTCGCTCCCGAGACCGTCACGAAGCTCGACGACCTGCGCGCCAAGCTGGCGGACGGCACGATCAAGGTCAAGCTCGACAAGGCCGACGAGAACTGAGGTTCGAACGGATGGTCCCGGCCGTCGCCCTCGAGGGCATCACCAAGATCTACCCGGGTGTCATCGCGAACCAGGACGTCGACTGGACGCTCGAGTGGGGGCAGATTCATGCGCTCCTGGGCGAGAACGGCGCCGGCAAGTCCACGCTGATGAACATCCTTTACGGGATGACGACGCCCGATTCGGGACGCATCCTGCTCGAGGGTCGCGAGGTCCGCATCGCAAGCCCCAGCGAGGCCATCCGCCTGGGCATCGGGATGGTGCACCAGCACTTCCAGCTTGTGGGCACGCTTACGGTGGCCCAGAACATCCTGATGGGCATGGAGCCCCGCCGCTGGGGCCTGGTCGATACTGCCGCCGCGCACGAGCGCGTCCGGGCCCTGGCCGATCGGGTCGGCCTGCCCATCGACCCTGCGGCCCTCGTCGAGGACCTGCCCGTCGGCATGCAGCAACGCGTCGAGATCCTGAAGGTCCTGGCCCGGGACGCCCGCATCCTGATCTTCGACGAGCCCACGGCCGTCCTGACGCCGCAGGAAATCGCCCTGCTGGGGCAGGTCATGCAACGCCTGGCGTCCGAGGGCAAGGCCCTGGTCTTCATCACGCACAAGATGCGCGAGGTCCAGGCCGTGGCGACCCACGTCACGGTGATGCGGGCAGGTCGCAAGGTCGGCGTCGCCGACCCCCGCAAGGCGACGGCGGCCGAGCTGGCTGCGCTGGTCGTGGGTCGTCCCCTCAAGGCTCCGCCCGATGTGCCGGCGGCCGAGGGCGGGGTTCCGCTGCTGAGGGTCGAGGAGGTCTCGTGCCGCAGTTCCCGCGGCCTCGAGGCCCTTCGCAAGGTCTCCCTCGAGGTGCGTGCCGGCGAAATTGTCGGGCTGATTGGTGTCGAGGGCAATGGACAGAGCGAACTCGTCGAAGTGTTGGCCGGCCTGCGCCCGGTGACGGGGGGCAAGGTCCTGCTCGCGCCACGCTCGGGTGGCACGCACGTCGATCTGACGCGGGCCACGCCGCGTGCCCGCCGTGAGGCCGGCATCGGGCATGTCGCCGAGGATCGCTTGCGCCGCGCCGTCCTCAAGCCATGGTCCATTGCCGACAACCTGGTCTTCGACCGCTTCCACCTTGCCCCCTACGCGCGTGCAGGACGCCTCGACCACGCCGCCATCCGCGAGCGGGGCGCGAATCTCCTCGCCCGCTACCGCATCAAGGCGCCGGATGCCCAGACAGCTGTCGGCACCCTGTCGGGCGGCAACCAGCAAAAGGTCGTCATGGCACGCGAACTGGACGAGCGCTACCACGTCCTGCTCATTGCCCAGCCCACCCGCGGCGTGGATGCCGGCGCGGCCGAGTCCATCCACGACGAGATGCGGGCGCTGCGTGACCGGGGTGCAGGCGTCCTGCTCGTCACGAATGAACTGGATGAATTGCTGGCCCTGTCGGACCGCATCGGCGTCGTCTACCACGGCGAGATCGTGGCCTGGCGTGCGCGGGGCACCGTCACCCGCGAGGAACTGGGCCGCCTGATGATTGGTGGCCGCATGACGGGCGACCTGGGGACACCGGCATGAACGCGTTCCGCAATCTGGCCTGGTCGCTCGCGGCCGTCCTCGCAGCCCTGCTGACCGGCGGCTTGGTGCTGGCGGTGTCGGGCTACGACGTGGCCGATGCCTTGGGCGCCCTCCTCAAGGGGGCCTTGGGCAGCCCGAACGCCGTGGCCGAGACGTTGGTCAACATGACGCCACTCCTGCTGGCGGCGCTGGCCGTTGCCCTCGGCTTGCGCGCGGGCCTCTTCAACATCGGGGTCGAGGGGCAGTTCCTGATGGGCGGGCTCGGGGCCGTCGTCGCCGGATATGCCCTTCCGGCCCTGCCGGGTGGTCTGCACATGCTGGTCGTGCTGGCGGCCGGCATGGCGTCAGGCGCCGGATGGGCGGCCGTGCCCGCCTGGATGAAGGCGCGCTTCGGGGCCCACGAGGTCATCACGACCATCATGTTCAACTACATCGCTTTCCGGCTGGTTGGCTGGCTGGTTCGCGTACCCCTCCACGGTCCCGGATCCATCCCGCAGACCCGCTACATTGCCGAGGGGGCCCATCTGCCCGTTCTCATGGCGGACACTCGCCTGCACGCCGGCTTCCTGCTCGCCCTTGGCGTCGCGGCAGGCCTCTGGTGGCTGTTGTGGCACACGCCCTCGGGCATGGCCATCCGCTCCGTGGGCCTCAACCCTGAGGCCGCAGAGTACGCCGGTGTCCGCGTCGTGCGGACCATGGTCGGGTCTCTGGCCTTGTCCGGAGGTCTCGCGGGTCTGGCGGGTGCTGTCCAGTTGGCCGGTGTCGATCACCGTCTGGTCGAGGAGGGCTTCTCGGCCGGCTATGGCTACGACAGCATCGCCGTCTCGCTGCTGGGTGCCAACCATCCCTTTGCCATCGTGCCCGCCGCCCTGCTGTTTGCCGCCCTGCGCAGCGGTGCCAGCCTGATGCAGATCGAGGCCGATGTCTCAAGCCAGATCATCAGCGTCCTGCAGGCCCTCGTCATCCTGTTTGTCGCCGCCGAGGCCGGTCTGCGTCGCGATCGCGAGCTCAAGGCCGCCCGCAAGGCGACGGCTGCCGCCCCGCCGCCACCCCCTGCTCCCCCGCATGACCCTGGATTGCCCGCTGCTGGCGCGGCATCCGGCCAGGGCCAGGAGGCCTGATGGAACCCGCCATCCTGATTGGCCTGCTGGCCGCCATGCTGCGCCTTGCGACCCCCTTGCTGCTGGGCAGCCTGTCCGG
>JAYKIS010000007.1:0-26428 GCA_035286125.1 Candidatus Sericytochromatia bacterium
CCAGGGTCATCGGGTGTAGACCTCGGGCTTGAGGACACCGATGAACGGCAGGTTCCGGAAACGCTGGGCGTGGTCCAGGCCATAGCCGACCACGAACCGATCCTCGACGGTGAAACCCGTGTACTGCACGTCGACGTGGGCCACGCGCCGCGAAGGCTTGTCCAGCAGCGTGCAGATGGCGAGACTGGCCGGCTTGCGCTCCTCGAGGGCCCGCGTGAGGTAGGAGAGCGTCAGGCCGGTGTCGATGATGTCCTCGACGATCAGGACGTGGCGACCCGTGATGGTCTCGTCGAGATCCTTGAGGATACGGACGACCCCGCTCGACTTGGTGGAAGACCCGTAGCTCGAGATGGCCATGTAGTCGATCTCGAGCGGCAGGTGGATCTGCCGGATCAGGTCACCCATGAACAGGGCCACCCCGCGGAGGACGCCGACGACAAGGAGGTCGCGTCCCTGGTAGTCCAGGCTGATGCGCTCGCCAAGTTCACGCACCCGGTTCGCGATGGCATCCTCGGAGATCAGGACTTCCTGGATGGCGTCGAGCAACGGGGAGCGGGGCACGGCAGCGGCAGACATCGGGGCAACCTCGATAAGGGGTCGATGGGGCATGGTACCACGTCGCACGCCCCCTCCCACCGTGCTATGATCGCACCACCTGCGCCCCCTGCCCCACCCGCCGGAGACACGCCTTGCCTCGCACCCCACGCGTCGGTCCGCTGGCCCTCATGGCATCGCTGACAGCGGGTTGCGCGACGTTCGGCACCCTGGACTACGTCAAGGACAGCTTCGCCTCGGCCATCATCTACCGCAGCGTGACGGTGCAGCCACCCGCATCGACGGCCAAGACGACCGCGATCATCGCCTGGCTGCCCACCGGCGGCGATGCCGTGACGCGCATCGAACGCCAGCACCGGGTGCCGGCGACGGGCGAAGTCAAGACCGTGACGTTCAGCGGGGACAAGGTCGCCAACCCACCTCTCGTCGACGACACGCTGTCCCCGGACATCCCCTACCTGTACACGCTGTTCTCCGCGGGCAGCACCGGCACCCGCAGCACCCTCGTCGAGACGGTGGCGGCACCCGACACGGGCCCGGACCTGACCAGCCCAGGTGTCGGCGCCATCGCGTTCGAACTGGACCGGACCTCTGCAGACGCGCAATCGGGCCCCTCTCCGCAGCTTGTCTGGCAACCGCTGCCGAATGACGTCCGCCGCGCCGACCGCCACTACGGCTACCTGGTCATCGTCGGACAATACGATGCCTCGAGCAGTACGGGCATCAAGGCCAACTACACGGCCTTCCTCGACGAGGCAAAGCATCCTGCGGGCGCAGCCCTCGGCACTCCTAGCGACCTCGAGGGCTTCTCGAGCGACCTCGTGGGCCAGTTGTTCAACCAGGGTGGGCTCGAGAGCCTCGCCTCAGGGTCGGCTGACGTCAAGGCCCTGTCGCCCGGGGAATACGCCTGGACCATCATCCCGCTGGCCTCGGACCTGAACCGTCGCTCCTTTGGCCTGGGTCGCTTGCCGGCCCCCTTCAATCCCCGCTACTTCAAGCGGTTCGTAGTCCGCTGAATACGGACCTGACGAGGTAACCCGTGGCTATCGCGATGCGCCATCCGTCCCTCTGGCTGGGCCTCGGGCTGTGCTCCACGCTCTGGCCCACCGTCGCCCGGGCCGAGGCCATGGACGCCGTGGGCATCAGCCAGGGCGGCACGATGGCCGTCCGGGGCTCGGACGTCAACAGCCCCTTCTTCAATCCTGCCGTGCTCGGCGATGCCCGCGGCCACATCTACCTCGGCCCGCAGCTCGGCCTGCAACTCGGCAATGACACGCTGGGCGCGGCCGATGTCCTGTCGGCTGCCCGCGGCACCTCGACCAATGCGGACCTGGCCGCCTTCCAGGCCTACCTGAAGGCCATCGGTGAATACAGCGAGGCCGTCAAGGAGGCCAACGCCAAGGACGCCTTGCCCCAGGCGCCACCTGCCGCACCCGCGCTGCCCTTCGGCAGTTCGGCCAATGTCTTCCTGCGGGCGGACAGCGGCCTCTACGGCGTGCGCATTCCTGTCGCGGGCGACATGCAGGTCGGCGTGCGGGGCTGGGCACGCGTCGTGCTGCCCGAGTTGACCCTTTCCGCGCCCGAGATCTACACGGCCGCCCAGCAGTCGCTGGCCGTGGATCGCAAGCTCGCGCTGTCGCTGCGGGACCTGGGCCAGCAAATTCGTGAGGACGCCCTCGACTTCAACAAGCTCAAGGGCAACATCGACCAGATCCGCAGCCAGTTGGACGAGGGCCTGCAGCCGCTCGTGCAGAAGGATGGCGCCAAGGTCACGGTAGCGGCCAACCTGGGCGGGTACCTGACAAACGCCATCAGCTTCCAGATCCCGGCCGCTCGTCTTGGCCTGAGGCAGGTGGGCCCGATTGCGCTCGACAAGGCCACCCTGGGGGCCACCGTCAAGATCCACACGGGATCGGCGGCCGTTCCTGCCCTGGACACGGCCTTCCAGTCGCTGGCAAGTGCCCTGCCGCTGGGCGTCGTCAGCAACGGCAAGCCCGAGAACCTGCCCGTGGCCGTCCCGATGCGGCTCGAACTCGAGAACACGTTCAACTTCGGCAAGCCTTACAACGCCCTCAAGCAGGCCCTCGACACGTTCGCCGCCAACCCCACCGATGCGAACAACCTCTCGGGGCTCACCTCGGCGGGCTCGTCCCTGACGCAGGGGCTGTACGACTTCAACATGGTGTTGCGGTACCCGACTGGCGCGGGCATCGGCCTCGACCTGGGCGCGGCGTTGCCGCTGCTGCCCGGCCTGACGGGCGCCGTCCTGCTGCGCAACTGTCCCACCATCTGGCCCGGCAGGCGTGACGTGTACGTCAGTGCGCCCTCGGGCACGACCATCAGCGGCAAGACACTGGTCTTCCAGAAGGACGAGACCAAGAGCAGCAGCGAGAACTTCACGCTGACGGAACCGCTGGGAGCCCGCGTGGGCGTGGGCTGGGCCGGGCCGCTCGGCCTTTCCGCCAACGCCGATGCCGGCTGGGCCTTTGACGGACCGGGCGGCAGCCTGGGCGTGCCTACCCTTCACCTGGGGGTCCAGGAGTCCATCCTGCGCTTCCTGTACCTGCGCGGTGGCGTGCAACTGGGTGGCCCTGTCACGCAGTTGGGTGCGGGAGCAGGCCTGAACCTCGGCATTGCCCGGCTTGACCTGGGCGCGGGTGCGGATCCCAGCTTCCGGACCGTGTCCGCGGGCCTGTCGGCCAACGTAGGCTTCTAGGAACCAGTGGCGGGCTACAGCCTCGAGCTTGCTGTCTGGGGGGGTGCGGCAGCATCCCTGCTCTACCTGCTCAAGCTGGCATGGCCCCTGCCGGCGCAGGATCGTCTCGCCGGCATCAGCCTGATCACGGCCTTCTTCGCGACGTGCATCGGCCTTGCCGCCGCCGCGGGCCAGGGACAACCGATTCCGGCGTGGTGCGTTTTCTGCGTGCCGCTGTTGATCCTCTACTGGATCCTCGAGACCGAGTTCGCCACCCGCCTGCTCGGTCTCGTGCCCGCCCTGCTGACCACCCTCGCTCCCCTGCTGCTTGGCGCAGAGCGCTGGGTGGGCCATCTCCACCAGGGCTGGACCACGATGGCGGAGCTGGGCCTGCTGGCTGGCATGGCCATGCTGGCCCTGGCTCTGGGCACGTGGAGCCTGATGCTGCCACTCAGGTCCGTGCCTGCCGTGCAGGTTCGCAAGACGGCCCGCCTGTTCGTGGTGAACCCCCCGGTACTGGCTGAGCTCTCCTATCGCTGCAACACCTGGGCCCTGCCCTTCCTCGTCGGGGCGGCCGCTGCTGCCCTGCTGGGCGTTCGGCCCGGGCAGGTGCCCGGCGAGGTCTTCCTCTGGTTGCTCGGGACTCTGGTCGGCAGTGTCGCCTACACGACGCTGGCGCGCCGCGATGGCTTCTCCTGGGCCGTGGTGCTGCTTGCGGGAGCGATGCTGACTGCGTGTTTCGGCTGGCGCGGATTGCCTGCCGATGCAGCCGCGGCGCCACGGAAGCCGGTCGCGCACGTGCTAGAATTCGGGCGCTGAGCCTATCCGAACACTCATGTTTCCTAGCCTGCGCAAAGACCCCGCCCAACCCCGTTCCCGCACCCGCGAGACGTTGGAGACCTTTGTCGTGGCGGTGGGTCTGGCTCTCCTCATCCGGACCACCGTGGCCGAGGCGCGATGGATTCCCTCCGATTCGATGCTGCCGACGCTCGAGCAGGGCGATCGCCTGATCGTCGAAAAGATCAGCTACCGGTTCGATGCGCCCCAAAGGGGAGACATCGTGGTCTTCGATCCTCCCCAGGGCTCCGGGTTCGGCGGAGGAAACGCCTTCATCAAGCGCATCATTGGCCTGCCGGGCGAGACCATCGCCGTCGCGGAGGGCAAGGTCCTGATCGACGGCAAACCCCTTCAGGCGGACTGGAACATGGAGCCCTCGGACTACGAGATGCCGCCACGCCTGATCCCTGCGCGCCACGTCTTCGTCATGGGTGACAACCGCAACAACAGCGCTGACAGCCACGTGTGGGGAGCCCTGCCCATCGGCAACATCATCGGCCGGGCGACCCTGCGGTTCTGGCCGCCCCATCGCCTCGGCGCCCCGGTCGCCGCGCATTGAGCCGAACGCGGGTCCGGTGATGAAGCCTCCCGTGACGGACATCCTCGCCGCGCCTCGGCCACATGGGATAGGCTGGTCATCATGAGCCTGCGATCCCGCCTCCGCCCCATGGTCCTCGGGACCGTGCTCGGCATGGCGCCTCTGGTCCCCGGACCTGCCCAGGCCGACCCCGGTACGCTCGACCGGTTGGTGCGCATCGGCATCCAGGACGGCGTCGACAGCGTCGTCTTCTCGGCAGCCACCCGGGCACGCATCGAGGACACCTCGGGCAGGGTCCTGGGCCAGATTCTCCCCCGCGAATCCTGGACAGCCACGCGATTCGGCAAGGCCGTCCGCATCACGGGCCAGGGGCAAGACCTGAAGATCGACGGCCCGGCGCGAATCGTGCCGACGGGCGACCCGCCCACGCTGGTCTACTGCGGACGCAAGTGGTACCGTGGCCTGCTCGAGATTCGACCGGGCCTCGTGGCGGTCAACGAGGTGCCGCTCGAGGACTACCTGTACGGCGTCGTCCCGTACGAGATGCCTTCCGGCTGGCCCCTCGAGGCCCTCAAGGCGCAGGCCGTCGCGGCCCGGACCTACACCCTCGCCAACCTCGGGGCCATGGCCTCCCGAGGCTACGACCTCAAGCCGACGACAGACCATCAGGTCTACGGCGGAGTCGCCAAGGAAGTCGCGTCGTCGAACCGTGCGGTCGACGAGACCCGAGGCCAGGTCCTTGCCTACAATGGCCGGCTGATCAACGCCTATTACTGTTCGGCTGCCGGCGGCTACACGGACAATGCGGAAACGGTCTGGGGGACAGCGCCCGTGCCCTGGCTCCAGCCCGTGCCCGACTTCGACCAGGAGGCGCCCAGCTATTCGTGGCAGCGTCGCCTGACGCGCCGCGAGGTCGAGTCCGCCCTCGACAGGCATGGCGTGCGACTGGGGAAGCTGCTGGCGCTCAACCCCCTAGAGCGAGGCTTCTCCAACCGCATCAAGCGCATCGAGATTGTGGGCGCGGGGGGAAGCCGCACGGTCACGGGCGAGCGCTTTCGCTACATGACCGGCATGAAGAGCAGCCTCTTCAACGTGGCGGCTGTGCCGGGCGCCGATGGACCTCCCGAGGCGTTTGCCTTTGCCGGCCGAGGCCACGGCCACGGACTGGGCCTCTCGCAATGGGGCGCGAAGGGCTTGGGGAGGATGGGCTACGGCCACCTGCAGATCCTGGGCCACTACTATCCCGGAGCCCAGTTGCAGGTGGCGCAGTCGGCCGTGGTGCCCGACTGGGGCCTGCTGGCCCGGCGATGACGCTGTCCGAAGACCGTATCGAGGGCTACGACTTCCACCTGCCCGAATCGGCCATTGCCCAGCATCCGGCAGACCGCCGCGATGAGAGCCGCCTGCTCCGTCTTGCCCGGGACGGGGAGACGCACGGTCAGTTCGGGGACATCCTGGACCACCTCGCCCCCGGTGATCTCCTGGTTCTCAACGATACCCGGGTCATGAAGGCCAGAATGATGGCACGTCGTGCGACGGGAGGGCAGGTCGAGCTGCTCTTCTGCGAGGCCATCGCCCCGGATTGCTGGACGGCCATGGTTCGGCCGGGGCGCAAGGCACGGCCCGGGGATATCCTGCACGTGGCCGACGTGGCCCTCGAGGTGCTCGAGGTCCGCCCGGACGGCCTGCGAATCATCCGGACTCCCGCCACGCTGCCGACCCACATGGAACAGCACGGGATCCTGCCCTTGCCCCCTTACATCCACGAACAGCCCTCGGACCCGGAGCGCTACCAGACGGTCTATGCGCGGGAAACCGGTTCCATCGCGGCCCCGACGGCAGGCCTGCACCTGACCCGGGGTCTGCTGGGCCACCTCGCCGATCGAGGCGTCCGCAGCGCCACCCTGACGCTGCACGTCGGGCTGGGCACCTTCCTGCCCGTCAAGGCGGACCACCTCGACGCCCACGTGATGCACGCCGAGCGCTACACCGTGCCGGTCGAGACAGCCGACATGATCCGCACCACGCAGGCAGCGGGTGGCAGGGTCATCGCCGTGGGCACAACGACGACGCGCACCCTTGAGGCCGTGGCGGCCAAGTTCGGGGAGGTCGTGCCCTGCTCCGGCAGCACGGACCTCTTCATCAGGCCGGGGTATCCTTTCCGGGTCCTGGACGGGCTCATCACCAATTTCCACCTGCCCCGAAGCACGCTGGTCGTGCTGGTCTCGGCCCTGGCCGGACACCTGGGGCTTGGCGGACGCTCCCGCATACTTGCCGCCTATGCCGACGCCGTCGCGCGCGGCTACCGGTTCTTCAGCTTCGGCGACTCCATGCTGCTGCTGCCCTAGAGCGTCCTCGCCAGCAATTCGGCCAGGTGCAGGACCTCGAGGTGCCCGCCCGAGCCGCGGCAGGCCGCATCGAGTTGCATCTGGCAACTGGGATTTGCCGTGACGACCACATCGGGTCGGGTGGCCGCCAGGTCGTCCCACTTTGCCAACCCCAGGCGGTCCGCGGCATCGGGATGGAGGAAGGCATGGGTTCCCGCCCCCCCGCAACAGCGTCCGGGATCGGCAATCGACAGCACCTCGGCACCCGCCCTCGCCAGCAACGCACGCGCAGGCTCGCGCAGCCGCTGGCCATGAAGCAGGTGGCAAGGGTCCTGGTAGGCCACGCGCAAGGGCGCTCCCGAGGGACCCGTGAGCTTGACACGAGGCTGCCAGTCGGCCTGCAGCAAGGCCTCTGCCAGATCCAGCACCTGGGGACCGTCTTCGGCCCGATGGGCCTTCAGATGCGCCCCGCAGCCCGCGGCTTCGGTCACGACGACGTCCGTACCCGCGTCCAGCCCCCCGAAGACCCGCGAAACGCGGCGGGTCACAGCCACAATTGCCCCATCATGCGCCTCGAGGGCCCCGCAACAACCGGTTGCAGGACGCACCACCTGAAACCGCGCTGCCAGGAGAAGGCGCTCGCTGGCCGCGATGACCCCGGGATACAGGACAGGCAAGGCACAACCCTCCAGCAGGATGGCCCGGCGGGCTTCCCGAGGGAGGACCGGTGTATCGGGCGCCACGGGCACCGGCCTTGCCGGCGGCAGCATGGCCGACAACCTGCCGATCAGCGGCCAGGCACGCACCCCCGGCAACCGGGCAAAGAGACGGACCGGCAGCATCAGCAGGGCGAACCGTCGCCGGTAGGGCAGCACGTGGCGGATCAGCGGCCGCCAGAACAAGCGTCGCCACGACCACGGGCGCGCGGGTTCGAGCACCTCGGCACGCGCGCCCTCGAGGATGGCCCCGTAGCGAACGCCGCTCGGGCACGCGGTCTCGCAGGCCCTGCAGCCCAGACAGGCATCGACTGCCGGCAGGACCGTCGCCACGGGCACCTCGCCACGCCCGGCGTCGACCATGGCCCGAATTCGCCCCCGGGGGGACATGTCCTCTCGACCCGTCAGCTGCCATGTCGGGCAGGCCTCGAGGCACAGGCCGCAGTGGATGCACGCTTGGGCAAGGGTCGCCATGGAAGAAGCCTGCTGCATGCCGCCATGATGGGCCACGGCAGGGCGGGTCGGAAGGGCGAGCAGCTTGACCCCTGCGAGGCCTCGACGCACCATGGCCCCATGCCTGCGCTGATCATGGCCATGGTGGCGGCCGCGCTGGCGTTGGCCGCGGCGCTGTCCCGGATGACACGCCAGCGCCGTCTGCGGGACGACGTCCGGGCGCACTACCGCCTCGTCCTGGACGAAGGCGAGCAGCTCGAGTCCGAACTTGCCGATCGCCTTCAGGAGGCTGAGGTCGTGGCCCAACTGCCGCCCTTGCCGGGCAGCAGGCCATGGGCCGCCGGCGATGAAGTCCTCGGGATGGCCCAGAAGGTCGCCGAAGGGCTCGACCAGCTTTCCATCGTCCGTTTCGCGATGTCCGAGTCGCGCTGGCAGGAAGCACGACAACGCCTCGACCTGTTGCTGGGTGCCTTCCACGAGGCCGCGACGGGGCTGCGTATCCTCGAGGAACGGATCGCGGGCCTGGATCGGGTCTGGGCCTTGCCGGCCACCTCGGCCATCCTGCTGCAGCGGGCGCGTGGTCGCCGCAAGCCGGGACAGTCCGAGGAAGCACCGGCCGATGTGGAGGAAGGCGTCGCGTCAGCCGAAGCCGCTTTGGCCGCCCATGTCGGCATGGAGGCCACCCTGCGGGGGGAAGCCAACCGCAAGCTGGCCTTTGCCCTCGCGATGTTCGATGGCTGGCACGCCGCCAGGGACAGGCGCATCCGCATCGTCGACCTGGTCCGAACCGAGACGCCCGTCCTTGTGGAGCGCATCGAGGATGCCGGAGTCCGTCGACACCCCGAGGCCGCGTCCCGCGTGGCCACCGTCCGCAAGGACCTGGCCGCGGCCACGGAGTCTCTGGACGCCGGGCGACCGGATCTGGCCGAGAAACGCGGCAGGCGCGCCCGTGACCGGGGCCAACGCCTGCTCAAGGACTTGCAGGCGGGCATCCTGCCCGCACCCGGGGACCAGCAAATCGACCGACGGACCCTCGCCATCCAGGCCCTCGTGCCTGCCTTCATCGTCGGTCTGCTGGTCAGCGCCATCACCCAGCGCGTGGGTCACCTCGTCCCCGGCCTGAACAGGGCCGCCGACCGATCCGAAGTCGCCCAGGGCGCGCCGGCTCGCGTGACAAGCGTCCTGCGCGAAGGCATGGGCGCCGACAAGTTGACGGATGGCCGTCCGGAAACGGCATGGATGGCGGGCCAGGCCCTGCTGGACGGTCCCGTCGCGGTCGTGGGCCTGCGGGAGGCCTCACCCTTGGCGTCGATCTCCGTCCTGCCCTGTGCCGTGCCCTCGGGACGCTGCACCTGGGAAGTCGACGTGTCGACCGACAGCAGGACCTGGTTCACCGCAGGGAGCGCATCCGGACTTGGGGCCCGCTCGCCTGCAGATGCCGCGTGGGGCACCGTCACGCTCGACGCGACCACGTCGTGGCGCCTGATCAGGGTCCGGCCCGTGGATTGGGGCAAGTCGGGCGTGGGGATCTTCGAGGTCCGGGCCTGGCGACGCCCGACAGGCCAACGCTAGGGCAGGATTTCGGCCAGCGGCCAACGAGTGCGCGGCGCCATCCCGAGGTCGTCCCGGCGCCCCTCGAGCAGCCATGCCCGGCCCAACGCCGCCACCATCGCCGCGTTGTCGGTACAGAGGTCGAGGGGCGGGCACGCGAACACCAGACCCCGCGAGGCGCAGGCCTCGGCCATCCGCGCACGGAGCGCGCCATTGGCCGCGACCCCCCCGGCGATGGCGACATGATTCAGGCCCTCGGCCTCGGCCGCCTCGATCGTCCGTGCGACGAGCACCTCGACGACAGCCTCCTGAAACGACGCACAGATGTCGGCAACAGGCAACGGGCCGTCGGCAGGATCCCAGCGCTCGACCAGGCGCCGGACAGCGGTCTTCAGGCCCGAGAACGAGAAGTCGAGCGGATGCTCCATCCGGGCCCTCGGCAGCGCAAAGGCCGTAGGGTTCCCCTCGCGTGCGAGGCGGTCCACCCGGGGACCCCCGGGATAACCCAGGCCAAGCAGACGTCCGACCTTGTCATAAGCCTCGCCAGCCGCGTCGTCCTGCGTCCGGCCCAGTTCCTCCATGGCCGAGGGCCCCGAGACCCGGACCAGGGTCGTGTGGCCACCCGAGACCAGCAGGCAGAGGAAGGGCAGGGGCGTGTCGGGGCAGGCCGCCACGTTGGCCCAGACGTGAGCGGCAAGGTGATGCACGCCCACGAACGGCAGGCCATGGGCAAAAGCCGCGGCCTTGCCCGCCATCAGGCCGACCAGCAAGGCCCCCGCCAACCCGGGACCGCGTGTGGCCGCGATGCCGCCAAGATCCGACCAGCCCACTCCGGCAACGGCGAGGACCTCGTCCAGCATGGGGCCAAGGGCCTCCACATGGCGACGGCTGGCCACCTCGGGCACGACACCGCCGTACCGCGCATGGAGGTCGACCTGGGACGCGATCAGGTTGGCCAGGATCCGGCCATCCGGGCCCACGACGGCCAGAGAGGTCTCGTCGCAGGAGGACTCGAAGCCCAGGACAATCACGCCCCGGGCATCCCTTCGTCGACGACGGCCTCGAGCGGCCCGACCGAAAGGCGGCGCACGGGTGCCTGCTGCTGGAACCAGGCCAGCGCGAGCTTGCCGACGGCGAGGGTTCCCGAATAGCCCATGCCAGCTCCGACGACCCAGCCCGGACCCGGGACGAACTTGGCCAACTGGCGGGCCGCCGTACGCCAAGCCAGGCTTGCACCCAGCACCGCGAGCAGCTCCCGGGCCCTGTGCAGATCCAGCGGCAAGTCGTGCATGGCTGCCATGCGCAGGACCATCTTGGCCTGGTTGGCCGCCATCAGGGGCATGTCGGCACCCGGCAGCGGCAAGGCGCCCACTACGGCATTCTGCTTGGCCGTGGCCGCGACCTCCTGCAAGGCGAGCGGGCGACGCAACAGCGTGAACTGACGGGCCAGGGCCACGACATGATCCGGCACCAGGCGCCCCAAGGCAGCCGCCACGGCCTCGGCAGCCGGCCCCGGATCCTGGCCGACGATGACATCGGCTTGTGCGACTTCGGCGACTCGAGCCGCCCGCCTTGTTGCCACGGCCAGGTCCACCTCATTGCCGTTGGGCAGCAGGACCAGACGGGGAACGCGTGTGGCCAGGGTGACGGCGAGTCGATCGGCAGCGGCCTCATCCCACGGTCCCTCAGGCCAGAGCACGATGGCCACGTCGGCCTCAGGCAGCAGCTTGCCCGGCTCCACGAATCGCAAGGTGCCGGGATGGTCGAGGCCCGGGTCCAGGGCAGCCTGCCAACGCATGCCGGGCCGACCGGGGGGGGCGACGAGTGCCACGGCAACAGGCTGCGCGGAGGCCGCCCGGACCTCACGCCACGTGCCCAGGAACTGCTTCAGGGCATCTGTCGGTACGCGCACGCAAACCGGCCCTCCTGGCGGCATGCTACCATTCCGACCGACCCTGGACACTCGGCTCGAGGACCTCCCGTGCGCGTACCGACGTTGTTGCTGGCCCTTCTCCTCGCGATGCCTGCCCCGGCACGAGCCGAGGGCAACCCCTGGGTGCCCTTTGCGGACGGGCCCGATCTGGTCATCCTGCATACGAACGACACCCACGCGCACCTTGAGCCCTATGACCGCAAGGAACTGCGCTCCGTAGGCGGCATCGCCCGCCGCGCGACCATGATCCGGCAGGCGCGAAAGCAATTGGGAGACAAGTTGCTGGTGCTTGATGCCGGCGACACCTTCCAGGGGACCCCGGTCTTCAACTTTTTCCGGGGCAAGGCAGACTACGAGGCGATGGATGCCGCCGGTTACGAGGCAACCACCGTCGGCAATCATGACCTCGACGAGGGCCTCGACAATCTCAAGACCCAGATCAAGGGCCGTTCGATGCGCCTGATCAGCAGCAACCTCGTGGATGCCGCGACCCGGAAGCCGGTCTTCGGTGGAGACTGGATTGTCGAACGCGCCGGCCATCGGGTCGGAATTTTCGGCGTCATCGGTGAGGTCAACGCGTGGCAGTCGATCGCCCGCAAGCATCGCAAGGGCCTGGACGTGCTTCCCGTGGCCGAGACGGCCCGACGCAAGGTGCAGGAGCTTCGTGCCAAGGGCTGCAAGACGATTCTCATGCTCTCCCATTCGGGCTTCGAGGAGGATCAGGCGCTCGCCGCCGCGGTGCCGGGGATCGACCTGATCATCGGGGGACACAGCCATACCCGCGTCGACCACCCCAAGGAGGTTCGCTGCGGCACGTGGACCACGCTCGTCGCGCAGGACTTCCAGTGGGGGGAATATCTGGGCCGCATCGAGCTGGACCTGGCACCGGACGGGCATATCCAGGCCCACAACGGTTTCCTGGTGCCAGTAGCCGGCGACACCCCCGAGGCCGAGGACGTTGCCACACTGGTCAAGGGCTACACCGGCCGGATCGAGGTCGCGATGTCCGAGGTCGTCGGCCAGGCCCCACAGGGCCTGTCGACGGACGGCAAGTACGACCGGGAGTGCGGTCTGGGCCGCTGGGCCTCCGACATCGTGCGCCAGACGACGGGCGCGGAGATCGCCTTCCTCAACGCCGGTGGCCTGCGGGCCTCGATCAATCCCGGGCCCGTGCGCGTCGGGGACATCTACCAGGTCTTCCCCTTCGAGAACACGCTGGTGACGCTGTCCATGACCGGTAACCAGCTGCGCCGCCTGCTGGGGCTGGTCGCCAGACGCGAAGCGGGCCTGCTTTACATGTCGGGGGCGACGGCGTTGCTGGGCGACGGCAAGGTCGAGGAGGTCCTGGTCGGCGGCAAGCCGCTGCAGGACGGCCGGGTCTACCGTGTCGCGACCATCGACTACCTGGCCCAGGCCAACGACAAGTACACGACCTTCTCGGAAGCCACGCAGCTCAAGGAGCAAGGGATCCTGCTCCGCGACGCCATCATCGACTGGGTTCGCAAGCACCCGGAAGCGTCCGAACCGCAGGGCATCCGGCTGCAGGTGCGGTCCTGGCCCGCCAGATCTTGAAGCAGCCCCGAAAACCCGGGGCGGATTGGGGCATGATGGTCTTCGGGCCGGCAAGCCCGCGACGACGTATCCCATCCGGCGCGAGCCGGTCATTTCAAGTCATCGGAGAAATTTCGTGAAGCCCCTCAAGTCCATGCTTATTATGGCCCTTGCCCTCGGCGCGACCGCGACGCCCCTCATCCGGACGGCCGATGCGGCTGGAGCCCGCACTGAAGTTCGCGGTACGGCGGAGCGTTATGAACTCACGGCCGACGAGCTGGAGAGGGTCAACGCCGGCGGCATCATCACACGACACAAGCGGGAAGGCTCGACCAACGAGTTCTATGCCGCCGGCCTCATCAAGGCACCCTTCAACAAGGTCTTCGACTACTACCGGAACCACGAAAACACGATGCGGTTCCAGAACTCGATCAAGAAGATCGATCCGCTCATCGTCGATGACGAGCGCACCCAATATCGCCAGCTCAAGTACACGCTGAGCCTTCCCTGGCCCATCGGGCAGCGCCTGTTCATCCTGGATCTTCAGGGCGACGGCAAGCCCGGCGAATGGGGTGATATCTGGTGGTCCTACAACAAGGGCACCATCGATGGCTTCCGGGGCCAGCTCAGGGAGATGAAGGGTTCCTACGTGATGAACGCCAAGGGTGCCAACCTGACGCTGCTGCGCTACCACGTCGAAACCGACCTCGACACGTGGCTGCCCGGCTGGCTGATTGGCATCATCCAGGGCGGCACCGTCCCCAATGTCGTGAGCCAGGGTCGCAAGGACCTCGAGTAGATCCGGATCATCCGAAGGGCCGCTCGCCATCAGGTGGGCGGCCCCTCGCTTTCGGGAAAAGTTAGGGACATTTTGGTGTGTCGATGACAGCAGCTTAACCGGCTCTCCGGTGCCCGGGGCGATAGTCCTGTATGGCCTCCTTCGACCTCCTCGCGCTCTCCCGCGCAGTCCAACCCCGGACTGTCGGCGGGACGGTGCAGGCCGGCGGAGCTTCCTCTTCGCTGGTGCCCGAAGTCGTCGCGTGGAATGACAACCGCGTGCCTGCCGCGATGCCTGTCGACTCGTTCCAGCCAAGTGCAGCCTGGACTGCTGCCGGAGCCACCGCCGCCCAACCCCAGTGGCTGGGCCCCCTGCCGGGCGCTCAGGCCCTCCAACCCGCCGTCGAGCAGGCCATGTCGGCTGCCGTGCTGCCGCTTGCCCCGATGAACCAACCCTTGCCCGCCATGGCTGAGGGCCCCGTGACCCTCGCAGCCGGCCAGACCGTTGGCTACGCCCACCTTGACCAGGTGCAGGCCGCCCCCGGCAGCGCCGTCGTGCAGATTGGCGAAGGTCTTGTGGGTCTGGCGCAGCGCACGCTCGGCGACGCAAGCCGCTGGCCCGAAATCTTCGCGATGAACCGGGACCAGATCCTGAACCCCGAGGTCATCCTGCCCGGCATGGTGCTGCGGCTCCCGACCGGTCCTCGGCCCACCCAGCCCGTTCCTGCCCCGGCGCCCCCGGCGCCCATCCCTGCGCCGGCCCAGCCCCTGCCCCATGAAGGCGACCTCGAGGTCCTGAAGACCCTCAAGCCCGAGGAGCTGGCCTGGCTGGGCAAGAACGACAAGAAGAAGTTCTTCGCCATCCTGAAGCCCGCGGCCCTCGAGGCCGAGCGCAAGTACGGCGTGCCCTGGCAGGTCACTCTGGCACAGGCCGCCCTCGAGAGCGGATGGGCCCGCAGCCCCATCGGGGGCTACAACATCTTCGGCCACAAGGGCACGGGCCCCGCGGGCTCGGTCATGGTCGACACCTCCGAGTGGGATGGTTCCAAGTACATCCGCATCAAGGACAAGTTCAAGCGCTACAGCAACTTTGCCGAAGCCCTCGAGAGCCACGGCAAGACCTTCCACAACGGCTACTACAAGAAGGCCCTCGCATCCTTCGAGCAGACCCGCGATCCCGTGAAATTCGCGCACCTCCTGACGGGCGTCTATGCCACCAGCCCGGTCTACGGCCAGTCGCTCGAGCGCATGATGCGCCAGTACAACCTCATCTGATCTCCAGGCGCCCCGGATGGGCGCTACAATCGTGGCTATGGTCGAAGGCTGGCTGGTCGCGCTGTTCGCGTTGCTCTGTCCCGTGGCACCCGAATCGGCGCCTGCGGCCCCGGGACGGGTGCTCGAAGTGCCGCCCGACGAGACGATTCAGAGCGTCCTGTGGAAGGCCCGCCCCGGTGATCGCCTGCGCCTCTCGGGCCGTCACGAGGAGCGCATCTTTCCTGCGTTCGACCTTGTGATCGAAGCCGGAGAGGACGGCAGCCTCGTCGGCCGTGACGGGCCCGCGCTCTCGGTCGGCCCCGGCATCACCGTTCGCGTCGGCAGCGTGCTGCTCGAACGCCGCAACACGCCCGGCCTGCCCGGTGGCCCCGTGGTCATGGTGCGCGGAGGCAGCCTGCTGCTCGAAGGAACGCGGGTCGTCGCCGCGACCGACGATGGCCTGCGCGTGGCCGGCCATGGCCACGTCGAGCTCGACGGGGCCAGTCTGCAGGCAGCCAGGGGAACGGCCCTGAAGGTCACGGACAATGGCGTCGCCAACCTGGTCAACGGCAGGATTTCGGGCGATGGCTCCCACGTCGTGGTCGTTTCGGAGCGTGCCAGTCTGCACGCTGCAGGAACGATTGTCACGGGCCGCCGCACGCTGCTGCGCGGGGAGGACGATGGTCGCATCACCCTGAGCCGCCTGCGCCTCGAGGGGGGCGAACGTGGTGTCGAACTCGCGCAGCGCGCAAGAGTCAGTTGCTTCGAAACCTTGCTCTCGGATCAGCGATCGGTCGCGCTGGAACTGGGCGACCAATCCGACATGGCGCTTGCCGACGCCACGGTGTCGCCCGCCGTCGGCATGGCTGTCGCCCTGAACGGCGACGCCAACCTGCAGAGTCGCAGGACCACGTGGGCCGGCCAACCGGCCCGGGCGGGCCTGCTGGGCGGACAGGCCCGGTGGCTGGGTCATCGGGATACTTGGCAAGGCTGGTCGGGAGAGGGCTTCACGGTTTCGGACCTGGCCGGCCTCGCCCATCGGCAACTGCGGGTTCGTCGACTGGTGGGCACCGCCTTGCAACTGGCCAGCCACGGCCGTGCCGTCCTGATGAACGCGGACATCGAGGGCGTCGGCGAGGATGGCATCGTCCTGGTCGGCGATGCACGCCTCCAATGGGAGGGTGGCCGTCTGGCTCAAGTCGGCCGTGATGCCGTCGTCGCAGGGGGCAAGTCCCGCGTCCTGCTGGGAGGCGTGCAGTTCTCGACGAGCGGTCGCCACGACCTCGTCGGGGATGACGAAAGCAGCCTGACGCTCCGCGACCTGAAGTTGACGGGAGCCCGCGAGGTGGCGTTGCTGGCCCGCGGGCGCAGCCGCATCGAGGCCAGCCGCATCGCGATCGAGGGCCACAAGGGTACGGGCGCCGCCGCCCTGGGTGACAGCCGGATGGTGCTCGATACGGCCGAGATCCGGGGGGGACGGCTGGGTGTGCTGTACCTCGACCGGGCGGCGGGCGAACTTCGCCAGTGCCGCATCGCCGATCATGCCGCCGATGGCGTGGTGGTCCAAGACGAAGCCTGTCCCCGCTTGCAGGAACTCGAGATCCGCGGCCAAGGCCAGGCCGGCCTGCGTATCCTGGACGGGGCACGGCCCGTCCTCGAGCGCTCCGTGCTCGTCGGGAACGCCATCGGGCTGTCGGTCGAGGCCCCGGGCCGCCCTCGGGGCCAGCCATTCCTCGGTATGAACCGCGTCGTGGACAACACGGTCCTAGACCACGAGGGGCTTCTTCCCGGTCCGCTCCTGAAGGAGTAGGCCCTCAGGCCAAGCCGGCATTGCCGTGGCGGGCATCGTCGTGGCAGTTTCCGACCTGCCCGACGGCAGGAGGTCCGGTCCATGCGTATCGCCCTGCTCGCCCCCATCCAGGAGCGCTGCCCCCCGGAAGGCTACGGCGGCATCGAGCGCGTCGTGGCCCTGCTCGCGGAGGGTCTCTGCGCCCGCGGTCACCGCGTCACGCTGTTCGCAAGCGGCGACAGCCGCACCTCGGCCCACCTGAGCGGGACCGAGGCGACGGCCCTGCGTCCGCGGGGGCTGTCCATTCCCGAGCAACGCCTGCGTGACCTCAGGCATGTCGGGGCGGCCCTCGCCCGCGCGGAAGAGTTCGACGTCATCCACAACCATCACGGCCCCATGCCCCTCGGCCTGGATACGGGCGCCGCCCCGATACTCACGACCCTGCACGGCCCGATGACGCCCGAGCACCGCCAGCCCTTCGAGGGACAGCATCCATGCGTGGCGATCAGCCGCCATCAGGCTACCCATGCCACGGGCGTCCGCGTGCTGGGCGTGGTGCACAATGGCGTCGACGTCGCTGCACTCAGGCACCACCGCGTGGCCGAGGACGTCCTGCAACCCCATGAATGGGGACGCGCGCTCGTCTTCCTGGGACGCATCTCGCCGGAGAAGGGGCCGCACCTCGCGATCCGGACCGGCCAGCGCCTGGGACTGCCCGTCGTGCTTGCCGGCAAGATCGACCCCGTCGATCGCGCCTACGCCGAATCCGCCGTGCTCCCCCACGTCGACGGCGTTCGGGTTCGGTGGGTGGGTGAAGTCGGCGGCGCACGCAAGGCAACGCTCCTGCGTGGGGCACTCGCCATGCTCCATCCGGTCCGCTGGCCGGAACCTTTCGGATTGGTGCTGGTCGAAGCCATGGCCGCCGGCACCCCCGTCGTGGCGCTCGCCGAAGGCGCCATCCCCGAGATTGTCGAGCACGGCGTGACGGGCTGGGTCGGGCACGACCCCGAGGACCTCGAGACGGGCGTCCGCAAGGTCGCCGACATGGACCGCGCGCCCCTGCCGGGCATTGCGGCCCGGCGCTTCTCGCCAGCCAGGATGACGCGCGGCTATGAAAGCCTCTACGACCAGCTGCTGGACGGGCGCTCGTGATGCAGGAGCACGACGAGGCCGACAACCGCGCCATCGACGAGGAACTGACGCGCCTGCTGCAGTCCGGCTGCCCGATGGTGCTCCGGTCATGTCGACACCAGCGCCAGGTGACCCGTGAAGGCGGGATGTTTCTGGTGTGCGATGCCGACGGCAACATGGAGCCCGGCTGTCGTTGCGGCATGGGGCTCTATGTCGGGGACACCCGCTTCCTCTCGGGACTGGTGATGACCCTGCAAGGCAGCCTGCCAACGCTGCTGTCCCACTCGACCGAGACGAACCGGCGATCGGAGGTCGAGTGGATGAACCCGAGGCTGACGCTCGACGAAGGTGCCGAACTGCCGCAGGAAACGCTCTACGGGCGAACCATACGCGAGCTGGGCGACGCCGTCCACGAGCGTGTTCGGCTGGTCAACTACCACCGCGATGCGGTCAGGCTACGCCTGGACATCGACTTCCAGGCAGATTTCGCGGACATCTTCGAGGTGCGGGGCGTGTCCTGCGGGCGCCCGGGGGCCTTCCTGAGGACCCGCCACGAGGACGAGTGCATCATCTTCGCGTACCAGGGTGCCGATGACCTGCTCCGCGAGACGCGGCTGACCTTTGAGCGACCACCCGCCTCAGTGCGCCTCGAGCGCCTCGGTGCGGCGGCCGCCCGGGCCACCGTGAGTTTCCTCATCGACGTCGGGGGCCGGGGCGCGGACACCGTGGTGGGCTGGCAGATCGCACCACAGTCGCGCGCCCCGCGCCGACATGTGCCCATTGGTGGCCAACCCCTCGCGGGCGGGGGGATCGGCGCGATCCAGGCGGCCACCCTGCACACGAGCCACGAACTGCTCAACCTGATGCTCGATCGCTGCAGGCGGGACCTGGCCTCGTTGACCACGCGGTACGACACCGGCCCAATCGCGATCGCCGGCCTGCCGTGGTACGGTGCGCCGTTCGGGCGGGACAGCCTGTTGACGGCGATGCAGACCCTGTGGCTGGGCCCCGAGCTGGCCCGGGGTACGCTGCGCTACCTGGCGCGGTGGCAAGCCCGGACGGTCGACCCCTACCGGGACGCCGAGCCCGGCAAGATCATGCACGAGGTCCGGAGTGGCGAGTTGGCGAACCTCGGGCGCATCCCGCACACCCCGTACTACGGCTCGGTCGACAGCACGCCATTGTTCCTGATCCTGCTGTCGGAGACCTTTCGCTGGACCGGGGACACCAGCTTGCTCGAGGAGCACTGGGATGCCGTCGAGCGCGCGCTGATGTGGATCGAAGGCTACGGAGACCGAGACGGGGATGGCTTCGTCGAGTACCAGACTGCGAGTCCCGTCGGCCTGACGGCACAGGGCTGGAAGGACTCGCATGACAGCGTGCCGCACGAGGACGCCACCCTAGCCAATCCGCCCATCGCCCTGGTCGAGGTGCAAGGCTATGCATGGGATGCCCGAGTCCGGCTGGCCGAGTTGTGTGCCCTGAGGGAACAGCGGATTCTGGCCGAACGCCTGCTGCAAGACGCCGCCCGCCTGCAGAGGAGCTTCGAGAGGCAGTTCTGGTGCCCGGAAACGGGCAGCTACGCGCTGGCGCTCGACGCCGACAAGCGGCAGGTCAGGACGCGGACCTCCAACCCGGGTCACGCGCTTTGGAGCGGCATCGTGCCTCGCAGGCGGATGCCCGCGGTGGTGCGTAGCCTGATGGGGCCGGCCATGTATTCCGGCTGGGGAATCCGCACGCTGGCCGCCGACAGCCCGGTCTACAACCCGCTCTCCTACCACAACGGTTCCGTCTGGCCCCACGACAACGCCATCATCGCGGCTGGCCTAGCCCGCGCCGGCTTCAAGGACGAGGCCCTGCGCATCCTCGAAGGCATGTTCCACGCCGCCCAGCACTTTCCCTACCTGCGACTGCCCGAGTTGTTCTGCGACTTTGCCAGGCAAGGGGATCCCTCGACGCCCGTACCCTATCCCGTCGCCTGCGCGCCCCAGGCCTGGGCCGCCGGTGCCTTCTACATGATGTTGCAGGCCATCCTGGGCATTCAGCCCGAGGCCCCCGCGGGCATCCTGCGCATCCGCGAGCCGGTCCTGCCACGCTGGCTCGACCAGGTGACGGTGCATGGCCTTCGCCTGGGCAAGGCCAGCATCGACCTGCACTTCCAGCGCTATGGAGCCGGCACGACGGCCCGCGTGCTGCGCAAGCAGGGGCCGGTCCGGGTGCTGATCGAGGGCTGACGGGGGCGTGCTACGATGGGGAACCCCGCGTGGCTCAAGGAGTTCCCCCGATGGACCAGGGCGCCTTCCGGACCCTAGGCGAATGCCCTTTCGGCACCGTCTGGTATGTCGATGGCGAGGACAAGATCGTCGTCAACGCCTTTCAGGCGGCGCTTTACTTCACCGTCGACGAATTCGCACAGTTCGCCCGGATGGTGCGCGATGCGGACGGCCGCCTCGCCGAGGGGCGGGGACGCAAGCCCGCGCCGCCACCGCCAGCGCCCGCACCCGAGGCGGGCTCCAAGATCCGCCAGTTCCGCCCCTCCCACCGTCCCCAGGACGATTGATCCGGAGTATCCGCCATGCCCAAGGCCATCATCCACACCGCTTCCGGCCCCATCCATATCGACCTGCATGCCGAGGCCGCGCCCGGCACCGTCGAGAACTTCGTCACGCTGGCCCGCAAGGGCTTCTATGACGGCCTGACGTTCCACCGCGTCATCCCCGGCTTCGTCAGCCAGGGCGGTTGCCCCAAGGGGACCGGCACGGGCGGTCCCGGCTACACCATCAAGTGCGAGACGGCCGGCAACCCCCACAAGCATGTCGCGGGAGCCCTCTCGATGGCGCACGCCGGCAAGGATACCGGCGGCAGCCAGTTCTTCCTGGTGCACGACCCCCAGCCCCACCTTGACGGCGTTCACACGGTCTTCGGCCAGATCACCGAAGGTCTCGAAATCGTCCGGGCGATGCAGGGCGGCGACGTGATGGAGAAGGTCGAAATTCTCGACGCCTGATTCATCTCCGACGGCCCCCGCCCTCAAGCGGGGGCCTTGTCGTGCCGACGACATAGGCAGTATGCGCATCGAGATCACGCAGGCCGTGGCCGGGGAAGTCCTGAAGGAACTTCTCGGGCACGAGGCGGTCGCGACACCGATCCGCCAAGCGGCCCAGCCGACCCAGGCATCGGACCGCCTTGCCCAGTCGGGTGCTCCGGAGAGGATGCTGGAGAAGGGCCGGGCAGTGGCCGACCACGTTCTGGCCTCCGCCGTCACGTCAATGGAACGCGTGATGTCACGAGGGGGTCATGAGCTGACATTCGAGCTCCGGCGCCGGGGGAACCGCCGCGTCGTCAGGCTAGTCCGCCGGGATGACGGACAGGTCCTTCGGGAGTGGGACGGGCATGCCTTCATGGATGCCGTGAGGCGCGGTGGGGCCCTCTCCGAGGGCTCGCTCCTGGACTTGGAAGGGTAGGCACCACGGATGGCCCTGCAACTTTCCGGACTGGCCTCGGGGATGGACACGAAGTCCGTCATCGAGCAGCTCATGGCGCTCGAGCAGCAACCGGTCCTCGCCATGCAGAAACGCCAGCTCTCGCTCAAGCAGCAGAACGACGCTTTCCAGGCCATCTCCAAGCGACTGACGGACTTCAAGACCAAGGCCACGGCGCTGACGCGCGACACCACGACCAAGGCCATGAAGGCCACCACCTCCGATGCCGCCATCCTGGGCGCAACCGCCTCGACCAATGCGGCCCCGGGCAGCCTGTCGGTCACGGTCAAGGCACTGGCCAGTGCAACCAAGGCCACATCGACAGCCAGCATCGGAACAGCCCTCGGCCCGGCCCATCTGGCGCAGGATGTCACGACGCTGCCCACGGCGTCGACCATCACGACGGGGACCTTTTCGCTGAGCTACACGGTGGCGGGCGCCACGCAGAATGCCTCGGTGACCATCTCGGCAGCCGGGGGTGGAACCAATACCCTGCAGGAAGTCCTGAACGCCATCGGCACGGCCACGGGCGGTGCCGTCACCGCCTCGATCAGCAACAACCGCCTCGTGCTGAGCTCGGCAACCGCCACGAACATCCAGGTCGGGTCCAACGGGGATACCAGCAACTTCCTGCGGGCGACCTACATGCAGGGCGCATCCTTTGCAGCGGCCGGACCCGCAGGCGGGACGGTGACGTCGAATCAGGTCGTGGGCACGCTCTCGACCAGCAAGACACTGGCGACCGCAGGCCTGGCCACCGCCCTGGCCCCGGCCTCCGGAAGCTTTGCCATCAACGGCAAGACCATCGCCTGGGACAGTGCCGTCGACAGTCTGGCCGACGTGCTGTCCCGCATCAACTCGGCCGGCGCGGACGTCGTCGCCAGCTACAGCCAGGTCGACGACAAGGTGCTGCTGTCGAGCCGGACGACAGGCTCGGCCGCCATCGCCTTCTCGGATACCAGCGGCAACATGCTGGCGGCCCTGGGGTTGGACGTGGCGCAGCAAGCACGCGGCACCGACGCGCGCATCGCCGTCGCCGGATTCAATGGCGGGGCGGACATCCTTTCGGCCAGCAATGACTTCTCCTCGGTCGTACCCGGCGTCACCCTGACGGCCCGCAAGGTCGATGCGACGGCCCAGACCGTCACCATCGACCGAGAACCGGGCAGCCTTGTCGATGCGGCCAAGGCCTTCGTGGACAGCTACAACAGCATCGTCGACGCCATCGACAACGCGACGGCGAAAGGTGCGCCCAATGCTGGCGACCCTCGGTTGGCAGCCCTCAAGCAGAAGATGACCATGTTGATGACCGGCCGCATCGGCAATTACGCGGACGGTTACGACTCGCTCGGGTCGCTGGGTATCTCGGCAAGCAAGGAGGATCGCAAGCACCTGCGGGTCGACGAAGCCAAGCTCAATGCGGCCCTCGTCACCAATCGCGACCGGGTAGCAGAGCTCTTCCAGAGGGTCGACACCAGTCCTACGGTCACGCCTGTAGGGGTCGCCCGCAAGATCGTGTCCTACATCGATAAAGCTCAGGGCACCAGCGGCGTCTTCAAGACCCAGCAACAGACGGTGGACAAGCAGACGCAGTCTCTCGACAAGTCGATCAAGCGGCGCAACGAGCAGATCGAGCGCAAGCGCACCCAGTTGCAACGCCAGTTCACGCGGATGGAACAGGCGATGGCCAAGATGCAGTCCCAGCAGAATGCGTTCGTCAGTCAGATGAACCAGATCACCCAGCGGTGAGGAGGCCCATGATGAATCCGATGGCAGGCAACCCCTTCGCCCAATACCAGGCGGCCCAACTGGAGACGTCGCCGCCCGAGCGCATCCTGCTCATGCTCTTCGATGCCGCCATCCGCTTCGCCGGCCAAGCCCGGCAGGCCATGGTCGACAAGCGCTACGAAGAGGCCCACAAGAACTGTGTGCGCGTCCAGAACATCCTGACCGAGCTCATGACGACCTTGCGGTTCGATGTCGGAGGCGACATCGCCAAGAATCTGTTCGATCTGTACGAGTTCCTTCATCACACCACCGTGCAGGCCAACATCCGAAAGGACCCCGGGCAGATCGACATCGTCACGGGCCATCTCAAGGACCTGCGCGAAGCCTGGGGCCAGGCCGCCAAGAACGTCGCCAGCCACCGGACCCGCACGGCGACGGCATGACGAGCGACGCCCCGGGCGCGCCGCCGTCGCCCTTGCCGCTCTACCGAGACACGCTGCAACTGGGCGAGGACCTGCTTCGGCTCGTCGAGGATGGCGACTGGGACGCCGTCGTGACCCTGCAGGAGCGCCGGGACCAGCTTGCCGCAAGGAGCATGGAGCTTGTCGCCATGCTCGATCCGGCGGAGCGCGCCGAGGCGATGCGCCTGCTTCAGGCCATCAACGTGCAGTTGCTGCGCGAAGGCCACGCCATTCGACTTGCGATGCAACAGAATCGCGCCGAGGCACTACAGGCCAGCCGGACGTCCGGAGCCATCCAGGGTTACGGCGTAGCCTCGATGCCCGATGGCGCAGCCGAAGACAACGAGGCCTATGGCCTCGACGTGCAGCAGTGAGGCCGAGCCCCTGGCCAGCACGCATCCCTACCTGATTCCGGGCGATGTCCTGACGAAGGACCTGCTCGCGCCGGACACCGGCACAGTCCTCGTGCCGGCCGGTACCGTCCTGAATCACGACGCCATCATCCGAATCCGCACGGCGGGGCTCGAGCGCGCGACCCTGCGACTCGTGGTCGCGGCGCGCAACGCCGTGGCCTCGGGCATGAATCTCAAGGCCTTCGGGGGCAAGCCTGCCGGCCTCGCAAGTACGATCGTGCAAGTGCGCGCCAAGCGCATCATGTCCACGACGGCGGGCCTGCGCGCCCTGCTGCTGCTGATGGTCCTGACCTCGGCCGCGCTCGCTGGCCTGACGGGTCTGCTGTCGCTGGCCCTGTTCTCGGCGCTGGCCTTCTCGGTCCTGGCCTTCGTCACCCTCTCCACCGGTTCCGCCGCCCAGACCTACACCAAGCACCTGAAGGAGCTCCGCGCCGCCGAAAGGGCCGCGCGCTTGCGCCAGCAGAACCTCGAGCATCGAGCCCAGGAAGGCGAGGTCGTGGCGATTCAGGAACTGCTGGCCGAGCAGACGCTGGGGCCCGAACTCAACCTGGGTCTGGCTGTCGGCAAGGGCTGGGTGGTGGCCCACATGCTGTTGCCCGACGCCCGCCTGCTGCTCTCACCGGCCGGCCTGGGATTCAACCTGCCGGCGGGCTCCGCCCAGCCCGGTGCAGCCGAGGCGAACCAGAGCGAAGAGCCGGCCTCAACCGAGGCCGCGATCCCTGAGGTCGAGGACACCAGCGCAGAAGGGACGGTGGATCCACAGGAAGGCGACCTTGCATCCGCGGCCGAGGACCAGCCCGAAGCCGATGCCCCGTTCGGAGCAGAAGATACGGAGATGGGCGAACGGATCGAAAACGGTGGCCATACGCTTCGCCTTGCGACCGGTCCGGCCATCGAGGCCCTTTACAGCCACGCGGCGCAGGTCATCTCGGGCGTGATGTCAGCCAGTCCCATGACCAAGCACGTCTCGGTCTCGTTCTATGACGCCTGCATTCGGACGGCCCGTCCCAAGCAACCCTATTGGGGCTGCGTGGCCAACTTCCGCATGGGCCGCGACCACTACCTCGAGGGCCAGCGGGAGAACCAGTTGCCCCTCTATCTCGTACGCAACCGCAACGCCCACCTCAGCTACGAACGGGATCGGCCCCTGCTCGAGATCATGTCCGTTCCGCTCAAGCGACCGACGGACGTGTTGCTGGACCCCGAGGAGGAGGCAAAGCCCTCGGTCCTCGCGGAACTGGGCGTGGACTAGGAAACCTGGCCCAGCGCCGCAGGGGGCCGCGAACGGCCCATCAGGCCCATCAGTGCCACCAACGTGAGCACGTAGGGCAACATCTGCAGCCACTCGGCCGGGACCTCGACACCCACGGTCTGAAGGAATATCTGCATCGCGTCGGCCAACCCGAAGAGACAGGCCGCGGCCAGCGACGGCAGGGGCTTCCAGCGACCGAAGATCATGACGGCCAGCGCGATGAAGCCCTTGCCGCTGGTCATGCCCTCGTTGAATTGGCCGATGCCCTCGAGCGTCAGGAAGGCCCCCGCAAGGCCCGCGAGGCCGCCCGAGATCGCCATGTTGGCGTAACGGGTCCAGAGCACGGACAGCCCAAGCGAGGTCAGGGTCAGGGGATGCTCGCCCGAGGCCTGCGTGCGCAGGCCCCAGGGTGTCCGGAAGAGCACGACGTGGGTCACGAGGCAAAGCACGACGGCGAGGATCATCAACGGCGTGAACGAGACACCCACCGGACCATCCTTGCCCGCGACCGACCACGTCAGGATGGCCGGCAAGGTCTCGGGCAGCTTGGTGCTGCCTCCCACGTCATAGACGAGCCGAAGGGCATAGGCCGTGACACCGACGGCCAGGATGTTGAGGGCCGTACCGCTGACAATCTGGTCGGTACGGAACCGCTGGGTCCAGAACGCATGCACCAGGCCCAGCAGGGCCCCGACCAGGACGGCAGCCAGCACGCCGATCCAGAGATGGCCCGTGCCATCCCCGTCGTAGTCACCCGCGTCCAGAAGGCGCTCGGCAACGACGTAGCCCGCAAAGGCACCGGTCAGCATCATCCCCTCGATGGCGATGTTGACGACACCCGAGCGCTCGGCCCAGATACCGGACAGGCTGCCCAGCAGCAAGGGGGTCGCAAGGCGCAGCATGGCGGCCAGCAGGCCAATCAGGATGGCGGGTTCCATCAGGCCTCCTGGCCCTGGCCGGATGCCGCGCCAGCAGCGGGCAATCC
>JAYKIS010000008.1:0-4560 GCA_035286125.1 Candidatus Sericytochromatia bacterium
CCCTCCGAGGCATCCGGAAAGCCCGAGCAACACCGGCAAAATCCGGTCGGGTCTGGCCTGTGGCATGGTGGAGCCTTCCTGACAGCAGGGGGACGTCCACATCGTGCATCGGGCCGGGGTGAGCGGCTATCGTCTTGCCGGACGAGCGTCCCTGTCCTTCCTGTCGGGCCCGGGGATGATTCGTGGCGCCGGTCACGATTGACATAATCCCGGCCGTTCCCGTGCCGTCAATCCCTATACTCCAGCAAGATGAAACGCACATTCCGCTTCGGAAGGAAGGCAGACATGGCAGCCAATCACGCCGAGAACGTCGAGGTCATCCATCGGCAGATCAATGCCCTTGAGAAGGATTTCATCAGGGGCCTCGTCGAGATCGATCTGGTCGAGGAAGCCAACCAACGCAACGACCTCGCCAAGTTCGAACACTCGTCGGGCAATCTCAAGGATGTCTTCACGCGCGGGCTCAAGACCCTCTACTACCTGCGCAACCGGATCAGCGCCTTCGAGGAGATGTCTGGTGGCAAGACCGGTTCGGTCGCCCCGGTGGTGGAACGGAAGAACCCGCCCGGGCTTTGACATTCTTGCTGTTGCTTGCCAGGTATGCCTCAGGGCATGCCTGGCATTTTCGTGGATGAAACAGTAACTTAGTGAAATAGTGCCCTAAAGAATTGTTTGAGCAACTGCGCCGCAAGTCATTTGCTCGGATAGCCGTTGATATAGTTAACTTGTAGCTGGCTTCAAGATTAGCCGGATGTGAGACTCTGCGGATTCCATAGTCTATCTTCTACACTCAAGGCATTCCCGGGTCGCCCGTGCCTGTCGCAGACATGCCCATCCCTGGCTTTGCTCGAGGATGGCCGGAACCGAACCGGTTCGCCACTGGGCCCACGGGAGATTCATCAGGCCGCGCAATCGAAGAAGGCTTCCCGGTCGTTGTGCGCTCACTCGCCCGCTTGGCCAACCCTTGCGAAGCGCGGTCAATCCTCCAGATGGCGTAGTTGGTCCTGCTCCTCCTTGCGCAGGAGTAGCGCCAGGATTCATCAAGCTGGCACGATGCGTGCCGAACGGTCCTTGAGGCCGGAGCGTGCCTTCCGGGTGTGCGAAATAGGGGCTTCCTGAACGATCGGGGCGGGTAGCGGCGGACCCCCCTTTGACTCTCGCCTCGAGATGACATAACGCCACGTCCGAGGGTTCCGTCTCGGCAGGACGGCCACCGCGTTTCTCCAGACCGAAGGCGAGCAGGGGTCTGAGTTGACATAACTAATCTTATGCGACGTTTTAAGTGAGTTCGATACCCAGCTTCTGGTGCGTTGTGGTCAGCCCGAAAGCTAATCACCGCAATGCTTTGAGGCAGGCATAGCCCAGCAGTGCCAACGGAGGTCAATTCTGATGCAAACTTGAACATCCATTAACCCTGCCGGGCTCTTCTCCGGGCCACAATATAGAGGTGACCTCACCGCAAGTTCCTCAGGGTTCGGCGTCCAGTATCCTGGGTCGTCTGGTGGGGCCCTTGTCGGTTCCCGGAACTGCCGACCGCTCAATCCGGCCCGCGATGACACCCGATCGCCAGCAGGGCTTCGACCTCCTCGAACGCCTTGCCGCGCGTCATCGGGCCGCTGGGCAGGGTAACTCCTTTGATGGGGTTTCCCGGATGGTGTTGCCCGCCGGCGATCCCGAGCGTTTCTTCCTGACCCAGGTTCGACATCCCCGGTACAACCCCGATGCGCCGTCCGCGACGGCCAACTGTGGGCCTGCTTCCCTCGCCATGGCGCTGCTGGCTCTTCACCGTGTTCCTGCCGGTGTCAATCGCCAGGCGCTCGTGATGCAGGTCCGGCAGGTCATGACAGGTCGTCAGGATGCGCACGAACTGACGAGTGAAGAGGATATTCGCCGCGGTGCCGAGGCGACTGGTCTCAAGGCGCGCTACGTGGAATCGCTTCAGGCCGTCGAGAGCGCGCTGCAGTCCGGAGAGTTGGTGGTGCTGGCGGGCAATCCTGCCGTATACAACCAGGGCATGCTGCGTGATCAGATTGTGCCGTTTGATGGCGGTCACTTCGTCCTTGTGGCCGGGATGCAGGGAGGCCGGTTCGTTGTCAGCGATCCCTACTCGATGGTGGGGCCGTTGACCGTGTCCCGAGAGCAACTGGCGGACTTCATGGCCTATCGGCAGTGGAATATTGGTATCGCACTTAAACCTTGAACAAGGTTAAAGGTTTAAGTGCGATACCATTGATTTTATAGATGTGTTTTTATTTCAACTAATGATTTATTTGGTTAAGTGATCCAGGTAGGTCTGAGGTGAACCACATGGCCTGGCCAGCCGCGGGTGAGACCTTGGCACATGAAGTCCTGAAGGGCGGGGCGCATCTCCAGATTATCCAACTGACCGGCCTCGAACCACGCCAGTCCATCCAGCCTCGGGTCGCCATCCGTCGGTATCCCCTCCTTGCCCAGAACCATGATGGCGATGAGGTGGACGATGTGGCGGCTGCCATCGGGCGCGATACTCTCCACAATGGCCACCAGCCGCTCAAGGCAAGCGTCGAAGCCGGTTTCTTCCCGCACCTCGCGCGCCAGGCCCTCGGCAATGCTCTCACCGTGCTCGAGCCCACCCCCGGGAAGTAGCCAGTAGACCTGACCCTCTTTCCGGTGTCGGACGAGCAGGACTTGGCCGTCGCGGACGAGAACGGCCCCCAGCCTGATTCTCGGGTTGCTCAACGCGTGCCTTTCAGGGCCCGGACGACGCGGATGATGGCTTCCCGTGCATGACCGTAGCTCAGCCCGCCCTGCCAATAGGCGATGTAGGGCTCGCGCAAGGGGCCGTCGCACGAGAGTTCGATGGTCGAGCCTTCGATGAATGTGCCCGCGGCCATCACGACATCATCCTCGTATCCCGGCACCACCGCCGGCTCCGGGACGACATGGGCGTGGACGGGAGAGGTCTGCTGAACGGTCTGGCAGAAAGTGACGAGTCGCTCTGCATCGCCGAGTCGGATAGCTTGGATGATGTCGGTTCTTGTGTCCGTAGGCAGGGGATCGACGTCATAGCCCAGAGCCTGGAGGACACCAGCGGCGAGCAACGCACCCTTGACGGCCTCGGAAACGACATGGGGGGCGAGAAACAGGCCTTGAAACATCAGTCTCAAGCCGTCAAGGGTCGCACCCCCCGCGGCCCCGATGCCGGGCGCCGTGAGCCGGCAGGCGGCACGGTGAACCAGGTCTGCGCGGCCGGCGACATAGCCCCCCGCAGGGACAATCCCGGCGCCCGGGTTCTTGATAAGGGATCCTGCGACCAGATCGGCGCCGACATGGGTGGGCTCCCGGTCTTCCACAAACTCGCCGTAGCAATTGTCCACGAAGAACACCAGATCGGGACGGACAGCACGCAGGGCCGCGATGGCGCTTTCGATGCGCGCCATGGACTGCGACGGTCGCCACGCATAGCCACGGCTGCGCTGGATGGCGATGACGGAGGTCTCGAGGGAGAGGGCGGCGATGCAGCCTTCGATATCGATCTCCCCGGTTGGCAGCAGGTCGATCTCCCGATACTTGACGCCCCATTCGCTCAGTGAACCCTGGCCGCTGCCTCGGAGACCGATGACTTCTTCAAGGGTGTCATAAGGGTGTCCGGTGATGGACAGGAGTTCCTTGCCCGGGGCCATGGCCCCGAACAGGGCCAAGGCGATGGCGTGGGTACCTGAGGCTATGGAACTCCGGACCAAGGCGGCTTCGGCACCGAAGATGCCCGCCAGGACGGATTCGAGGCACGCCCTGCCCAGATCATCGTGGCCGTAGCCGGTGGTGCCGGCAAAGTGCTCCTCGCCGACTCGAGCAGCCTGGAAGGCGCCGAGTACGCGTCGGGTATTTTCCCACTCGACCGCCTGAACAGCCTTGAAAGCCCCATCGAGGCGCTCCTCCACCCTGGCGACGATGGATTCTGGGGCTTCTGCCTGACGCATGGCGGGCATCCTACCCCGCTTGACGCGAGGGGACAAGCACGTTTGTGGTGGCCTACTGTCCCCACGTCTCGCTGCGCAGCGCGACGTGTACCCTTGCTTCGTGACCGGGATGCAGGCGAACGCCTATCTGCAACCCGTGGGCGACGGCATGATCCTCGAGCATCTGGATGGCCGCAACCGCTCCGGGACCGAAGTGGCGTGGTGTCAGTCGCATCAGGCCGTCGTCCCTCAGGGGAATTCGTACTCCCGCGGACTCGAGGGACAAAGTGACCCAGCCATGGCCACCAAGGACGTTCATGCACATTCCGGTGCCCGGGACAAGTGCTCGCACGGCCTGCACGAGCAGGTTGATCAGGTCCCGGGCAACCGTGGGTTCGCACAGCACCACGATCTGCTGCAACCCGACAGGTGCCACGATCTCGATGCCCCCCGCGACCTCTACGGCGAGTTCCGTGAGCTCGTGCACGGAAGGGCCGCACTCCTCGCCACGGGACGGCTCATACTGCCAGTTCTTGCCGATTTGCCCCAAGTAGCCCGAAAGGCATCGTACCTGCCTGTGCAACGCTTCCGTTGTGTCTCGACTCCACTGTTCGGGACTGAC
>JAYKIS010000009.1:0-20647 GCA_035286125.1 Candidatus Sericytochromatia bacterium
ACCATCGTGGCTGGTTCGCCGGATGATCATCGCGGCGAGGGGACCAAGGGGCTCGAACCGGGTCATCCGGGGTGGTGCGTGGAACAACGACGCGTCGAACACGCGGGCGGCGAACCGCAACAACAACCCGGACAACCGCAACAACAACATCGGCTTCCGCCTTGCCAGCCCAGGGATCCCGGACCCGAAGGTCCGAGGGGCCAGGACCTCCGGGGGTACGCCCCCGAAGGCAGCGCCACGTCCCTGACCATCGTCCCCGAGCCAGAGTCCGGCCACGTCCGGACCGAAGACCCAGGCTCCCTTCCCGGCCATGCGGGCGCACGCCACGCTCCGGGAAGGGCAGGGCCTGACCTGCCGGCCCTTGCCCTTGCAGACCATCGTTCCCTCCGCCACGATGGGGTCATGGCGTCCCGCAAGCGATTGCCCATCGGCATTCAGACCTTCCGCAAGATCCGCGAGGAGGGTCATTACTACGTCGACAAGACGGGCATGGCGGTGGATCTGGCCGAGGCGGGCGGTTGCTTCTTTCTTTCCCGCCCACGTCGTTTCGGCAAGAGCCTGTTTCTCGACACTCTCAAGGAGCTGTTCGAGGGCAACCGGACCTTGTTCACGGGCCTTGCGGCGGAGGACCGCTGGGATTGGTCGGTGCAGTATCCGGTCATCCGAATCAGCTTTGCTGGGGGGCAAGCGTTTTCGAGAGATGACTTGAATGCATGGGTCAACCGGCAGTTGGAGGATGTCGAGGCTGCACGTGGTCTTCCGGCCCGGGTCTCTGATCCGCGCGGACGCCTGCATCAGCTCATCCAGGGCCTGCATCGTCAGACCGGCCACCGCGTGGTGGTGCTTGTCGACGAATACGACAAGCCCATCCTCGACAACCTGCTGGAACCCGACCTTGCACGCCAACTGCGCGACACGCTGCGGGACCTGTACGCCGTCCTCAAGGATGCCGATGCCCACCTCAAGTTTGTTTTCCTGACCGGCGTCAGCAAGTTCAGCAAGGTGAACCTGTTCTCGGGGCTCAACCAGCTCGAGGACCTGACACTCGAGCCACGCTGGTCGGCCCTGTGCGGCTACACGCAACGGGATCTCGAGACGGTCTTCGCCCCGGAGCTGTACGGGGTGGACCTCACGACGGTGCGGCTCTGGTACAACGGCTACAACTGGGGCGGTGAGGCCGTCTACAACCCGTTCGACGTGATGCTCTACCTCAAGCATCGTCAGTTCAAGCCCTACTGGTTCGAGACAGGTACGCCGACGTTTCTGGTGGACCTGCTGGCCCAACGAGGGTTTTTCACGCCCGATCTCCTCAAGCTGCGCACCCGTGCCGAGATCCTTTCGGCCTTCGATGTCGACCACATCGAACCTGAGGCCTTGTTGTGGCAAGCGGGCTACCTGACGCTCCATGGTATCCGTGAGGTTACTATCGGCAGTTGGGTCTATACGCTGGGCTACCCCAACCGCGAGGTCGAGGCCAGCTTGAACCTCAGCCTGCTTCCGGCTCTTGGGCAGCCGGCAGGTGTCGCCAGCGACGTCACCATCATCCTGACTGAGGCGCTGCTGGAGGGTAACCTCGCAGCCGTCCGGCAGGCCTTCCACCGAATGTTCTCGAGCATCCCGCACGACTGGTACCGCAACAACCCCATCGCGCAGTTCGAGGGCTATTATGCCAGCGTCTGCTATTGCCACCTCGCTGCCCTCGGCCTGGACCTGCGCGCCGAGGACACGACCAGCAAGGGACGAATCGACCTTGTGCTCCAGGTGCCTGGTCGCGTCTACATCTTCGAGTTCAAGGTAGTGGATGGCCCGGCCGAAGGGCAGGCCCTCGCGCAGATCAGGTCCCGTGGCTATGCGGACAAGTACCGGCGACCCGGCACCGTCGTGACACTGGTCGGCATCGAGTTCAGCAAGGCCGAGCGCAACGTCGTGGGATTCGAGGTGGCTGAGAGCGTGCCATAGCCGTGTGTCTGGCGATTGGGCTGCAGCCGGCGTTGGCCAGCCTCCAGCGGGAGGGGCGAGGCTGGGAGACCTGTTCTTGAACAGGTCTTGAACAGACCTTGGGTTTCAGGCAGAATGGAACCATGCTGCCGTTTTCTCGCCTCACCACGGTCGGTCTTGCGCTGACGCTTGCCGGTTGTGGCATGGGTGCAGGGTCCTCCCTCCGGGTCAAGGGCCTTGCCGTTCGCGCCTCGGGCTATGTCGAGGCAGTCCCGGCCCCGGGCCTGGTCGACATGCCATCGCCCAACATGAATGACCGCCCGGAGCAGGTCCGACCGGATTGCGTCGTTTGGCACCATACGGCCTCCCGGGCTTCGGCCCGTCAGACCGGACGCTACTTCCAGAATCCCGAGGCCCAGGTCAGCAGCCACTACATCGTGGATCGGTCCGGCGAGATTGTCCGTTCGGTTGCCGACGATCGGCGTTCATGGCATGCCGGCCCCAGCGCCTACCAGGGGCGCAACAACGTCAATGACTTCTCGATCGGCATCGAGATCTGCAATCTGGGCGACAACGGCGAGGCTTACAGCGCCGCGCAGGTCGCGGCCGTCGCGCAGTTGACGGCGTGGCTCATCGAGACTCACGGCATGGGCCGTGAGCGCATCACGCGCCATCGGGACATCGCCGTCCCGGCCGGCCGCAAGACCGACACGAGCGACAACTTTCCCTATGTCGAGGCGCTGGAACAGGTGGCGGGCTACCTCGACGGCAAGATCCAGCCCGTGCCCGTTCCCCCCCCGACTTCGGTGGACCTGACGCCGGATCGCGGCTTCAGGACGGTGGTCGTGCCTCCCGGACTGGCCACGTGGGAAGACCTGGCGGATGCGATGCTCGACAGCCCCTTCCGGGCTGACGAATTGCGTTTGCTGAACCCCGCTTGGTCTGCGCCACATGCCGGGCTGCCGGTGCGCATTCCCACGGATTATCGCCATTTCGACCGGTTGCATCCGGGTGGACAGCTGATCCCGCTGTTCCGTTGAACGCAGGGCGCTTCCTTTCTTCAGCAAGACGCCCCTCGGACCCGTAAGGTTCGGGGGGCGTCTGCTTCACCTTGCTTCAGCGGGCAGCGTCCATCGCCTTGCGCCGCGCCTCGTCCATCATCTCCTCGCGGGTGACGGGGTCCTGCCAGCGTGCCTGCGCCTCGGGGGACAGGCTCTTGATGGGGTCGAAGTACATGAACATCTGCCCCGGCTTGACGCTGGGGGCCACGTAGACGGCGATGCCGTTGTCACGGTCGTAGTACTCGAAGCTGTGCACGTCCCTCTTGCCACCACCGCCCGGCGCATCGCAGACGAAGGTCGGCGTGTTGAAGCCTGCTGTCGAACCCCGGACATATTTCTCGATGTCGAGGGCTGTCTGGACACGGGTCCGCAGATCTTCGACACCGGCCACCATGTCGTGCATGTAGACGTAGTAGGGATGCACACCGATGTGACCCAGCCGCTTGACCAGCAGGCGCATGGTCTCGGGGTCGTCGTTGACACCGCGGATGAGGACGCTCTGGTTTCGGATGTAGACGCCACGGCTGATCAGGAGCTGGATGGCCTTCTGCGTAATCCAGGTGATTTCGCTGGGGTTGTTGAAGTGCGTGTGCAAGGCCACTTCCTTGCCCATGGAGCGCGCAAGCTCGGCCATCTCGCACAGGGCATCCGTCCAGTCGCCGTGCGTCAGGATCTTCATCGGCATGACGGCCGGACCCTTGGTCGCGAAGCGGATGCGGCGGATGTTGTCCATCTTCAGGAGCGTCTCGCCGATCTGCCGGATGTTGCGCGGGGCCAACTGGTAGGTATCCCCGCCCGACACCACGATGTCTTCGAGCTCGGGCCGCGAGGCGATGTATTTGAAGGCCTTGGCCCAGCGCTTGGGGTTGACGCCCAACTGGACCTTCTCGACCTGCTCGGTGTCGAGGCCGACGGCATAGGACCGTGTGCAGAAGCGGCAATAGACGGGGCAGGTATCGAGGGGCAGGAAGAGGGCCTTGTCGACATACCGGTGGGTCAGGCCGGGGACCGGGGCATCTTCCTGCTCATGCAGGGAGTCCAGCTTGAGCATCGGATGGTCCGGGGAAAGCCGGCTGCCCACGGGGATGAACTGGGTCCGGATCGGGTCATGATAGGGGTCCTGCCAGTCGATGCAGGCGATCATGTAGGGCGAAACCCGCAGCGACATCGGGGCCTTGGCGAAGCCATCGCGCACGTCGTCCACGAAGGCTGTCGGGGCGAGATCCTGAATGGTTTCCAGCAGCTTGTCCGGATGCGTGACCGAGTTCTTGCCTTGCCAGATGTGGTCGAGGAAGGTGGCCTCGTCGACTTCCTTGTAGGCGGGAATCTCCCGCCAGAACTCGCCCTCACGCAGGTGGCGGTGCTGCAGTTGCTCGGGTTGGACGGCCGGCTTGAGGGGGGTGATCTCCTCATCCGTGTAGGGCGGCATCGTGGGATCGATGACCTGGGTCATGGCTGGAGCCTCCGGAAGGACGGAAAGACGGGAAAGGGTCGGGCGAAGGGGAGGGCGTACTCCTGATGGCCTGAACCTCGTCAGAGTCCGTAGTGGGGGCCATCACCGCGCCGGAAGGCAGCCGAAGTCCGGGGCGCGGGCTTCGGGGCGGCAGCCACCGTAGCTGCCGCGATTCCAAGGCGCATGGTCGTCTTCATTAAACCGTCCGGGCCGTCGTCCCGCAAGCGCGGGGCCCTACTGGAAGACCTTGCCGTCCTCGTTCTTGATCCAGCCCGCGTCGAAAGGCTTGTTGGCCTGGTGGGTCCAATGGATGCCCTTGTCCCCGCCAGTGTAGAGCGTGCCCCGGATTGTCAGCGCATCACCGACCTTCAGGTTGGTGACCTTGGAGCCGTGGTGCGTGTTGTTCGAGACCTCGTAGATCCCTACGGAGGCACCCTTGGTGACGCGCACCATGAACAGCTGGTGCGGCAGCCCTTGGGTGTCATCGGGCAGGAGCTTGGTCACGACAGCCTGCACCGTCAGGAACTTGTGGGCCGGCGGAATGCCAAGGCTCTCGACGATGCCCGTGACCGACGTCGTGCGAAGGCTTGTCGGAGCGGGGGCGCCGCAGGCCGTGAGGGCCAGCAGGGACAGGACGGAGGCGGCGATCCACTGGCGCAAGTTGTTGTCCTCGGGGGGGGCGAGGGGGGATGATGGAGGGGTTGTAGGCTGTCAGGCAGGCAAGGTTGCTTGTTTTGGCCAAATTTTAATCTTGCGTTAGCTCGACGCGGAGGTGGTGCATGACGGTTCCTCAGGCCCGATACCTGACGGGTGCCGACAGCATGGACCGCTGTCCCCCTCCCGACCAGCCTGAGATCGCGCTGGTGGGCCGCTCGAACGCGGGCAAGAGTTCGACGGTCAACATGCTCACGCATCGTCATCGGCTTGCCCGGGTGGGTGCGAAACCCGGCGTCACGACCCTGCTGCACTTCTTCGCGCTTGACGGAGGGATCAGGCTCGTCGATCTGCCGGGCTTCGGCTACGCGCGCGTCTCCAAGGGGGCCCGGCAGGCTTGGCAGGGCCTGATCGAGGCTTACCTGAAGGAGCGTCCGAACCTGGCAGGCGTCCTGTGGGTCGCCGACGGACAACGGCCGCCGGATGCCCTCGACCACATGATGGTCGGATGGCTTCGGGCCCACGACCGGCCCTTCCTGCTGCTGCTCAACAAGGCCGACAAGATGACGAATGCCGAGCGCGGCCGACAGCAGAAGGTATGGGCCGAGTCCCTCGATCTCTACAGTCAGGACGAGATGCTGCTCTTTTCGGCCGAGAAGGGCACCAACAGCCAGAAGGTCTGGGCCTGGATCCGGGCCCGAGCGGCCAAGGGCGGCGTTTAGGTCCGGAGATCGGTGTCTGGCGCGTCCGCGACCGGGTCCGCCTGCAGCGCGGACGCGTCCGATGGCGTGGCCGATTGCACGGCAGCCGCTGGCGCAAAACGGACCGGGGGACGTTCGCCCCGTCGGAAGGCCCACGCGAGAAGGGCAGCACCCCCGAGGACCATCGGCAAGCTGAGCAGTTGACCCATCGAGAAGGGGCCCAGAACGTGGCCGGCGGGATTGGTTGCGGTGATGAACTGAGGGTCCGGGTTGCGGAACAGCTCGATGGTCATGCGGATGCTGCCATACCCCATCAGGAAGATGCCGCTGAGGGCTCCATGCGGCAGGCGCCTGCGACCGAGAAGCAACATCACGCCCAGCAGGAGTATCCCCTCGAGGAGCAACTCGTAGAGTTGTGACGGATGGCGAGGCAGGGGGCCGCCCGTGGGAAAGACCACGGCCCAGGGGAGGTCCGAGGGTTTGCCCCAGAGCTCGCCGTTGATGAAGTTGCCCAGGCGCCCGAGGCCGAGGCCAGCCGGGACGCCCACGACGACGGCATCGCACATCTGCCCGTAGCCCACGCCCTTGCGCCGGCACCAGAGCCAGCCGGCCACGAACGTGCCGACAAGGCCCCCGTGGAAGGCCATGCCCCCGTGCCAGACGGCGAAGACCTCGAGCGGGTTGCTCAGGTACTGGGCCGGATTGTAGAAGAGGATGTAGCCCAGGCGTCCCCCGAGGACCACGCCAAGAATGGCGTAGCCCAGGAAGTCGCCGATTTCCTCGGCGTCCAGCACCAGTCCGCGCCAACCCGTCGAGGCCTTGAGGATCAGGTACTCGCACCAGAAGGCCAAGAGGTACATGATGCCGTACCAGTGGACCTTGACTGGGCCCAGGCTGACGGCGACGGGATCGATGTTCGGGAACGGAATCACGTTTCCATGGGGCCATCCGCACCCTGGTGCGTCAAGGGATCAGGCAACCCGAAGGCCGGGGTTCTGCTCTTCCCAGGATTCGGCGAGGCGAAGGGCCAGGTCGGCCAGCGACCGATGGGGGGTCCGCGACACAAGGCGGGCATACCGACGCAGGACGGCGACCTTGCGGGCCGTTTCGCGACGGTTGTCGAAGATCAGGTCAGCCACGGCATCCCAGAACGCGACGGTGCGCGCCGTTCCGATCGGATCTGCCACGACGGAGATCGCGATGGCGCGGGGCAGGGCGGAAGCTTGGGCGGTCTTGGCGTTCATCTGGGTCATCCTCAAGACTCAGGTTAAGGGAAGGTTGTCAAGAAGCCGACAAGACGGTGTCAAGTAAAGATTAAATTTACAGTAAAAAGTTAACCGGACCTTACTCTTGGTGGTGCGCTGCCGGTGATGCCGGCGGCAGGCGTCCGGTCCGGACAAGGATCGCCCGACACTTGGCAACGAGGATTCTCGGGTCGATTGGCTTGACGATGACGTCCCACACCCCCGCATCATAGGCCGCCACGACATCGGGCGTCTCCATGTAGCCCGAGACGATGAGTACCGGCGTCGCCTCGTCGAGCAGGCCTTCGGCGCGCAGCCGGACATGGGCAGCAGGACCGCTCTCGCCGGGAAGTTCCGCATCGAGTAGAAGCAGGTCGGCCACGTGGTCCGCGAGCCAGACCTCGAGTCCTGCCGCAGCCCGGAAGATGCACGTCCTGAAGCCGGCGCGCTCGAGCGAAGTCGCGAGGCCCCGTGTCTGGCGGGGGTCGTCCTCAACGAGGACGATCGTCGGCCGTCCCGCGGTTGCCGTCACGCACCACAGACCAGAATCAGGGTGATGTTGTCCCGTCCACCCCGCTCCAAGGCCAGATCGACGAGCTGCGTGCAGATGTTTTCCGGATCCTCGTCCTGGCTGACGGCGGCCAGTATTTCCTCGGGGCGCGCGAATCTCGTCAGGCCATCGGTACACAGGACCAGTCGGTCCTCCGGGCGCCAGTCCAGCGTGAGGATGTCGACCTCGATGCTGGGATGCTGGCCGAGGCTTCTCAGGATGGTGTTGCGAAGCGGGTGGGTTTCCGCGGCCTCGGCAGGGATGGCCCCGCGCTTCACCAGCTCCTGGACCATCGAGTGATCCTCCGTCAGTTGGATGATGCGCCCCTCGCGAATCAGGTAGACCCGTGAGTCGCCCACATGACCGATCGCACAGCGTCCATCCTCGATGAGCGCCGCGACGACGGTGGTCCCCATCCCCTTGAGCGCCGGGTCGAGTCCGGCCGACGTCGAGATGCGTTGATTGGCCTCGACAACGGCTGCGAACATCGCGTCCGCTGCATCCTGCTCGGGCGTGCGCTCTTCCAGGCCGGCCACGATCGTGTCCACCGCCATGCGGCTGGCCACCTCGCCGGCTGCGTGGCCACCCATGCCATCAGCCACGACAAAGATGCCACGCTCGAGGTCGAAACCCATGGCGTCTTCGTTCGTCTTTCGGACCTTGCCGATGTCGGTCCGTCCGCCGACCCGCACACATGCCTCCTTGGTGGCCCAGTTCTTCCGAGGATAACAGAAACGCATCGGCCGCTTGGTGACGCGTGCCGCCTCGGTGTACGCTCCCCGGCATGACCCATCGGCACTTCATGGAGGCGGCGCTCGAAGAGGCCCGGGCGGCAGGCCACGCTGGCGAGGTGCCGGTGGGTGCCGTCCTGGTCCATGGGGGGCAGGTCCTTTGCCGGTCCGGCAACACGCGGGAGCGGGACCGCAACCCGCTCGGACACGCGGAACTCGAGGTCCTGCGGGAGGGCGCGCGCCTTCTCCAGCGGTGGCGCCTCGATGACTGCAAACTGTACGTGACGCTCGAGCCTTGTGCGATGTGCGCCGCGGCGGCAGTGCAGGCTCGGATCGCCACCGTGGTCTTTGCGGCGGAGGACCTGGAGCGCGGGGCCTGTGGCAGCGTATGGAACCTTCCGGCGGCACCCGAGATGGATCACCATCCCGAAGTGCTTGGGGGCATCATGGACGAGCCAGCAAGAGGCCTGTTGCACGAATTCTTCGCCGGCCTCCGTGCCCGGCGACAAGGCTGACGGGTCCGTATGGTAGGATGGGTGCCCGCCCGGAGGGTAAGCGAACGGTGAGCGGGCCGCCTCGAAAGCGGTTGCCGGTGATGAGCCGGTTGCGGGTTCGAATCCCGTGCCCTCCGCCTCTCAATGAAACGGTCGCGCTACCCCTCGCGGGTGACGCGACCGTTCGTGTTTTGGCAGTCTCAGGCAGCCGAGTTGCCGTGGACCTGAATCAGGCAATCGAACTGGTGGTTGATTGAAATCAGGGTGGCGTGCACGACCTCGGCCTGCTCGTCCGGCTTGAGGGAGGCTGCCGGCTGGATGACCGGGGGGAGCAGGCCGGCGTTGCGGTTCCGCACGCTGAGCTTGGCCGCGATGTTGCCGCAGATGATGTTCACGAACTCCTGCCCGGCATCCTGAACCAGCTCATCGACGGTCTTGAGGTCTTCCTCGAGCATCCGGCTGGCCATGCTCAGCAGGAGGCCCTGCGGCACATTCAGGGAAAAGGTGGCCTCGAGGTCGCCCGTGAATCGTTGCGAAATCGTCCAGTCCCGCGCCATCCAGTTCTCCGTGCCTTCGCGGCAATCCTCGATGAGCACGTTCTCGTGCAGGACGCGCTTGAACATCTTCAGGACCGTGTCGAGCACGTCGGCCACCATCTCGGCGTCCTTGAGCCGGATGAGGGCGCCCCGGATCATCATCTGGCTGGCTTGCTGATCGGCGCGAAACTGGGCCAGTTCGGCCTCGACTTCCTCGCGGGTCATGAAGCCCTTCTCGATCAGGGCCTCACCCAGGAATATCCGGTGAGACTTCTGGAGCTCGATGAGTTCGTGGAGTTGTTCGGTCGTCAGCAGGCCCAGATCGACGGCGAGGTCGCCGAAGAGGCGATCGGTCGTTCGCTGTGCCAGATTGATGCGTTGGACCTGGGCTTCCGTCAGGTAGCCCTTGCCCAGGGCCAGCGTCCCGAGGCGTGCGTTGGTGACATTCTGGTACTCGACGGCAGCCAGCAACTGCTGGTGGTCGATACGGCCCCTTTCGAGCAGGTACTGCCCGAAGAATCTTACGGTGGTGACAATCATGCCTGCACCGTGCCTAGCTCTTGCCCTCGTAGGCCTTCTGCAAGGCCTGGAGGAGGGTGTCGCGCTCGAAGGGTTTCATCACGAAGTTGCGTGCGCCCTTCTTGATGGACTCGAGGACCTTGTCCTTGCTGCCCAGTGAGGAAACCATCACGACCCGGGCGTCAGGATCGAACGAGAGGATATTGGAGAGGGCCGTGACGCCGTCCACCTCGGGCATGACGATGTCCATCACGACCAGGTCCGGGCGCACCTCCTTGTAGCGCTCAAGCGCCTGTTCCCCGTTCGCGGCCTCTGCCACGGGTTCGAAATGCGTGTCCTGGATGGTCTTCTTGAACATCATCCGCAGGGTCATCGAGTCATCCACGATGAGCACGCGAATCTTGGGTGTGTCCATGGGGTGGGCGGTGTACCTGGAAAGTGTGGCCGGCGCGTGCCGCGAAGGCCGGGGTTCATATCCACCATACCCACCCCCGGGGAGTCGTGACAAGCACGCCGGCCCGGCACCCAGACGATCGGATGCCGGTCCGGCCGGACGCCGCTCAGGGGCGACGTATCACGAGAAAGATGCCCCACCGGGATGGTGCGAAGAGGTAACCGTTGCCCTTCGCGTCGGTAATGGCCGGACGTATGGGCGGATGAACCGGATGCATCCACATGGGCGTGACCTGTTCTCCCCTCGGGGAAACGGCCGCTGCTGCGACGGTGTCGATGACGAGGCGCAAAGCCAGGTGCGACGGTTGGCCGGTGGTGGTTCGCAGGGATGCGCCTTTGCATCCGGGTCGACCACCGCCGGCAGGATGGCAGCCTTCCATCAAGGAACTGTTCCGGTGGCATTGGGGAACATTTGGTCGACGAACAAATATTTGGCAAATTCCTGTCGCGCTTGGGTCGAAACGCCCGCCAATGCTATGCTGAAGGTCATCAGGAGGATGCTGCGATGATTACCTTGCTTCCCGATGCGACCAAGAAGGTCCGCGAGTTCCTCGCCGCGCAGGACCGTGACGACCTGGCCCTTCGCATCTTCGTGAAGCCCGGCGGCTGCTCGGGCTTCAGCTACGGCATGGGACTGGACGAGCCCAAGGCGGAAGACCACGTGACCGAGGTCGAAGGTATCCGGGTTGTCGTCGATCCCGGCAGCCTCAAGCTGGTATCGGGTGCGGTCGTGGACTTCAAGAACTCGATGCTGGGCGGCGGTTTCGCCATCACCAACCCCAACGCCGCCTCGTCCTGCGGCTGCGGGTCTTCGTTCCGTCCCAAGGACGAGGACGAGACTGCTTCCGCGGAAGATGCTGTGCCGGTCGGTGCCGCGTGCGGCTCGGGCGGCTGCTGCTAGTCGCGGTATCCCGGCGGGCCCGGACCTCTGTGGTCCGGGCCCGCTTCGCTTGGGGCTTCATGCTTGCGTGGCAGCGGGGAAAGCTGGCCGCAAGGAGCCTGGTGCAGGCTGGATGCGTACTGCCCATGCGGAGGTTTTCATGTCTGTTCGTTCCCGTTTCCGTCGTTTCCTCGTCCCGGGTGTCGCAATAGCCGCCGCAGGCTGTGTCCAGGGTCCTGAGTCACCCCCCTTGCTGGCCGTAGGTGCGGAGGGTCCCAGCCCCGAGGCACTGCTCGTGCAGACGAGCGGTGATGTCCCATTGCCCGGTGGCGAGGTGGTCGCACCTGGTTGGCAGCGGATTCGGCCCGCCGAAGGCAGCACAGCGGAAGAGACCTTGCGGTCGCTCGCCGGAAGGCCGGGCGTCCTCTGGGCGGAACGGTCCGTCCGCTATCGGCTCCAGGGCTTTCCGACGCCGGCGATGCCTGCTCCCCTGCGCATCCTGACGGCTCTTGGCGATCCCGATGATCCGCGCCTCGTCGACTGCTGGGGCCACGCGCGCATCGGGGCACAGGCGGCATGGGGGCGGACACGGGGCGCTGCTGCCTTGACAGTCGGTGTCGTCGACACGGGCATCGAGGCGCGCCACGAGGATTTGGGCGGTACGCGCATCGAGGCCGGACCCAATCTCGTTCGACCAGGTCGTGCACCCGACGACGATGTGGGACATGGTTCCCACGTGGCGGGCACGATCGGGGCTACCGGCAACAACGGCGTCGGCCTCGCTGGTGTTGCCCACGGAGTCCGCGTGTTGGCCATCAAGGTCCTTGGTGGTGATGGGTCGGGCAGTGTCGAGGACATCGCGGCGGGCATTCGGGCAGCCACGGCTGCGGGCGTGCGCGTCATGAACCTATCGCTCGGGGGTAGCCAGCCGTCCCGGTTGCTGGCCGAGGCGGTGGCCGAAGCTGTCCGGCGTGACGTGGTCGTGGTGGCGGCAGCGGGCAACGATGGCGATGCACGCGTGACCTATCCGGCATCCTTGCCCGGCGTGTTGGCCGTGGGGGCGACGGACCGTCAGGATCGCCGCGCGACTTTCTCCAGCAACGGCAGTTTCGTCGGCATCGCAGGTCCCGGAACGGACATCCTGTCCACCGTCGGTGGAGGCTACAAGACCTACTCCGGCACCAGCATGGCGTCGCCTCACGTGGCGGCGGCGGCCGCACTCTTGCGCAGCGTGCGGCCTGACCTGCCCGCGGCGCGCATCATCGCGCTACTCAAGGCGTCGACCGCACCGGCCACCGGCTTCGGCTTCGCCGTGCCACGCCTGGATGTCGCGCTCGCGCTGACGCTCGCCAACCAGGAGGCGACCGGCAGTGCCCCCGTAATCCCTGAACCCGGCCAACCGCCTGTCGTGGCACCCACCCCGGCCCCGCCGACGGGTGATCCGGACAGCCTGATTTCGGCCATTGGCGCGAGACAGGAGCAGGGTGGGGCGACGGCCCTGTTCTGGACCACGCGTACGCCCGGCCATTGTGCGCTGGGCATCCGCAGTGGCGCGGGGACCTCGTGGCGCGTGCAGGCCCGGACTGCCGATGGCCGAAGCCATCACGTCACGCTGCCCGGACCTGTGATGTCGCGTGGCCTGTTGGTGAGGGTCACGGCAAGGCTCGCCGATGGAGAGCGTGTTGCCGGACCGTGGACGGCACTTGATGCCGGCATGGACAGGGGGAGCTAGTCGTCCCCGCCCGGACGCATGCGCCTGGGCTTGCGTGGCGGAGCGGTCCCGGCCGGTCTCGGGGCGGCAAGGTCCGGCGGCGCCTCGGTCGCAGGCAAGGGTGATGGCACGGGGCGAGGGGCGCGTGCCGCGGCCTCGGCGAGGCCGGCCACCGTTGCCGCCGCGCCGACGCCCAGCCACGCGGCGTAGGCCAGCAATGCGAGGAAGTAGAACTGGGGGGTATCCGGGGTGACGAGGGCATCGGCCGGCATCTGGCCCCGAAGCATGGCGTAGGTGCCGGCGCCGGCACCCACGCCGGCCCCCAGCCAGAGCAGGCCTGCCGTCGTATCGCCCGCGAGCATCTGGCCCGCACCCGGGACCACCAGCGAGGCCCACGGCGCGGCAGGATGGACCGGCGCGGGTGTCGGTGCGGCGTCGGGAACCACCGGGGCGGCGAGCGAGGTGCCGAGTGCCAAGGTCAGGATCAGGCTCTTCACAACCGGCAGCATAGCGCAAGCAGGGTTGCGGGTGGCATCATGGTCACCTGCTTCAGAAGGGGAGGGTCCGGTGGGAACCATGACCGGCTATCGCACGCCCGTGCTCAACTTTGGTCATCTGCCTGCCGAACTGGCGGATCCGGCGACCGCCAAGGTCAACATCCTGCCCATGCCTTACGAGGGCACGACCTCGTACCGGGGCGGCACCAAGGACGGTCCTACCGCCATCCTGATGGCTTCCCGGCAGGTCGAGCTCTATGACGACGAGCTTGATGCCGAGCCCTGCAACGTCGGCATCGCGACCCTGCCAGAGGTCGAACCTTCCCGCAGGGACTACATGGCGCCCATCGAGCAGACCTATGAGGCCGTCCGCGAGATCCTGGACAGGGGTCGATTTCCCATCGTCCTTGGCGGTGAGCACAGCATTAGCGCCGGCACGATTCAGGCGATGCTGGAGCGCTATCCCGACCTGTCCATCCTGCAGATCGATGCCCACGCCGATTTGCGCGATGCCTACGAAGACACCCCCCAGAGCCACGCCAGCGTGATGCGGCGCATCGTCGAGATGAAAGTTCCCTTGACCCAGGTCGGCATTCGCAACATCTCGGCGGACGAGATGGCCTTCTGGAAGGAACATCGACCGTCGACGATCTTCTGGGGCAGGGATTGCCGGCCGGGGCGTTTCAATCCGGCCGAGATTGTCGCGACGCTGGGGCCCCGCGTGTTCCTGACGATCGACATCGACGGGCTGGATCCGACGCTGGTACCGGCCACGGGCACGCCGGAACCCGGCGGCCTCGGCTGGTACGAGGTGCTGGACCTGTTGCGCGAACTGTTCCGCACCCGGGAAGTCGTCGGAGCCGATCTGCTCGAGCTGGCTCCCATCCCGGGCTTCGTGGCGCCGGACTTCCTCTGTGCGCGTCTAATCTACAAGATCGTTGGCTACAAGTATTTCCTCGGGGATACGCCCGAAGCCTGACGTGCCCGGGACGCCTTACCCGCAGGCGCCACTCAGCCGCGCAGGATGCGGAAGATGTGCACGAGGCACATCTGGCTTTCGACGACGATCAGGTGGTCCCCGCCATCAAGGGCGAGGGCTTCGGGAGTCGATTGGAAGGGGCCGGAGCCCTGACCGCCCATGTCCAGCACCGGCAGTCCGTCGCCATCGAGGACCTGGATGCGCCGGTTGCGGGAGTCCGCGACAAACATGTGGCCCGAGGCATCAACGGCAATGTCACGTGGCGTCTGGAATTGACCGGGATTGCTGCCTGGGCCGCCATACGTGGCAATCAACTGGTTGCCGTGGTAGCGCAGGATGCGGTTGGACTTGGTGTCCGTGACGAACACGTGGCCTGCGTCGCCAAGTGCGATGCCCCACGGGGCCTGCAAGCCTTCTGTCAGGACCGAGGCGATACGGTCCCGGGTATCGATGATGACGACCCGACCCTGGCCGTTGTCGGTCAGCAGCAGTTCCCCGTTGGCTGTCGCCTGGATGCGGGTTGCCGGTGGCACAGGCTCCATGGTGACGGACGTTCGCTGGGTAATCCCGACGGAGACGCCGTTGGCATCGACCTTGAAGAGCCGGGTGTCCTCAGCATCGGCGATCACCATGACGCCTCGGGGCAGCAGGGCCATGGAGCGAGGTGCCGTCGGCACGCTTGTACCCAAGGGTCTGACGAAGCCCTTGAAGCGTCCGTTCATGTCGAAGGTCTGGATTCGGCCATTACCGGTGTCGGCCACATGGACCCGCTTGCTGCGATCCACGATGACGCCACGCGGGCTGTTGAACTCGCCGACTTCCTTGCCACGCTTGCCGAAGGTGCAGACCAATTCGAGCCCGCGGACAGGACCCAGTACCTCGGACGTCGACGACCGGGTCTGACGGACACCCACGTCCTCCGCCATGGCAGCGTTGAGCCCAAGCGCGCCTGAGCCGACACGCTCCGGGGGGACGGCTGCCGGGGGCGTGACGGGAGGCAACTGCCCGGAACGGGTGGGCATCGCCAACTGCGGCTTGCTGGGCAACTGCAACTGGGGGCCGGCTCCGCCCGGAATGGGGGCTGGCGATGCGGGCGGCTGGGACGTCACAGGTTGCAGCGGGTCGAGGCGACGCGCCACGGGTGCCTGCGGCAGCGATGGCATCGGACCCAGCGGTCCCGTCCCGCCAAAGTTCGACTTGCCGCACGAAGGACAGACACGGGAGCCCTGGGGCAGGGGGGACTGGCAATGGCGGCAAGGGACCAGTTGCGGAGGCGCCTGCTGCTCGGGGGGCGGCAAGCTCTTCGTGGACTCCTTCAGGGCGTATTCCATTTCCGCAGCGCGTCGGAAACGGTTCTCCGGCTCCTTCTGGAGGGCCTTCATGATGACGCTCTCCAACCTGTCAGGGATGGCAGGGTTGATCTCCCGCAGGGATTGGGGCGCCTCGTTCATGATCTTGAGGATCGTGCCTCCCAGGTTGCCGGCATCGAAGGGCGTCTTGTACGTCAGCATCTCGTAGAGCAGGGCACCCAGCGAGAACAGGTCCGCCCGTCCGTCGACGTTGCGCGAGTCCGTCAGTTGTTCCGGGGAGATGTACGCGATGGTGCCCAGGGTCGTCCCTGTCTGCGTGAGGCTGGGCAGGTCGGACTTCACGCGTGCGACGCCGAAGTCCATCAGCTTGACGGAGCCGTCACCCCGGACCTGGATATTGTCCGGCTTGATGTCGCGATGCACGATGCCCGCCTGGTGGGCATAGTCCAGTGCCTTGCAGATCTGGCTGCCGATGTCGATGACCTGCTGGAAGCTCATCGGGACCCGCTGCTCCAGCAGATGCCCGAGCGATCGACCCTCGACCAGCTCCATGGCCATGTAGTAGCGGTCGCCGTCGTTGCCCATGTCGTAGACGGCCACGATATTGGGGTGCCTCAGGCTGGCAGCTGCCGTGCCTTCCCGCTTGAAGCGCTCGATGGTCTCGACCTTTTCGGATTCGGGCAGGGCCGAGGCCATGACCAGTTCCTTGAGCGCGACCGGTTCCGGGCGACTGTCGGTTTTCGCCACGTAGACCACGCCCATGCCACCACGACCCAACTCGCGGAGGATCTGGTAGGGGCCGAGGCGGTCCGTCATGGCCTTGGAGCGTGGGTGATCGTGAATCAGGCGGGCAACTGGACGAGGACGATGGTGATGTTGTCGTATCCGCCGCGTTCCATCGCCAAGTCCAGCAGGCGCTGGCACGCGTCTTGAGGGTCGGCTTCCTCGAGGGCGATGTCCCGCATCTCGTCGTCATTGACGAGCCCGGACAAGCCGTCCGTGCAGAGAAGGACCCGGTCACCCGGCTGCCAGGGAAACTGATGCGTATCCGGCTCGAGATCCATCTGCATGCCCAGGCATCGGGTAATGACGTTGCGATAGGGATGATGAAGGGCTTCGAGCGGCGTGATGGCACCGGCCTTGAGCAACTGGGCCACCACCGAATGGTCCTCGGTCACCTGCTCGATCTCGCCGCCCCGGATGAGGTAGGCCCGTGAGTCGCCAACATGCCCAATGATGACCTGGTCGCCGACGACCATCGCCATCGTGGCGGTCGTGCCCATGCCCCGCATGGTGGCATCGGAGAGGGAGGCCTGGACGATTTGGCGGTTTGCCTCGAGGAAGGCCTGGACCAGGGCGGGTGCGTCCGCCGTGCCCGAGCCCACGTGGTCGACCATCATGCTGGCGAGCACTTCGACGGCCGTCTGCGCGGCCTTTTCCCCGGCGAGATGCCCCCCCATGCCGTCGGCGACAAGATAGATGCCGTCTTCTGGACTGCATGCAAAGCAGTCCTGATTGATCTCCCGGACCTTGCCGACATCCGTCGTGCAGCCCAGCAGGATGGTCAGGTCGTCGCTCTGTGTCGTCACGTCGTTCACCTGTGGCTCGGCCGCCGGCGGAGAGCCTCGTTGACCTGGTCCTGGGTACAGTACCCACCTTCCAGGAGGATTTGTGCCAGCGGTAGGCGCTGTTCCGCCTGGTGGGCCAGCGCCTGGTTCAGGGTTTCTTCGGTCAGCGCGCCCATCTCCATGAGCAGAATACCCAGTCCCGAGGGACCGGCAACGGTCGGGGTGGTAGGCAGGTTCTGGAAGTCGAACGAGAAGTCCGTCTGGAACGGGTCGAAGTTGAATGCGTTGCCGTCGGCCACGTCAGTCCTCCTGGCCGTCGTCTGCGACCATCGGCGCCACGCCGGCGATCCGGTCATCGTCGCCAAGGCGCTGCAGGCGGACGCCCTGGGTCATGCGGCCGTAGCGGGCAATGTCGGCGACCTTCTGTCGGATGACGACACCATTGGTGGTCACCAGCACCACCTCGTCCTGATCGCTGACGACCAGGATGTTGGCTACCTTGCCGCCCCGGTTGACGTTGAGCTTCATGTTGATGAGGCCCAGTCCGCCGCGGCCTTGAGGCCGGTATTCGGCGACCGGCGTGCGCTTGCCGTAGCCGTCGGTCGTGACGGACAGCAGGTCGAGGTTCTCCTGAGCCATCGCGAGGCCGACGACCTGGTCCTCGGGCCTGAGGGTAATGGCGCGGACTCCGCGCGCCGGGCGTCCGAGGGGCCGCAACTCGTCCTCGGGGAAGCGGATGGCCATGCCTTCGGCCGTGGCGATGACGACGTCGCTGTTGCCGTCCGTGGCGACGACCCAGCCCAGGCTGTCCCCCTCATCCAGATCGATGGCAATGATGCCGCTGCGACGAATGCTCGAGAAGGCCGTGAGGTCCGTCTTCTTGATGGTGCCCTTGCATGTCAGCATCAGCAGGTAGCGGCCCTCCTCGAAGGCCTTGATGGGCACGACGGCCGTGACGACCTCGCCCGGGCCCAACGGCAGCAGGTTGGCGATGTTGGTGCCCTTGGCCGTACGGCTGGCCTCGGGAATCTCGAAGGTCTTCAGCGAATAGGCCTGGCCGCGGTTCGTGAAGAACAGCACGGGTTGGTGTGCCGTGCCCACGAAGAAGTGACGCGTGAAGTCACCCTCGCGGATGTTCATCCCCGTCACGCCCTTGCCGCCGCGTCCCTGGCGCTCGAAGGTGTCGGCAGCAAGCCGCTTGATGTAGCCCTGGTCCGTGATGAAGACCGACATGGGCTCGTCGGGAATCAGGTCCTCGCGACGGAAGTCGCCGGGGTCGTGCTCGAGCCGCGTACGCCGTTCGTCGCCGTAGCGGGCGCGCACCTCGGCCACCTCTTCCTTGATGAGGGCCAGCACCTTGCCGCGGTCGGCAAGGATGGCGCGCAGCTCTTCGAGGCGGGCTCGCAATTGGGCCGCTTCTTCCTCGAGGCGACCACGCTCCAGCTGGGTCAGGCGACGCAGTTGCATCTCGAGGATGGCGTTGGCCTGGATCTCGGAGAGCGCAAACCGTTCCATCAGGCCCGTTCGGGCGGCGTCCGTGTTCTCGGCGCCGCGAATGAGCTTGATGACGGCGTCGATGTTCTCCTGGCAGATCAGCAGGCCTTCGACGATGTGCAGGCGTGCTTCGGCCTTGCGGCGCTCGTAATCCGTCCGGCGGGTGATGACGACCACCCGGTGGTCCCGATAGTGGCCGAGCATCTCCTTGAGCGAGAGGATGCGCGGCTGGCCCTCGACAAGGGCCAGGAAGGTGATGCCGAAGGTCGTCTGCAGGGCCGTCTGCTTGTAAAGGTTGTTCAGGACCACCTGCGGGACGGCGTCACGCTTGAGTTCGATGACGACGCGGATGCCCTCGCGGTCGGATTCGTTGCGCAGGTCCGAGATCCCGTCGATCTTCTTGTCCTTGACCAGGTCCGCAATCTTGGCAATGAGCGGGTCGGGGCCGACCTGGTAGGGAAGTTCGGTGGCGACGATCGCCATGCGGTTGTTGCGGATCTCCTCGATCTCGCACTTGGCCCGCAGGGTGATGGAGCCGCGGCCGGAAGCATAGGCTTCGGTGATTCCGCGCTGGCCGAGAATGGTCGCGCCGGAAGGGAAGTCCGGTCCCTTGATATGGGCCATCAGGCCCTCGGTGTCGATGTCGGGTTGGTCGATGAGCGCGACCAGGCCGTCGAGGACCTCGCGCAGGTTGTGCGGGGGGATGTTCGTGGCCATACCGACGGCGATGCCCGCCGAACCATTGACGAGGAGGTTGGGGATGCGGCTGGGCAGGACGCGCGGCTCCTGCGCCGTGCCGTCGTAGTTGGGCGTGAAATCGACGGTCTCGGCGTCGATGTCGGTCAGCAACTCGCTGGCGATCCGGGAGAGGCGTGCCTCGGTGTAGCGGTAGGCTGCGGCCGAGTCTCCGTCCAGCGAGCCGAAGTTGCCGTGGCCGTCAATCAGGGGGTAGCGGATGTTGAAGCCCTGGGCGAGCCGGACCATGGCGTCGTAGACGCTCGCATCCCCGTGCGGGTGGTACTTGCCCAGCACGTCGCCGACCACCGTCGCGCTCTTGCGGTGCTTGCGGTCGCTCGTCAGGTTGTTCTCGTTCATCGAGAACAGGATCCGGCGGTGGACCGGCTTCAGGCCGTCGCGGACATCCGGCAGGGCCCGACCGACGATGACGCTCATCGCATAGTCGAGATAGCTCTGCTTGAGTTCCTCGCGGAGGCCGCGCGCCAAGACCCTGGATTCCGACACCCGTGACCTCCGTCGCCTTCGGGAAGGCCCTTCATGGTACCACGGGGCACTCCGCCTACGGGGCTTGACGAGGGCCGTTCAGGGGGGCAAAATGACGTCTGTCTTCCCCGCTCGTCTAATGGTAGGACCGCAGTCTCTGGATCTGCTTGTGGAGGTTCGAATCCTTCGCGGGGAGCCTCAAACGGGGTTCTCGGGAGTTCTCTCTCGGGGACCTCGTTCTCGTTGGGGGGTGCCGTGACGATGTTCGGTTGCGGCGGTACCTGTACGTGCGGTGCCGGTTCCGCAGTCGATGAGGCGGGCATCTGGTTCCTTGCGGGTCATCCGGGATCGGGCAAGACGACGGTCGGGCCTCTGCTAGCCGCGGAACTCGGCTTGCCTTTCACGGACCTGGATGTGTGGTTGGGGGGGCGCGAGGGGCGACCTGCGGCTGCCTTCATCCGCGAGCGTGGCCTCGACGCCTTCCGGTCGGCCGAAGCGCGGGCCCTGGAAGCCCTGCCGGCTTCAGGGCCCCGGGTGGTTGCCCTCGGGGGAGGGACCCTCGAACATGCCGCCTCGCGGGCCATCGTGGCACGTCGTGGCACCGTGGTGTGGCTGGATGTTCCCCGCGCCACCCTTGCCCGTCGTCTGCGGCA
>JAYKIS010000010.1:0-3271 GCA_035286125.1 Candidatus Sericytochromatia bacterium
GTTGTTGTTGCGGTTCGCCGCCCGCGTGTTCGACGCGTCGTTGTTCCACGCACCACCCCGGATGACCCGGTTCGAGCCCCTTGGTCCCCTCGCCGCGATGATCATCCGGCGAACCAGCCACGATGGTCAACGCACCTCAACGGGTAGTTCCCACCGCCGCGTCTCCCCGAGGCGCCGCAGGGCCCACGACCGGCGCATTCCAAAAGTGTCGCCGTGGGCCGCCCAGCCAAGCAGGCTGTCGGCGCTCCGCTGGGCCTGGTCCTCGGACAACCGGCCCACGACCCATCCCCTTTGCAAGTGCCGCATCTTGCGGCGCCACCGCCTGACCCGGGCGGGATCCATCCGTACAACGCCGGGAAAGACGACGAAACCCAGGAAGGGCACGCCCGTGGCCACGGGCAGGACCCGGGTCACCTCGGGCTTGAGGACAAGGCCAAGGCTCTCCCCCACGAACCGATCCGCCTCATGCCACGCTTGCCACAGCACGTCGCGGCTCCCCCCGAAGACCACGATGTCATCCATATACCGGGCATGACCCGAGAGGCCCAGCCCCTTGGTGAACAACCTGTCCAACGGACCAAGGTAGAAGTTGGCGAAATGCTGGCTGGTCAGGTTGCCGATGGGCAGGCCTCGCCCCGGCGGCGATCCAGGGGCGCCCATATCGATGAACAAGGCCAGCAGTTCCCGCAGGCGAGGGTCACGGACGCGCCGCCCGAGCAGGCGCTTCAGCACGGCGTGGTCCAGCGTCTCGAAGAAGTGCAGGATGTCCAGTCGCAGGACATAAGGGTGCCGCCGCGTCAGCCGCCGCACATGCCGCAGGGCCGCCAGGACACCCCCTGCCCTGCGGCACGCAAAGCTCGCAGGACTGGCCTGCGCCTCGAGCACCGGCTCGAGGACCGTGCAAAGCGCGTGATGGACGACGCGGTCCCGGAAGGCCGCCGCCGAGATCGTGCGGGGTTTGGGCTCCCGGATGAAAAACGTACGGTAGGGGCGGGGCTGGTAGGTGCCGTCCACAAGCTCGCGCTCCAGCCGCAACACCTCGGGCTCCAGATCGAGCAGGAAGCCGGCCACCTCAGCCGATCGCATGTGGGTGCGTGCGGCCTTGCGGGCGGCAGCCACCAAGGCCGGAAACGAGGCCACCTGCCCGAAGGTCGGGTCAGAGGGGCGCATCTTGGCCGATGGCAGCGTCAGCTTCCCGCCCTGCACGATCCTTGCGCCACCCGCCCAGCATCCGACCCGCCTCGTCGATGCCCCGCGATACGTGCTCATAGCCTCGGTGATCGAGGTAGCGACGATCGTGCGCCAGCCGCAAGAGCACGCGCAGGCGGGCAAGGCGGCCGTCTGCCCGCCTCAAGGCCCCCTGCTTGCCCGCACCCGAGGCAAATCGGGCCTCGACCAGCTCCTCGAGGATATCCAGCGCCAGGTTGTCGATGCGGGCGGCAAAAGTAAATCGCACGACCTTGGGAAACCGCGCCGTCCGGTCGAGCAGGTCACCCACGATCTGCTGCCAGCGAGCCACCAGGACGGGCTCGTCCAAGCCGGTCACGATTCCGTCATCACAGGCCCGACGGCCCCGGCCGAACTGGTTGCCCCACCCAGATCCGGAAGGGTGACGATGCGCAGGACCTCGAGCAGTTCCGCACCAAAGTCCTCGATACGCGAAGGACCCATGCCCTCGATCTCGCCGAGACCGGACAAGGAGTCGGGATTGCGACGGGCCAAGGCAGACGCCTGCCGGTTGGTGAAGACCACATAGGGCGGCTTGCCCGTCCGGCGGGCATACTGGTTTCGCCACGTCCGACGCGCCTCGAAACGCCTCCTGTCGTCCGGATCAAGTTCACCCGCCACGTCCTCGGCCGAAGGCCTTCCGTGGGTCCGGACAAAGCGGGGCGATACCGCAGCAGGCTCTCGATAACTGACGACCAGAACCAGCACCGGGGTCTTGTCATGCATGAAGAAGTGCTGCGTCACATCGACCGCATCGTGGTCGGCCAGAAAGGCCACCACATCCTCATCCCGAAACCCCGACCCATCCTGCTGCCAAGGCAGCGTGAAGACCCGGACCTTCACGCTTCACCCCACCGCCCCGAAACAACGCCCTGTTCGAGGTTCCGCGCGCGCAACCCGGCCCGGGCCGGCAAGCACGGCTCCGGGACCAGGTCACGCGCGCTTCGCCAAGGGACCAAGGGTTCAAGCGTCAAGGGACAGCCCTCGGCCGACGGCCTCGACCTGGCAAGGCGGAAGCCGATGTAGTAGTTGCGGCTGTCCGGGTAGCGGTTGATGCGGTACGCCGCCCGCGTGGCCGACGCGTCGAAGTTACGCGCACCACCCCGGAAGACCCGGCTCGAGCTCGACTGGGGACCAGCAGGATCCGTCACCGCCCCGCCCGGATAATCCGCATACCAGTCGTTGGTCCATTGCCAGACGTTGCCTGCCATGTCGAACAGGCCAAAGCCATTGGGCAGCTTTTGCGCTACGGGCTGGGTACGACCGCCGCTATTGCCGCTGAACCAGGCGATGTCTCCGACCTTGCTCTCGTCGTCGCCGTTGTACCAGACCGTGGTCGTACCGGCCCGGTAGGCGTATTCCCACTCCGCTTCCGTCGGCAGGCGATACCCGGTGGTCGCATAGATGTCGCTGCCCGACTTCAGCGAACCGTCCGCGTTATAGACCTCGGGCAGGCCCTTCAGGCGAGACAGTGCGTTCGCAAAGGCAATGGCATCAAACCAGGATACGCTCTCAACCGGACAGTCATCGCAGCCTTGGAGGCGAGAGGGGTTGCTGCCCATCAGCGCCTGCCATTGCCCCTGCGTGACGTGGGTCTTCTGGATATCGAAGCCACGGGTAAACGTCACGGACTGGGTCGCGTTGGTCCACCCAGTTTCGCCCATCACGAAAGAACCAGGGTCAAGAGAAACGAACTCAGGGCTGTTCCAAACAACAGAGGGATAAGCTACGGTAGCCCCGGCAAACCCGTCTGCGCTCCCCTGGGTCACACTCAACTTGTAACGGGAGACCCCAGAGACCGCTGTCGCCACTAACGGCGACCCCGTACCCTCCTGGCTCGCCAGAACCTGACCGTTCACTCCCAGTAACTCCAGGCTGTAGCGACTGCCGCCCGGGTAGGATTTGAAGGCCACACTGAACGTTGCTCCGGGCGCCACCTCGATGGCGTCGGTTGCTACCCCGGCAGGCAGCCAGTCCCAAGTCAGGTCCATGTTCGTCTGCGGCGTGGCACCCGGACCATGAGGCACCTTGAGCACCGCCGAAC
>JAYKIS010000011.1:0-18806 GCA_035286125.1 Candidatus Sericytochromatia bacterium
GCGGCGGTTCAGGGTCTGGCAAGGCCTCCAACTGCGCCCGCGCAGCCGCCAGCTCCGTCCACGCAAGCTCCAGCCGTTCGGCCTCGGCTTCGGCGATGTGCCATCTGGCCTCACTGTCCGCATAGACCTCGAGTTGCCGGGCTGCCTCCGCCTCTGCCACGACCAGGCCTGCGAGATCTGCATCGAGGGTTCGCATCAGGCAGGCGCCACGCGGCCTCGAAATAGCCTGAGCCTGTTCTGCAAGGTGCGCTGCGACGACGGCAGGGGCAATGCCGCCAGCATGCGCCGCCCCCAGAATCTGGTCACGCAAGGCTGGTTCAGCCAGGGCCTGCAGGGCTTGCAGGTCCTGCAGGCCAAAGGCATGCACCGACGCGTGGACCGCACGATCGACAGGCCCGAGCAGGTCCGCAAGGCCGCCAGACGGCAACGGACCGCCCTCTGGCCGGACGAGCGTGGGCCTTCTCGATGCATCGGCATGACGCCGCAGCAACAGCGGTCCGGCAAGGTCCTCGATTTCGAGCACGCCCGCCGGGGCCGGGTCCTCCGAATCTGGCCTTCGACCGCCACCTCGAGATGACACGGGACCGAAGAGCATGAAGCTCAGGAATCGCAGGGTCGTGGACTTGCCCGAGCCATTGGGCCCGACGAAAACCGTCAGTCCGGGTCCGATAGCCCGGCAAGCAACGCCCTCCAGCGCGCCATAGGCCGCGATGGTCCAGCCCCGGATCCTCACGTCTCGCCCGTCCCGGCCAGCATGGCCAGCGCGAGGGCCTCTGCTTCGGCAAACAGGTTCGGGTCAAGCTCGCCCTCGTGGCTACCGGGGTCGCGAGCGGCAGCCAAGGTCGCCTGCAACCACTGGTTCCGCGCATCATCCGCCATGGCGCTGCTCCAGCCACGCAGAGCGGCTGCGGGTCCGCCCCGGGGATCGCCACCGCCTTCTGGACGAGGCATGCGCACGTCGTGCACCAGGGGCAGGACCAGCACATTTTCCGGAGTCCGGTCATCGAGTACCTGACGAAGCGCCTCGGCGAGGCCAGGCCGCAACAGGTCCCGAGCCAAGGTTGAAGTGCCCTCGAGTGCCACGCGAAGCAGCAGGCCACGGCCCTCGGATTGAGCAACAGCACGCTCGGCAGCGTCCCTGAGCAACCGATGGACATCTGCCAGATCAGCATCCGGTGGCAACACGAGCCTTTCGGACACGAAGCGCCAACGGTCAAGGGCCACGAACTCGGGTTCGGCGATGACACCCTCGCGGACGCGGCAAACCATGGCCCCCTTGGGGCCGCACTCCGACGGCTTGGGGCTGCGGCCCTGCAAGTTGCCGGGATAGACCAGCCACGCACGACCCTCCCGACGGACCTGACGACCATGGATGTGTCCAAGCGCCCAGTAGTCGTGCCCGGACGTGGCAAGGTCGTCGACGGAGCAAGGCGCATAGGGCGCGTGCGCCGCCTCACGGCCCAGGTTGGCATGCAGGAGGGCGATGTGCGGTCCCGGGCCGACAGGCCGGGGAAAGCGTGCCGCGAGGTTCGCGTGCTCGGAGGTGCCGGCGTGGCTGACTCCGTGAATGGTGGCGATGAGGCTGTTGCCGCGCCGCACGGTCACGGCCGTCGGGTTGTCTGCCGGAAAGACGTGGACGCCCTCAGGCAAGGGCAGGCGATCCGCGACCTCGTCCTGAGCGTCATGGTTGCCCCGGACGATGAAGACCCGGCACCCGTCCCGGACCAGCCGCTCGCATCCGGCGCGCAGCCTGGCATGGGCCCGAAGCCCCCGCATCTGCCCGTCGTGCAGGTCACCGGCAAGCAGCAGGAACGCGGCCTGCTCCCGCAGGCACAGGGCCACCAGCGCGTCCCAAGCCTCGAGGGACGCATCGCGCAAGGACTCGGCCAAGTGTGGCGCGATTCGGGAGACACCCTTGAAGGGGGTATCCAGATGCAGGTCGGCGGCGTGGACGAACGTAAAGGACGACAAACAAGGCCTCCGCGAACAGCCTAGCGAAGTGGCGCCTTCGCCACAACTGCGGCATGACGTGTAGGCTGACCCCATGAACCGTCACCCTGTGGTTGCCGCCCGTTCCTGTGCCGAATGGACGAGGGTAGCCTGCTTGGGACTTGTCCTGTCGGCCTGTGCGCACGCCACGGGCAATCCGGGGACAAGCGAGGGCGCACCCGAGCGCATCGGCGCCGCCTGGGTCGCCGATGCGGGCTATGTCCGCGCGTTTGCCCTCGATGCCGGACCGACTGCCGGCGTGGTCCTGATCGACGCCGGCAGCGAAGGGGATGCCGCCACCATTCGCCGAGTCCTTGCCGCCATGGGTCGCACGCCGGATGCCGTCTCGACCGTGTTGCTGACGCATGCGCATCTCGACCACGTGGCAGGGCTGGGAGCCTTTCCCCAGGCCAAGGTCATGGCGCTGGCGGACGAGGTGCCACTGGCCCAGGGCGAGGTCGAGGCCCGCAGCCCCTTCGGGCGCAGCCCGCTGGGCTGGTTCTTCCGTGTGGGCAAGGGCATCCTGATCAGCCGTTCGCTGGCGGACGGCGAGACCTTCGCCATCGGCAATCTCGCGTTCCGCGCCTTCGCCCTGCCGGGCCACACCGACGGCAGTGCCGCCTACGCGTGCGGCGACCTGCTGTTCCTGGGAGATGCCGCCTATGGCAATGGTCCGGCTCGCCTCGAAGGACCGCGCTGGGTGTTCAGCCACGACGTGCCGCAGGGCGAGGCCTCGCTGGCCGGTCTGGCCGATCGGCTGGGGGGGGTGTCGCCCGCGCCCACCTGGCTGCTCCCGTCCCACACGCCGCCCGTGGCCGGCATGGCGCCACTCGTGCGCTGGGCCGGTCAGTGGCGCTCATCGCGACGCTGAACCTGCAGGCCGAACTTGACTTGAAATGAAGCATGGGCTATGGCCTGTCAGGTGCAGCCCCTCGCCCGAAAGATGCGGAGCCAGCCATGACCCAGCAGATCTCGTTCAGCGCCGCCGAGTTTGCCGACAATCCCGAACCCCGTTGCGCCTGCCTGCTGCTGCTCGATGTCTCGGGTTCCATGGCGGGAACCCCGATGGCCCAGCTCAATGAGGGGCTTCGTGCCTTCCGACAGGAACTGCTGCTGGACCCCCTCGCGATGAAACGGGTCGAGGTCGGCATCGTCTCGTTTGGTCCCGTGACCATCGAGGCCCACTTCACGGAGGCCGGCGGGTTCCTCCCGCCCTCCCTCGTCGCCCGCACGGACACGCCCATGGGCGAGGCCATCACCCGGGGCATCGAGATGGTGCGGCGCCGCAAGGAAGAATACCGGACCCATGGCATCGCCTACTACCGGCCCTGGATCTTCCTGATTACGGACGGAGCGCCCACGGACGGGTGGGCAGAGGCGGCCGAAGCCGTGCAAGCGGGCGAGGAAGCCCGCGCCTTCGCCTTCTTCTCGGTCGGAGTCCAGGGGGCCAACATGGACATCCTCGAAGCCCTGAACCCGCAGCGGGCCCCGTTGAAGTTGCAAGGCCTGCAGTTCCGGGAATTGTTCACGTGGCTGTCCGGATCGTTGAAGTCCGTCAGCCGCTCGACCCCGGGTGCCGAACTCAAGTTGGATTCCCCCCGGGGCTGGGCCGTCCTCTGATGCCCCACGGGAGGGCCCCGTCTTGACCTGGAGGACCGTTGGCGGATCGGTGGCCGGCAGCGCACACGAGCGCACCGGAACACCCTGCCAGGATGCGTGGGTCATCCGCAACCTGAAGCAGGCGCCGTGCGGCCCCGTGGTGGTGCTGGTCGTGGCGGACGGTGCCGGCAGCGCCCCGCGTGGCGGGGTCGGAGCCGCGCTCGCCGTCCGGGCTGCTGCGGCCCACGCGGAGGACGCCCTGGCGACAGGAAAGTGGCATGGCGAGGAAACGCTGCGGGCGTGCTTCACGGTAGCCAGGGCCGCGCTGACGGCCGAGGCCGTGACCCACGGAGCCCCCCTGTCCGACTTTGCCTGCACGCTCCTGATGGCGGTGCTGGGTCGTCAGATGACCTTGCTGGCACAGATTGGCGATGGGGCCATCGTGGTGTCCTCGCACCATGACGAAACACTTTTCGTGCCCATCACCCCCATGGTCTGCGAGTACGCCAATGTCACGCGGTTCCTGACGGACGCGAACGCGATGGAGCTGCTCGAGGTCCGCGCGTTCCCCGAACCGGCGCGCAGGGCGGCCTTGCTGACGGACGGTCTGCAACGGCTGGCGCTGCGCTGGGGTGACGAAGTGGGCCACCTGCCTTTCTTCAGGCCGTTTTTCGACGTGTTGCAGCATGCGGGCGAGGGCCAGGACCAGCACCTCACGGAGGCGATGGAGACCTTCCTGGGAAGTCCGGCCGTGCGCGAGCGAACAGACGACGACACGACCCTGGTCTGTGCCCACTGGCTGGGTGCTCCGCCGGATGCATGATCGCCTCGTCCTCGAGGACGGCAGGCCACTGACGCTGGGGCAGGAACTGGGCCGTGGCGGAGAGGGCAGCGTCCATGCCTTGCCTGAAATGCCCGAAGGCGTCGCCAAGCTGTATCATCCCGCGCACTTCCCCGATGCCGAGAAGCAGGCCAAGCTGCGGACGATGGTCCAGGTCTACGACGACGAGCTGGCCACCTATGCGGCCTGGCCCAGCCACACGCTGCATCGTGTCGCCGAGGGTCCCGTCATCGGCTTCGTGATGCCGCGAATGGGCGACAGGCATCCGCTGCACATGCTGTACGCCCCCGGCAGTCGCAAGCGCCTCCTGCCGGATGCCGGATGGGACTTCCTGCTCTGTGCGGCCCGCAACACCGCAGCCGCCTTCGAGGCCATCCACAGCCGGGGACACGTGGTGGGAGACATCAACCCGGGCAACATCCTGTTTGCGGCGGACAGCCGCGTGGCGCTCATCGACTGCGACTCCTTCCAGATTCGGGAACCCGGCCTGACGCATCGCTGCAAGGTCGGTGTCGGCCACTTCACGCCGCCCGAATTGCAGGGACTGGAGGCCTTCGACGCCATGGACCGCACCGTCGCCCACGACCACTTCGGGCTGGCGCTGCTGTTGTTCCACCTGCTGTTCGGCGGGCGCCATCCCTTCACGGGCGTGCCCCTCCGGCCCGAGGCCGGCGAGGTGCTGGATGACGACATCCGGAGCTACCGCTACGCCCATGCCCCGGATGCGGAGGCCCGAGGCCTCAAGGCTGCGACTGGCGCGATTCCCGTGGCGATCGTGCCCGAGCATATCCAGGCGCTGTTCCTGCGCGCCTTTACCGAGGAGGGCACGCACGTGGGCCGACCGACCGCCGGCCAGTGGGTCGAAGTCCTGGACGGGCTGCGCGGAAGCCTGCGCAGTTGCGACAGGAATGGCAACCACGCGTACCCGGCCCAGACCGGATGGTGCCCCTGGTGCGCCTTCGACGGTCAGGGATTGGCCTATTTCCTGCCGCAGGCACCACGCACGCGCCGACCCATGATTGAGCCCTTCCAGATTCACCGCTTCTGGTGGCAGGTGGAGGCCATCGTGCCGGCGCCCTTGCCCGAGCGCCCGGACCCCGACAGCCTGGGTGCCACAGGCGTGCCGCTGCCGAAGGCCGGCGGGGGCGTCCTGAGCCGACTGCGCCTGCCCAGGGCCGAATCGCGCCAGCGGCACGAGGCACGCTTCGAGGCCGAGGAGGCCTTTCGGGAAGCTTGGCGTGAAGTCGAACAGAAGCTGTCCCTGCAGGCCTTCCAGGCCAGCAAGCAACGGCTCGCGACCCTGAAGCAGGCCTATCTGGATCTGGGGCGCCTCGAAGGTCAGGAAGAGATGGCGATGCTGGAGAGGGTACGGCTTCGGGAGCTCGATCGGCTGCTCCGGCGCCACGCCGTCGAGGATGCCGAAATTCCGTGGTTCAGTCCGGCAAAGCGCCAGAGGTTGGCGGCTGCCGGCGTGACCACGGCCGCCGAAGTGACGCGCGAGGCGCTGGGTCGCGTGCCTGATCTGGGCGGAATGCTGGTCAAGGCCTTGCTGGATTGGCGTTCGGGCATCGAGCGGCAGATAGAGATAGACCCTGTCCGCCTTGCGACAGGTCAGGATCGGGAACTGCTCAGACGCGTCGCGGACAGCCGGCGTCTGGAGCTGGAGGAGGGATTGCGCACCGGCCTTGCCACGCTGAAGGAAATTGAAGCCGCACGTGCCCGGCAGCGTCCGGCCTTGCTCGAGGCGCTGGGCCGGGCAGCTGCCCGGGTGGCGCAGGCACGGGCGGACGTTGCCGTGCTTGGCTGACATCCGCCCGCGCTCGCCGGTCAGTCCCGGCTGCGCTCGCGATTGTAGGCCTGGGCGCCAGCGCGCTTGCGCAACTTGCGATCGTCCCCGGACAGGTAGTCACGTTCAAGGGCATCGAGGCCCCTGAGTTCGGCATCCTTGTCGGCACCGGCCGGTGCCGCCATCACCAGGCGGCGGGCCTGATCCAGCTCTCGGGCCACCGAGTCACGGTCTCCCCGGTCGATATGCTGCAGGACCCGACGCTTCGATTGTGAAGCCTCGAGCAGGGCGACAAGACGCACGACCTCGTCGTCCTCGGGCAGGCGGTGCCACGCGTCCCGGTCGCATCCCTCGAGCGCAAGCTTGGCCACCACCTTGTGGCGGGTTCCCGTACCGGGTTCGTCCCAGGCCAGACGTACACTCAGGACCTCGACAGGCCCGTCGAGGGGCGGTACCCGCAGCCTGAGCACGACGCTCGTGCGGGCGCCGGAGCGCAGGTTGGCGAGCTTCCAGCCGCCCCGCGGCGTCCGGTCGAGGGCGTTCAGGACCTCGAGGACTTCGGCGCGGCCCCCGGGTTGCAAGCCGATGCTGACCCGCTCTCCGACGAGGGTGGTCATGCCGGAGAGCTCTGCCTCGAAGATGCCGGGCAACTGGGCCGGATCCTCGATGTAGTAGTAGTGGCCATCGCCCTCGCGCGCCATGGCCTCGAGCAACTGCTCGTGAAAGTCGCTGCCGACGCCGAGTGTCGTCGTGCTGATGCCCTCGGTCGCTGCGGACGCGGCCCAGCCGCCGAGTGCGCCGACACGGCTCTCGCCCCGGTTGGCCATGCCGTCGGAGACCAGCATGATCCGGTTCAGGGCTCCTTCGGCCCGATGATCGGCCACCTGCTGCCGCCCGGCTTCCCAGCCACCGGCCAGATGGGTACAGCCCCCGGGCCGGATCTGCCGGATGGCCTCGAGCACCGGATCGGGATTTGACATGGCCACGCTGGGTTGCAGGACCTCGACCTGGTCGTTGAACACCGTCAGGCTGAAGCGATCCTCGGGGGCCAACTGCCGGACAAGGCAGGCTGCAGCCTCGCGGGCGAAGGCGATCTTCTCGCCACCCATCGAGCCCGAACGGTCGAGGACCAGGGCCAGATTCAGGGGTGGTCTGGGTTGTCGTGAGCGTACGGCAGGGACATCCACCGTCACGAGTACCTCGAGGGTGACGGACGCATCCGTGCGAGCTGCGGCACGGATGGGGCGAATGTTCAGGACGGGTTGGGACATCGGGGCGACCTCGCGACAGGGATGGACGTGAAGGGGAGACAGACTCCTCCCGAGACCATCCTGGCGGGGCCCTCGGGGATAGAACTCCGGCAATTCAGGAATTTTCGGCCGACAGGCCACGGTGCCCCGGGATTCCGGGATGCCGGCCCGGACGTTAGCCCGGGGAGCAGGGCGGGAACTCTGGACGTGGGGGTTCGGCTCCCTTGCGCCCCCTTGGAGGACCTTGATGCCACGCTTGTCTGCCCTGCTTGCCGCCGTGTTCGCCGCGACTTCCCTGGGGGGCTGTGTCGCCTACGTCCGGCAAGGCCATGTGGGCCTGCTGGTGGACGACTTCACAGGCGAGATCAAGCAGGTGCAGGACCCCGGCCTGCGCTTCGCCATCCCGCTGCGCGAGCACATCGTCGAATACCCCGTCATCGTCCAGCAGTACGTCATGGTGCGCCGTGGCGAACGCGGCGAATACGAAGGCGATGACGGCGTCCGCGTCAACTCGCTCGAGGGCCTGAGCTTCATCGTGGACGCTTCCGTCGAGTTCGTCGTCCGCAGCAAGCAGGACGTGGCCCCGCTCTACCAGCGCTACGGCCTGCCCTTCGACGACATCGTGCAGGGTTACTACCGCAGCCGCTTCAAGGCGGCGCTGACCACGGCCATGGCCTCGCTGCCGCTGCACGAGGCCATCTCGGGCGAGGGGCGCCGCAAGGTCGAGGCGATGGCCCTGGCCGACCTGCGCAAGACGATGGAGAATGACCACATCGATCTGCACGCCGTGCTCATCCGCGCCGTCTACCTGCCCGACGCCATCTCCCAGGCCATCTCGGACAAGACCAGAGCCGAAAACGACCTGGAGCGGTCCCGCACCGTCGCCCGCCAGAAGGTGGTCGAAGCCGAGGCGTCCGCGCAGGCCAGCATCGTGGCCGCCGAAGGCGAGGCCAAGGCCCGGCTCATCCGCGCCGATGCCGAGGCCAAGGCCAACCAGGTCGTGGGCAAGTCCCTGACGGACCGGCTGATTCGCAAGGCCTATGTCGACAAGTTGAGCGACAAGCTGCGGCTGGTCATTCCCCCGGGTGCCCTCTACAACCTGCACGACATCCTGCCGACCGGGGCGGGCGACAGGAAACCCTGACGCCCGGCGTTCAGTCTGCCCGGGCCGTGATGGGCCCGTACCAGGCCGTGGCGCTGGCCTTGGTCTGGTCGGTGTCGGTCAGCAGGGCGATGGCCGTCACCGTACCCGTCGGCGGCCGGTGAAACCAGGAGCGGTAGTCGGCGTCGAGGTTGCGTCGCTCGTGGTGCCATTCACCTGCACCGACGTCGCCGCTGCGCAGGACATGGATGGCGATCCGGTTGCTGTCGGGCGCAGACCGCACCGTGCCGGCAGGCAGACTGTTGCCCCAGACGTAGGCCACGGCCTCGGCACGCGCGAGGTCCTCCTTGCGGCGCAGGTTCCAGAAAAAGTAGATCCGGGCGGGCATGTCGTCCGTGCGACGGGCCTGTTCATCGGCCCGCGGGATGGTCCCGGCAACCTTCCATGACCACGTGACCCACGGCGTCCGGGCGAGGTCCATCTGGACCTTGCGCGTCAACATCGACGCGGCGGCCTTGCTGTCGGCCCGCACGATCACCTCCCCGTCCGGCCCCGTCTCCGGGGCATACCGGACCTTGGGATGCCACGGCATCGAGGTTGCGTTCTGCCACGACGGCCAATCAGCGGGCGTGAACCTGAAGACGAGAGGCTCCGCAACCTCGCCGGCCCGAGTCCCCCCGGCCGGGACGAGGGCCACAAGAAGCACGAGCGAGGTCACGCCCGGAGCAGGACGGGAGCCTGCGACGGGAAATCGGGGCCTGCGGGGTGCGACGCCAGTCCTGAACACGGTCCCCTCCTCGTGACGATGGCCTTGACACGTTCCCGATAGCCTGCCTCAATATACCCCCATAGGGTATCAGAAAGCAGGTTGGATGGACAGTTCGATCGTCACGTGCCCCGCCTGCCACGCACGAAACCGTGTCGCCCGGCGCCCCGGGACACCACGGTGCGGTGCTTGCCGCAGCCCGCTGCCCCAGCCATCGGCAGGTCCGAGCGCTGTCACGGACGCGACGTTTCGGCGGATGGTCCTCGAGGCCGAGGGGGCCGTGCTCGTCGACGTCTGGGCCCCGTGGTGCGGGCCCTGCCGCATGCAGGCCCCCGTTCTGGACGATCTGGCCCGCCATGTCGGCACCGGGCTGACCCTCGTGAAACTGAATGCGGACGAGAACCCGAAAACGTTGCAGGCGCTGGGCGTCCAGGGCCTGCCGACCCTGCTGCTGTTCCGTGGCGGGCGCGTCGTCGCCCGGCACGCGGGCTTCATGGCCGGGCCGACGCTGGCGCAGTGGCTGAAGACCGCCGGGGTCCATCCGGAAGCCGTCTGAGGGTGCCCTTCCTCGCGGTAGGATGACAGGGTGGCGCCTGCGCCCGTGACTTTCCCTGACGCGCGGAGTGACGAGTCCATGAACCCTGCCCCACCCGCCCGCAGCCCGCTGCGGCCCGTGGTTCGCGTCGTCCGTGCCCCCCGGGTCACGGAGGGTGGCGGGTTTGTCGTCCGGCGACCGGTGCCGGCCAACGGCCTGGAGACGCTGGACCCCATCTTGATGATCGACGAGATGGGCCCCGTGACCTACGGGCCGGGAGAGGCCGTGGGCGCGCCCGACCATCCTCACCGGGGCTTCGAGACCGTGACCTATGTCCTCGAGGGCGAAGTCGAACACGCCGACAGCGCCGGCCACGCCGGTACGCTCGGACCGGGCGACGTGCAATGGATGACGGCGGGTGCCGGAGTCGTCCACCGCGAGATGCCCAGCCGGCGCATCCAGGCCGAGGGTGGGCGCATGCACGGCTTCCAGGTCTGGGTCAACCTGCCTGCTGCCCTCAAGAGCGCACGCCCTCGGTACCAGGAGTTGCGGGCGGACAGGCTGGCTCGGGTCACGCTGGCCGATGGCATGGCCCGGGGCCGCATCATCGCCGGCGAGGCCGAGGGTGCGGAGGCGCCCGTCCGGACGCATGTGCCCGTGACCTTGCAGCACTGGACCCTGGATGCCGAGGCCTCGATCGTGCTGTCGGTGCCTCGTCATCACACGCTGGGCCTTTATGTCTTTCGTGGTGAGGCGCAGGTCGGGGATCGCCGGATCGGGGACGGCGAACTCGGGGTGCTCGGAGAGGGTGAGGCCGTTGCGCTCGTGGCGACTGTCGATGCGGACGTGCTGCTGGTGGGAGGCAAGCCCATCGGCGAGCCGGTCGCCTGGGCCGGCCCCTTCGTGATGAACCACCGGGACGAAGTCCTCGCGGCCTATGACGATTACATCGAGGGCCGGATGGGGCAAATCCCGCCCGAGATCATCAGGGCCTGACGAGGATGACCACGATGGACCACCCCGCCTCCGGGCTGACCGTCGTTCTCGCCGGAGCGACGGGTGTCGTCGGGCGACATCTGGCCGAGCAGTCAGTCGCGCGGCAGGACATCGCCCGCGTCGTGGCACCGGGCAGGCGGGCACTCCCCTGGACGGCACCCGGCCTCTCCTGCCCGGTCCTCACGGCCATCGACGACGAGACGGCCTGGACCGAAGTGATGCCGGGGGAGGTGGACCTCGCGCTGTGCGCGCTGGGCACCACGATGCGGCGGGCCGGCTCGCGGGCAGCCTTCCGGAAGGTCGACCTCGAGGGCGTCGTGGCCTTCGCGAAGGCCGCACGGGCCCGCGGGGCCAGGACCTTCGGGCTGGTCAGCTCGCTTGGCGCAGACAGGCCGGGAGCGGCGTTCTACCTGCGCATCAAGCATGAGGCCGAGCAGGCCGTGCAGCAGATCGGCTTCGAACGGGTGGTGATCGTGCGGCCCTCCTTCATCGACGATGAGGGCATGCGGGAAGACCATCGGCCGCTCGAGCGTCTGGCCCTGCCCCTCGCCCGATGGCTGCTGCCGGCGCGGGGCGTGAGGGCCAAGTGGGCGCCCGTCACGGCGCGCGCCATCGCTCGGGGCTTGCTGGCCCACGGCCTTGCTGCCGGGCCCGGGCTCACGGTCCTCGAGAACGCTACCCTGGTCTCCGGCTAGCGGCGCCTGCGCGCCTAACCGACGCACGCCACCTACCGGCAACCTATACTGGACGGTGCGGGGGCTGTGCGGTGAGCCGTTGGTGACTCCCGACGACGACAGGTGCAGCGGGTCCCACAATTCCCGCGAGGATGACGGATGCGACCGTACCGGATGATGCTTGCCGCCTTCGGCGGTGCCGTGCTGATGGCCGGCTGCAGGCCCCCTGCCCTCATCACGGGCGAGGTCCGGACGGCCTTTGCCACCGAGGTCACGGCGCCGACGGCGCCTCAGCCCGCTGCGACAGCGAAGCCGGACGAGAGCACGACGGCAGGGGGAATCCGCAGGATCGTGGGCCGCCTCGTGACGCCTGCCCTGGGCCTCATCGCCAACGACTCGGCCGGCCTGACGGACGTGGGTAGCGGCATCTTCCTGACGGATGTCGGCGGCGGGATGTTCTACCGCACGCTTCAGGCCGTCTCACGCGCGGCGCAGGGGGTCGACCAGACGGCCCTCGAGGGGGCGCGCGTCACGCTCGAGACGCCTGACGGGCAAGCGCTGGGCAGCGCGGTCGGGACCGACGCCACAGGTAGCTTTGTGCTGGAACTGGCCCCTACGGCCTCGGGCAGCCTGGTCGTCCGCTCCCGCTTCGAGGCACAGGGACAGACCTTTGATTTCCGCACGCGCGTCGAAGTCCCGGCGACGGGAACGGCCACGGCCGATGTGGACCTGGCGACGACACTCGTCACGGACGCCTTGCTGGCCGTCCCGGATCGGCGCGACCTCTTCCTCGCCATCAAGCCCGCCAGCTTTGCCGAACTGGTTGTCAGCCTGCGCGGCAGCCTGACGCCCGAACAGGTTCCGTACCTTGCACAGGATACGACGGACAGGCTCGCGACCTTCGACCAGTTGGTCGCAGACCTTCCCGCGCTGGCCGCAGCGGCTGCCAAGGCGAGTCCCCGTCTGGCGGCGCGCGCGACCGATCTGCAGGTCACGACGCTGTTCGATGCCGCGGCTCTGGCACGCCTGGGGCTGATTGCCGACGATGCCACCTTTGGCGAGGCCGGCAATTTCGAGGTCGATGCCACGGGAGACCTGTACATGCCGACGCTGGCGGCCAGCCCCGATCAGCGCATTGCGGTCGTGCGCCTGACCCAGGCCGGTGCCACGCACAGCCATGCCGTCCTGCCCGTCGGGTACGTGAGCCCATTGCTGCAGGACTTTGCCGCCGATGGCACCTACTGGGCCGCCGCCCTCGAGGCTTCCAGCAGCCAGGTGCACGTCTTCAAGGGTGGGCCTGCGGGCCTCGAGCGCCAGCCCGGTGTCCTGATCACCCTGCCCGACGATCGCCCCCGCAGGCTCGGGGGCCGCATCACGGTCGGACCTCGCGGCGCGGTGGCGTGTGCCCTGACCCTCGCTTCCGTCGTGATCGTCAAGGCACCCGGACAGGATGGCCGCATCGTGGCAGGGACGGCCTTCATGGACGGCTATGGCGACGGGATCGGCGCTGCTGCACGGTTCGACCGGCCCATGGGGGCGGTCTTCGGGCCGGATGGCGCAGCCTATGTGGCTGATGAGAACAACCGGGCCATCCGCCGGATCGCGGCTTCCGGCCTCGTGACCACCGTGGCAGGCGGTCCCGACGGGGACGCTTACCGGAACGGTCGTGGCATCCACGCCCGGTTCGGCAGTCCGGAATCCCTGGCCGTCGCCGGCAAGACCGTCTTCGTCGCGGATACCCGGGCCAACCGCATCCGACGCATCTCCCCCTCAGGCAGCGTCTTCGACGTCGCGGGCACGGGAGCGTCGGGCCTGCTGGACGGCCCGGCCGCGCAGGCCACGATGGCACGGCCACGCAACCTCGAAATGGACGGTGCGGGCAACCTGTACTTCCGTGACTTCGGCCTGGACCCTGCAACCGGCAAAGGCTACAACGTCATCCGCAGGATTGGGCGCCCCTGAATGACCCTGGCCCGGTCGCTCAGCCCGGCAGGGCAAGCGTCTCGCGGGCGGCACGAACAGTGAAGCGACCGGCAGCGATCAACGCGACCAGATCCGTGGTCTCGTCGTCCGCTTCCAGGCCGTGGTCGGTCTCGAGTACCCGGGCGGCTGCCTCGGCATAGCGCAAGGCATCGCCGGCGCGCTCCTGCATGGCCAGAGCGACCAGCTTGGCCCGTATGGCCGCCTGGGCCGTCCCGTCCGCCTTGAGGGCGGCATCGGCCAGGCCTTCCAGTCTGGCCCAGTCGTCGTCCTGACCTGCGGCCACGAACAGTTCCTCGTAGGCCGAAGCGACGAGCCGGCGCAGATTCTCCCGCTCCAGGCGACACCACGCGTGGTCCGGGAAGTCCTCGAGGAAGGGACCTCGGTAGACGGCTACGGCCTGCTCGAGTGCCTGCAGGCGGATCGGCTCGCCCTCGGGATGCTGGCGTGCCTCCGCAACGAGGGCCCGCAGGTCCAGCACGTCGACGCGACTGCGCACGCCTCTGGCGAACAGGTAGCGCCCCTCCTGGAAGTGGATGAAGCGGCTCTGCGCCCCCTTGGGCGCATCCGGCTCGAGCGCTTGCCGCAGGCGGCTGATGACCATCGCCAGGGAGGATCGGGCCGGGTCCGTCCCCGGGTAGAGCAGGTCGACCAGGCGCTCCTTGGTGGCCCCCTGGGGATTCAGCAGCAGCAGGGCCAGGACAAGCTTGGCATTGCCGCTGCGCCACTCGCGGTCCTCGAGCGGAACACCGTCAATCCGTACCTCGAAGGCCCCGAAGCCCAGCAGCTCGAAGGTCGGCGGGGGCTCAGGTCCGGGGGGAACGGCCTCATCCGCCATCGGATAGCCATGCAGCACGCCCAGGGCCCGGGCCTCTGACGCGGCCGTGGCGGCTCCGGTCGCATCCCCGGCCATCGTGCAGGCGCGCACGAGCAGGTTCAGCGCAAGGAAGCGCTGCAGGTCATTGGGCTGCACCTCGAGGCGAGCCAGCAACGCCGTGAGCAGTTCGGTCGCCTGGCCGGCATCGGCCTCGGCCAGGGCCATGCGTGCAGCCAGCAGGGCGGCGTCCGCCATCGAAGGATCCAGGAGGGTCGCCTGCGCGCGTTCCAGCCCCTGGGCGAGGGCGCCACGGGCCGCGGGCACACGACCTTCCGCAAGCGCCACCTCGGCCAGGCCGAAATGGCCCGTCGCGAGCGCTGCAGCATCGCCAAGCCCCGTCGCAAGCGTCATCGACCCCTCGAAGGACTCGCGCGCCTGCCTGAGGTCTCCGGCGGCGAGCTGCAGTTGGCCCAACGTCCGCAGCAGAAGCATGCGCTCCCGCGGCGCACCCTGCTGTCCGGCAAGGGCAAGGCCCCGCTCGAGCGCCTGCCACGCCTCTTCCCGACGCCCCAAGTGCAGCAGGCAAAGGGCCATGTTGTTCCACGTGACGGCAAAGGGCACGAGGGCAGCGGCTTCGGCACAGCGGACGGCATCACCGTAGGCCGTGATCGCCCGCTCGAGATCGCCGGCCCGCGCATGCGCGAGGCCGCGGTTGTGCAGGATGCGCACCTCACCCGCCGCGTGACCGGCGAGATGGAAAGCTTCGGAGGCGATCCGGAAGTGCAGCAGGGCCTCGTCCACGGCGTTGTCCTGCAAGGCGGCCAGGCCAAGGGCGTTGCGGGCCAGCGCCCGCGTGGCCGGCTCGGTCGCGTCCATGGCGATGCGCCCATGGGTCACCTGTGGCGCGCGCATGCCGCGCGCACCATAGGCAGCCGACAACGCGGCCGCGATGCGCTGGCCCAGCGTGTCCACGTCGGTGCCGTGCAGGACGCGCGCCTGCTCCAGCGCGGCGCAGGCCGCGACCAGATCCCCGAGTTCCCGCGCGAGGGCCCCGCGTGCATAGGCGAGACCAGCCCACTCGGAAGCTGCCTGAGCGGGGAAGCGGTCAAGCACGTGCCCCACATGCAAGAAGCGCCCCTCGGCCAGCCACGCCCCGAGATGATCGAGCAGCAGGCTCAAGGCCTCTTGCGTCGCACCTGCCCGCAGCAGGGCATCGAGGGCCAACTCCGGCTCGTGTTTCCATCCGTCGGCGACAGCCCGCCAGAGCGCCTGCTGCGCGACAGCGGGTACGGTCCGGTTCAGCCGCCGCAACAGGAATTCACGAAACAGCGTCGCGCCCTCTCCCTGATCGGACACGAGGCTGCCCAGAGGCAACAGGCGCGCTGCCCTGGCGAGGATTTGGGGACCGTCAGGCCCCAGCAGGATCTCGACCCACTCGGGGAGCAACCGGGGCAGCACGGCCGCGCGGGTCAGCACCTCACGCTCCTCGGGCCGCAACTGGCCGAGGACCTCCTCCTCGAGATACGCATCGAGCGCACCGACATCGGCCGCGTCGAGCGTCGGCAGGCTTGCCGAGGCCGTTGCCGCGAGCCAGGCCACGCCCGCGGCCCAGCCGCCCGTCGCGTCTTCAATGGCGCTTGCCCGCTCGGCATCGGAGGGTTGTCCCGTCGCCACCAGCAAGGCCTCGATGACGGGCGCAGGCATCGCGAGGTCCCGGTCGGCAAGAAGGAGAGCCTGGCCCATCATCTGCTCGCGGGCAAAGCCCACCGGAATGACTCGACCGGAAAGCACCAGTTGGCCGTTCTCGGGAAAGTGACGGAGCAGGGTTTCGAGAAGCCGCAGGGTTTCGGGGGCCTCGCGCACCTGCTCAACCTGGTCGAGGATCAGCAGGACCGACCGGTCCCCCTGCATCGCGAGGTCGTCGCACAGCATCGCCACCGCCGCGACGAGGGCTCCCGAGCCGCGGGCATCGACCGGCAGGCGGGCCGACGGGACGAGGCCCGGCACTCCCCGCTCGAGACACGCCACGAAGTGCGTCATGAACACCGTCGGGTCCTCGTCCCCGGCATCCATCGCGTACCAGCAGGCGGCGTCCGTGCCGCGCGCCGCAAAGGCCGCGAGCAGCGCGGACTTGCCCGACCCGGGCGCGGCGCGCAGGACGGTGACGCGACAGCCGGGGTCACGACCGCGGGCCAGCCGATCCAGCAGGGCCGGCCTCGGCACGTGGTGCCGGGGCAAGGCAGGCGGGAGGAACTTGCGTCCCGTGATGGGCAGGCTCACGTCCCCAAGCATACCGCCGTCACGGGAGAGTCGGCGGGTCCAGCCCGGGGGGCTGCCCCACGCGTGGTACAAGGGGTCCAGATGCTTCGCCTGCTTCGTCCTCCCCTTCCGTGGCTGTGGGTGCTGTCCGCGCTTTTCCTGGCGCGGGTGCTGGGGCAGATGGGCGTGGCCTTTCTGGGCATCGCGTGGCTGCCGCCGATGGCCGAGTGGTATTCGGGGCTGCTCCCCTACCCGGCGCTGCTGCCCAGCCAGTGGCTGATCCTGACGGCCATGGCGTGGCTGAACGTGCAGGCCATCCGGCGGCGGGGCTGGAGCGTCACGGCCCGGCCCCGGCTGGCCAGGGGCCTGCTGGTCTTCGCGGGGCTGTACGCCGGGGGCATGGTGGTCCGGTACTTCATCAGCGGCGAATTGCACCCCGGCCGGCGCTGGTGGCCGCCGGGCAGCATTCCCATCGTGTTCCACCTGGTGCTCGCGAGCTACGTCGCAACCCTGGCGCGGATCTGCCGCCGCCCCCTGGAGCCCCGATGAAGGCCTTGCCCCTCCTGCTGGCCGGACTGACGCTGGCCGATGTCGCGAGCTGGATTCCGCCCGAATGGCTGCTGGCCGTCGTGCAGGGCACGATGGGTGTCCGGCCGCCGCAACATGGCACGACGTCCGAGCAGGTCACGGACATCCCGATGCGCGATGGTGTCCGGCTGGCAGCGACCCTCAGCCACCCCACGGGCCCGGGGCCTCACCCGACGGTGATGGTGCGCCTGCCGCTGTCGCAGAACCGCCTGCATCAGGCCTTCTCGGGCCTGCTTCGGACGTTCTGGGGGCAACGGGGCTACCACGTCGTCATCGCCCCCGTGCGGGGCCGGCCTCCGTCCGGCGGCCGCTACGCCCCGCTCGTGACGGAGCGCGAGGACGGCCAGGACACGCTCGCATGGCTGGCCCGGCAACCCTGGTATGACGGCCGGCTCGCGATGTGGGGCGGGTCCTCCTTCGGGTACACGCAGTGGGTCGTGGGCGACCAGGCGCCGCCAGCAGGGCCGTCCGCGCTCTGCATCCAGCTCTGCAGCACCAGCCAGTACGCGATGTTCTACCCCGGAGGCGCGTTCTCGTTGCAGACGGCGCTGTACTGGGCGCGAACGGATCGGGGCGGGGAGGATGTCTTCCCGACGCAGGCCGAACTGGAGCCGGGACTGGACGCATGGCCGGTGCTGGACGCCGACGACCGCAGCGGCGGGTCCGCCGCGGGCTACGACGAGTGGGCCGGACACCGGGAACCCGATGCCTATTGGCGCGCCCTGGACGGCACGGATCGCCCGGAGCGCCTGCAGGCTCCCGCGCTGCTGATGGCCGGCTGGTATGACCCGTACCTGCCGTCACAGCTGGACGACTTCCTGCGGATCCAGGCGAGCGCCTCGGCCCATGTCGCCACGAACAGCCGGCTCATCATCGGGCCGTGGACCCACGGCCGCGAGGTCACGCTGCCTGGGGGATACCACCCGGGAGACTATCGCCTGGCCACGATGGCCCACAGCCTGCCGTTCTACGACAGGCTGCTCCGGCCGACGGGGGTGCCCGTGCCGGATGCCGGCCCCAGGGTCTGGCTGTACGTGATGGGGGCCAACCGGTGGCGCGCGGAAGAAGCGTGGCCGCTTGCCCGGGCGCGCCGGACAGCGCTGTACCTGCGCGCCGAGGGGCCGGCCAACAGCGCCGCCGGGCGTGGTCGCCTGTCCTGGGAAGCCCCGGGCGACGAGGGGCCGGACACCTATGCCTACGATCCGCGGGACCCGGTCCCCAGCAGGGGCGGGGCGATGCTGGGGCTTGCGGGCGTGAATGGCGTCCGGACCCAGAACGACATCGAGGGGCGCCGGGATGTGCTCGTCTACGCGACGGACGTCCTGCGGGAACCCCTCGAGGTCACGGGTCCGGTCGAAGCCGACCTGTGGGTCGAGACCACGGCGCCGGCGACGGACTTCACGGCCAAGCTCGTCGTCGTGCTGGCCAACGGCGAGGCGTGCAACGTTTCCGAGGGCATCGTGCGCCGCGGGTACGCGGGGGCCGGCGGGCCCACCCGCATCACGGTCCGGATGTGGCCGACCAGCTTCGTGTTCCAGCCCGGCCAGCGCCTGCGGCTCGAGGTCAGCAGCAGCAGCTTCCCGCGCTACGACCGCCACCCCAACACGACGGACCCGGTCGCGAC
>JAYKIS010000012.1:0-4358 GCA_035286125.1 Candidatus Sericytochromatia bacterium
GTCTATGCGGACAGTGAGGCCAGATGGCACATCGCCGAAGCCGAGGCCGAACGGCTGGAGCTTGCGTGGACGGAGCTGGCGGCTGCGCGGGCGCAGTTGGAGGCCTTGCCAGACCCTGAACCGCCGCCCCGTTGGACTCCGGGTGAGCGTCTCGGGGCGGGTGTCGCGTGGGGCCTGCTGGCCCTGGCCGCAGTTCTGGCGAGTTGGGGCGGGACGCTCGGCCTCAAGGCGAGCCTGAGCGGATTGCTCGGATGGAGCGCGGCGTTGCTTGGCGCAGGCCTTGGCTTGCGCCTTCGGCGAGGACGCCAGGCTCGTTGGGTCCGTTCGGCCGCCGTCAGGACGGCCGTCCTGGATGAGCGTTCCCAGGAGCGAGAGCGCCTGGAAGTGAAGCTGCGCGAGGTGGATGGGCATCGTGCTCAGGCGCTCCGCGAGGTCGCGCGCCTCGCCGTGGAATGCCGTCGGATCGAGGATCAGCCCTCTGCTGCCATGTTGGCGCAACGTCGGGCAGAACTGGTGGCTGCGCGGGACGAGGCCCTTCACCAGTGGCGTCGCCTTGTTGTCGCGCGCGCGATGGTCGAGGAGGCGGCACGCCGATTCACGGCCGCGAGCCAGGACCGCGTGCTGACGCGGGCAGGTCGATGGCTGGAAGAGGCCACGGCCGGTGCCTGTCGTGGGCCGATCCGTCTTGAGGCAGATGGGGCATATGTCTGGACGGACCGGGGCCGATTGTGTCATGTCTCGCGCCTGAGCCGGGGGACGACAGAACTGCTGTACCTGTGCCTGCGTCTTGCGCTCGCCGTCGAGTTCGCGCCCGGGCATCCCCTGCCCTTGCTGATGGACGACATCCTCGTGAACCTCGACCCGGAACGTGCCGAGGGGGCGATGCGTCTCCTGGCGACGGTCGCCCGGGAGCGCCAGATCCTGTTCTTCACGTGCCATCCCGACCGTGCGGCACGTTGGCAGGCGTTGGCGCCGGAAATCGACGTGCGCCCGCTGCCCGTTGCCGGGAGCGTCCACGCATGACCGGGGAGGATGAGCGCTACGGCCTGATGTGGCCGGGACGGCGCGCTGCCCTGGCCGAGGCCACGACCCCGCCGCGCGGCGTCCTCGAACTCCGCCCGGAGGCAGGGTTGGCCGAGGCGTCGACCCGTAACCTGCTGGTCGAGGGGGACAACCTCGAGGCCATGAAGTTGCTGCTGCCGGAGCATGCAGGCAGGGTCAAGCTGGCCTATCTGGACCCGCCCTACAACACGGGCCAGGCGTTGGTCTACGACGACCGCTTCGGGGGGCGCCGCGGGCGCCGCGAGGATGACCCGGGCCACGGAGCCGTGCGGGCGCGTCGGCATGCAGCCTGGTTGTCGATGATGCTGCCCCGCCTGATGCTCGTGCGTGCGTTGCTGCATCCGCGCGGGGCCGTGATGATCAGCCTGGACGATGCTGAGTTGCCCCGGGCCCGTGAACTCTGCGACGAGGTCTTCGGGCCGGATCAGTTCCTGGCGACCCTGGTGTGGGAGAAAGTCCATACCCGCAAGAACGCGGCGCGTGGCTTTTCCGTCAGTCATGAGTATGTGCTCGCCTATGCCCGCGATGCCCGGCAATGGGACCGCGTGCTGCTGCCCCGGACGGATGCCGGAGCCTACCGCAATCCGGACGATGACCCGCGCGGACCCTGGAAGCTGGACCCCGTGACCGCCCACAATCCCTACTCGGCCCGGTACAGCCTGCCGACGCCGTGGGGGACGTTACTGCCGCCGCCGACCGGACGCTTCTGGGCTTTCAGCGAGGAGACGCTGAAGCGCAAGGAGGCCGAGGGGGCCCTGGTCTGGGGCAGACCGGGACGCTACCCGATGGTCAAGCGTTACCTTGCGGACGTCCAGGACGGTCTCGTGCCGACGACGCTCCTCACCCGCGACATGGTGGGCGACACCGCATCGGCACGTCGTGAACTGGATGCGTTGCTGGGCGCGAAGGGAGTCTTCGAGTACCCCAAGCCCGTGGCGCTTGTCCGGCATCTGGTCCGCATCGCGACGCGACCCGATGACCTGGTGCTCGATGCCTTTGGCGGTGCCGGTACGACCGGCCAAGCCGTTTGGCAGGAAAATCTGGCCGATGGTGGCCATCGGCGCTGGATCATCCTGCAACGCCCCGAGCTGCTGTCCCCGGGCGTACCACGCCAGCGCGCCTCGGCCGCATATTGCCTGGCCCACGGCGTAGACTCTGACCTGGCGCAGGTAACGCGCCTGCGTTTGCTCAAGGCGGCAGCGGCGATCGACGGAACGGGCCAGTCGGACCTTGGCTTCCGGGTCGCGTGCGTCAGGCCGCGCGCGACCTGACCAGACCCTCGAGCTTGCGCCGCGCCTCGGCCAGGTCGCGGTCGTCCCCGCCCGATTGGCGCAGGGTCCGGTTCAGCAGGCGGGCGAACGCGATGACCTGTTCCGTGTCACGGGGCTGTGTCTGGGTCACGCGCAGCGCGTGCTGGGCCATCTGGGCGACCTCGGCGGCGTGGACCGCATCGCCCTGCTGCCGGACCTCGCAAAGGGCCGTGGCAAGGCCATGCGCGGCGGTGTGGAGCCTGGTCAGGGTGTCGGGCGAAGCCGTCTGGCCGCTGCGACCGTGACGGGCGCGATGGCCGAGGACGGCCAGGCGGGCATCGAGTTCGGGCAAGGTACAGGCCCCATAGGGCTCCAGTTCGCGGGCACCATCGAGGATGAGCGCGGCGAATTCGGCCTCGAAGGGCGCGATGTCCCACTGCCGGATGCTTTCCATCGGCATCGTCACGAGGACGCTGCGGACCCGGTTCAGGAACTCGAGCCGGGTCTCGGCGTGCGCCACGGCGGCCAGCAATTGACGGCGGCTGCCCCCGAGCCGCTTGGCGGTGCGAATCATCTCGGGGACCTCGAGGCGCACCAGGCGATGCTGCCGCTCGACGAGCGCGACCAGATGACGGCGACTGGTATCGCGGTTGGGCAGGACGTTCATCGGAGGGACCTCGAGGGGCTGCATCAGGGACAAGCGTGATGTCGTCCCGACGGTGCCGCGGGTCATCTCGGTCACGCAATCCTTGACGCTCGCTTGATGAAGCGCCTGCATGACGTCACGAGTCGTTTAAATGTATTTCAAGTGACGCAAGCAGGCGCGTGGCCTGGGCACTTCCGGACGCGTGACCCAGTTCGGTCGCCAGGTCGAGCGCATCTCGCGCTGTCTGCCGGGCCTCGCCGGGCCGGTGAAGCTGGACCATGATCTCGGCATGGAGCAGGGCCAGTGGCAGCGCGTACTCCCGATCCCCGACGGCTGGCAGGGACCCGCGGGCCGTCTCGACCAGATTCAGACAGTCTTCCGCCCGGCCAAGCGCCTGGGCCACCCACGCACGATAAGTCAGGTCGGGCACGGCAAAAGCTGCCCGGGTGGCCTCGGGCAGGTCCGCCCAGATGGCGTCGGCTGCCTTCAGGAACTTCTCGGCCTGATCCGGCTTCTCAGGTTGCGCCTCGGCCAGTGCCTCGAGGCGATGAGCGAGGGCCTGGATGGGCTTGTAGCCCCCTTCTTCCGCGATCAGGCGTGCCTGCAGGGCCTGCCGCCGCATCTCGTCTGGGTCGTCGAGTGCGTGCGCTTGCAGGGCCAGGTTCAGGCGGGCTGCGGCTTCGTTCGGCCTGAGCAGACTAGCCATGGCAACCTTGAGGGAGTCCGTGAAGTAGGCCCGGCTTTGATCGTATAGGCCAATGAGGTTGTAGGCGTTCCCGAGGAAGCCGAGCACGTTGAACAGGTTTCCCCACTCTTCGCGTGTTCGAAGGCCAGCCAACTGCTCTTCAAGTTTCCCGATGGCTTCGCGGATGGCGTCGCCGTGGGACTGGGTCATCAGCACCAATGTCATGGTCCATGCGTGGAAGGAGGCGCCTTCGGTCAGATGGCCCCAGATGGCCTCCTTTTCAAGGGTCTGACGGCAAGTCGCAAGCGCCTCGTGGATGTCGCCGTTCCTGAAGTGGAGCCTGCTCAGGTAGAGCGAACTTCGCAGGTAGGCCCAGCCGGATCCAAGGCTGCCGGCGAGGACCCTTGCCTCCTCATAGGCTGTCTTGGCAGCCGGATAGTCGCCAGCAAGTTCAGCCACCATCGCGAGGCTGGATAGGATATGAGCCTTGCTTTCGTGGTCTCCGAGCTGGTCTCCGTAGGCCAAGGCGCAACCCAGATGCTCCTTCGCCTCCGGAAGGTCCCCTCTGCCCTTGAATACTCGTCCCAGGATTTCGTGACGCGCAAGCCTGAGATGTGTCGCGGCCAGGATATCCTGTTCCGCTTCGTAGCGCAGGGCGCGACGACACCACTGCTCGGCCTCGGCCGTCGCGTAGTGGGCCATGGCCCAGACGGCG
>JAYKIS010000013.1:0-69592 GCA_035286125.1 Candidatus Sericytochromatia bacterium
AGGCCCTTCGCTGTCAGGCCGTGGCGGCGCGGACCTATGCCTGCGCCAATCTCGGGCGGCGCGCGGCCATGGGGTTCGACCTGATGGATACCGTTTCGGACCAGGTCTATGGTGGTTTCGGCGCCGCCCATCCCCTGACGGATGAGGCCATCCGGGCGACGGAGGGCGTCGTCATGACCTGGCAGGACAAGCCCATCGAGGCGTATTTCCACAGCTCCTCGGGCGGCGAGACGGATGACGGGCTTGCCGTATGGGGTGTGGACCTACCCTACCTGCGCGGAACGGTGGACACGGATACCTCACCCAATGCCGCGTGGCAGGTCGAGCTCACGCCCGAGGCCCTGCGCCGCGGCTTGCAGGTGCTCGGGCTGTCTTGCGGCGTCCCCGAACGCTTTGAGGTGGCGACCCGAACCCCGCATGGTCGGGCCCGCTGGCTCACGGTGACGGGTAACGAAGGCGCGGTCCGGGTTGATGCCAACAAGCTCAGGCTGGCTCTGGGGTGGCGCAGTACGCGCTATACCGTCACCAGCCTGGCCGCCGGCTGGCGTCTGGATGGCGGCGGCTGGGGCCATGGCCTTGGCATGAGCCAGTGGGGGGCCAAGGCCTTCGCCGAGGCGGGCATGACGGCGCCGGCCATCCTCGAGCGCTACTACCCGGGGGCTCGCTGGACCGCACCGCCTGCGTCCGTGACCGGCCTCATGCCGCTGGCGGGGCGCTGACGCGTTTCAGGCCCAGCAGCCGCATGGCGTTGCCACCGAGCACCGCATCACGTTCCGGCCCCGGGGGCAGCGCCCTGCGGACGTGGGCGAGGGCATAGCGCGCCTTGAGCAGGGGCCAGTCCGATCCGAACAGTACCCGGTCCGCACCCAATCGTCGTACGGCAGCACGTATCGTGGCCGGATCCTGCCAGCTGGTCTCGACGAGGACCCAGGGACGGTGGGCGGCAAGGTCGAGGATACGGGCAGACTGGTCCCAGCCGATGTGGGCGAGGACCACCGGTTGTCGACTCCAGGCGTCCAGGAGCGGCACCAGCAGGCGTGCATCCTCCCAGCCGCAAGTCCGGAACGGAAAGGTGCCCGTATGGAAGGTGACGGCCAGCCTGTGTCTCTCTGCCAGGCCCATCAGGCGATCGAGGCGTGGGTCACCGGGGTGGATCAGCTGCAGTTGGGGATGGATCTTCAGGCCATGGACGGGATGGCGTTCCAGCAGCGCGGCGAGGCGGGCCTCCGGATCGGGGTGGTAGGGGTCGATGCCGACCGACAGGCTGAAGCGCCCGGGAAACCCCGAGATAGCCTCGATCACGGGCTCGCTCGGAAAATACGGCTCAAGGGTGTGGATCCAGGTGTGGGCGATGCCGCTTCGGTCCATGTCCGCCACGAGATCCCGCACGTCGAGGCGACTGAAGATGGCTTGCACCTGCGGCCAGCCCAGGTCGCTCATGGCCCGTGAAAGGGCCTGGGGCCAGCCGTGGCGCCCGAAGGCCGCCAGACGGTCGAGCAGCGGGTGGGCGATGGGCTCGGTCCAGGTCAGCAGGCTGGTCAGCAGTGCCTCGCCGGGATGGCGGGCGAAACGCTCGAGCAGCAGGCGGGGACCGCCTCGGCTGCCGAGGTGGGCGTGGGCATCCACCACGACTTCCGCTTCGGGCATGGCCATCCCAGAAAGCCGCAGCCCCCGCACCCTGTCTTGGTGCGGGGGCTACGAAAGACCTCGGCCGTCAGGCGACGGCTTCCTCCAGTTCGATGGAGACCTGCTGGCCACCGCGTTGTGCAGCCGCCTTGACGATCTGCCGAAGGGCAGCAATGGTCCTGCCCGAGCGGCCGATGACCCGCCCGACATCGCCGGGAGCGACCGTGACCAGCAGTTGCAGCACGTTCCGCTCATGTCCGAGCGTGATCCGGACTTCGTCCGGGTGATCAACCAACGGCGTCAGCAGGTGAAGCAGCAAGGCCTCGTAAGGATCCACGCGCGAACCTTCAGACGGCCTTGGCAGCCTTGGCGTCAGCCTTGGCCTTCTCGAAGGCCGCCAGCGTACCAGCACGACCGAGCAGGGTCTTGACCGTCTCCGAGGGCTGGGCGCCGTTCAGCAGCCACTGCACGGCTTCTTCTTCCTTGACGCGCAGTTCGACGGGCTCACGCTGGGGATCGTAATAGCCGACCTCGGCCAGGACGCGACCATCGCGGCGGGTCCGCGAGTCGACGACGACCATGCGGTACTTGGCGTGCTTGGTGGCGCCCAAGCGCTTGAGACGAATCTTGACCATGCGATCCTCCGGGACGAAAGCCGAAAGGGGAAACTCAACGAGGGGGAAAAGGAAAACCAGGGAGGCCGGGGAACTTGCCAGGTGGGCCGAATGGCAGCCGCCGCTTGCCACCCATCCGCTTCTGCATGCCCGAAAACTGCTTCATCATCTGCCGCATCTGGGCAAATTCCTTGAGGAGGCGGTTGACTTCCTGGACGGACGTGCCCGAGCCGCGCGCGATGCGAATCTTGCGCGACCCTTGGATTATATCAGGATTTCGCCGCTCGGAGGGAGTCATCGAACCGAGGATGACCTCGATGCGGCGTAATTGCTTCTCTCCCTGCGCCAGTCCGTCGCTGCCGAGCGCCTGGCTCAGGCCGGGAATGGGCAGCATCTTCAGGATGCTCTCGAGAGAGCCGATGTTGCGCAGCTGGCGCAGCTGAGTGGCAAAATCCTCGAGGTCGAACTCGGCCTTGCGGAACTTCTTCTCGAGGGCCTTCGCCTCTTCTTCGGTGACGTTCTCCTGGACCTTCTCGATGAGCGTCAGGACGTCACCCATGCCGAGGATGCGCGTCGCGACCCGGTCAGGGTGGAAGGGCTCGAGGGCGTCGACTTTTTCGCCCGTGCCCGCGAACTTGACGGGGCAACCCGTGATGACCTTGGCCGACAGGGCCGCCCCGCCCCGGGTATCGCCGTCGAGCTTGGTCAGGACCAGGCCCGTCAGCCCCATCGCCGCGTGGAAGGCCTCGGCCGTGCGCACGGCGTCCTGGCCCATCATCGCGTCCACGACGAGCAGGGTTTCCTCGGGTTGCAAGGCGTCGCGGAAGGCCTGGGCCTCCGCCATCATCGCCTCGTCGATGGCGAGACGGCCCGCGGTGTCGACGATCAGGAGGTCGTGGCCGTCGGCGCGCGCCTGCTCGCGGGCCTTGAGGGCGATGGGAACCGGATTGGTGGCTTCGGGGTCCAGGACGACGGGCACGCCGATCTGCTTGCCCAGGACCTCGAGCTGCCGGGCTGCCGCCGGCCGGTAGGTGTCGCAGGCGGCCAGCAGGGGCCTGCGACCCAGGCGCTTCAGGTGCAAGGCGAGCTTGGCCGAGGTGGTGGTCTTGCCCGAGCCCTGGAGGCCGACCATCAGGATGACGGTGGGCTTGCCGCCCATCGCGAGCGGGGCCCGCTCGCCCCCGAGCAGCCTCAGCAACTCGTCGTGGACGGCCTTGATGAAGTGCTGCGAGGGATTGAGGCCCGGCGCAACCTCCTGGCCGACGACCTGGTCCCTGACCCGCTGCACCAGTTCCTTGACCACGGGCAAGGCCACGTCAGCCTCCAGCAAGGCCCGGCGTACTTCGCGCAAGGCCTCGGAGACGTGTTCCTCCGTCAGGGTGCCCTTCCGGCCAAGGGACCGGAACAGGCCCTGCAATTTCTCGCTCAGGGCATCAAACATCGCAAAGCACTCATGGTCCGGGCGCCGGACAGGGGCGTCAAGGGGGACTTGGCCGTTCAGTCCTCGTCCGCGGTCGGACGACTCTCCCGTTCCGTCAGCACCAGGATGGCCCGCAGGGTCGAGGCCGTGACCTCGAGGCTGCGGGCGCTGTGCTCGAGGAGGTCCTCCCAGCCTTCCGTCCGGGGGCCCGGACGCAGGTCGCGGGCGTTGCCCCGCACGATGGCCTTGCGGTCGCGAAGGCGCCTGGGCGCCCAGTCCAGCACCTGGCCCCACAGTTCCTCGCCCCGGCCCGAGGCATACAGCGCAAGGGCACGCGTCGCTGTGTCGACATCCTCGAACTTGAGGCGGGGCGCCGTGCGGACTGCCTTCAGGAGGGGGCCGCGATCCACCTTGAGCTCGGCTTGCATCTCGAGTCGCACGGCGCGCTCGTACGCCGAGATCAGGTTGTCCTGGAGGGTGGCATACCGATGGCTGCGGAACTTGACCTCAGGCAGGAGCCGCAGGGGCATCGGGACGGTCCGAAGGGGTTCTCCCATCTCGGAGACATAGGCCAGGCTGCGGGCGAGATGGCGGAAGCCCCAATAGAGCTCTCCGCGGGCAAAGGCCGCGAGGGACTCCTTGCGGTGACGCGCCGCCTCGGCGGGAGCCCGGCCGAGCCGTATGACGCCCCCGGCCAGGTGCCGGTAGCCGTGCTGCCATCCGTCGGGCCCCCCGAACCACGCATCGAGGGGGCCGCCGGCGGGCGGTTCGTCGCCGGGCCATTGCGGCTCCTCGATGTAGGTGGCAAGGATCTCGCGCGCAGACGTCACGTCGCCGGGCAACCTGTCGATGAACAGGCGAGGCGGTTCCGGGTCGTCCATGGGGCGGGACGGGACCTGAATCCGGCTGTGTCGATCGAGCCACCGCACGTCCCGCAGGACGCCGCGCAGGATCAGGTCATCCCTCTCCCACGCACGGGCCGGGGGGGCACCCGCGAGCATCAGGACGGCCACCATCGGTGACAGCAGGGCAAGACGGACCGGCAGGCGCATCAGAGGGGCAGGATAGCATGTGCGGGGTACAAAGCCCCTCGTGACGCGTGCTTGGCGGTTCCTGTTCGTCCTGGTGCCCTTGCTGGGGATGCCGGTGCTTGGCGGCTGCCCGCGCCTCACCGCGGGTCTGGGGGCTGCGGCCACGCCGACACCCGCGATCCGGGACAAGGTCGCCCAGCCGCCCAACCGTGTGCCTGTCGACTCCAGGATCGCGGGTGTCAACGGCACCTTCGGCATCCAGGGTCAGGTTCGCCGCGATGACCGGACCCTCCATCGCGACATCCGCGTCAGCCTGTTGCAGGGGATCGGCCGCTACACCACGCCCACCGATGATCTCGGCGGCTATCGCTTCGATGGCCTCAAGCTGGGCAGCTACCGCCTGCTCTTCGAGGCCGACGGCTACGAGTCCCGGGAGATCCCCGTGCTGCTCAGCGAGGGCTCGGTCTCGCCCCCCGACCAGGTGCTGACCTCTCCCTTCGAGGCCGTCATCCTGCGCCCGGCGCTTGCTACCGTTTCGCTGCCACCCCCGGACAACTTGCAACCCATCGAACCGACGACCGTGCGCTATACCGTCACGGTACGCAAGCGCAACAAGGACACGGCGACGGCATCCGTCTCCGACTTCATCTGGACGCCCGCTTATGTGCAGGCAGGCGTCTTCAGGGCGGATGTCGACGCCGCGACGGGGCCCGTGACCGTCGTGGCGACGATGATCCGGAGGCCCGAGCTCAAGGGTGTCGCGGACCTGAGTATCATCGACCACCCGGGCGAGACCGAACTGCAGATTCTCGCGCTGCCCGGGGGCCGTCGGTGATCGCGCGCCTGATGCAACGCCTCCTGGTGGTGGCTGCCGCCCTGGCCCCCTTGGCTGCTGTTCCCGCGTGCACGCGTGTACCGGGGCCGGCAACCGAGGCCTTTGTCGCGGCTGCCGGCGCCGACCCTTTGCCGGCCCTGCCCGCGCTTCCCGAGGTCGCCGTGGTCGCGGGAGAGACGGCTGGCGAGGGCGTGTTCCGTGTCTCGTGGCCGCGTCGCCTGGCCACCATGCCGGCCCAGGTCGACAGGCTCGAGTTGCACTTCCGCGATGCCGCAGGCAAGATGCCGCGGCCGCCCGTCGTGCTTTTCCGGGGCCAGTCCGACCTTCGCCTCGTGGTGGTCCCTTCGGCACGGGACACCCTGTGCCGGGCCTATGGGTACCTCGGCACGCGCCTGATTGCCGCCAGCGAATGGCAGTTGCTGGATTGGCGCAGGAACGCGCGGGTCCGCCAGGTCCTCGAACTGTACAAGGCCACGGGGGAGAGCTCGGATTCCGTCGCCTTCCTGATGCCCCGGATCGACAAGGTCAGGCCTTCGCGAGGCTATCCCGGCGAGACCGAGGTGTCGCTCGAAGGAGTTCACTTCGGCCTGCCCGGGGGCAATGGAGGACTCGAGGTCGTGCCGATCGGCGGGGATGCCACGGTTGCGCTGGGTGTGACGCCGCTCGAGTGGCTCGATGAGCTTGACGGCACGTCGTCGTTGCGATTCCGCCTGCCCGTCGACTTGCCCCGGGGCCGATTGCGCCTGCGGGTTTCCGCTCGCGGGATGGTGCCCGAGATTGCGGCCGCATTCCCTGAGCCCGGTGCCCCGGGGAACCCGTGGGCCGGTGCCATCCACGTCCTGGGGCCCCAGCGCGCCTTCTTGCCCTCTGTGGGTCAGGACGTGCAGGAGGCCAGGCTGGCCCCCGTGGAGGACGGCTGGATGCTGGCCTATGTCGATCGCAACGCCAGCGGCAACGACACCCTCTACGCCGCAAGGCTGTACCTCGGATCACCCGAGGCGCCGGACGGCCTGATGATGGACGGCCCGGTGCCTCTTTCCACGGGGGGCGCAGCGGGCCGCCTGGACCTTGCGGGCATGCACGTGGCCGGTGGGACGGCCACCATCCTGCTGCGCAGCACGAGCGGGGTGGCGGAGCCGGGCCTCGATCCTGCCAGTGCCTTGCGTATCGTGCGGTGCGCCGTGACCTCGGATCTGACATTGCAGGGCGAGACCCTGGTCGGGGCGGCCCGCCTCGCCACGGGCTCGATAGACCCCGTGCTCGTGGGCAGTCCGGACGGCCTCTTCCTGGTGGCGTGGCTGGATACGCGCGATACGGGCGCCAAGCGCCCTCATCCGCGCATCTACGGCATGCCCTTCGGCAGCTCTGGACAGCCGCTGGCGACCAAGCCCTTTCCCATCCAGGCCATCAACGGTTCCGAACAGGCGGCCTCCAATTGGCCCACCTTGTCGATGGCCGGGGCCTGGGTGGGCCCTCACCTGCTCATCGCCTGGTCCCAGCGCACGGACCTGCGGCCGTCGGCCATGGTCCAACTGGTCGAACTGGACCGTAATGGGGCACGCCTGAGACCCTCGGCCTCGGTGCCGGCCGAGCCCGTCACCTTCCTGCCGCTGGGGCGTGAGGCCCTGTCGACCGAGGATATCTACGGCACGGCGAATGACCAGTTGATTGACAGCGTGCGCCTGCTGGCTTCGGCAGATGGTCGAAACGTACTTTTGCTCGCGGGGGTGCCGTTGAAGGGTTCCAACAGCCGTGAACTGGCCTTCCGGGAGCTCAATCCCGACGGGTCGCCTCGAGACCTGCAGCGTCGCCGTCGCCTCTTCACCTCGGATGAGCCGGCGGGCGGGTCCTGCCTGGATGCCGACGTGCGTTTCCCGTGCGGCCCCGGTCGCCGTGAGGATATGACAGGAACGTGGAACGGACGCGAGTTCATGACGGCCTGGACCTTCGTGCAGGGTACGCTTCGCCAGATCCGGGGCGCGCGCCTCGACACGACGGGGCGCCGACCCGTCGAGGAGCCGGAGACCCGCTCGGGCGAGGAGCGCCTCGATCCGTTGACCAACGGGACCTTTGCCGAACTCAACTGGGTCCCCCGGGGGGCGGATCCGCGGCGGGCCAGCCTGGACGTCGAGGACAGGCCCGAAGTGTCATCCGTCGGTGCCGATACCTTGCTGGTCTGGCGGCACCAGTTCCCGGGTGGTCGTCGCGGTCTGTCGTTCAGGGTCTGGCGGTAGCTGAGCCACCATGGAAGTCAACGGAACGAAGCAGCGTCGTCTGCCGCCCTCCCCGCCGCCGTTGCCACCGTTGGCCGAAGAACGCTCGATGCGGCGCCGGGACAGGCGCTCACGCCCGGATGAGGTGGCCCTGCGTCATGCCTTCGGGGTGACGGAGGCGGCCCTGAGGCAAGGGGCGGCCGAGGGCCTGGATGCCGTCCAGCTGACCCGTTTGGCCCACGAGACGGCCTGGCGCGAGGTGACGGCCGGTGCCGGTCACGCCTCCCCTGCCGCCCGGGCCGATGCCGCGATGGCCGTCGCCAGCATGGCGATTCTTCGGCCCGCGGATATCGTCAAGCTGGCCGAGGTCGACGGGGGCAGCACGAGGATGCTCGTCGAGATGGCGCGCCTGGGCAAGATCGAGGACCCTCGCCACCCCCGACTGGCCGTCGACGCCACGCGCTCGGCGGGCACGCTGGACCCGGCCTATGCCGACGGTTCGCCCCACCAAGCCTACCACATGGGCTTTTTCGTCGCAGCCGGCTACGTTTCGGCGGGACACCCCGTGCATACGGCCAAGGCCATGGCGGCTGCCTTCATGCACGAGACCCTGCTTGACGAGGGCGTTCGCCGTCATGTGGCGGCCGGCGCGACCGCAGGCGCCTCCCGTGAGGATTGGCTCGCATCGGCCTTCGGTCTGCTGGCTGGACAGCGCCTGAAGGTGCTCGGTGACGCGGGCAAGGGCCGCCAGATGGCCACGGTATTGGCCGGAGCGATGTCCCGTGTGCCGTCGTTGTTGCCGCGCCGCCTTCCCGAGGCCGACCACGAAGAGGCATTGGCCCAGGTCCGTGCGCTGCGTCAGCAGCGTGATCAATGGTTGCCCTTGCTCGACCATCCTGCCCTCAGGGGACTGATCGGGCCCGAGAGCGCGGCGATGGCGCAGGTGGTGCGCCTGCTGGGACTCAGTCCGAAACGACCTTGATCAGGCCTTTGGCCGGCCACCCGGCCCATCGGGGCAGGGGGGGCGGCCACGCGCCCCGCTTGTGGGCCGCCTGCCACGGGGCGGCGGCATAGGTGCGCAGCGGCCGGCTGACTTCCGACCAGCGATGCCGGGTTGCCGCGGCAGCTACCCGACCCGCGATGGCCTGCCTCGCCGAGGCGTCGCGCACCAAGGCCTCGAAGGCCTGCGACCAGGCCGCGGGGTCCGCCTCGGGCAGGGCCCAGCCCAGCCCGTCACGCATCACGGCATCGGCAAAGCCGTCGCCGAGGGTGGTCATGATGGGCCGTCCGGCCCAGAGGAAGTCGAGCAGACGGGTTCGGTAGGAGAATCGCGTCTCGAGGTTGAGCCGATGGGCCGAAATGCCGGCGTCGGCCTCGAGCAGCCACCGGCCCCGATCGGCATAGGGGACCCAGTCTTCCACGAGGATCACCTGCTTGCCCAGGGTGCCGAGCCGAGTAGCTTCGCCGCGAAGCTCCTCAAGGCGTCGATGCCGGGGGCTGCCTGCCTGCGGCGGCTTGCCTGCCAGGAAGACCAGCTTGAGGCGGGGATGGTCCTGCGCAAGTGCCGCTGCGCCCCGCAAGGGTGTCAGCGGGTCGAACCAGTCCCAGAGTCCGCCATACCACAGGGCGACGACGGAGTCCGGACCCACGCCGGGCAACAGGCCCCGCAGGACGGGTTCCTCGGCGACAGGCGGTGCCTCGGGGATTCCGAAGGGCACCTCGAGGAAGAATCGATCGAGGCCGGGGTCGGCCGTGTGGCGCTCGGGCGTCAGCAACCCCAGCGCACAGGCCCGACCGGTCCAGTAGTCGCGTTGCCGATCACTGGCCACGAGGCAGGTATCTGCCCGCGCCATCTGCCATGCGAGCCAGCGGCGTTGTTCCAGCAGCCGCCAGCGCCTCATCGGCGTGGATTCCGCGCTGGCGAGGACTTCGAGCAGCATGGGGTCGTACAGGTCCAGCACCAGGTGTCGGGCTCGTGCGACCAGGCCGGGATGATGCGCCGCCACGAAGCCGCCTGTCACGACCACGTCCGCTTCGGCGGCGTGCCTCGCGAGTCTTGCTGGCCCGCAGCCCGTGTCCAGTTCGACGGCTGCAGGCAGGCCGGGGGGCGGCGTGCCGGGCAGCGTGCTGGCGAGGACAATGGTATGGCCGTCTTCGGCGAGGACGCGGGCCAGTTCCGTGGCACGGATCGCCGGACCTGTCATCCTCGGGCCCAGCACGCCATCCGTGGCAACGAGGAGGCGTGTCACGCGGGTCCTGCCGGGGTGGTTCCGGGCTGCCGGGCCGCACGCAGCGTCTCCAGCTCGTGGCGGAGCAGGGCGACTTCCTGGACGAGCGTGCGTTGGCGCTCCTCGAGCCGGGTGAGGACGATGGCGTGGTGCAGCAGCATGGCGTAGGCGCCACTCGCCATGATCAGCAGCAGGGCGGCCGGTGGGTAGGCGATGCCCACCGCGAAGGCCAGTTGCTCGAGCAAGGGCCGCCACGTGGCGAGAACGAGGAAAACAAGGGCGATGGCCAGCGCCAGCAGGGCGACTTCCTCGCGCAGCCGGCGGCGCACCAGTAGCCGACCCACGAGCACCAGTGCCGCCAGGCTGCCGACGATGGCCAGGATCTGGATGCGTCCCGTATCGACTCCGGCGGCACCCATCAGCGGGGACTCCTCGGGCGGAAGGCGTGCAGGCCTATCGCCAGCAGGACCTTGGCCATGTAGTACGCCGACCGCCAGCCGTGAATCGAGGACTGTCCGGCGTGGCGCTCGGTCATGACGACTGCGGTCTCATGCAGTCGGAAACCTGCTCGGGCAAGCATCACGACGGCTTCCGGCTCGGGGTAGTCGGGCGGGTAGTGCTGGGCCAGGAAGGCCAGCGCACGGCTGTTGTAGGCACGGAAGCCCGACGTGCTGTCGGCGATGTCGACCCCGCCCACGAGTCGGTTGGCCAGGCGCAGGAGGCCGATGCCCAGACGCCGCAAGGGTGTCGAGCGGAAGGACGTGATGCCCCGGAATCTCGAGCCGACGACCACATCGGCATCCGAAGCGGCCATCGCGTCGAGCAGCAGGCGAATCTGATCGGCGGGATGCTGGCCATCACCGTCGACCTGGATCGTGACGTCGGCGCCGCAGGCCAGCGCGTGCCTGAACCCGGTCTGGACGGCCCCACCGATCCCCAGGTTGACGGGCAGGTCCAGGACGGTCGCCTGACCCGTCGCTCGGGCCGTGCGACTCGTCTCGTCGGGAGAACCGTCGTTGACGACGATGATCCGCGCCTTGGGGAAAGCTGCGGCCAGGCTGGCGATGACGCCGGCGATGCTGGCTTCCTCGCGAAAGGCCGGCACGACGAAGGCAACGCCGTCCCCGTCGGGCCAGGCGTCGGGGGTCGGGGCCATCCGGGGTGCCCGCAGTTCCATGACAGGGTCCATACTAGGCCATGCCTGCGCGAGATGGAGCCAGTGCTTCGCCCAGCAGGACCAGACCGCCGGCCAGCCCGGCCGCGACCAGCAGGCCGAGACTGAGCACGCCCAGCGCCAGGGCTACCGGCTCGGGCACGCCTACGGGCGCAAGCCAGAGCATCAGCAGGCCCTCCCGCACACCAAGGCCGTTAATGGAAACAGGCAAGCTCGCAAGCAGGCTCATCGCCGGGATGACGGCCAGCATCCAGCCGCGCGGCACGCCCGGCCACAAGGCGTCGAGCAGCCAGGCGTGGACGACGGCATTGGCGAACTGGATCAGGACCGACAGGACCCACAGGGCCAGCGTGCCGCCTGCTTGCGAGGCCGTCGGCGGGGCGGTACGTCGGCGCCAAGCCTGCAGCCAGGGCCAGGCAAACGGCAGGCTGCCGAGGACCAGAAGGCCGGCGAGCATCTGCGGGGACACGCGCTGTTGCAGGGCAGGAGTCGCCGTGATGCCGATGGCCGCCGCGACGAGCAAGGCGTGCAGGGCGAGGAAGCGGTCCGCCACCACCCCGCCCGCCGCGCGCAGCAGGCCACGGGCCTCGCTGCGTCGTCGCAGGGCCCGGGCGATGTCGCCACCGAAACCGCTGGGCAGGAAGAGGTTGACGCTCATGCCCACCAGGTGGCTGCGGGTCAGGTCGCGCATCGTGACGCCGGCATCCCCGGCAAGGCGCTCGACCCCCCACCAGCGCAGGATGCTCGCTGCCTGGATCAAGGCCCAGCCCAGAAGGGCGGCACCCAGGGGGGCCGGCCTGGCCAGTCTCAGGATGCGCCACGATTCCTGCACGTCCACGCGTTGGAGCACCAGCACGAGCACGAGGGCCGTGCCGATCCACGGCAGCGTGCGGGCCAAGGCGCGGGCCTTCGCCCTTCCGGGTCGTTCATCCGTCTCTGGCAACACCAATGGGCTTCAGTCCTTGAGCGCCAGTTCGCGGGCGGACAGGCCCAGGGCCTTGATCGCCGTACGAATTTCGGCCGCCTTGACCCGGCGCAGGTTGCGCAGCTGCCGCCGCTCCGCAAGCAGCCGCGGCAAGGCTCGTGCCGTGTCCACGTAAGCCTTGATGAGGATCCCCGCCAGCTCGGCGGCGCCACCGCCCTCCTGACGGAACTTGCCCGCCGAACCCCGCCCCGTAATCACCCCCCAGGCCTGCAGGAAGTAGCGCACGAGGCTGTGCCAGGGACTGGCCAGCACCATGCCGAGCGGCAGCAGGCGCAGCCGGACCCACAGGTGGTTGCGCTCGACGAGGTAGGCCTTGAAGGCCGAGTAGCGACCTGCTGCCGCCGAGTAGTGGTGACGTACGACGGCGTCGGGCACATACTGGCAGCGGTGCCCCATCCAACGGAAGCGCAGGCCCAGGTCGAAGTCCTCGCAGTAGGCGAAGAAGACTTCCGGAAGTCCGCCGGAAGCCTCGTAGACGTCGCGCCGGTAGAGCCCGGCGCAGCCGCTGGGCGCGAAGACCTCGCGCGGTTCACGGTGGCGAGCGGCCGGTTCCAGCCTCGCGAGGCCGCGACTCATGCCGTCGAGGTAGGGGGCGATGCCCAGGGTGTCGATGGTCCCGGGATCCTCGTGGCTGACGATGCACGTCGCGAACATGGCGACGTCGGAGTGGCGCTCGGTGGCGGCATCGAGCGCGGCGAGCGTCCCGGGGTCGAGTTCGGCATCGTTGTTGAGGAGCAGCAGCCACTTGCCGTTGGCCTCGCGGATGCCCAGCGCATTTCCGGCAGAGTAGCCGTCGTTGGTCGGGCTGGCAACGAACCGGTAGCCCAGTCGCCGGCAGGTTTCGGCGGCCAGCGTGCCCGATCCGTCCGGCGAGGCATTGTCGACGACGATGACCTCGCGGGCCGGCAGTGTCTGGGCCGCAAGCGACTGCAGGCATGCCTCGATCACGTCCCGGCCCTGGTAGTTGAGCACGATGACCGAGACGTCGAAGGTCCGGGATGTGTCAGGCATGGTCCGGATCCTCGGGGAGTTCCGTCGTCGGGCGAAGGCCGTGGGTGGCGAACACGCCGGCCATCACCATGGAGCACAGCAGGTAGGCGCCCAGCAGAAGGCCGTTGGCAGGCGGCTTGAACAGTGCGGGCTTGTATTGGCCCATACGCCGGAGCAAGTAGTCCGGCCAGGCGAGATCGCCCGCCCCTTCTGCAGCCTCGGTCCCGAGCTGAAAGGCTTGCAGGACGGCCATGCCGGCCATCAGCAGGATCGGCAGGATGAGGAGCGTGAGCCCCGGACGAAGGGTCTTTCCCGTGTCAGGCATAGTAGCGCTCCAGCACGCGCAGCAGGCTCAGCGCCTGGAAGGCGACGAAGCCGGCGGCGAGCCATCCGGCCACGAGCCCCCGGCGTTCCGGACGGGCCAGGCCCAGGCAACCGACGAACGCAATCAGCAAGTGCGGCAACACCACGGGCAACAGGTAGCGTCCCTGCAGCATCGGGATGCCCGTGCCGCGCACCACCTGGTACTCGGCGGCATAAAGCGCGGCCAGGAACCCGGCCGTCAGCACGAGGCAGGCTGCCAGCATCGCGCGCTGCGCGGCCGTGCCCCGGCGGGCGAGGCGCCACGCCCCGAAGGCCCCGACCCACATGAAGGCCTCGGCGATGCGGTAGGCCAGATCGTGGGTCCGGGTGTCCAACCAGCCGAAAGTGCCCCAGTACTGCTCGACCCACAACGTGTGCGTGCGCGACAGGCCGGGCTGCAGGACGTGTTCGGCAAGATAGCGGGGCAAGGTTGTCATGGGCGTCGGCGATAGCCCACCCAGGGCCGGCAGCGTGGTGCCGTAGGCCTGCTGCAAGTACCCGAGCCAGGGGGCGACAAGCAATGCGGTGCCGGCGGCCGCGCCACCCATCACGCGGAACCACGAGCCCGGGGAGCGTCCGAGATGCCATGCGAAGCCCGCTGTCACGAGGGGGATGAAGGGGGCGAGGACCATGCCCTGGGGCTTGGTCAGCCACGCGATGCCGAGGCAGAGTCCCATCCCGAGTCCCGTGGCAACGCCCGGTTCGACGCGCCATGAACGCAACAGCAACCAGGCGAGGCCGCTTGCCGCCGCGACGAGCATGGCGTCGTTGTTGACCGAGACGCCCATCATCGACAACATCGGCTGGCTGCCGACGATCAGGGCGAAGGCCGCACGGATGAACGACTGGCGCCAGACCTCGGCAGCCAGCAGCCAGGCCATCAGGACCGTCAGCAGCACGAACACGGTCGACAGCGCCCGCACGGCAAAGACACGCGTCAGGATGTCGGCGTTCCCGAAGACCCGGTATACGCCGGCGGCGAGGCCATAGTAGGCGGGCGGGTAGGGGGCGGCTGTCGAGTTGCCGTCATTCAGGCGATCGAGCGGGGGCGACTGCGCCAGCCGCTCCTCCCCGGGACCCATTGCCGACGAGCCCGTTACGGGCCGGTGATCGGCGTGGAAGGCCGCGTCGTTGAGGTGGGCCTCGCGTTCGGTGTAGGCCACTTCGGGCGACGACACGTTCGTGGGGCGGCTGCGGTCGAAGCGGGGCAGGCGGCCCGTCTCGGCCAGGTATTGGACGTAATGGAAGTGGGCCGGTTCGTCCGGCGATTGCCACAGTGGCAGGGCTGCCAGCCAGGCCATCTGCTGGATCAGCACGAAGGCCAGCACGACGACCAGCCAGCCGGTCGGGTGCCGGACGGCGGAGGCCATCGGGGTCGGGGCGTGCATCCGCCTGCAACCGTACCACGGCCGCCCGCGCGCCCGCGCGGCGTTTGCCCGGCCCCTGCAGCGGCTGGTATCCTAGAACTCCGGTCTTTCCCTCATACCCTTGTTCTGTTCCGGATGTTTCCTTGACGACACGTCCCTGGCTGGCCTACCGGGAAATGTTCCTGGGCCTTGTCGAGCGCGAGGTTCGTGCCCGCTACCGGGGCTCGTTCCTCGGCTTCCTGTGGAGCCTGCTCAATCCCCTGCTGCTGATGGGCATCTATTCGCTCGTCTTCTCGGTTTTCATGCGCATCCAGGTGCCGCACTACGCCCTGATGCTCTTCACGGGCCTGTTGCCCTGGACCTGGTTTTCGACCTCCCTTGCCAACGGTACGGCCAGCATCACGGCCAATGCCAACCTCATCAAGAAGGTCTATTTCCCGCTCGAGATCCTGCCACTTGTCTCCGTGTCGACCAACTGGGTCAACTTTCTCTTCTCGCTGCCCGTCCTCGGTCTGTTCCTGGCGTGGGAAGGCCTGGGGCCGGGATGGGCAATCCTGGGCCTGCCCTTGCTTATGGCGCTGCAGTTCTTGCTGACGCTGGGCGTCAATCTGTTCCTCGCGACGCTCAATGCCTTTTACAAGGATGTGGAGCAACTGCTGGGGCCCGTGCTTATGGCGTGGTTCTACCTCACGCCAGTGGTATATCCCCTGTCGATGCTGCCATCGGATTATGCGTGGCTGATCCATGTCAATCCGATGGCGCCGCTGGTCTCCGCTTACCAGGACCTGTTCCTGAAGGGGCAATGGCCCGGCTCGCCTGCCTTGGCCCTCGCGGCCCTCGAGACCATCGTGATTGTGCTGCTCGGATGGCTTTTCTTCCGACGCCGCAAGTTCATCTTTGCGGAGGTCGTCTGATGGCGGTGACGGCCACGACGGACATCGGCAGCGTGGAGGTTCGCGGCGTCTGGAAGGAGTATGCGCTGGCCAGCCAGCGGCCTCGGACGCTCAAGGAGGCCGTGGTCGAGGCTTTGCGTGGACGACTGCCGGAGCGGCCGCGCACATGGGCGCTTCAGGACGTCGGTTTCCGTATCGAACCCGGCGAGAGCTTCGGGATCATCGGGACCAACGGGTCGGGCAAGAGTACCCTGCTCAAGTTGCTGACGGGCATCAGCAAGCCCACCCGCGGCACCGTCGATGTGCACGGCAAGGTGTCCGCGTTGCTCGAGTTGGGCGCGGGCTTCCATCCTGACTTCAGCGGCCGCGAGAACACCTTTCTCAATGGCGCCATCCTCGGCCTCAGCCGCAAGGAGGTGGCCGAGCGCTATGACCGCATCGTCGCCTTTGCCGAACTGGCCGACCACATCGATCAGCCGGTCAAGACCTATTCGAGCGGGATGTACATGAGGCTTGCCTTCTCTATCGCGGTGCACGTGGAACCCGAGATCCTCATCATTGACGAGGTGCTTGCGGTCGGCGACGCCGCCTTCCAGAAGAAGTGCATCGAGCGCATCCGTGGCTTCCGTCGCGAGGGCCGGACCATCATCTTCGTGTCTCACAGCCACGGTCAGGTGGCCGAGCTCTGCAGTCGGGCGGCCTGGATCGATAGTGGCGTCCTGCGTGCGGTCGGGCCTTGCGAGGACGTGCTGGCCCAGTACGAGGCCCATCTGGCCGGGACCGGGGTGTGACACCTTGACCCGAGTCCTCGTCATCACGCATGAGCGGATCGGTCCGGCGATGGCCGGACCGGGCATCCGGGCCTGCGAACTTGCCCGGCAGCTCCACGCGACCTGTTCCGTGACGCTCGTGACGATGCTGCCGCTCGGCGCGCCAGTCGACGCGGGATTTCCTGTCCTTTCATGCGCAGAGGACCATCACCACCTCTTCCGACTGGCTGCCGAGGCGGATGTCCTGGTGTTGCAGGGCCTGATGCTCCGGCGGTTCCCGCGCCTGGGGCAGCTGGGCAAGCGGCTGGTGATGGACATGTACGATCCGTTCGTCTTCGAGGCCTATCCCCAGCTGGATCTGACTTCTGCCGAGGGGCGCGCCCAACTGGTCGAGTTGTGGGACATCCAGAACGAGCAGATGGACCAGGCCGACTTCTTCATCTGTGCCTCGGAGCGTCAACGGGACATGTATCTGGGGCGCTTCTGCGCCCTCGGTCGCCTGACGCCCGAGTTGTCGGGTCGTGATCCTTCCTTTCGCTCGCTGATCGACGTCGTGCCCTTCGGCGTGCAGGACCTGCCCCCCGTTCCCTCCGGACAGCCGGTCCTGCGGGGCGTGGTGCCCGGCATCGGCAACGACGACACCCTCCTGCTCTGGGGCGGCGGCATCTGGGACTGGTTCGATCCGTTGACGGTGATCCGGGCCGTGGCGGAAGTGGCCCGTACGCGCTCCGACGTGAAGCTGGTCTTCCTCGGAACCAGACCGCCGAATCCCGAGCTGGCCGAGATGTCGATGACTGCGAGGGCGCGTGCGCTCTCGGATGAACTGGGCCTGACGGGGAGCCACGTCTTCTTCAACGAGGGTTGGGTGCCCTACGCTCGCCGGCAGGATTATCTGCTTGAGTCGGACCTGGGCATTTCGAGCCACTTCGATGCCCTCGAGACCCGCTTTGCCTTCAGGACGCGGGTTCTGGATTATTTCTGGGCGGGTCTGCCTGTCCTGACGACAGAGGGCGACAGCATGGCCGAACAGGTCGAGAGACTGGGCCTCGGACGCGTCTTGCCCTATGGTTCCGTCGAGGCTTGGACAGAAGTGATCACGGAGATGGCCGAGGACCGCGCTGCACGGGCCGATATCCGGTCCCGCGTGGTGGCCCATCGCGAGGCGCTGCGCTGGTCCGTCGTCGCGCGGCCCCTTGTGGCCTATTGCCGGGCACCGTGGACCACCCCGCGTCCCGTCTGGTCGGTTTCCGGGGCCTACGCCCACAAGTTCCGTCCGGCGTGGTCCAGGGCGTGGACCCGTATCGTCCGTGCCTGGCGCGAGGGCGGTCCGCGCCTGCTGGTCCGCAAGTCGGCAGGTTACGTTCTCCGGCGCTTGCCGGTCGCCTGCTTGGGCTATGCGAAGGTGATCCCTGGTGTGATGCCAATGTTTGATGGCATGAGGTGGACGTGATTATTTTATGTCGGCAGTGTGTGTCGCTGATTGATATTGATATTCCTTAAGGGTATTTGGATGCAAGTAGAACGACAAAATAATTTCGATGCTTTGCGAATTTTTGCCGCATTGATGGTGCTTTATGGGCATTCCTTTGCGCTCGCCGGGGAGTTATCGCCTGGGCTAATGGGTAATAGTGTTCAGGCTTTGGGTGTGAAAGTTTTTTTCGCGATTAGTGGGTTTTTGATCGCTGGTAGCTGGAAGAGGGATTCGAACCCGTTGAGATTTTTTTGGCGCCGATCTCTACGTATATTCCCAGCTTTATGGATAGTTGTTTTGGCGTCCACGTTTTTGCTTGGTCCTATGTTTACAAGCTTGGATTTTAGTTCCTATTTTAGCAGCGATCTAATTGTTTCTTATCTAATGAACGCAATTTTTGTTATTTCGTTCTCTCTTCCAGGGGTATTTGAGGGAAATAAATATCCTTTGGCGGTAAATGGAAGTTTATGGAGTCTTCCTGCTGAATTTGCAATGTATATCTTGACACCTTTTATTGTTTTACTTGGAAAAAATCGATATTTCGCTATTTCTGTTGCATCTATAGTTTCTATTGGCGGTGCTTTAGTTGTTTCGGTGCCACACGGCAATTCTTTGGTTTTTTGGGGCAATAGTCTTTATTCGCTTGCTGAAGTTGCGCCATTTTTTGTTTCTGGCGCATTTATTGCTCTTGGAGGATTTGGTAGGCCGAACCTTCAGCTGGGGGTCGCTCTTTTTGCGATCATTATTAGTATTAAGTTTGATGTCGCTGCTCAGCAATTTTTTCTTGGGATGATTCTTCCGTATTTTGTATTGTCAATTGCGCTGGTTGATAGTCCGCTATTTTCCGGTGTTTCAAGGTACGGTGATTTGTCATATGGGATATATTTATACGGTTTTCCTGTGCAGCAGGCAGTAAGTCATATTTTTGGGGAAGATGTTCGTCAATGGCATTTGTTTTGGATTGCCTGTCCGGTTGTTTTCTTTTTGTCATTGGCTTCGTGGCATTTTATTGAAAAACGCGCGCTTAAGTTGAAGGATTTTAATTCTGTTTCCGTTTTTGGATTTTCTCGGTAGGTTTTTATTGTGTATAGTGCAATGAAATTAAAGGTGGCGAAATGTTTGCCGGAATTGTTATTAGCTGTGCCAAGTGATGGAATTAACGCGCATGTTGTCCCTTGAAGCCGGGTCAGCCGGGGCGATCCTCGGTCGCCATGTCGTGGTGGCTTCCGTGGTGCTCTACCGGACGCCCATGGAACTCCTGAGGCCTTGCCTGCAATCCTTGGCGCGGCAACATCTTTCCGGCGACGTCCGTCTCTACCTGGCTTTCATGGACAACGACGGCGGGTCCAGCCTGGCAGGACTCGACGGTTTGCTCGAGGACCTCGGGCTCACGGGCAAGGTCCTGGTGCGTCTCTCCGGCGAGAATGTCGGCTTTGGCCGTGCCCACAACGCTCTGTTCAAGGCCTGCGGCAGCTTGATGGGAGATCGTGCATGGCTGCATCTTTGCGTGAATCCCGACAGCGTCTATCATCACCGGGCCGTTGGCGCGATGGTGGACTTTGCGGCATCCCGGGACTTCCGTGGCTTGTTCGAGGCCCGGCAATTCCCGCGGGAGCATCCCAAGCCCTATGACGAGCAGGACTTCCGGACGCCCTGGTGCAGTGGTTGTGCCCTGATGGTGCCCAGTGCCGTCTATGATTCGCTGGGAGGCTTCAGCGACGACTTCTTCATGTACTGCGAGGATGTGGACCTGAGCTGGCGTGCACGACTGGCGGGCCTCGACTGCTATGTCGTGCCTGCCGCCATCGTGCATCACGACGTCACGCGCAAGGAGCGCGACGATGCCTTCGAGCGCAAGCACCTGCTCATCTCGGGCTACAAGATTGCCCGGCGTTTCGGCAACGCCGAGTTCGGCCAGGTCATGCTGGATACGGCTGGACAGGTCCTTCAGCCGGACGAGATGCGGCGGCTCGAGCGCTGGGGTCGCGAGGCCAAGGTGCTGCCGGAGGCCGCTGGGCAAGACTTCGCCGACTTTGCCCACGGCTTCCATTTTTCGAAAGGTCGCTGGTGATCGCCTTGACCGGATCCATACTGCCTGTTCCCGGCCTCCTGTCGGTTGTCATCCGTTCGATCCCGGGCCGCACCGCCTATCTTGATGCTGCCCTGTTCAGTCTCCAGTGCCAGGACTACAAGCCTTTCGAAGTGCTGGTCGTCTACCAGGGGCCATCCGGTGCGAGCCAGGACCAGTTGACCGGGCTTCTGGACGAGTATCGGGCGGTAGGCATGGAGGTCCGGATGGTTGTCAACCCTGCCAGCGAGGACCAGCGAAGCCGCAACCTGAACCTCGGGCTTATGGCGGCATCCGGCCAGTATGTCGCGTTTCTGGACGATGATGATGTCGTCTATGCACGTCATTACGTGAATCTCGTCGAGGCGATCAGGAAGTCGGGCTGCGCGTGGTCCTACGCGAACACCTATCAGGCCAACATGAGGGTGGCTGCGGACGGTAGCCTTTACGTCGCCTCCTACTCCCAGCCGTTCGAGAAGCCTGCCTACAGTTTCATCGACCACTATCTGGCCAATTTCATTCCCATTCACTCATTCTGTGTCGACAGGGCGACCGAGGTCGGTGCCGCGCTGACTTTCGACGAGTCAATGATCCGGGCCGAGGACTATGACGCCTTGCTCCGTCTGGCCAGCCAGAGCAAGCCCGCCTTCTCGCCGGAATTTACGTGCGAGTACCGGATACGATTGGATGGCTCCAATACGGTTCTTGATGGCACGCTCGACGTTGGAGATCTCCGCATCAAGTCCCGCCCCTGGGAGGAAGCTCAGCACCAGATCGAACGTACACGGCAGCGATTGGACCTTGCCATCTGGAATCAGGATATCTTTGCCGAGATCGCAAGGCTCAGAGGTGAAGTTCATCGCCTCACATTGCTCGTCAACGACTATGGCGGTGTGCAGAGTGAATCCAAGCCCCTGCGCTACCGATTGTCCGACAAGGTCAACAGCGTACTCAAGCGGTTGCCCTTGGCCCACAAGGGCATGCGTCGCCTCGGGATTCGCATGGATCGGGTCCTCGAGTCGCTGCGCCGCCAGGTCATAGCTCGGCGTCATCGTTCGGCCGGCGCCTAGCCGCCGCTCTCCTCGTCGTCAGACTTCCGTCGGGGACGGACGCGAATCGGTTGCGTACCGCCCGGAAATTGACGGCATGGCGACCAAGGCCTGATGGATGGCCAGGTAAGCAGGGTGGCCCTCGACGGCCATCAACGGGTGCTGCATCAGCATCAGGATATCCCGGTCCGGGCGACGCCGCAGAGCTTGGACGGCTTCCCTGCGCCGGGCCAGATCGGGCCACATCGCCGCCACATCCCGCAGGGCGAGGACACCCGCCCAAGCCTCGGCCGGAATGCTGACCTTGCCTTCCTTGACGGGTGCTGCTCCGGGTTCCAGATGTCTGAGCGCCCGGCGCAACAAGGCGATGGTCGCGGCCCGGGCCAGGCCCGAGAACCCCTTGGCCGCCAGGGCCCGGCGTAGACGGGCCGCCAATCCGGGGCGGTTGCCCCCCGTCGCTTCGAGGGGGCGTGGCAGGGCACCCATCCGGAAGCTGTCCTCGGCTGTGTTGCCTCGGAACGCGGCACGGGTGGCTGTCAGCAGGGTGCACGCCGTACCGATGGCCTCGAGGTCACTGTCTTCGGCATTCTTCAGGACCATCTGCAGTGCGTTGCGCTCCATCAGCAGGCGCTTGGCCTCGGACGGGAAGCGAGCCGATGTCCCGTTGTGCACGTGCCGGACGACGGCCTCGGGCCGGTACACGACGCGATGGCCCGCCGCCCACAGCCGCCACCCCAGGTCCACGTCCTCGAAGTAGGCAAAGAACGCCTCATCAAAGCCACCCAGAGCCAGAAAGACGTCCCTGCGAATCACCATGGCGCCGCCGCAGGCGAACAGGACCGGCCCGGGCTCGCCACGGACCCGCTCGGCGTCGGCCCCGTATGCGGGTTGCAGGCCGAAGCCGTCAAAGGTCATCCCGGCTCCTGCATAATCCACGCGCGTACCGTCCCAGTTGAGGATGCGCGTCGCGACGCAGGCCACGTCCGGTTCCGCGAATCCCGCCAGCGCTTCGCGCAGCCAGCCGGGATCGACTTTCATGTCGTTGTTGAGCAGCGCCAGGTAATCGGCATCGGGCACGAGGGCCGCAGCCAGATTGTTGGGCCGGGCGAAGCCTTCGTTGGTTTCGAGGCGCAGCACGCGGATCCGGGGATGGCATTCGGCGAGCCAGCCTGTTGTACCATCGGTCGAGCCGTTGTCCACGACGACGATCTCGAGGGCGTCCTTCGGGTAATCGAGATCTGCCACCGACGCCAGCAGGCGCTCGAGATGGTCGCGGCCATCGAGCGTGACCACCAGCAGTGCCACGCGCGGGAGCATCACGCCTCCGGACTTCCCTTGAGCAGATCCTCGAGGCCCGCGTCGAGCGCGACCCGGGCGCTCCAGCCAAGGCTCTCCCGAGCGCGCGATGTCACGGCCCACGAGTCCGGGATGTCGCCGCTGCGGGCGGGCCCGTGTTCGGGTGCCGGGGCGCTCGGGAGCAACTTGCCGACGAGATGGGCAAGCGCGGCGACCGACGTCTGCCGGCCCGTCCCGATGTTGGCGACGAGGCCCGCGATGCCAGGGGTCATGAGGGCCTTGAGATTCGCCTCCGCGACGTCGGAGGCGTGGACGAAGTCCCGCGTCTGCAGGCCGTCGCCGTGGATGGTGAAGGGACGGCCGGCACGCGCCCGATCCGCCAGGATCGACAGGACGCCCGAATAAGGAGACGCAGGATCCTGTCTCGGTCCATAGACGTTGAAGTACCGCAGGCAGACGGTCTCGAGGCCGTGAAGCTCGCCGTAGAGCCGCGCATAGGCCTCGCAGGTCGCCTTCTCGAGGCCATAGGGCGACAGCGGGGCGATGGGCAGGTCTTCGGCTATCGGTGGTGTTGCCGCCCCGTAGACGGCAGCCGAGCTTGCGATGACCACGCGACCCACCCCGTGGCGGCGTGCCCCCTCGAGCACGGAGAGCGTGCCTTCGATGTTGCGGGACAGGCTTTCCCTGGGAGCTTCGATCGAGCGGGGCACGGAAACCAGGGCCGCGAGGTGCAGGATGCCGTCCACCCCGGGCAACAACGCGTCGAGGAGTGCGGCATCCCGGATGTCGCCCACTGTCAGGACGCGGTCGTCCGGAAGGTTGGATCGGTGTCCGGTCGAGAGATCGTCCAGGACCGTGACCTCATGGCCGGCGTCCTGCAGGCAAGCCACGCTGTGGCTGCCGATGAAGCCGGCTCCGCCGGTCACGAGAATGCGCTTGCCCACGACTGCCATGGTACACGGGTACAAGGGGCTTGATGCGCGAAGGTCCTCGCAAGCCGCCATCGTGGATGGCCGAGTTGTTCTTCGAGGCTGCCGTGGTTCCTGCGGCTGCCGTCCCGGGCTTTCCGGCAACCGAGCGACCGGTCGATCCGGGCTTCACGCGTGCGGACCTGCTCGGTCCTTCCGCACACGGTCCCGAACCGCCACGTACCTTTGCCGCCTACAAGGGCCTGATGGAGAGCCTGTTCAACCCCATGCGGGATCGTGCCCTCGCCCTGATGACCAAGGAGCCCGTCTTCGTGTCGGCCCGCGAGGTCTGGCGCAAGGGCCAGGGACAGGCCAACGCCGCCATCGTCCAGGGCCTTGTGCCTTTCGTCATCCGATCCCTGGAGCAGGCCTACGGCTTCACGTCTCCCCCCATCGACTACAAGGCGGCTGCCGGCTTCCTCGGCCTGTATGACATGCGGCATCACCGCATCCTGGTTTCGCCGACGCTTTTCAACACGTCGCTCAAGGACTTTCTGGACACGGTCATTCACGAGGAGATGCATGCCTTCCAGGCGGAGCTCATCCTGATGCTCAACGTGCAACGGAAGGGTCGGGTCCTGTCCGCGCCCGAAAGGGCCATTGCCCAGTATTGGCGCAACGAGGAGCCCAAGTATCGTTCGGCGATGGCTGCCGGCAGCGCCATGAGTCCCGAGACCAAGGCGCGCTACAGGATGATCGGGCAGGAGTACCACGCCTGGACCACGGCCCATTTCCTCGCGAGCCGACTCGCCGGCGCCTAGGAACCCGACCGGAAACGGGACTTGCTGGCGTGGTACGACGGAGGCTAGACTGCCGACCCTGATGCTGGAAATTCGTATCCTGCCCGATCCCCGGGCCGTGGCCACGGCGGCCGCAGACCTCCTGGCGGCACGCCTTGCGACGAAGCCGGGCCTGCGCGTCGCGTTGCCCGCCGGGTCGACGCCCCGTCCCCTGTTCGCCGAGTTGATCCGGCGCCACCGCGAGCAGGGAATGTCTTTCGCAGGCATGACCGTTTTCGGCCTGGATGAGTACCGCGGCGTCGCTCCGGACCATCCACATGCATTTGGCCGATTCTTCCGGGACAACCTGCTCGATGCGCTCGATGTCCCCGAGGCGCAGATTCACCTGATGCCCGGAGATCGCGAGCCTGCAGGCCACGTGTGCCGCCTCCACGAGGCGCGCTTGCTGGCAGATGGAGGTCTGGACCTTGCGGTGGTCGGCATCGGGGCCAATGGTCACATCGCCTTCAACGAGCCTGCCCCTTCGCTGGTCTCCGGAACGCACGTCGCGACATTGTCCGCCGAAACCCGTGCCGCCCTTCCCGCTGACCTGGACCACGTCACGGAAGGACTCAGCATGGGACTTGGTTCGATTCTTGGCGCTCGGCAAGTGCTGCTTCTGGCCACCGGCGCGGGCAAGGCCGAGATCGTCGGGCGGCTGGCCCAGCCGCTGATCTCGACCATGTTGCCGGCGTCGTTGCTGCATGCGCATCCGGATGCGATCGTGCTCGCCGATGCGGAGGCTGCAAGCCACCTCGGCTGATGAGGCGGGTGTCCGAGGGTATAGAGGAGGGACCTGAACCCCTCTCCCTGACGGTGCCTTCCGCTGTCCTGCATCCATTGCAACAAGCCCATCGGGCCGCAGTCCCGGTTCTGCGGCCATTGCGGTGCGCCGCAGGGATCCGCTGACGGCTTCAAGGCCCCGGTGCCTCCCCCGCCGGCGACTCCGGTCATAAGGCCAGTGGGTACGGGTGCCCTGGTCCTTCCGGGCACCGGAAGCTTTACCGGGGGGACGGGCATGCTGCCGCGAAGCCCGACGGGTCCGCTCGGTCGACCCGGTACCGGACCCTTGCACCTGCCGGGGAGCGCTGCCGGGCGGGTGCCGCTGGCTCCGTCCGCTCCCGCACCCTTGCCTGCAGTCATCCCCGCTGCCGATCATGTCGTGGCGGTCGTGCCTCCCCAGGGGCCCACCGTGGCGTCGGTGCCCGTGGTGCCTCCCCCGTCCGATGCTGCTGCGCAACGGGTGGGCGACAGGCGAGTTGTGACGGTGCTGTTCGCGGACGTCTCGGGCTTTACCTCGATGAGCGAACGCCTCGACCCCGAGGAAGTACGCGAGGTCGTCAACGACTTCTTCAAGGTCCTGACGGAGCCCATCTACCGTTACGGCGGCAACGTCGACAAGTACATCGGCGACGCCATCATGGCCATCTTCGGGGCCCCCGTCGTCCACGAGGACGATGCCGAACGCGCCGTCATGGCGGCACTCGACATGCAGGCCGCCGCCCGTTCCTTTGCCGAGGGTGTTGCCGCCCGGGTCGGGACTCAGCTCAAGGTGCGCATCGGCATCAACACAGGCCTTGTCGTGGCCGGTGCGGTCGGTGGCCAGTCCCGGCAGGACTATACCGTCATCGGTGACACCGTGAACCTCGCCCAGAGGATGGAGGCGGCCGCTCCGCCGGGAGGCGTGCTCGTCTCGGAAAGCTCCTACAAGCTGACGCGGCACAACATCCGCTACGGCGAGGCCGAGCCATTGTCCGTCAAGGGTCGCAAGAGCGACATCGTGACCTACGTGGCGCTGGGCATGAACGTGGCCGAGGGAAAGGTCGTCGAGGATTGGCCGTTTGTCGGCCGGGATGCCGAGTTCGGGGAGCTGTGCGCGGTCCTCGACAAGACGGTGCGCCGCGGTTCGCAGTCCATCAACCTGGTCGGAGCTCCCGGCAGCGGCAAGACCCATGCCTCCCGGGAACTGCGCCGATGGTTTGCGGACAGCCATGGGGGCCTCGTCATCCATCTGGCCCTTCCCAGTTACTCCGAAGGCATATCGGCGTGGGTCATCCAGGAGCTGGGTCGCCTGATCCCGGAGCGCGCCCGTGAGGAGCAGATGGCGGTGCCCGAGGGAGATGCCATCGCCGTCCTGATGGCCCTCGCTGCAGAGCGGCCGGTCCTGCTCGATCTCGAGGACGCGCACTGGCTTGATCCGGATTCCCTGGCTTGGCTGCGTTCGCTGCTGTCCCGCGTCGAGGACCACCCCGACAGCCGCCTCTGCATCATGCTGCAGTTCCGATCCAGCTCGGACAAGGACTTTGCCGAGGACATCGGACCACCGCGGACCACGGTCTCCCTCGAGCCGATGGACGAGTTCTCCATGCTCGATCTGCTGGCGGCCCTCGATGGCCCCATGGACCTCGCCAGCCTCTCCGAGGAGGATCGCCTGGCCCTGATCCGGGTGGCGGATGGCAGTCCAGGATTCCTCATCGAACTCGTGAAGTCCCGCAAAGGCATCACGGATGCGTCGGCCAAGGGCGAGGCCGGTGCGGTGCCGCTGGTCGTCAGCGCACAGATTGCCTCCCGTCTCGATGGACTGCCCCCTGTGCAGCGCCAGCTCCTGCAGGTGGCCAGCGTCGTCGGCCTGCAGTTCCGCAGGGCGCTCGTCGACGCGGTTGCAGGCCTGCGCGATACCCATGGAGCATGGGCGGAGCTGCTTCTGCAGGACCTCGTCAGCGGCGAGGACGATGATCTGATGCAGTTCAGCAACGGCTGGGTCCAGGCCGTGACCTACGACAGCATGCTGCTCAGCGCCCGTCGCGACCTGCACCTGCGGATTGCCCAGACGCTGGAACCGCAACTGCGTGAGGGCGAGAAGAATGGTGTCGATCCGCTCGGGGTTGCCGAGCATTTCATCAAGGCCGAGCAGCCGGCCAAGGGTGTCGCCTACCTTGTCCGAGCAGCCGAGGCAGCGCTGGATGAGGGACGCCTGACCGATGCGCGCCAACTGCTCGAACAGGCGCTGGAAGCTCTGGCGACGACGCCGCCGGGGCCGAGTCCGGTGGCCTCTCGCGTCCACGTCTGTCAGGGGCGTCTTGCTCTTGCGGAAGAAGACCCCGTGCGGGCCCGGCGTCACTTCCACCGTGCTCTGCTGGCCGCCCCCATGGGCGATGCCGGAGCTCAGGCGCTCGGGCACCTCGCCGATGTGGTCGAGTCGCTGGGCGACAGGCGCGGAGCCGAGGAGCGCCTGCTCGAGGCCTTGAGCCTGCTGCACGAGACCGATGCCCAGAGGGCCGTCTACATGGCCCGTCTGGCCTTGATCCGGCTGACGCTCGGCGAAGCCGACGCCGCCTTCGAGAATGCCGATGAGGCCCTGCGCGGCCTGCCCGTCCTGCCCAGCATCGATCGCTGGCGTGCCCTCGCCGTCAAGGGCCGGGTCCTGTACCGCCGGGGGCAGTTGGCCGAGGCCGAGGCTGTCCAGCAGCAGGCGGTGGACCTTGCCGAGGGCCTTTCGGATGATGTAGCCGTGGCCACCTCGCTGCTCGATATCGGGCGCCTCCAGCTGCGATCCGGCTCGTGGCGCCAGGCTGAGGCGACACTCAACGAGACCATCGCCCGCGCGCAGGATGCCCGTCATCGGACTGTCCTCGCAGGCGCGTGCGGGCGGCTGGGTGTGCTGTTCGCGGCCTGCGGCCTGCCCGAGCGGGCCGAACCGCTATTCCTTGAAGCAGCGCATCTCTACCAGGTGATGGGGGATGAGCGTCGGGTGGCCCTGAACCAGCTGCACCTCGCCGAGCTGGCGCATCGTCAGGGTCATGGCGAGGTGGCCCTCCGCGGTGTCGAGGAAGCCCTGAAGGTCATCGGGGCCCGGCGCAGCGAGGGACTCAGCGAGGCATGGCGCTTGCTCGCCGAAATCCACCTCGCCGCCGATCGGGTCGAGGCCGCCCGCGAATCCATTGCCAAGGCCGAGGCCGAGGTCGTCGACCCGGGCCTGCAGGGAGGGGCGGTCCTGCGTATCCAGGCGGCGTTGGCGGTCCGCCGTGGCGCGACGGAACTTGCCCTGACGCTGCTGGACGAGGCGCTGGCGTTGCTGGAGGCGCCTTTCGCGCAGCCCGAAAGATTGCGCGTCCTGGAACTGCGCGCCGGCTTGCTGCGTCGTCAGGGACGCGAGGCTGAGGCCGCCGCGTGCGCGACCCAGGCCGAGGCGATGCGCGACGCCATGCGGCTCGACGTGGGCCCCGAAGCTCCGGTGGTAGGATGACGGACATGGTCGAGACGACGACACCCCCCGCCCCCCCTTCGGAGGCCGAGGTCGAGGCCGGCCTTGCCGAGGGCGATCTCCCGCAGCCCAAGGGGCTCGCGACAGGGGCCTTCCGGGCCGTCGCGCTCGCCGCGGTGCTGGTGCCGCTTGTCCTGCAGGCTTCCATGGTGTGGCTCTGGCCGGAGATGCCCGGGGCCGTGCTGGGCATGGCCCTGCTGTCCGGCCTCGTCGGCTTCTGGATTCTGGCGCGGGCCTTCGGCAAGGCCATGGCCCCGCTTTCCGACCTGTCGGCGGTATCGCTGCGCGTCATCGAGGGCGACCTGACCTCCCGGGCGCCCGAGTCCCATGTCGAGGTGTTCGCCGAGATTGGTCGGGCCTTCAACCGGCTGGTCGAGCGCCTGCAGATTCTGGTGCGCCAGACGCGGGAGACGGCCACCACGCTGGTGCGCAGTTCGCGCCAGTTGCGGCAGGCGGCCGAGAACACCGGCAAGGCCGCGCAGCAGGTGGCCGATACCATCGGCCAGCTTGCGGCCGGGGCCATCGAGCAGGTCAATGCCATCCAGCGCGTGGCGGGTGAGGTCTCGCGGGTCTCCGAGGCGGCCAAGCAGGTCGCCGGCAATGCTCAGTCGGCGGCCGAATCCGCAGCCAACACCGCCCAGAGTGCCCAGGGCGGGCGTCAGGACCTGCAGCAGGCGATCGCCAAGATGGACTCCATCAAGCACAAGGTCTCGCAGTCCTCGATGGTCGTCGGACGGCTGGGCGAACTGGGCCAGCAGATCGGCAAGATCCTCGAGCTGATCAATGGCATCGCCGCCCAGACCAACCTGCTGGCGCTGAATGCCGCGATCGAGGCTGCACGTGCCGGTGAGCAGGGACGTGGCTTCGCCGTTGTTGCCGAAGAGGTCCGCAAGCTGGCGGAGCAGAGCGCTCAGGCCACCGGGCAGATTGCCACGATGATCCAGGAGATCCAGACCGAGACGGACAAGGCGGTCCGGACGATGAACTCGGGCTCCCAAGAGGTCAACGAGGGTGTCGAGGTCATCAACCGCGCCGGCCATGCGCTGGACCTCATCGTGCGGGATGCGACCAGCACGGACCAGCAGATCCAGCGCATCTCGGAGGCTGCCCAGTTGCTGGCCGACAGCTCGACCAAGGTCAGCAGCACCATCGAGCACATCAGCACGATCACCAGCCACTCGGCCGAGTCCTCGCAGCAGATGGCGGCCAGCAGCCAGGAGCAGACGGCCTCCATCCACGAGATCACGGCTGCGGCGCAGGCGCTCGGCACCCTTGCAGGTGACCTCGAGCAGATCGTCGTCAACTTCAGGGCCTGAAGCGCCTGCCTGTTGCCGGGCGCTTTTGCGGGGAGTAGGGTGCAGCCTGCGAGGGCAGGGCATGGCTGCATACAAGCATTATTTGCCGGCGGCGTCGGCGGCCGAGCACGAGCTGCTCGAGGCTCTGGCCCGCGAGCATCCCCATCAGCTGCAGGTACGTGCCCGAATGCTGCGCGAGTCCTCGCAGGTCTTCTTCGAGGTCGACTCCCCCGCGATGGCCGGGTGGATCTGGTACCTGCTGAGCCGCTTGCGCCAGGCGCAGCGTCGGGTCGAGGCGCAGTACCGCTGGAGCGGGGGACGACGGCCGGCGGCTTGAGGGCTCAGGACCCCGGCAGCGGAGGCAGGCCTTCCTCCGGCAACACCGTACCGGCCGTGCGGCGTAGGCTGTCCCAGTGCGTCAGCCGTTGCAGGACCCGATACTCATGGCCCCGACCCTCGGGCCGGTAGTAGCGGACGGGCTTGCGCCCGACGGGCCAGAAGCTGCGTGCCGGATCGAAGGCCCCCGGCATGCCGTGGGGTGTGGCGTAGGCGTCGGCCACATCGCGCGCGGCAAGGCCCCTGAGGGCGCCGGGCACCGTGCCGCCCGCGTCCGCGCGCACGTCGGCCATGGCGGCGTTGATGGCCGCGTAGGCGGCCTGGCTTTTGGGGGCAGAAGCCAGCCACGTCACGGCCTGGCCCAGGTTGATGCGGGCTTCGGGCATGCCGACGTGCTGTACGGCGCCCAAGGCCGCCATGGCGACGAGCAGGGCCATCGGTTCGGCATTGCCGACATCCTCGGACGCGAAGATCACGAGCCTTCGCGCCACGAACAGGGGGTCCTCGCCGCCTTCGAGCAGGCGTGCCAGCCAGTGCAGGGCCGCATCGGGGTCCGAGCCCCGCATCGACTTGATGAGGGCCGAAATGACGTCGTAATGGCCGTCGCCGCGCTTGTCCTGCGCAAGTCGTGCCTGGTCGAGGAACCCGGGCAACTCGTCGATTTCGCGGATGCCGGCCGTCACGACGGCCTCCAGGGCTCCGAGGGCGGCCCGGGCATCGCCGCCACTCCAGCGCGCGATGGCTTCAAGCACCTTGTCGTCCAGGACGTCGTCCGACTGGCCGAGGCCGCGCTCCGGATCCGTGAGGGCCCGTAGCAGCAGGGTCGCGAGCGCATCCGGATCCAGGGTTTCCAGCCGGTGGATGGCCACGCGGCTGCGCAGCGCCGGATTGACCTCGAGGCCGGGATGTTCGGTGGTGGCGCCGATGAGCGTCACCGTGCCCTGCTCGACATGCGGCAGCAGGACATCCTGTTGGGCCTTGTTGAAGCGGTGGATCTCGTCAATGAAGAGGACCGTGCGCTGGCCGAGGCGGCGCGCCTTCGTGGCCTCGTCGATGGCCTTGCGGACGTCGGCGACGCCACCGCCCACGGCACTCAGGACGACGAAGCGCGCCTCGATCGAGGTCGCAAGCAGCATGGCGAGCGTGGTCTTTCCGCAGCCGGGTGGTCCCCAGAGGATGCAACTGGGCAGCCGGCCCGCCGTCACCAGGCGCGCGAGGGCACCCCGGGGCCCGAGCAGGTGGTCCTGTCCCACGACCTCCGCGAGCGTGCGCGGACGCATGCGATGCGCCAGCGGCGCTTCGGCATCGAGCGACCGCTCGAAGAGCGACATCTACTTCTTGTTGAAGATGCCGATGATGCCCTGGATGGCACCGGCCAGGGACTGCACGCCGTTGACGACCTGATTGACCTGGTTCCCGAAGGGGTCCTGGGACTGGGGCATCAGGCCGACGCCGTAGTTGCCGCCCTGGACCGGCATGCTGGTCACGGGGACGGGGGACCAGACGGGTTGGGGTTGCGGCTGAGGCTGCGGCCAGGATGGCGCGGTGGGGAATACCGGGGGCGTCGGCTGCTGGGGCTGCGGCTGTGGCTGGCCGGCGGGACCGGTCGCAGGAATGCCGTTCTTGAAGCCGTTGACAAGCGTACCGATGGTCGCCAGCACGGCACCGACGCCGGACACGACCTGCGTGACCTTTTCGAGATCCGTGACCTTGTCCTTCTTCGGCTTGGGGGTACCGGGCTGTTCCTGGACGCGGGGCGTCGGGATCCATAGGCCCTGGACCTCGCCCGGGATGGGCCAGTTGATCAGCATGATCCGGTTCGATTGCGCGATCCAGTCTGCGAGGCGCTGGACCTCGGCCGCGTCGCGGACCGGATCCAGACGGTAGGTCTGCTGGACGAACTGGGCCAGCGTCAGGCGCTGGGGGTTGCCCGCCTGCAGGGGCTGCCACTTCAGGCCGGGGTTGGCTTGCCCGGGCTGGCTGGCCACCGGCTGGCCTCCGGCAGGCGCCGCAGGGCGCTGGGCCAGAATCTGACGGACACGTGCCGAGAAATCGTCGACGGTCGTCATCGGGAAACCTCCGGTGGGGCTGCTCCGGCCCTGGTTGTCTATCGCCTCCGGCTATCCCGGACCCGGTAAAGAGACAGGGAATGAACGGTTAAAACTCTCCTCCGGCGACCATGCGTGCCGGAGGTGCGTGATGTACGATCGAGGCGTGTCGCCGACTTGTCCCCCCGCCCGCGATCCGGAAGCCTCCGGCTCCCGGTCCGAGGCGCTCCTGCTCGAGACCTTGCGGGGTCTGCGCGTCCACGCCCTGACGGCGTCTCCCCGGCAACTGGCCGAGGACCTGACGCTGGGCCGGTTGCTTTACGCCCGATTGCGGACGCCCGCCCTGTGCATGCAGGCCGAGGGCTTCCTCGAGGCCATCGAGGCGATGCTGCGTTTCCGTAGCGGTCCCGCCGCGATCCATCCCTGATACCCGTCCGACGAGCCTGTCCGCCATGTCTGTCGCCCAAGCCCAGCCCTCGCGCCGCGTCTCGATCGCGCTGCCCGGCCCGGATGAGATCATCGAGGGCCTCTCGTGGATCCTGCTGGGCATCGCCCCCCTCCTGATCAATGTCTACAACGTCGATGCCTACCGGACGGTGCAGGCCACGACGTCGACGATGCTGTTGCTGGTCATCGCGGCTACCTGGATCACCAAGGTGACGATCGATGGCCGCTGGGCAGCCTTGCGCGGGATGCCGCTATGGCCCGTACTGGCGGGGTTCTTCGCGTGGGTCGCCGCCACCGGTGCGCTGCAGACCCCCTCCCTGCCCATCACGGGCCTGAGCCTGCTCAACCTGGTGCTCTACATGGCGTGGGCCTTCATCGTTGCGGATCTGGGCGCGCGCGTGCCCGGCTTCCTCTGGCGCCTGATGGTGCCCATCGGCTTTGCCTTCCTCTTCAACAACATCACGGCCGTGCTGCAGCACCGCGGCTACCTGTTCCAGGGCGCCAGCCAGGATGGCTACACCGGCCTCTATGCGCTGTGGCCCTTCAAGGGACAGGGGGTGTCCAACTACTTTGCGGGCTTGCAGGCCCCGTCCCGTCTCGGCTCGGCTGCGGGCACCCTGGGCAACCAGAACGTGCTGGGCGGTTACCTGACGGCCACCGTGCCCTTGTTCACGCTGATGCCTCTCGTGGTCCTGGCCCGCTGGCAGGATTGCTGCCGCTGGTGTGCGCGAACGTGGCCGGGTCTGGGCGCCGAGGGAGCGCGTCTCCCGGTCTTCGCATTCTTCGGGTTCCTCTTCGTGAATGCCGGCCTGGCTTTCGCGTCCTTGCTGGCCACCGACACCCGTGGTGCCTGGTTGGGCGTGGCCGGCACCTTCGTCGTGGGCCTGCTCGTCGTTCCGGCGTTCTTCCGCAAGCGCATCGAGCAGGTGCCCGGTCGCCAACGCGCCAGCGTGGGCATCGGCCTGGTCGCCTTCGTGGTTCTGCTGACGGGTCTCGCCTTCTCGGCGGGGGTCACGCCCAGGATGTTGCAGGAAAAGCTCAGCAACACCTGGACCATCAAGCAGCGCCTCGTGGCATGGCAGGTGGCGGCCGAAATGGCCAAGGACCAGCCGGTGGTGGGACAGGGCGTCGGCACCTACAAGATCCACTACTTCAAGTTTCTGGCCCGGCATTTCGACGGCAAGCCCGTCCCCGTCTACATGCACCATCGCTACGTGCAGGCCCACAACGACTTCATCCAGCTTGCGGGCGAGGCAGGCTGGATCGGCCTGCTGCTGGGCCTGGGCGTGCTCGGCATCTTCTGGACGGGCATTCCCCGGTGGCTGTGGCGGCGCCAGCCCGAGGCCAGCGAGGCTCTTCTGGTGCTGGGAGCCGGATTGGGCACGCTGGGCATGGCGGTATTTGCCGTCTCGGGCTTTCCTTTCCACATCGCGGCCTCATCGGCCGTCTTCGCGACCCTGGTCGGTATCGTGCTGGCCCCGCAGTGGCGGGAACGCCTGGAAGCCCGGGCTGCTGTCGCTGCCGAGGCAACCGAGGGTTCGGAGCCCGGTCTGCCCGGCACGACAGCCGCTCCCGAAGCCACGTCAACGACCGGTACGCCTGCCTGGATCGCCAGCGGTGTCGTGGCGGGCCTCGCCCTGTCGAGCGGGATGGGCGTCCTGCGCCACTACGAGGCCGACATGCTGACCAAGGCCGGCATGGACCTGTACAAGCAGGGGGACTATGCCACGGCCCTTGACCGGCTCGAATCCGCCGTCTCGCGGGACCCCGAGCGGGGAGATGCCCGATTGGTGCTGGGCATCCTCTACATGATGACCCGACGCTGCACCAAGGCCGAGGAACAGTTCCTCCGGGCCCAGACCAGCTACGACGACGTCACGCTTCATTACTACATGGGCCGTCTCTACGAAGGCCTGTCACGTCGCAGCGAGGCGCGGGACGAGTATCTGAAGGCACGGTCCTACTTCCCCGAGGGCGAAGAAGTGCGCAAGGCGGTCGATCGCCGTCTGGCGTTGCTCGAGAGTGGCAAGCTGGATCCTGCGGCCGTCGGGGCGTGCAATCCCGCCAGTCGCCCGGCGAGCCCCTGACCGTCTTCAGCGATCCTGCGCCGTGGGGCGCAGGACGATCTCGCCGATGCAGACGTGCGCCGGCCGGGTGACGCACCAACCGATCGCATCGGCGACGTCCGCGGGTTCCAGGGGCGTCATCGTACCGGCCCAGCGTGCGAGGGCCTCACGTGTCGCCTCATGCGGGATGCCCGCCTGCAACTCGGTCGCGACGAGGCCAGGCGAGATCAGGGTGACCCTGATGCCCAGGCGTGCCGTCTCGCGGCGCAGGGCCTCGCCAAAGGCCCTGAGTCCGGCCTTGGTCGCCGAGTAGCCGGCGCCTGTCGGTGCCGCCGCCAGGCCCGCTACGGAAGCCACCAGGATGATGTCGCCGCCGCCGGCGGCCTCGAGGGGGGCGAGGCTCGCCTGAGCCAAGGTGATCGCGCTCGTCAGGTTGACTTCAATCATCGTGCGCCACGCGTCGAGGTCTGCCTCGGCAACGGGGGCAAGGGGCATGATGCCGGCGTTGGCCACAAGGATGTCGAGGCCCCCCCAGTGTTCCCGTACCTCAGGTACGAGCGTCCGGGCCTGCCCGGGCTCACCGAGATCGCAGGGGTGGATGGAAACCTCATCGCCCAGCTCAGCCGCCAGGGCCCTGAGGCGGTCCGCGCGCCGGGCAGCGAGCGCCACGTGGGCCCCGAGCCCGTGCAGGTGGCGGGCCACGGCCTCCCCGATACCGGCGGAGGCCCCTGTGACGAGTGCCGTCCTGCCTGCCAGTGGCTTCACGAAGCCGACGGCTCCGGCCCTTCGGCGAACCACACGTCTTCCGTCAGGTGGCGCTTGCCGTTCTGGACGAACCACGACGTCATGCGCAGGTCCTCGCGGCTCTCCACCCACTTGATGCGCGAGCCCAGCTCGGTAATGCCGAGGCTCTTCAGGTCGGAGAGCTCATCTGGTTGGGGCAGGGCATCGTGGTTGAGGTCCCGCCAGACCTTGAGCCCGTCCAGTTCCGTACCCTTCAGCACACCGAGGCCGGGGGGCAGGCGCTTGCCGGCGCTGGCGAGGCGGGCCTCGCGATCGAAGAGGGCGCCCAGCTTGGCATAGCCGTTCCCGAATCGCTGGCCGCCGAACAGGTCGTTGCCGTCGAGGGCCTTGCCTTCGGCCGCTGCGCGCGATACGCGACCCTCGCGGTCATCGACGAGGAAGCCGTCGCCGCCCCCCTTGAGCCATTCGAAGCGGCCGGCCTTGCCGATGGCCTTCAGGTCGAACAGCACGGAGTCCGTCGGGTTGAAGCCCTTGGCGGTATCGAAGCGGATGTAGCCCGAAGCCTTGCCCGTGACCTCGATGCGGCCCGAATGGTCCAGGTCCAGGGCCACCGGGCTCGATAGGGCCATCGCGACCACGGGCAGGTCCCGACCGTTGGCGTTGACGGTGAAGCCCTCGCTGTAGTGATAGTAGCCGGCGGCCGCGGCGGCGTTGTAGCTGCCGCGGTTGGCCACGGACGACGTGGGTACCCGGCCGACGATCTGGCCGTGCTCGGTGAAGACCAGGGCGGAGCCCGGCGGAATCTCGGTGTTCAGCAACTCCGAATTCCGTCTGAGTGCGGTCGCGATGTCCTCGGCGTAGCGATGGCCGCGCTGGTTCTGGTACCACTTGCCGAAGAACAGCTGACCCGGCGTGCGGTAGCCCTCCCTCCACCGATCCCATTGGGTGCTGTTGTCGGCTCGGGCATAGATGAAGATCCGGGGCAGTTCGTAGACGAGGCGTTCGTGGAACTGCGTGCGGCTGACGGTGTAGCAGCCGGTCGCTTCACGCCGGATGACGGGTGCGTCCCAGCGACTGCGTGTCTCGCCCTCGTGGGCTTCCGCCCGCCACGTGCCACTGACGCTCATCGACAGCAGCGCCGTCGTCGCGACCCATCTGCCCAGCCGGGAGTTTGCCATCTTCATGACAATGTTCTACCCGGCCGCGAGGCTCGCTGGTGGCTGTCAGACCCGTCGCTTGCTGTCGAAGGCGTCCCGCAGGCCATCCCCGAGGAAGTTCCACGCGACGGTCACGAACACGATGGCCACGCCGGGTGCCAGCAGCCACGGATGGGTGACCAGGTCCGAGACATTCAGGGCCGGCTCGAGCATGTTGCCCCACGAGGCATCCGGCGGTTGCACGCCCAGGCCCAGCAACGAGAGCACGCTCTCGCCGTAGATGTAGCCCGGGATGGACAGCGAGACCGAAATGACGACCCACGTCGCCGTCTGGGGCAAGAGATGGCGGGTGATGATCCAGAGGTGGCCGGCACCCGCGGCACGTGCGGCCTCGATGTATTCCTGATGCTTGAGCGACAGCACCATGCCGCGGATGACGCGGGCGAGGCCCGCCCAGCCCAGGAAGGACAGGATGATCGTGATGACGTAGAAGCGCTGGGTGGGCGTGATGTCCCACTTGTAGGTGACACCGAACAGCGCCAGCAGCAGGTAGAAGGTGGGGAAGGCCAGCACCGTCTCGACGAGCCACATCAGCACGGTGTCGATCCAGCCGCCGAAGTAGCCCGCGGCACCACCCACGAGCGTGCCCACCGGAATGACGATCAGCAGGGCAATGATGCCGACCGTGAGGGAGACGCGGGCGCCGAAGAGCAGACGCGAGAACTGGTCGCGTCCGGCATTGTCCGCACCCAGAAGATAGATGGGTGCCGTCTGGCCCTCGATGCCGAAGACGTGACGGTCGCCCGGAATCAGGCCCAGGATGCGGTAGGGTTCACCCTTGACCCAGAAGGCCAGGCTGTGTCGGACCGTCCGGTCCTCCTGCCACTCGCCCAGCGTCATGGTGGCCGGCGCACCGGCCTGGAAGATGGCCGAGTAGTCATCCTGCTTCTTGCGGTCGTAGATGAACGGTGCGTGCCAGTTGCCCGCATCATCGCGCAAGTGGATCTCGGCCGGCGGCTGGAAGGCCCGGTTGCGGTCTTCCGAGAGGGGCGAGTAAGGGGCGAAGACATCGGCCAGCGCCATGACGAGGTAGACGGCGAGCAGCAGCCACAGGGCGATGAAGGCCGGACGATGCTTGCGGAAACGGCGCCAGAAGCGGGTCCGGGCCGAGATGGGCGGAGGCAGCGCATCAGCGGCGGGCCGTGCGGATGGCGGGGTGGCGGAGAGGGTGTCCTGCGACATCGGGTCAGGCTTCCAGCTTGATGCGGGGGTCGGACAGGGCCAGCAGGACATCGGCCAGCAGGTTGCCCAGCAAGAGCATCAGGGCACCCGTCATGACGCCCGCCATGGCGAGGTTCACATCCTGCTTGAGCAGGGCGTCCAGCATCATCTGCCCCAGGCCGGGCCACGAGATGATGTTCTCGATGATGGCGAAGCCCGAGAGCAGGCTCGCGAACTCGAAGCCCAGCAGCGTGATCATCGGGTTCAGGGCGTTGCGCACGGCGTGCCGGTAGATGACGGTGCGCTCGGGGAGGCCCTTGGCGCGGGCCGTGCGGACGTACTCTTCACCCAGCACGTCCAGCAGGTTGCCGCGCATGCGCCGTTGCAGGATGGCAATGGAGCCGATGCCGACGGCCAGGACCGGTATCAGCAGGTGCCACAAGTGGTCGACCGCCTGCTGCACGGGGTTCATCAGGGCGTAGTCCGGGCTCGTCATCCCCCCGATGGGGAAGAAGCCCGGGTGGCTCTGGTTCCACCACGCTGCGCCCATCAGGAGCAGGATGGCCAGGAAGAAGTCCGGTACGCCCAGAAAGAAGAAGGTGATCGAGGAGAAGACCTTTTCGAACCACGAGTACTGCCTGACGGCCATCAGGATGCCCAGGGGCAGCGCGATCAGCCACGTGAACAGGAATGCTGCCACCCCCAGCACGAGCGTGGCCTGCAACTTCATCCGGATCAGCGTCGAGACCTTCTCACGGTAGTCGTACGACTCGCCCAGATCGCCCGTGGCGAAGTTCTGCGCCCACTTCAGGTATTGGATGGGGATGGGCTTGTCGAGGCCCAGACGCGCGCGTTCCCGATCAATGGCCTCCTGGCTGACCGTGGGGTTGTTCATCATCTTGTTCGAGACGTAGTCGCCCGGGGCGAGCTTCGAGATGCCGAACGTGATGACCGAGATCAGCAGCAGCTTCGGCAGCATCTGCAGCAGCCGTTGCAAGATGTATCGGAACATGCGGGCCATTGTACGGCCTGCGCACGCAACACGCCATGATGAACGGGCGAGGATTGGGCCGGCGCCCGTTCCTCGCCCGTACCGATGGCCGCCTTCGCCGTCTTCCGGCGATCAGTCGAGTTGGTAGAGGCCCCAGATGTTCCAGATGGGACCGCCGATGGGCGTGACCTTGAGGTTGCCGTACTTGTTGCGGACCGGGTAGAGCTGGATGCGGTTCGCGATGTAGAGGTAGGGCACCTGCTCCGAGATCAGGCGCTGGAAGCCGTGGTAGATCTCCTTGCGCTTCGTCTCGTCGAGCGTCGTCGCGCCCTTCTCGAAGAGCTTGTCGACCTCGAGTTCCCAGGGCTCGGCCTGCCACTTGGTGCTCTTGGCCAGCTTCTGGTTGAACATGTGCAGGCGTCCCTGCGAATTCCAGATGTTGCGGCCGTTGGCCGGGTCGAGCGACCCCGTGAACCCCATCAGCACGCCTTCCCAGTCCAGCGAGCTGGACGTCTTTTCGACCAGCACGTTGAAGGTGATGGGCTGGAACTTGAGGTCGATGCCCAGCTTGGCAAAGTCGGTCTTGAGAATCTGGGCGATCTGCTTGCGTTCGCTGTTTTCCGAGTTGGTGTTGAGCGTGAAGCTGACGGCGTTGCCCTTGGGGTCCTTGAGCACGCCCGAGGCGTCCTTGCGGTAGCCGGCTTCCGCCAGGATCTGCTGGGCCTTGGCGATGTCGAAGGGGTAGACCGTGACGTCCTTCGAGTAGAAGGGGCTGGTCTGGCTCTCGCACGAGATCTGCGGCTGGGCGATGCCCAGGTAGACGTTCTTGATGATGCTCTGCTTGTCGATGGCGTGGGCCAGGGCGCGACGGAAACGCACGTCGCGGAACCAGGCGCTCTTGACCGGGTCGACATAGGGCGTGCCGTCCGGCCGGACGTCACGGTTCTGGTTGAGCGTCAGGAAGAGCGTCCCGAAGTCCGGTCCCGCCTGGTAGATGGTGAAATTGCCGGACTTCTGCTTGGGTTGCAGGGCGCCGAAGTCCTGGCCGCGCAGCGGCGCATCGACGAACAGCACGTCCGTCTCGCCGCTCGTGAACTTCAGGACGCCGGCGTTCTGGTCCTTGACGATGAAGATGACCATGCCGTCCAGGTAGGGCAGGCGGTTCCCCTTGCCGTCGACGCGCCAGTAGTAGGGGTTGCGCTTGTAGACGATGCGTTGCGAGGGGACGAACTCGGCAAAGACGAATGGCCCCGAGCCGGGGATGGTCGTGACATCCGTGGCGATGGTCCACATCTCGTTGAACCTGGGCTTGCCTGTCTTGGGGTCCTTCTCCTTGACCGACGCCTCGAGGGCGTGCCTGGGCAGGATCGGCAGCGCCGCGAAGGTCCGCAGGAAAGGTGCGAAGGGCTTGGGCGTCCGGACCTGAATGCGCAGGTTGTCCAGCTTGCGGACGGTCGGGAGCGCGTCGCCGATCGTCAGGATGTCCCGCCAGTCGGTCGGGATATCGGGGTTGAAGACGATCTGGTTGAAGGTGAAATCGACGTCATCCGCTGTGAGGGGCTTGCCGTCGGACCACTGCAGGCCTTTGCGCAGCGTGAAGGTGTAGGTGAGGTTGTCCTTGGAAACCTCCCACTTCTCGGCCAGGGCTTCCTGCATCTTGCCCGTGAGCGCGTTGGTCTCCGCCATGCCCTCGAAGAGGAAATTGAGGGGCGTGGTCGAGGAGGTCTCCTGAGCAAGCGCCAGATTGAAGGTCTTGGGGTCCGAAATCATGGCGGCCATCAGGCGACCACCGTAGGTACCCACCCCTGCCTTGAGCGCATCGGTCGGCGGCGTCTCGACGCGGGCCGGCGTGACGGTCGTGGCGTCCTTGGGCCATTCGGGCGTGCCGCCCTTGGGCGTCGTCGACCCACTGCGGTCGGAGCCTGTACAGGCGACCAGCAACGCGGTGCTGGCGGCCAGCAGGCCCCGGATGAGGCGGTTCGAGGTCATGGCTGCGACTCCGGCGTGGATGGGGATGCGGCGAGCGGATCGACGGGGCGACCGGCGTCAGAGGGTCGGGCGTGCCAGGACCGCGAGGCCGATGGCCGTGAGGAACCACGCGGCCGTGATGAAGGCCGTGACACGGTTGAGGCCGGCCTCGACGCCCTTCTGGCTGCCGAAGACGTGGGCGGAACCCCCGATGCCGGCAAGACCTTCTCCCTTGGCGGAGTGCAGCAGGACACCCACGATCAGCGCGAGCGAGAGCGTGAGCTGCAGGGCGGTCAGGACGATTTCGAGAAACTTCACCGGTGAAGGGCCTTCCTTGTCTTGATGATTTTATAACACGGGCTAGAACATCTCGGCATGACGCCCCATGGCGGCGAATTTCGCCGCACGCGTCTCGATGAGGTTGATGCCGGGTTGCCGGACCAGATCCTGCAGGGCCTCGTCCAGGGCCTCGGCCAGCAGCATCGGGGCCTGGACCGGGTCGCGGTGGGCCCCACCGGGGGGTTCCGGAATGATGCCGTCGATGATGCCCAGCTCCATCAGGTCCGGTGCCGTCATGCGCAGGGCCTCCGCCGCACGCATCGCCTGGCTGCCGTCCTTCCAGAGGATGGCAGCGCAGCCTTCGGGAGAGATGACGGCGTAGTACGCGTGCTCGAGCATCAGCATACGGTCGGCGACACCCAGCCCCAGCGCGCCGCCCGAGGACCCCTCGCCGATGACGATCGACACGATGGGAACAGGCAGGCGGGCCATCTCCATCATGTTCCGCGAGATCGCGGCGGACTGGCCCCGCGCCTCGGCGTCGATACCGGGATAGGCCCCGGGCGTGTCGATCAGGGTGACGATCGGCATGCCGAATTTGGCCGCGTGCCGGAACAGCCGGAGCGCCTTGCGGTAGCCCTCGGGATGGGCCATGCCGAAGTTGCGGGCGAGGTTGTCCTTGGTGTCGCGGCCCTTCTGGTGGCCGACGAACATCACCGTCCGGCCCCGGAAGACGCCGATGCCGCCCACGATCGCCTTGTCGTCGAAGCCCTGGCGGTCGCCGTGCAACTCGAGGAAGGACGTCGTGACGGCCTGGATGTGATCGAGCGTCGTCGGCCTCGCGGGGTGCCGGGCGATCTGGACGCGCTGGGAGGGCTTCAGGTTGCGCATGACGGCGAGGCGGACCTGGGCCAGTCGGTCCTCCATGCGTCGGACCTCTGCGCCCAGGTCGACGGGGCTGGCGGCCGCGAGTTCGCGGAAGCGATCCAGTTCGCTCTCGATCTCGAGGATGGGCCGCTCGAAGTCGAGGACGAGACGCGGGCGGTTGCTCATGCCGGTACCCCCCGGTGCATCGCGAGCAATTGGGCGATGACCTCACGCAGCTTGTGGCGCGGGACAAGCATGTCGATCTGCCCGTGCTTCATCAGCCACTCGGCAGTCTGGAACTCGGGCGGCGTCTTCTGGCGGATGGTCTGCTCGATCACGCGACGACCGGCGAAGCCGATGGTTGCCCCGGGCTCGGCCAGGATCAGGTCGGACAGCGTCGCAAACGAGGCCGACACGCCCCCTGTCGTGGGGTCGGCCAGCAGCGAGATGGCCAGCCTGCCGGCTTCGTGGAGCTGTGCCATGGCCGTCGAGGTCTTGGCCATCTGCATCAGGGAGAGCGTGCCCTCCTGCATGCGCGCACCACCCGAGGCTGTCACGATCAGCAGGTCGAGATGCTCGACCCGGGCAGCATCGATGATGCGGGCCACGCGTTCCCCGACGACCGAGCCCATGGACCCGCCCATGAAGCTGAAGTCCATGATGGCCAGCGCCAGGCGATGGCCGTGGATCCGGCCGATGCCCGTGAGCACGGCTTCGGCAGCCGGATCGGTCGCGTGGGCCTGGGCAAGGCGGCGTGCGTAGGGCTTGGTGTCGACAAAAGCCAGCGGGTCTTCGGAGCGCAACTCGCGGCCGCGCTCCGTAAAGCTGCCCGGGTCTACCAGCTGCGCCAGCCGCGTGCGACCGTCGAGGCGGAAGTGATGGCCGCAATGCGGGCACACGTGCAGGTTCGCCTCGAGGTCCTTGTTGTAGATGGGCGTCCCGCAGGAGTGGCACTTGGTCCAGAGGCCGTCGGGCATATCCCGGCGGATGCGCTCCGTGTCGACCAGGGAGCGCTCCTTCTTGCGAGTCTCGAACCAGTCGCGGAGGGTCATGGGCGGCATGCTAGCATGGCCCGCTTCCCAGCCTTGTCTTGCGCCATGTCGCCGGAGGTCCCGTGACGGAACCGATCATGCGTCCCGAGATGGCCGACGATGCGTGGATCGCCCCCGGAGCGACCGTGGTAGGGGATGTCCGTCTGGGCTCGGGGGCGTCCGTCTGGTTTCACGCGACGGTCCGGGCGGACGTGTCGCCGGTGCGGATTGGCGGCGGGACCAACATCCAGGATGGTGCCGTGGTCCACGTGGATGCGGATGCGCCCTGCACCATCGGCAACCATTGCACGCTCGGGCATGGGGCCGTCGTCCACGGGGCGACGCTCGGTGATCACGTGCTGGTCGGGATCAGAGCCACCATCCTGTCCGGGGCCGTTGTCGGCAACGATGTCCTGATCGGGGCCGGTGCGCTCGTGACCGGGGGTGAGCGTATTCCGGATGGCGTGCTGGTTCTGGGCATGCCTGCCCGCGTCGTGCGTTCCTTGTCCGACGAGGAGCGCGAGGGCCTCAGGCGCTCGGCCCGCCACTACATCGCGAACGCCGCGCGCTACAGGGCCGCCGGAATCGAGGACGCCGCGCGCGGTTGGCCGGGCCCTACAGGTAGTCGTTGAACCACTCGGCCAGCAGGACCGAGATGTAGGACCGGGGCTGGATTTCGAGGTCGTGGTCGTTCGGCAGACGGGAAGTCGCCCAGTCCGCCTCGAAGACGCGTTTCTCGGCGTCGGCCACGACATCGGGGGCAGTGATGGCCAGTGAGACCTCGAGGTTCTCGTACATGCTGCGGGCGTCGGCATTGGCCGATCCCAGGACCACCATCCGGTCGTCGAAGGACCAGTACTTGATGTGGCTGAACGTCCGGTCGAACAGCCGGACCTCGACGCCGGCGTCACGCAGGATGCGCCCGTAGTGCTTGTTGACGGTGCGGAAGATCTTCGAGTCGTTGGCCACCGGCAACATGATCTGGACCGAAACACCCCGGCGGTGCGCCGCGAGCAGTTCGTCGATCAGCGTGTCCTCGCTGACGTAGATGTGGAACATGCGAATGCGCTCGCGCGCAGCCCGGATCGAGCGGATGAGCGCGCCGTGGATCTCGCGGCGCCGCTTCGGGTCGTACGGGTTGGTGATGGCCAGAGCCGCCGCATGGGTGCCGGCAGGCTCCGCCGCCTGAGGCAGGGGCAACGCCTCGGCCGGGCCGTCGCCCGACGTGTTCCAGTCCGACTGGAATTCCTGGTGCATCTGCAGGGCTGCGGTGCCGCGCACGTCGATCAGCAGGTCGTGCCACGAGACGGCATACTCGTCGCCTACGTTCATGCCGCCTGTCAGGCCCCGCTGGCCGTCCGCAAGGTAGAGCTTGCGATGCGTCAGGTGCAGGTCCGCCGCACGAACCAGCTTGCGGTTGTAGAGCCGCACCGGGATGCCGGCGTCCGTCAGGATGGTCGTGACGGCGCGGTCCGTGTCCCAGTGGCGGGACCCGAAGGTATCGAGGATGACCCGGACGTCGACGCCGGCACGCTTGCGTTCCCGCAAGGCCTGGGCGAGGGCGATGCCCGTGGCGTCGTTATGCCAGATGAAGGTCTCGATCCAGAGCGTGCGCCTGGCGGAGCGGACCAGATCGTGGATGGCGGCAAACCCCTCGGTGCCGTCGAGGTGGAGACGGATGTCGTTGTCGGTCGAGGGCTTGCGGGCCAGCTCCTGGCCGAACGCCTGAAGCATGGCATCGGCGCGGGTGTCGCGCGCGGCCAGCCGTGCGCCCGTGGTCGCTCCCCGGAAGCCGGGCAGGACGGTCCCGCACCCCTGGACCACGAGGGCCAGGAGGATCAGGAGGCTGGAGAGCAGACGCACAAAGGTGTCATCGCCCATTTCCCCAAAGGACTGACGTGATTTAAGCTCGACTTTACCTTTGATCGGAGGTGGTGATGGCGCGACTCGTCTTCATGGGAACGCCGGCCTTTGCCGTGCCCGCCCTCGAGGCCTTGCTGGCCGCCGGTCATGACGTGCTGGCCGTGGTCACGCAGCCGGACCGCCCGAGCGGGCGCGGTCAGCAGTTGCAGCCTTGTCCGGTCAAGGCCCGCGCGCTCGAGGCGGGGCTCGAGGTGCTGCAACCGGAGCGCCTGCGTCGCGACGAGGCCGTCAAGGCGCGCCTGCAGGACCTGGCAGCCGATGCCTTCATCGTGGTGGCCTTCGGTCAGCTTTTGCCCCCAGAGGTCCTCGCGATGCCCGCACACGGTTGCCTGAACATCCACGGGAGCCTGTTGCCCCGGCATCGGGGCGCCGCGCCCGTGGCGCGGGCGATCATGGCCGGTGATGCCGAGTCGGGCATCAGCCTGATGCGTCTCGATGAAGGCATGGACACGGGGCCGGTCATTGCCGAGGCACGGACGGTCATCGGGGCCCGCGAGACGGCAGGGCAGCTGGCGGATCGCCTGGCGTTGCTCGGTGCGGATCTGCTCGTCCGCGAGCTTGGGCCGTGGTTGGCCGGGGCGCGGCCCGAACAGCCCCAGGATGAGGCGCGCGCCACGCTTGCGCCCAAGCTCGACAAGGCCGAAGCCGAGATCGACTGGTCGCTTGCCGCAACTGTCCTCGACGCGCGTATCCGGGGCCTGTTGCCCTGGCCCGGAGCCCGGACCCGGTTCGCCGGTCTCGAGATCAAGGTCCACGCGGCCCAGCCCGGGGACTTGTCGGCCGGTGACGCGCTCCCAGGCACGGTGGTGCGTGTCGATGCGGAGGGGTGGTGGGTGGCTTGCGGCACGGGGACGCTGCGTTTGTCGCAGGTCCAGGTGCCGGGCAGGAAGGCCATGCCGGCCGTCGAGGCGGCCCGGGGTCTGCCCGCTCTGGTCGCGGGTGTCCGGCTGGGCTGAGGCTCAGGAGTGAGCGAGCGGCCGGACGACGGTCGTGGTCTTGAGCCCGCCCAGCATGTCCTCGACCGAGAGGCCCAGGATGGGATGTACGGCGTCAGGCGCAATCTCGGCCAGGGGTACGAGCACGAAGGCCCGGTCATGCATCCGGATGTGCGGAATGATCAGGCGCGGTTCCGCGACCAGCAGATCGTCGTACAGCAGGATGTCGAGGTCGATGGCACGTGGCCCCCACGTGACGGTCTGCTCGCGCTGCATCTCGGCCTCGAGGCCTTGCAGGGCATCGAGCAGGGACATGGGCGCCAACTGGGTCTCGATGCGGACGACGGCGTTGACGTACCACTCCTGGTCGGGCATCTCGAGCGGTTCCGTCTCGTACAGTTCGGAGTGACTTCGGACCTCGATCTGGGGATGCTTGGAGAGCTTGATGATGGCCCGGGTCACGAAGTCGGCCCGGTCCCCCACGTTGGAACCCAGCGAGACGTAGACTGTCGCCAAGTGCGCCTCCCCGGGAGCCGCTGCGGTGTCGGAAGGCCCCCTTGCCCGGGGGCCATCATAACATCCCCCGCCAGGGTGGCCGATCTACTCCGCGTGGTGCATCTGGTTGATGGCGCTGGTCAGGGCCACGGCCGTCTGCTGGGCCTGGACCTTGACCAGGCCCGTCTTCGTCTGGTCGTCGAAGACCACGACCAGGATGTCGTTGGTTCCCAAGGCATACATGAATACCGAGGCCGTCTCGCCCTGCTGGAACATCGCCTGGAACTCGGTCTCGCCAATCATGCGGGCGACGGCGCGGGTCGAGGCGAAGGCACCGCTGACGAGTGAGGCCATGGCCTGACAGTCGAGGCCCATGGTGTCGCCCTGTGTTGCCAGAACCTGGCCGGACTTCTCGATCAGGAGTGCGGCAACGGCATCCACGTCATGGACGAGACCTTGAAGGAGCTTCTGGATCCTCTGGATCCCGTCCTCGGTCACGACGAAGTTCGTCAGTATCTTGTTGATCACGGATGGTTTCCGGGCGGACGGGTCGGACGCCGCGCGACGCGGCCATCGTACCCCTCGGTCAGGGTTCGTAACGCCGCCTCCGGTGTGGTTCCGGCTTCGACGAGGTCTTCCAGCCAGCGCCGCTCCGCCTTCGTGAGCGGCGCCCGGTCCAGCAGGTCGGGGCGCCGCGCCCACGTCCGCAGGATCGCCTGCTGGCGCCGCCAGCGCCCGACGGCACCATGGTCCCCCGAACGCAGCACTTCGGGGACGTCCCATCCCCTGAACGAGGCCGGCCGGGTGTAATGGGGCCAGTCCAGGAGACCGTCGGCAAAGCTGTCCTCATGGGGGGAAGCCGCGTCGCCCACGACCCCCGGCACGAAGCGAAGGAGGGCATCGACCATGACCATCACGGCCAGCTCGCCGCCCGTCAGGACGTAGTCTCCCAGCGAGACGTCCTCGGTGATGAGGTGTTCACGCACGCGCTCGTCGATACCCTCGTAATGGCCGCAGACGAAGACGAGCCGGGGCTGCGACGCCCAGCGGACTGCCGTGGCATGGTCGAACTGTCGGCCCTGGGGGCAGGGCATGATGACGGGTGTGCCCGGCGCGAACTCCAGGGACTCGACGGCCCGGAAGACGATGTCGGGTTTCAGGACCATGCCCGGTCCGCCACCGAAGGGTCGGTCGTCGGCGGTGCCATGCCTGTCTGTCGCGTGGGTCCTCATGTCGTGGACACGCAGGTCCACCCGACCGTGTTCCCGCGCCTTGCCCACCAGGCTCTCGGAGAAGGGACCCGAGAACATGCCCGGGAAAAGCGTCACCACGTCGAGGCGCGGAACGACCGGAGGCTGCGTCACTCCGCGGGGTCCACGACGATGGCGTCGTCGTCGAACAGGCCGCCGGGCGGATCGACCCACAAGGTGCGCGCGTCCGCATCGACCCGGGGGACCAGGGGGGAAACCCACGGCACGAGCACGGGCTCCTTGCGACCGGCATCGACTTCGAGCAGGTCCTGGACAGCCGTGACGACGGCACGCACCGTGCCGAGGGGGCGGTCATCCGTGGCGTGGCGGACCGTGAAGCCGACGACGTCCCCGAAGCGCACGCCGCCTGCCCGGACAGGCAGCGCCTGGTCATGCGGGACCGTGAGTTCGGCACCCCTGAGCGCAGCGGCTTCCTCGGGTGTCGGGAACCCCTCGAAGGCCACGAGGGCGAGCTCCCCTGCCGTTCGGGCTGTCCGGATGACCAGATCCCTGGCGCGGCCATCCGGCCAGGTGGCCCGAATGTGCATGCCTACCTTGTAGCGGCCGGGTTGCCCGGCCACCGAGGTCACCTTGAGCTCGCCCCGAACCCCATGGGTCTTCAGGATGTGCCCGACGACGAAGCGATCCGCCATGCCGCGCCGATCAGACGCGGGCGATCCGACCGCTCTCGAAGGTCCGGATCTCGATGACCACGCCGTCCTTGATGACGATTTCCGGAGCGGCCATCTTCTCGTAGAAGGCGTCGCCGACGGACACGTCGACAAAGTTCTCGACGTTGCCCTGCACGAACTCCTGACCCAGCGAAAGCTGGCCGAAGACCTGCAGGCGCTGCAGCAACTCGGCCTTGTTGGCCGAGAGGCGCTGGCGATCCTCGTTGATCTGGGCCTCGAGCTGCGGGAGCGCTTCCGGTTGGCGCTTCTGCAACTCTTCGATGGCGCGCTTGGCCTGGAACTCGAGCTCCTGGGCCTGCTCGTCGAGCTGGCCGAGTGCCTGCTGCAGCTCGGCCATGGCCTGCTGCTTGAAGGACTCGGTCACGATCGTCTTGATGACGACCTGCCGGCGGAGATTCAGGGACTGGACCATCTCAGGACACTCCTGACGTGAAAGGGATATCGGATCATACCACGAATCCTTATGTTTGACATATGGACGAGGGCTTTGTTCTGAGCGCAGCATGGGCCATTCCAAGGAGGTTCCCGTGCCCGCCGTGCTTGCTTTCGTGCTGCTGACGCACATCCTCGACACGCGTGTCTCCGTCGTCCTCGAGGCCCAGGGCAAGCCCGGGCGCCTCGTGCGCATCGCACCCGGTGCGCGTGTCGCCGACCTGCTCCGCGGCCAGCGCACCTCCATACCTGCCGGCTGGCTCGTCGTGCCACCCTTGGCCACGGTCCTGGCCGATGGCATGACCGTCCGCCTGATGCGCCCCCAGCTACCCCGGCCTGCGGCACCCCCCCGACGTCCCGGGCGCCAGCGGCGCACCTCATCGCCCCCGCCTGCCTGGCCCCTTGACCTGAACCAGGCAGATGCCCGCGACCTGGACCGCCTGCCCGGGATCGGCCCCGGGCTTGCGAGGGCCATCCTCGACAGGCGGCGTGCCCGGGGGGGACGCCTTCGCGGACCGGGCGACCTCCTGGACCTGAAGGGCCTCGGTCCTCGTCGCCTCGAACGGATCGGGCCGCTTGTCTCGTACCGCTGATGCGGAGGTCCTCCGGACGCCCCAACTGTTCGTGCTGCTCGGGTTGTGGGCGACTCTCGTCTGGCCTGCCGTCGGTGTCGTCGCAGGCCTTTTCGTCGCCACCTCGCTGCTGGTGGCGGCGACGCTCCTGCCCATGCGGCCGAGGGAGGTGGGCAAGGTCTCGTTGCTTGTCGCACTTGGCGTCCTGATTGGGCTTCTCGTGGCTCCGCGGCCCGATCCGCCTCTCCCACCGGGCCCCTGGGCGGGTCTCGTGCGGGTTCTGGAGGAGCCCCGGTTGCTGCCTTGGGGCCAGGTCTCGCTCGAAGCTCGCCAACTCGCCCCTCCGGGGGCGCGGATCCTTCTGGTCCTTTCGTGCGACCCGGGGGCGGGCATCTGGCCCGGACGCACCCTGCGTGTCGAGGGCCGCGTGAGCGCGCAGGCTGATCGTGGTCTGCCCCGGCTGGCCTGTCGTACGTGGTCGCTGCAAGGCCTGCCCCGAGCGTTGGATCCCGATTACATCCGTGCGTGCCTCGAGGCCAGGCTGGTCCGCGCGGCGACCCGTGCCATGCCGCCGCGCGAGGCGGGCTTCATGCGAAGCCTGCTCTTCGGTGCTGGCAACCCGGCCATGGCCGAGGGCGACATGCGTCGCTTCCGGGACCTGGGGTTGAGCCACATCCTGGCCGTGAGCGGCTTCCAGGTCTCCTTGCTCGTGGGCGTACTTGCCCGATTGCTTCGTCCGCTGGCTACGGCCCCATGGCTCGCGGGCCTCTGTCTCGGATTCGGGACGTGGATCTATGCCGGCCTGTGCGGCTTTGATGCCGCCGTATCCCGGGCAGCCGCGATGGCCACGGCCATGGTGCTGGCCAGGGCCACCGGACGATGGCCGGCCCCGGCCCCGGCCCTGCTGCTGGGCGTCATCGGCCTGCTCGTGGTGTCGCCCGGTCTCGCGACCTCGCTCGGCCTCGCCTTCAGCACGCTGGCGACATGGGGCATCCTGTCGGCACCCCCGAGCCCCGGCCGGCCACTGTCGTGGTGGTGGCCCGGCCTCTGGGCGCAGGTCTGGTGCCTGCCCTTGCAGTTGGCCGTCTTCGGGGCCGTGTCCCCGTGGGGGCTGCTGGCGGGGCCATTCCTGGACCTGGGCGTCACGATGCTGACCCTCGGCGGCTTCCTGCGCTGCGTGCTGGGCATGGCGGGCCTGGACCCGTACGGCTTGACCGGCCTCGCACTGGGCTTTGCTGCCGGACTGGTCCTGCGGGTCCTCCAGCCCTTGTCCCAGTTGCCGGGTGCCCCTTGGGTACTGCCCCTCGCCTCGGGGCCGGGCTGCGCGATCGTGCTGGGCGGACTGATGGGGGCTGCCGTCACCGGCCGCTTGCGGGCATGCGCCCTGCCGCTGGTGCTCTCGTTACCGTTGCTCGCCGCTTTGGCCCGTCCTACCGCGGCGCCTGTCGTGTTGCCGACAGTCTTGGCATCGCCCGGCAGCGGCACGGCCTGGCTCCTGCCGGGTGCCGCTGCCGAGCCCGTACTCTGGCTGTTGCCCCGCAGCCCGCGCGTTTCGGCTGGTCTCAGGCGCGCGGCCGTGCAGGCCTTGCAGGTACGAGGCTTGCGCGGTGTCTCCGTCGTGGTCCTGGGACGTCAGGTCCACCCGGGGCCGTGGCCTCTCCATCGCCTGCTCCGTCATGGCTCGGTTGGCCTCGGCAGCAAGGGACGGTTGCGCCGCGGACGCCGTGGCGTCGCTTGCCTACGCTGGTCGGGGGGATGGTTGGTCGTTGCCGATCGGACGTCCCGCCAGGCCGAGGCCGAGGCTTCGGCACGCTTGCCTGAGGGCAGGCGCATGGTCTGGTGGCGGGTCACGCGGGAACAACGGGGCACGGTGCTGCTGCGTTCCACCAAGGGAGACGTGGCCTTGTCGCCGTGAGCGTACGGTTGCTTGCCCGGGCCCGGGTGTCAGCGCCTCGGGCGCCTGCGGCCCACGTCGAAGACGCCCTCGGGGGGCAGCAGGCTCAGCGTCAGGCCGATCGCTGCCACCGGTCGCGTGCTGTCCGCCGGGGGCAGCGTGCGCCGGACGACTCCCTGGCCGTCGATGAACCATGCCTGCCCCGTGCCCATCACCTGGACCTGATCATGGTCGAGGCGCAGGCTGGACCCCGGGGAAAGCCCCAGGCCCAGAAGGCCCTCGCCCTTCAGGACCCCATGCGTCAGGCGCTCCAGCGGGGCCGCTTCGGGCATGTCGCCTTCGGCCACCATGCCACGCACGAGCCGCATGCCTTCGTCGACGCGGAGCGGTTCGCGGCCGGGCACGCCCTGGACACACCAGTCTCCCAGGCTGCGCAGGCCCGGACCGCTGGCTGCGAGGGGCAGGCGCTCCCCGTACTGCTGGATCAGCGCACGAAGGCGACCGCCATCCTGCAGGGCGCGCTTGAGAATGCTGGCCGAGCCGTCGTCGGCAAGGAACAGCCCCGTGGCTCGCGTCAGTTCCCGGGACAGGGTCGCCTCGGTCATCAGGTCAGCGACCAGCACGTTCACCTTGCGGGCTCCGGCGAGGAGCAGGTGCTCCTTCCAGTGCTCGGCAACGGGGGCCTCGGAGCGGCCTGCGAGCAGCAGGATGCTCGCCTGCGTGCCTCCGGCGTCGCGCACGAAACCGGCGAGGCCGGGCAAGCGGCCCGAGGTCGGGGGCATCCCCAGCAGCGTGACAGGTTGTCCCGAAGCACCAATCCTGCGGGCCTCGCGGGCGGAACCGCCAAAGCCCAGAAAGCCGCCGCCCGTCCCCGGGGCCGCGACGGCAGCCGCGAGCCCACGGGGTTCTTCGGACCACTTCAGCGACTCGCCACCGATCAGGCGATGCCAGCGAAAGGGCCCAAGCGCCGTCCAGCGTCCCTGCGCCGCGATCGGCGGATAAGCCTCGGCCGGCCGCAGCATGTGGACGGCGCCCGTGCCGTGGACCGTCAGGGCCTGACCGTCGAGACGTGCCATCGTCTGCTCGTCGATGCCGAGGCCCTGGCGGTCCGCTCCTCGCGCCAAGCCCACCACCAGGCGTCCCAGCCGGTTCTTCTGCGTGAGGTGCGTGTCTACAAGCCAGTCGGGCAACTGGTCGAGGCCGGGCTTGGTCTCGAAGGCCGCCTGGCCGTCGAGCGCCTCGGTCGAGCTGCCGCCCGCCAGCATCCGGCTGCCCCAGGCCATGGCGCCGCCGCTCGTCCCCATCAGGACCTGCCCACGTCTCCAGGACGCGGCGAGCGCGCCTTGCAAGGGGGTCTCCGACAGGACCTCGCGCAGGCGGTTCTGATCACCACCCGTCAGGAAGACCAGGTCGGCCGCCGCCAGCGTGCGGACCAGGCCGGGTTTGGCTGCATCGCCACGCTGTCGGATGGGCAGAGTCTCGCAGACAACGCCCAGATCGCGGAAGACCTTCTCGTAGGCGAGAGCCGCCGTCTCCGGCCGCGCCGACGCCATCGGCAACAGCACGACGCGGGTCGCCGTGCCTGCAGCCTGGTTGAGGCCCTCGGCCAGCAGGGCCTCGGGGTCCGGGCCCCCGCCCAGGAAGATGGCCTTGCCGGGCAGCGGTACCGGGTCCTGAGCGAGGGCCGGACGCGCCAGCATGAGCATGCCCAGCGTGCAGGTGAGGAAGCGTCGCATGGTGTCCAGAATGCCATGGCTCGTTGTCGCCCTCTGTGCGACGTGCCACCCCGGGTAGGATGATGCGGGGGGATACGCTGATGAAGGAAGGCCTGATCCTGGCCATCGATCAGGGCACGACGGGCTCGACAGCCCTGTTGTTCGATCATCAGGGCCGCGAGCGGGGGCGGGGCTATCGAGAGATTACCCAGCATTATCCGCAGCCCGGCTGGGTCGAGCATGACCCCGTCGAGATCCTCGAGCGGACCCGTGAGGCCGTGGCCGATGCGCTGGCGGCCGCCGGCGGCCAGGCACCCGTCGCCGTCGGCCTGACGAACCAGCGCGAGTCCGTCGTCGTGTGGGAGCGGGCGACCGGCCAGCCGATCCATCGCGCCATCGTCTGGCAGTGCCGCCGAACGGCCGACGCCTGCGCCAAGTTGCGCGAGGGCGGCCACGAAGAGACGATCCGCCAGGCGACAGGCTTGGTCCTCGACCCGTACTTCTCGGGGACCAAGCTCGCCTGGATCCTGGACCAGGTGCCGGGTGCCAGAGTCCGGGCAGAGGCCGGCGAACTGGCCGCGGGCACCATTGATTCGTGGCTGATCTGGCATCTGACGGGCGGAACCGTGCATGCCACCGATCCGTCCAATGCCAGTCGCACGATGCTCTACGACCTGCACGCAGGGGACTGGTCGGACGACCTTTGCGGTCGCTTGCGTGTCCCGAGGGCGGTCCTGCCGGGGCTCGTGCCCAGCAGCGGACCCATCGGCCGGACCGTGGCGTGGGGTGCCTTGCCCGCGGGTGTGCCGCTGACCGGGTGTGCCGGCGACCAGCAGGCGGCGCTCTTCGGGCAGGGCTGCCTCAACGTCGGGGAGGCCAAGAATACCTACGGCACCGGGTGTTTCCTGCTCGTGCATGCCGGGGACCAACCCGTGGTGCCGGGCGAGGGCCTGCTCGGTACTGTCGCCTGGCAACTGGGTACCCGGCGTTCCTTTGCCGTGGAAGGCAGCGTGTTTGTCGGCGGAGCGGCCGTGCAGTGGCTGCGGGATGGCCTGGGCCTGATTGCCGCGGCCCACGAGAGCGAGTTGCTCGCACGCAGCGTTCCGGACAGCGGCGGCGTGGTCATGGTGCCGGCCTTCACAGGTCTGGGAGCGCCCTACTGGGATGCCGATGCCCGGGGGGCGCTGCTGGGCCTGACGCGCGGGACGACGCGGGCCCATGTGGTTCGGGCCACCCTCGAGGCCATCGCCCACCAGGTCACGGACCTGCTTGAGGCCATGGCCCCCTCGGTGCCCGGAGGCCTGGGCAACCTGCGCGTGGACGGTGGAGCTGCGGCAAATGACCTGCTGATGGAGTTGCAGGCCGACTTCAGCGGCCAGGCCATCGTGCGGGGTGACAAGGTCGAGGCGACGGCGCGTGGCGCGGCGTTGCTGGCGGGTCTGGGGTCGGGTTTCTGGGAGCATCCCGGGGAGCTGCCGCGCCCCCTCGAGGAGCAGGTCTTCCTGCCGAAGATGGCCGCGGATGACCGGACGGCCTCCCGGGCACGCTGGGGACGTGCCGTGGACCGCGTCAGGGGGCCGTTGTAGGCCTCAGGCCCAGACCCTGCCGCCCTGGGGATTCAAGGCGCGTGCGACGATCTGGCACAGGTCCGAAACGACAGCCTGCACCAGGGCCTCGTCCCGGCCTTCGGCCATGACCCGGATCAGCGGTTCGGTGCCGCTGGCCCGCACCAGCAGGCGGCCCTGCCCGTGCAGGCGCTCCTCGGCGGCGCGAATCGCTTCCCGGATGTCCGGATGGGTTTCCCAGCCCTTGACCGAAGGCACCCGGACGTTGCGCAGCAACTGCGGGTGGATGGTCAGCAGGCCGCGCGCCGCACTGGCCGGTCCGTCCAGGGCGGAAAGCGCCTCGAGCAGGCGCAGGGCCGTAATCAAGCCGTCGCCTGTCGTGTTGGCCGACAGATCGATGATGTGCCCGCTTTGCTCGCCACCCAACCCGAGGCCCCGGGCGCGCATCTCCTCGAGCACGTAGCGGTCCCCGACCTTGGCCCGGACCAGTTCGCCTCCGAGCGCGCCCACGGCCTCCTCCAGACCCAGGTTGCTCATGACCGTGGCCACCAGATCCGCTCGATCCCAGCGGCCTGAGGCCAGGCCCTGCCGCAGGCAGAGCAGCATGAGCAGGTCGCCGTCGAGCGGGGCGCCATCCTCGGCCACCGCCAGGCAACGGTCGGCATCGCCGTCGAAGGCCAGGCCCAGACGGGCACCATGCCTTACCACCGCTTCGGTCAGCGGACCGAGGTGCGTCGAGCCGCAGCCCGCGTTGATATTGTCGCCGTCAGGGGTGTCCCCCAGCGTGATGACCGTGGCTCCCAGCCGCTGCAGGACACGCTGGGCCAGACCTGAAGCCGCACCATTCGCCGTATCCGCAACCACGGTCCAGCCCGCGAGGCCGGCAGGCAGTAGACTTGCCAGGTGGTCCTCATAGGCCCCGATGGCGCGGGTATCGTGGGTGACGGTGCCGATAGCCGCCCCGGTCGCACCGGCCAGTTCGTGGGCCCGGTCAATCAGGTCCTCGATGGCGGCTTCGGTCGCGTCCGGCAGCTTGAAGCCGTCGCCCGAGAAGATCTTGAGCCCGTTGTCGGGTGCCGCGTTGTGGCTGGCCGAGATCATCACGGCCGCAGCGGCGCCTTCCCGGCGTGCCAGCCAGGCTACTGCAGGCGTGGGCAGGACGCCCAGCAAGCGGACGTCCGCGCCACCGGCCGTGAGGCCTGCCGCAAGGGCCGCCTCGAGCATGGGGCCCGACCGCCGGGTGTCCCGGCCGACCATCACGAAGGGGCGCGTGTCGCCTTCGGTCAGGCGCTGGGCCAGCGCCCGGCCCAGCCTCAACGCCAGGTCCGCCGTCAGGTCGCGACCGGCAAGGCCGCGGATTCCGTCGGTGCCGAAGTACCTACCCAAGGACGGCCTCCCGGGCCGCATGGCCCTCGGTATGCCAACGCCAGGCGGTGGCCACGATGTCGCGCAGGGCAGGGAACGTCGGCTTCCACCCCAGCTCGGCCTGCGCCCGGTCGGACTTGCCGATCAGGATGCCCGGGTCGCCGGGTCGCCGGGGTGCCCACGTGAAGGGAACCGTGCGTCCCGAAACCTCCTCGACGGTCCGGATGACCTCGCGGTTGCTGTAGCCCGCGCCGTTGCCCAGATTGTAGGCCGCGCTCGCCCCGCCGGCACGGAGGCGATCGAGCCCGAGCAGGTGAGCGTCGGCCAGGTCCGAGACGTGGATGTAGTCCCGGATGCACGTACCGTCGGGGGTGTCGTAGTCGTCCCCGAAGACCTTGAGGTCACCCTTGCCGTGCGCCGCCCGGATGACGAGGGGAATAAGGTGCGTCTCGGGATCGTGAGCCTCGCCCAAGGTCCCGTCGGGATGGGCGCCGGCGGCATTGAAGTAGCGGAAGACCACCGAGCGCAGGCCATGGGCGACCTCGAAATCGGCCAGCATGCGCTCGACCATCAGCTTGGACCAACCGTAGGGATTGATGGGCCACTGGGGGTGCTCTTCGGGGATGGGCACCTGTTGCGGCACGCCATAGGTGGCCGCTGTCGAGGAGAAGATGAAGCGGCCGACGCCGGCCCGGACCATCTCCTCGATGAGCGTGAGCGTCGCCGAGACATTGTTCCGGTAGTACCGGCCCGGGTCGCGTGTACTCTCGCTGACGACGATAAGGCCGGCGAAGTGCATGACGGCCTCGATGTCATGGTCCGCGAACAGGCGGCGCAGCAGGTCGGCATCGCCCAGGTCCCCACGGACCAGGCGTTCCCCGGGCACGGCCCATGCGTGGCCATACGAGAGGTCGTCCAGCACCAGCGGGTCGTCCCCGCGGTCGATGAGCGCCCGGACCACATGGCTGCCGATGTACCCGGCACCACCGACGACGAGGACCCGTCCCATCAGCGTCCCTCCCCTGCAACGGCCGCGGCCGGGACGACCGGTGCGACGGCACCGGCCTGGCCGTCGTCGCTCGTGCGGCTGACGAGCGCGGCACCCGTGACGATCAGCAGGGCCCCCACCCAGCGCTGGACGCTGACGTGTTCGTTCAGGATGAACCGGCTGACCAGCAGCACCAGCACGTAGGAGAGGCCCAGCATCGGATACGCGAAGCTCAGCGGGACCCGGGAAAGCACGACGATCCAGACGACGGCACCCAGGCCGTACAGACCGATGCCGGCCACGATGTAGGGGTTGCTGACGACCCGCTGCAGCAGGCCCCAGCCGCCGGAAACGGCTTGTCCGTCGATGCGTCCCAGCAGGCCCGTGCCGTATTTCAGCGACAACTGGCCGCCCACGCTGATGACGATGGCGAGCAGGATCAGGATCAGGGACTTGGTCATCGATGGCCCGGGACGTAGGGGGGTGTCAGTAGGCCTTGTGGGCCACGACCTCGTAGAGGGTCCTGAGCATGATCTTCATGTCGAACAGCCATGACCAGTTCTCGACGTAGTAGATATCGTAGCGCGTCCGCTCCTCGATCGAGCCTTCCTCGCCCCGCAGGCCGTTGATCTGCGCCCAGCCCGTCAGGCCCGAGCGAACGAGGTGCCGGTCCATGTACTTGGGGATTTCCTGCCGGAACCGGTCCACGAAGTAGGGGCGCTCGGGCCTCGGTCCGACCAGGCTCATATCGCCCTTGAAGACATTCCACAACTGGGGCAGCTCGTCCAGGCTGAAGCGCCGCAGGACCCGACCCACGGGCGTCACGCGGTTGTCCTCGGGGCGCGCCCAGACCGGTCCCGTGGCGTCTTCCGAGTCCGTGCGCATCGAGCGGAACTTGTAGATGGGGAAAAGCCGGCCGTCGCGGCCCATGCGCTCCTGGGCGTAGAACACCGGTCCTGGCGTCATCCGGACCAGCAGGGCCAGCAGGGCGAAGACCGGGGCGAGCACCAGCAGCGCCGTCCCGGACAGCACGACGTCCGTTGTCCGCTTGACGAAGCGATGGTGCCACTTGCGCAGGGGGACGTCCCGGATCTCGAGCGTGGGCACGCCATCGAGTTCGCCGATGACGAGCTTGGCCGTCACCAGCTCCGTCAGATCCGGCACGATGCGGAAGCGGATGCCGGGAACCACCACCGAACACGTCGCCATCCAGGCGAACAGGTCCCGGAAACTGGCTCCTGGCAACGCGAAGACCACTTCGTCGATATGGTGGCGGACCACGACCTCCCCGAGGTTGTCCAGGTGCCCCAGCACGTGGCCCCATCCGGCGAGCTCGCCTTCCGAGCGGTTCCAGGCCGGGAAGGTCCAGCGATCCCCCTCGACGGCGTCCGTCGGGCCGGGCACGAAGCCCACGAGGCGGTGCCCCAGCTCAGGGTGGCGGTAGAGGCGCGTACCGACGGTCTCGGCCAGGCTATTGCAGCCGACGACGAGGGTGTTGAGAGCCCCCCAGCCGCGCCGCATCAGGGCGCGGTAGGCCTTGCGGGCGACCACATGGCCGGTGGCGAGGGCCAGCCACGCCACCGTCGTCCCCATGACGACCCAGATGCGCGAGAAGGAGAAGTCCCGGTAGAAGAAGCTGGCGGCCAACACCAGCAAGGTACCGAGCGCCAGGGCGACGGTGAGCAGCACGACGTCCTCGAAATGGCCGGCACCGCGGCGATCCCGGTACATGCCCGCGAGCGCCATCGCGACCACCCAGACGCCGGCGATGGCCAGCGAGCCCCACGCATAGGGGCCCACGGGTGGCGCAATCGCCACGCCCATGACGTTCTTCCAGACGAACCGGGCCGCGTAGGCCAGCATCAGGGCCGAGAAGCCCAGCAGCAGGTCCATGGCCAGCACGCCGGGCACGGCCAGCGCGAAGGTCCGGCGGCGCACGCCGTCCCACCAGGGCCGGACGGCGGGTTCGACGGGCACGGCACCGGTGGCGTGCACCAGCCATTGGTTGGCCATCAGGCACCCCCCGCCAGCGCAGCCACCCCGCGTGCCGCCTCGGCCTGCGTGGGGACGCCTTGTTCGCGATGCGCGGCCAGCAGGGAATCGAGCACTGCTGCGATCCGCTGCTTGAAGCGGTCGGGGGCGAAGCCGGCCGCATGAGCCACCATGGCCTGCGGCTGCCAGGCGATACGCCGGGCCTCGCCGATGGCCGCGACCAGGGCAGGGACCTCGGCCTCCGGGAAGAAGCAGCCCGTCACGCCCGGCCGCACCGAGTCAAGGGCACCGCCGAGACCCAGGGCGATGACCGGCCGGCCCGAGGCCATGGCCTCGACGGGCACGATGCCGAAGTCCTCGAGGCCCGGGAACAGCAAGGCGTCCGCCCGAGCCAGCTCGTGCGCGACCCGTTCGTCGTCAAGCGCCCCCAGGAAGGTCACGCCGGGACCTGCCATCGCTTCCAGGCGGCGACGCTCGGGGCCGTCCCCGATGACACGCAGGGGCACGCCCAACTGGCTGCACGCCGCGACGGCGAGGTCCACGCGCTTGTAGGGCACCAGACGCGAGACAACCAGCATGTGACGACCAATCTCATCGGCTGGGGCCGGTCGGAACCGTGAAACGTCTACCGGCGGCGGCACCACGGCGGCATCGGCTCCGTACCAGCGGCGGATGCGGCTGCGCACCTCACCCGAATTGGCAATCCAGTGATCGACGCGGCGGGCGGCCAGGACATCCCATTGGCGAAGCCGGTGCAACTGCCACGCCGCGAATGGGCGCATCACGGCCGGAAGGCTCTCGAGGTACTCGGGGGCCATGTCCCAGAGGTAGCGGGTGGGCGTGTGGCAGTAGGCGACGTGCAGGGCGTCGGGGCGCACCAGCACGCCCTTGGCGCAGGCATGGGTGCTTGTCAGGACCAGGTCGTAGGCGCGCAGATCGAACTGTTCGAAGGCCAGCGGCATCAGGGGCAGGGTTGCCTGATGCGGCAGGGGCAGGCGCTGGAGGAACGAGGTGCGCACGTCCGTGAGGCCGAGGCGGGAACCCAGGTTGCCGCGGTGCATGGCGACGTGCACGGGTGCTCCCGGGAACATGCAGGCCAAGGCCTCGACCACGCGCTCGGAACCGGCGAGGTTCGTGAGCCATTCGTGGACGAGGGCGACCTTCACGACGGGGTTCTTCCGGAGGGACTTTCCGGGTGGGTGGGCACCCGTGGGTAGGTTTCGGCGGTCAGGCGGGCCGTCTGCTCCCAGGTGAAGCGGTTGGCCCGCTCGCGGCCCAGACCGGCGAGTCGCTGGCGCAAGTCGGCGTCCGCAAGGACCGCGCGGAGCGCTCCCTGCCATGCTACCACGTCGTTCCATCGGGCTTCGAGGCAAGCCCCGGCAAGCGTTTCAGCCGTTGCCGAGCCGGTATCGGCAATGACGGGGATGCCGGCCGCCATCGCCTCGAGCGGAGGCAGGCCGAAGCCTTCTATCCGGCTGGGAAAGACGAAGGCCATCGCTCCGTGGTACAGGGTCCGGACATCAGCCTCGTCCGGCAGTCCCGGGATGTTGTGCAGGAGATGGCCGACGCCCAGCGCCGCGGCGACGGGACGGATGTCGTGGCGCGGGTCGGGGCGCCCTAACTGGACGAGCGGCGGGACATCCGCGCCCTCGCGCAGCAGGACGGCCATCGCCTCGAGTACCGTTCCCAGGCCCTTGTGCGGCTTCCATTGCCCGACGTGGAGCATGTAGCGGTCGGGCAGCCCGAGGCTGGCCCGGAACCGGGCTGCCCGGTCCTCGGGGATCGGCTCCCCGAAGCGGGGATCCACGCCCAGCGGGGTCACGATGATGCGTTCGGCAGGCACGCCGCGGGCGATCAGGTCATCGCGTGTGAAGGCCGAGACCGTCAGGATCCTCCGGGCCCGGGCCGGGACCAGCCACGTGCCCATCGCGCGGATATAGGCCGTGCCCAGCTTGCCCAGGACCGGAACATGGAGCGGGATCAGGTCGTGGATGGTCGCGACGAGCGGCACGGGGCAGGCCAGCGGCACCGTCAGGTGCGGGGCGTGGAAGACGTCGGGGGGATGCGTGCGAATGGCCTGCCAGAGGGCGCCCTGCTCCCGAAGGGAGTGCAGGGGGGCGTCCAGGATCACGCCCGGGCGATCGAGTTCTGCCAGGATCGGGGCTGGTCCGAAGGGCACGAGCGTGAGGTCGTGCGCCGGCAATCGGGTCCACAGCTCCCGGATGTACCGGCCGATGCCGGTGTGGTGCCACATCCGGACATCGAGGCCGACCCGGAGCGGCCGTGTCACGTCGGCCTGCCCGATGCCAGGCGGAACCATTCGGCCGTCCGTGCAAGGCCCTCGGCCAACGGCACGACGGGCTGCCAGCCCACCAGGGTCCGGGCCCGGTCGATATCCGGCTTGCGCTGCCGGGGATCATCAGGAGGCAGGGGGTGCCATGCCCGCGCAGCCGGGCTCCCCAGCAAGGCGTCGATGGCGTCCGCCAGCTCGCGGATGGTGAACTCGCCCGGGTTGCCCAGGTTGGCCGGAAGGGCATCGCCCCCGTCCATCCAGGCCAGCAGGCCGGCTACCAGGTCCGAGACGTACTGGAACGAGCGTGTCTGCTCACCCGTGCCGTAAATCGTCAGCGGCATGCCGGCCAGGGCCTGGCAGAGGAAGTTGGAGACGACCCGGCCGTCATCGGCCCTCATCCGCGGACCGTAGGTGTTGAAGATCCGCACGATGCGCGTGTCGACAGCGTGGGTCCGGTGATAGGCCATCGTGAGCGCCTCGGCATAGCGCTTCGCCTCGTCGTAGCAGCTGCGCCAGCCGATCGGGTTCACGTGCCCCCAGTAGCTCTCGGGTTGTGGATGGACCTGGGGGTCGCCGTAGACTTCCGAGGTCGAGGCCACCAGGAACCGGGCCTGCCAGTGTCTTGCGGCCTCGAGCAGATGCCGGGTGCCCTCTGCGCCGACGCGCAGCGTCTCGACGGGCAGACGGCCGTAGTCCGGCGGCGAAGCCGGCGAGGCGAGGTGCCACACCGTCCCGCACGGTTCGAGCGACGGCAGGCCGTCGCTGATGTCCGCCTCGATCAGCGTGCAGCGGCCCGTGGCCATCGCCGGGCCAAGGTTCTCCCGGCGGCCCGTGCAGAGGTTGTCGAGGACCACGACCGTCTCGCCGGCTGCCAGCAGGGCATCGACGAGGTGCGACCCCACGAAGCCCGCACCACCCGCCACCAGGGCACGTGCCACCTCAGCCGCGCCCCACGCCGACCAGGGTCAGGCCGGCTTCCTCGGTGCGCTGACGTTCGAGCACGTTGCGTCCGTCGACCAGCAGGCGCCCGCGCATCCGCGAGGCGACGGCGGCCAGGTCGAGCTTGCGGTAGGGCGCCCATTCCGTGACCAGGACAAGGGCATCACAGCCCACGGCGAGGTCCAGGGGATCGTCGGCAAAGACCAGGTCCAGGTCGGTCCACTCCTGGAGGGCCCGGGGCATGGCGACAGGATCATGCACCCGGACGCGGGCACCGGCCTTGAGCAGTTGCATCGCGATGGCGCGGCTCGGGGCATCGCGAAGGTCGTCGGTGTCCGGCTTGAAGGCCAGGCCCAGCAGGCCGATGGTCCGGCCCTTGAGGATCTTGAGGTGCTCCTGAAGCTTCACCAGCACGACATGGCGCTGGTGCTCGTTGACCTCGACCGTGGCCTCGAGCATGCGCGTGGGCACGCCGTACTCGCGGGCCGTGGCCTGCAGGGCCATGACGTCCTTGCGAAAGCACGAGCCCCCCCAGCCGATGCCGGCCTGCAGGAAGCGCGGGCCGATGCGCGTATCGAGGCCGATGCCGCGGGCGACCTCGGTGATGTCGGCCCCGACCTTTTCGGCCAGCGAGGCCATCTCGTTGATGAAGCTGATCTTGGTCGCGAGGAAGGCATTGGCGGCATACTTGACCAGCTCGGCCGATGCGAGGTCGGTCTCCACCAAGGGAACCGGATGCCCGTGCCGGGCGAGGCCTAGTCCGGGCGGGACCGGAAAGTCCTGATCGAGGATGGCCCGGTAAAGCTGGCGCAGGATCGCGAAGGCCCTGTCGTCACCCGCCCCGACGACGATGCGGTCCGGATGCAGGGTGTCGCCGATGGCGGACCCTTCCCGCAGGAACTCGGGGTTGGACGCGACAAGGAACCGATGCCTCGCCACGTCGCCTTTCCCCTGGCCATGCCCGGCCGGAACGGCACGGGCCTTGAGGCCTTCCTCCACGAGCATCCCGACCCAGTTGCCCGAGCCAATGGGCACGGTGCTCTTGTTGACGACAAGGATGCCGGCGTCGGGGTCCAGGTACTGGCCGATGCCGCGCGCGACGGTCTCGAGCGCCGTCAGGTCGGGGTCGCCCGAGGGCAAGGGGGGTGTGCCCACGGCGATGAAGACGACATCGGGAGCCGTCGGCGCCGCCTCCAGGCTGGCCACCACGCGCAGGTGCCCGGCGGCCATGGTCTCGGCGAGCAACTCGGGCAGGCCCGGCTCGTGGATGGGGCATTGTCCGGCCTCGAGCAGCACGCGCTTGGCTGCATCGTTCTCGACCAGCGTGACGTCGTGGTCCAGCCAGGCAAGGCAGGCGCCCGTCACCAGGCCGACGTAGCCGGCACCGACGACCGTTACCTTCACCGCTGGCCCTCGGCCACCCCTGCCGTCACGGTCCGATTGGCCTCTGCTCGCGCGGTGTCGAGGCCCCGCTCATGCAGCGGGCGCCACCAGGCCTCGTTGGCCAGGTACCACGCGACGGTCGCCTCCATGCCTTCCTCGAAACCAACTGAGGGCTCCCAGCCCAGCTCGCGGCTGATCCGCGAGGCATCGATGGCGTAGCGCCGGTCGTGGCCGGGCCGGTCCTGCACGTGGCGGATGGCCGAGGCATCTCGCCCCAAGCGCTCGATGAGCCAATGGGTGATGAACAGGTTCGTGCGCTCGGCATTGCCACCCACGCAGTAGACCTCGCCCGGCGCGCCCTTGCGCAGCACCGTGTCGAGGGCCCGGCAGTGGTCCACGACGTAAAGCCAGTCACGGACATTCTGGCCATCGCCGTAGACGGGCACCGTGCCGCCCTGCAGCAGGTTCAGGATGAACAGCGGAATCAGCTTCTCGGGGAACTGGTAGGGACCGTAGTTGTTCGAGCAGCGGGTGATGACCGTCTCCATGCCGTAGGTATGGTGGAAGGCGCGGGCCAGCAGCTCTCCTCCGGCCTTCGAGGCGGAGTAGGGCGAGTTGGGCTGGATGGGGGTTTCCTCGGAGAAGAGTCCCGTGGGGCCCAGCGTGCCCATGACCTCGTCCGTGCTGCAGTAGAGGAACCGCGTGACGCCCTGGCGGCGGGCGACGTCGAGCATCGTCTGCGTGCCCAGAACGTTGGTCCGGACAAAGGCCTCGGGGTCGGTAATCGACCGATCGACATGGCTCTCGGCGGCCAGATGCATGACGGCATCGACGCCCTGCATCGCAGCCGAGACGGCCTCGCGATCGGTGATGTCACCCTGGATGAAGCGATAGCGGGGATCGGCCTCGATGTCGGCGAGACTCTCCCGGCATGCCGCGTAGGTCAGGACATCGAGGTTGACCACCGAGTCTTCGGGTCGGGTCTCGAGCAGGTGTCGGACCAGGTTGCTGCCGATGAAGCCGCAGCCGCCGGTGACGAGAATCTTCATTTGAGGGCGTCCGTTCTCAAGGCAACTCGACCCGGCCGTGATCGCCGATCATCAGCCGGTGGGCGCGGGGCGTCCGGTCCGAGCGGCAGATCTCCACGTCCTTGCCCAGGAGGCTGTCGGTGATGCGCCCGTCGAGGTTGGTGATGCGGCTGCCGGCCAGCACGATCGAATGCTCGATCTCGCTGCCCGTGATGGCAACGTCCGGACCGATGGACGTGTAGGGGCCGACGAACGTGCGCTCGAGACGGGCGCCGGGTCCAATCACGGCCGGACCGCGGACCACGGTGTCGATGAGGACGGCCCCCGGTGCGATGGCCACGCGGCCCTGCACCTGGCTGGAACCCTCGAGCCGCCCCTCGATCGACGTCTCGAGGTCGTCGAGCATGATGCGGTTTGCCTCGAGCATGTCGCTGAGCTTGCCTGTGTCCTTCCACCATCCCTTGATGATGTGGGGCATCACCCGGTGCTGATGATCGATCAGGTACTGGATGGCGTCGGTGATCTCGAGTTCGCCGCGGGGCGAGGGCTTGATGGCGTGCACGGCGTCGAAGATCCGGCGGGTGAACAGATAGACACCGACCAGGGCCAGATCCGTGCGCGGCTCGGGCGGCTTCTCCTCGAGGCGGACGACGCGGCCATCTTCACCCAGCTCGGCCACGCCGAACTGGCGGGGGTTGGCGACGTGCGCCAGCAGGATCATGGCGTCGGGCTTGTCCTCGTCGAACTGCCGGACGAACGGTTGCAGACCGCCCCGAATCAGGTTGTCTCCCAGGTACATGACGAAGTCGTCGCCTGCCATGAAGTCCTCGGCGATCTTGACTGCGTGGGCAAGGCCCAGGGGGGCCTCCTGCTGGATGTAGGCGACGCGGGCGCCCCAGGCGCTGCCATCGCCCACGGCTTCGCGTACCTCGAGGTGCGTGTCCCCGACGATGATGCCGATGTCCCGGATGCCTGCCTCGACCATCGCCTCGATGGCGTAGAACAGGATGGGCTTGTTGGCGACCGGCACCAACTGCTTGGCGGCGGTGTGGGTGATGGGCCGCAGGCGGGTGCCCTTGCCCCCGCTCAGGATGAGACCTTTCATCTGTTCAGCTCGTGCTCCCTGCGGCCGGGTTCGCCCCGGAGCCGCGGATTGTCGTCATGGGGGCCCAGCGCCAGCGCCAGAGCGCGGCCAGCGCCGCGAATCCGTCCCGCCATGTGATTTTCTTGCCCTCATGGGCCTTGCGTCCATGATAGCGGATGGGCCGCTCAGCCACACGCAGGCCCATCCGCAGGACCTTTGCGGTGATTTCGGGCTCGAAGTCGAAGCGATCGGACACGATCGTCATCGGCTGCACCATCTCGGTCCGGAAGACCTTGTAGCAGGTCTCCATGTCCGTCAGGCGGGCGCCATACAGCACGTTGGTCGCCAGCGTGAGGAACTTGTTGCCCAGGAGGTGCAGCAGCGACATGTCCTGCGGGTCGCCCAGGAAGCGGCTCCCGTAGACGACGTCGGCCTCGCCGGCCTCGAGCGGCGCGAGCAGGCCGGGCAACTCGTCGGGCTCGTATTCCAGGTCGGCGTCCTGGACGACCACGTAGCGGCCGTGCACCTCGCGCAGGCCGGTCCGGATGGCCGCTCCCTTGCCCAGGTTGTGGGGATGCAGGACCACGCGCGTGCCGGGAACCAGCCCCTCGACTTCGAGGATCTGGCGCGTGCCATCGGAAGAGCCGTCGTCGACGACGACGATCTCGAGGTCCAAAGGCACGGCACGGACCTTGGCGAGGATCTGGCGGATGGATCCCGTTTCGTTGAAGACGGGCATCAGGACCGAGAGGAGGGGACGATCCGGGGTCACGGCCGGCCGGCTTCCCGAGGCGCATTGGCCTCGCTGGCCAGGTTATGGCGCTCGCGGACCAGGTAGAGGGGGCGCTGGCGGACCTCATCCAGGATGCGACCGATGTATTCCCCTATCAGGCCGATGGTCAGCAACTGGACACCACCGATGAAGAGGATGGCCACCATCAGCGACGCCCAGCCCGGGACCGTGCCGTGCATGACGAGGGTTTCCCAGAGCACCCAGCAAATGGCGAGAAAGGCCAGGATCGAGACCCAGACGCCCAGCCACGACGCCACCTGCAGGGGGACGAACGAGAAGCCCGTGATGCCGTCCAGGGCAAAGGACAGCATCTTGCGCAGCGGGTACTTGGTGGTCCCCGCGAACCGCTCGGCCCGATCGAAGACCAGGCCCGTCTGGCGGAAGCCGACCCAGCTGACGAGGCCGCGCAGGAATCGATGACGCTCCGGCAACTGGTGCAGGGCGTCGACGACCTGGCGATCCATCAGCCGAAAGTCCCCGGTGTCGAGCGGGATGTGGACCTGCGTCAGGCTGCGCAGCACCCGGTAGAAGGCCTGCGCCGTCCAGCGCTTGAAGGCCGTCTCTCCGACCCGGCTGCGCCGCTGGGCATAGACCACGTCCCAGCCCTCGCGCCACAGGTCCAGCATGCGGGGGATGAGTTCGGGCGGGTCCTGAAGGTCGGCGTCGATCAGGATGACGGCGTCGCCCGTCGCATGGTCGAGGCCGGCTGTGGCCGCCACCTGGTGCCCGAAGTTGCGCGACAGGCCAACGGCCTTGATCCGGGGGTCCTCGGCCGCGAAGGCGCGCATGAGCGCAAGGGTACCGTCCCGGCTGCCATCATCCACGAGGACCAGCTCCCACGGGCAGTCCAGCCCGTCAAGCACCGCTGTCAGTCGCGCCCGCAGGGCCGGCAGGCCCTCTTCCTCATCAAAGCAAGGGGCCACGACGCTGACGCGGGTGTGCGCAGCGTCCGGGCGGGGCCGGGCGGCCTGGGTCATTCGCTCGGGGAGGGGGTCGGGACAGGGGAAACCGGGACCTGTGTATCCTGTGAAGCATAGCCTTTTCCCCAAGGAATGCGCCATGTCGCTTGCTGCCCCCCCTTTGTCCCGGAATGGCCGGGCAGGTCTGCTGCTGGCCTTGCTGCTGCTGTGGACCGGAGCGATGTTGACGGTCGCTGGACCGTCGCTCCGGGTCGGCGCCCTGCCCTGGTCGCAGGCGTCGCTGCTGGCCGTGGCTCCCTGGGGGGCGGGCGCTCCCGAGACCTTGCCCGCGACACCTGAGGGTCGGGCGTGGCAGGGGCCGAGGACCTCGTGGCTGCGTGGGCTTGATGCCCTGTCTGCGGGCCGTTGGCCCTGGGCTGAACCGACGTTGGCTTCGGGTGGCGTCGGGGGCGTCGCGCACGGCCGCTCGGGCGCCGTGCTCGACCCGCTGTTGCATGCGGTCCTGCCGTCCGGTCCGGGGAGGGCGACGCTGCTGCTCGGCGTGCTGCGCAGCTTTCTTGCTGCCGTCGGGATGGTCCTGCTGGGCCTGCGGACGGGCCTGGCGCCGTCGGGGGCGCTCGTTGCGGGTCTGGTGGCCGGGTTGTCCCCGTGGGCCTGGCATGCACACCTGCTGGAGCTCGACGGCGCTGTAGCCGTCTTTCCTTGGTTGGCGCTGGCCGTCGACACCGTCCGGCGTGGCGCCTGGTGGCGCGGTGCGGGGCTGGTGTCGCTGCTTGCGGCGCTCGCCTGGTTGACGGCAGCCCCGTGGACGGCGGCTGTGGTGCTGGCGGCTCTGCTGGTTGCCGTACTCGGCTTGTCCCGGTCGTCGCGGCGGGCAAGCCTCGTGCTGCTGGGCGGCATCCTGCTGGCCGTGGCCATCGTGCCGGTCTCCGTGCCCGGCTGGATCGCGTGGACGGGCGTGCCGCTTGCAGGGCGTGGTCCCGGGTGGCCCGGAGTGGTCGTGCTCGTGGCCGCGGGGGCAGGCTTTGCCCGGCTGTCCGGACGCGGACGCTGGTGGCTGCTGCCCGTCGTGGCCATCGCTCCATGGGTGCCCGCGATGGCCGTCGTGGCCCTTCCGGCCCTGGCCTGGTTGTCCGGGAGGGCGACGGAGGCCGTGTCCGGCGGGCGGCTGGCACGCTGGCTGCCCGTGCTGGTCGCGACGGAAGCGGTGCTGATGCACCTCGGCACCCTGCCGGTGCAGCCGTGGGCGGGGCGCCCGCCCGAGACGCCCGGCCTCGCCTTCATGAAACCCCTGCGTGACGAGGGACGCATCGAGGCGGTCGGCGGCATCTTGCCCGGCATCCTGCCCGGAATGTACGGCCTTGAGGAGGTGGGTGGTGACGGTATGCCGGATGCGCACCGGCAGTTCCTCGAGATTGGGGGGGTGGTCCGCGACATGCTGGCCGTGCGCCAGGTGGCCATGCCGCCGGGCGCATCCGTACCCCAAGGCGCCTTGCCGGGTCACGACGGTGCCGACATGCGGGTGGTGGTGCGCGCCTTCGCGCGGCCCTGGGTGCGTTTTACCGGGGAGCCCGTCCGCATCGTGGCAGCCGGGGCCTTGCGCACGGAACTCGCCAAGGCCCCCCCGGGCGGGCCGGACGCCCTGTGGTTGCCCGAGGGTGTCGCGCCCGGGCCTGTGGCAACGGGTGCGGCGGGCCTCGTGACGGACCTCGTGCGTCAGCCCGGCTTCTGGTCCTTCCGGGTGTCGTGCACGGGCGAGGGGCATGCGGTGGCGGCCTTGCGTTTCGACCCGGCGTGGCGCGTGCTTGTGCGGTCCGGCGAGATCGTCCGGGAGATCTCCCCCCTGCCCGCTTACGGTGGCCTCGTGGCGGTCCCTGTATCCTCGGGGGTGAACCGGGTCGAGTTGCGACACGATCCGTCGGGCCTTGCCGGGCTCGCTGGCCAGGGCGTCGCGACGGCGATTCTGGCCGTGCTGGTGACCCTTGCGGGCTGGCTGCTGGGCCAGCGTCCGGCGGCGATCGTGCAGGGCTGAACGTTGGCAGCCACGGGCGTCGTGATCGTCACCTGGCACGCAGGAGCCATGCTGCATGAGGCCTTGGGGGCCTTGCCCCAGGGTGTGCCGGTGGTGGTGGTCGACAACGCCGGCGAGGTGGGCCTGGCCGAGCGGATCGAGGCCGTCCGTCCGGATGTCCGCCTGCTCGTGCCGGGTCGAAACCTGGGCTTCGGGCAGGCGTGCAACCTCGGTGCGGCAGCCCTGGGCGAGGTCGACGTGCTGCTGCTCAATCCGGATGCAAGCGTGGATGGCGGGGCCCTGGCGCTCCTGTGCGCCGCGCTCGATGCCGATCCGGGCCTTGCGGCCGTCGGGCCCGCTGTCCGCGGACAGGACGGCATGTGGGAGCGGACATGGGGTGAGGATCCCGGTTTCAGGACCGAGTGGGCCGAGCGTCGGCAGGGCCGGACCGTGGCCGAGCGCCCGCGCG
>JAYKIS010000014.1:0-17483 GCA_035286125.1 Candidatus Sericytochromatia bacterium
CGATGTCCCACGCGCCGACGTCAACCATCGGCTCTTTGGTGTAAACCGCCTCCGAAGCGTCTCTGAGCGTCTCTGGGCCGTCCCAGAGCCCCGCAGACCTCCAGAGCCACCCGCTGGGGCTCTCGGGCCAGACGCCGCGGCTCTGGCGCAGAGCAGGGCGCGGCGCGCGCTCGGATCGCCACCTCGCGGAACCCCGCGTTCTCACGGGCCAAAACGGAGAGAGCCCCGGTGGGGTGACCACCGAGGCTCCCTGTTTACCGCCTACGCACTCGCTAAGTCGTAGGATGAAATGGCTCCGGCAACTGGACTCGAACCAGTGACCCGCTGATTAACAGTCAGCTGCTCTACCAACTGAGCTATGCCGGAATGACGAATGCGATGGTAGGGCCGGAGGCGGCGCTTGTCAATGTCGCCGGGGCTGCAGGTGCTACCATGGCCCTTCCATGGGCACCCAGCACCTGCGTACCCGCCGCCTGCGCCGGGCGGTCGCGCAGGAGCGTGCGCGGCACCGCCGCGTCGCCGTGGCGCTGCTGGCCATGGTATTGCTGGTCGTCGGCGGTTTTGTCCTGCGCCGCGTCGTGGCCGACCGCCCCAAGCCGGGGCTCTTCGATGGGCCGTCGTGGATCCTGATCACCTTGCTGGATGGCGAGGGACCGGCGGCCCGGGGTGCGTTCTTCGGGGTGCTGGGCCTGATGCCGGACGAGACGCGGGCCCGGATGGTGCTGTTCCCGACGCTGACTCAGGTCACGATGCCCGGCTACGGTGTCGGTCGCCTCAAGGACGTGCCCGCCGTGGGGGGCATGACACTCTTGCGGCAGTCCGTCGAGGGCACGCTTGGCCATCCCGTCAATCGTGTCGTGGCGCTGACGCCTGTGACGGCACGCAAGGTCTTCGGGTCGACCCAGGGCGTGGTCCCGGCCACCTGGGCAGCCGCATCGGGCAGCGCCCTGCCGCTCGATGCCGCCACCCTGGCGCGCGTGGGCAGGGTCCGGCCCGACGAGGTGGGCGAGCGGCCGGCCCTGGTGCGCCAGATGCAGTTGCTGGGCCTGCTGATGCGTCGCGCTGCAGACGCCTCTTCTTCGTGGGGTCAGGCTTGGAGTGCGCTCAAGCCCGCCGGTGACCTGACGGCCACCGAGCGTCTGGCGCTGTGCAGGCGGCTTGGAGCCGTGTCCGGCATCCGGGCGGCGGTCGTGCCGGGGACCCAGGGCTTCGATGGTGTCTGGATTCCCGACATCAACCGCCTCGAGGTGCTCTTCGAGCGCCTGGGTCGCCCGCAGCGGGCCAAGGGTGGCCGTCCGATGCAGGTCGAGGTCCTGCACGGACCCGGGCAGCGTGACCGGGCCATGAAGCTTGCCGAGACCCTGGGTGCCGAGGGCCTGATGGTCGTGCGGTTGGCCACGGGCGAGCCCGACATCGCGACCCGCGTCGTCTCCCGCGATGTCACGCTCGAGTCCGACGCCGTCCTCGAGCGCCTGTTGCCCGGTACGCCGTGGCTGGTGACGGACGATCCCTCCCCCTTCTCGGCCGACTACTCGGTCTTCCTGGGGGGCGAGCCCTGACGCCAATGCTCGAGGCCCGGGCGGTGCGCAAGGTCTTCGGGGATCAGGACGCGCGCTCCGGTCCCGTCCTCGATGGCGTCGACCTGGTGGTTCCCGAAGGCCAGTTTCTTGCGCTGACGGGACCCTCTGGCAGCGGCAAGTCGACCTTGCTGTACCTGCTGGGGGCCCTCGACTGCCCGACATCCGGAGAGGTCCTGCTGCGTGGGCAGGCCACGACGGCTCTGGGGGACGATGCGTTGGCCCGCTTGCGCCTGGAAACCATCGGCTTCGTCTTCCAGTTCCATTTCCTGAACGAGGTGCTGACTGCCGAGGAGAATGTGATGGTCCCGGCCATGCTGGCCGGTATGTCGGAGCGCGAGGCCCGCAGCCTGGCGCGAGGTAGCCTCGAGGCCCTGGGTCTTGCTCATCGCCTGACGCACCGCCCCACACGCCTGTCGGGCGGTGAACAGCAACGCGTCGCCTTGGCGCGGGCGCTCGTCAACCGACCGCGCCTGCTGCTGGCCGACGAGCCAACGGGCAACCTCGACGGTGCCAGCGGGGAACGCGTCATGGACATCCTGCACGAGGCCCACCGTCGAGACGGTCTCACGATTGTCTTCGTGACGCACAATATGGAGCTGGCTGCACGGGCCGAGCGCCACGTCGCCATGCGCGACGGCCGCCTGGTTCACCCTGCGGGTGATCCGGGCGGCCCGTCGTCAACGGTGGCCTGAAGGCGCGTCAGCCCTGCGTTGCAGGCGTGGCGTCGTCAACGATGTTCTCGCTGGCGATCAGCGACAGCTTGGTGCGGACGACGCGATCGATCTCGGCTGCGATCTCGGGCTGGGCCACGAGGAAGGAACGTGCCCCGTCGCGACCCTGGCCGATGCGCTGGTCCCCGTAGGAGTACCAGGCTCCGCTCTTCTGGATGATGCCCATCTCGGTCGCGATGTCGAGGATGCACCCCTCGGTCGATACGCCGTGGCCGAAGAGCAGGTCGAATTCGGCCACCTTGAAGGGGGGCGAGACCTTGTTCTTGACGACCTTGGCCTTGACCCGGTTGCCGATCTCGGTGCCGTCCTTCTTGAGCGTCTCGATGCGGCGCACCTCGATGCGGACCGAAGCGTAGAAGCGCAGGGCGCGGCCACCCGTCGTCACCTCGGGGTTACCGAACATGACGCCGACCTTCTCGCGCAACTGGTTGATGAAGATGACGATGGCGGAGCTCTTGCTGATAGCGGCCGTCAGCTTGCGCAGGGCCTGGCTCATCAGGCGTGCCTGGAGACCGACGTGCGAGTCGCCCATCTCGCCCTCGAGCTCGGCCTTGGGGACCAGGGCCGCAACCGAGTCCACGACGATGATGTCGACGGCGCTGGTGCGGACCAGCGCCTCGGCGATCTCGAGCGCCTGCTCACCCGTATCAGGCTGGGCGACCAGCAGGTTGTCGATGTCGACGCCCAGCGCCTTGGCATACTGGGGGTCCAGGGCGTGCTCGGCGTCGATGAAGGCCGCGATGCCCCCGGCCTTCTGGACCTGGGCCACGACCTGCAGACTCACGGTCGTCTTGCCGCCGGCTTCGGGGCCGTAGATCTCGACGACGCGGCCGCGGGGCAGCCCGCCAACGCCCAGGGCCACGTCCAGGGGCAGGATGCCGGTGGGGACCGTGGCGACGCGCATCTTGGCGTTGTCGCCCAGCTTCATGATGGAGCCCTTGCCGAACTGCCGCTCGATGCCGCTCAGGGCGAGGTCGATCGCCTTCATGCGCTCTGCCAGGGCGGGGTCACGGCCGGTGGTCTGGGGGGCGGGGGTGGGTTCCTTGGGGGCCACGGTGCGGGGTTGCTCCTCTCGTACGCTTGTTCGACGCGCTCATCGTAGGACACCCCGCTCCCCGGGTCAAGGGGGCGTCATGTCTCCTCGAGGTAGCGCTGCATCTCGCGGTCGCCCATGGCCAGTCGCAGGCGCCCGAGGGCGCGGGCTTCCAACTGGCGGACCCGCTCCCGGGTGATGCCCAGGTCCTTGCCGATGTCCTCGAGGGTCCGGGGTTCCCGGGCATCCAGGCCGAACCGCGCGACCACGATGTGCCGTTCGCGCTGGGGCAGGACGTCGAGCACCGCATGGACATCCCGCGCCAACTGCTGCTGCAGCGTGGCCTGGGCCGGGTCGGGGTGGTCCTCGTCGTGGATGAAGTCGGCGAGGCGCCCGTCCTCCTCGCTGCCGACCGGGGCATCGAGCGAGACGATGTCCCGGATGACCCGGCGGATCTCCTGCAGGCGGGCCAGCGGCACCTGGGCGACCTCGGCCATGCGTTCGTCGGATGGCGGCGTGCCGTCTTCCTGCGTCAGGCGTTGGCCGACAGCCCGCAAGCGGTTCATGGTCTCGACCATGTGCACCGGCATGCGAATCATGCGGCCCTTGTCGGCCAGCGAGCGGCTGATCGCCTGCCGGATCCACCACATGGCGTAGGTCGAGAACTTGTAGCCACGCCGATGGTCGAACTTCCCGACGGCCCGGATCAGGCCGATGTTCCCCTCCTGGACCAGGTCGAGCAGGGGCAGGCCGCGCCCCGTGTAGCGCTTGGCGACGCTGACGACCAGGCGCAGGTTGGCCCGGATCATGCGCTCTCGGGCCCGGTGGCCGGCTGGCCCCCCCTCGGCCATCAGGCGCCCGAGATTCCATTCGTCGTGGGCCTTGAGCAGGGGAATCTGCCCGATGGCGCGCAGGTATCGATCGACCGCGTCCCCGTTGGTGCTGCCATCCTGGGCCATGCGCTGACGGCCGCGCTCGGCGCCGTCGAGTCCTTCGAGCAGGTCGAGGTCCGCGGTGGTGGGCTCCGAGGCATCCTCGGGTTCCGTGCCGTCCAGGCCCGCATCGGCGGCCTCGAGCGGCAGGAAGCTGACGCGCAGCGCCGGCTGATCGTGCGCGGCGCCCAGCGGGTCGGGCAGTTCTTCCGTGGCCTGCAGCCGCCCGTCCAGCCAAGGGGAAGTCATTGGGTTCCCGATGTCCATGCCCTTGCGCCTCCCGTGGTCTTGCCCAAGGCGACCATGGCGGGGACCCCCCGTCCGTTCAAGGTCCGTCCGCCCGGCGCATGCGGGTCCCGAGCGCCAGATGCCCGGGGCGATGCGCCTCACCGCCCATGGCCGGACTTTCCTGTCAGCAAGCCGGCCTTGCCACGCGACAGGCGTGGTGCGTCAGAGCAGATTGACGGCGTCCACGTCGACGGTCCAGCGCACCTTGTTGTCCCTGGGCATCCCGTCCAGGGTCCGGCGGATCACGGTCGTGGTCGCGGGCAGGTTCTCGGCCTTGAAGAGCACCAGATGCCGGAAGCGGCCATGCAGCTGCAGCAGGGGGGCGGGTGCCGGGCCCAGGACCCGGGCCGGCATGTCGGGCAGGGCCTGCCTGAAGGCCCGGGCGGCCTTCTCCGCGTGCGGTTCCTCGGTCGAGGATGCCGTGACGACGACGACTCGCGAGAAGGGTGGATAGCCCAGCATGCGTCGCTCTTCCAGTTCCTCGGCGGCGAAGCCTGCGTAATCGTGGCGCGCGGCGTGCCGAACGGCAGGATGATCGGGGGCGAGGGCCTGCACGACGACCGAGCCTTCACGTGCCCGGCCTGCCCGGCCGGCCACCTGGGTAATCAGCTGGAAGGTGCGTTCGGCCGCCCTGAAGTCGGGCAGGCCGAGAGCCGCATCGGCCGAGAGCACGCCCACGAGCGTGACGTCGGGGAAGTCCAACCCCTTGGCGACCATCTGCGTCCCGACGAGGATGGCCGCCTCCTTGCGCCCGAAGGCCCCCAGGATCCGGCTGTGCGCGTCCTTGCCCCCGGCGGTGTCCCGGTCCAGACGCAGGACCGGCACGTCAGGGAAAAGACGCTCGAGGCGCGCCACGACCTGTTCCGTTCCGGCGCCACGCGAGCGGGCGCAACTGCCGCCGCAGTTGCCGCAGGGCCGCTCGGGCGCCTCGGCATGCCCGCAGTAGTGGCACCGCAACTGCTCGGCGGCACGGTGCCGCGTCAGGGCGATGGCACACGTCGGGCAGCGGACCAGCTCCCCGCACGCCCGGCAAAGGACCGTAGGCGCCCAGCCCCGGCGATTGAGCAGGATGATGGCCTGTTCCCCGCGTTCGAGCGTGGTCGCGAGGCGGGCCAGCAGGACGCGGCTGAACAAGCCCTCGTGGCCATCGAGTGTTTCTTCCCGCATGTCGACCAGCGTGACGGGGGGCAGGGGACGGCCATGGATGCGTTCGGGCAGCGCGACCCGCGTCGCCCGTCCTTCGAGCGTCGCCTGCCAGGTCTCGAGCGCCGGCGTGGCGCTACCCAGCACCAGCCGTGCCCCGGTATGCAGCGCGAGGCGCTGGGCAGCGAGTCGGGCATGGTAGCGGGGCGCCTGCTCCTGCTTGTAGGCTCCGTCGTGTTCCTCGTCCAGGATGATCAGGCCCGGTCGCGGCAGCGGGGCGAACAGGGCGCTGCGCGCGCCCACCACGATGTCGGCACGCCCGTCTGCCGCACGCTGCCAGCCTTCCTGGCGCTCGCCGTCGGACAGCCCCGAGTGAAGGACGACGACCCGGCCCCCGAAGCGTCGTCTGAAGCGTGCCTCGGTCTGGGGTGTCAGGCTGATTTCGGGGACCAGCATCAGGGCCTGTCGACCGGCGGCGAGGACCTCGGTCATGGCCCTCATGTAGACCTCGGTCTTGCCGCTGCCCGTCACGCCATGGAGCAGGATCGGCCTGGCGACGTCGGCCCCGAGCAATTCGCCAAGCGCACGCTCCTGATCCGCCGTCAGGATGGGTGCCTCCTCGGTCGGGGGCGTGTCCGGGGCGGGCAGGCGGGGAGCTTCCTCCTCGACCACGTGCCACAGTCCGGCCTTGGCACCCGCCATGACCGTGGCCCGCGTCGTCCGGGCCTCTCTCAGGAAGTCCGCAAGGGCCATGCGGTCTCCCGCCAGTCCCAGGGCCTGGCGCAGCAGCCGCTGACGAGGTGTGCCGCCATCCGGGACGTCTTCCCGGGCGACCACCCACGTGCGGGTCCGCGGTGCCGCCTCGCCCCGCGCGTGGGTGGCAGGCAGGATACCCGCGATGACGGTGGCGAGGGGCGTGTCGTAGTGTCGGGCCAGATCATGGCAGACGGCCAGCAGGTGACGCGGCAGCAATCCGCGCACGACGACGTGGTCGATGGCCCGGGCCGTGACACCGGCAGGGGGTGGGGGCGCTGGGGCGCGTACGACGACACCCGTGGCCCGCCTGCGTCCGAAGGGCACCCGGACGAGGTCACCGGGTCCGCAGGGGGTGTCCGGGCTGGTGCAGTACGTGTAGGTGCCCGGTACCGGCTCCGAGGTCAGGACGACCGCGACGAAGCCGGGCACGTCCGACGTGGTCACGAGGTCGTGGGCAGGGCCGCGAGCGCGCGGCCGAAGCGTTGCCACAACGCGCTCGCCAGGGCTTCCTTGGTCATGGGGCCAAGGTCTTCGGCGCCCGTTCCGGACAGGACGACAACCTCGTTGTCGAGGGCCTCCATGGCGCGGGGCGCGTGGTTGGCGACGAGCATGTCGCACCGCTTGCGCAGGCGCTTTTCCTCGCCCAGCATACGGAGGTCTCCCGTCTCGGCTGCGAAGCCTACCAGGAGTTGCCCGGGCCGCTTGGTCGCGCCGGCCTCGGCGAGGATGTCGCGGGTCGGTACGAGCCGGATTTCGGGGGGGCCATCCGCCTTCTTGAGCTTGTGCGGGGCGGCCTGTGCGGGTGTCCAGTCCGCCACGGCTGCCGCCATGACCAACACGTCGGCATCGGGCCATGCCGCCAGCGTGGCTTCGGCCATCTCGGCCGCCGTCGTGACCTCGATGCGCCGGACGCCCGTTCCTGACGGCAGGGGCGACGCCGTCACCAGCGTGACGTCTGCGCCCAATTCCTGTGCGACAGTCGCGAGCGCGTGGCCCATGCGGCCGCTGCTGCGGTTGCCCAGGAAACGCACGGCATCGAGGGGCTCGCGGGTGCCGCCTGCCGTGACAAGCACCTTGCGTCCTGCCAGTGGCCCTTGCACGGGTTCCAGCCATCCGGCGAGGTCACGCAGCAGGTCTGCGGGCTCGGGCATCCGGCCCTGGCCTTCCTCGCCGCACGCCGTCAGGCCCGTGGCCGGTGGCACCACGGTCACGCCCCGGCTGCGCAGGGTGGCCACGTTGGCCTGAGTGGCCGGGTGCGTCCACATCGCCGGGTTCATGGCCGGGACCACCACCACGGGCGCCGTCGTCGCGAGCAGCACCGTCGCCAGCAGATCGTCGGCCATGCCGGCAGCATGCCGGGCCAGCAGGTCGGCGCTCGCAGGGGCCACGATCACCCGGTCTGGCCACCGTGCCAGATCGATGTGCAAGATGCCCATGCCGGGCTCGAGGCCCTCGACGAGAACGCTCCGACGCGTCAGGGCCTCGAAGGTCAGCGGCGCCACGAACCGGGTGGCAGCCGGCGTCATCACGACCTGGACCTCGTGCCCGGCCTTGATCAGCCGGCTGGCCAGATCCGAGGCCTTGGCCGCCGCGATGCCTCCGGAGATCCCCAGCAGGATCCGCGCCACGATGCGACCTAGCCGATCGTGACGTCGTCGTCCTGCAGCATCTCGCGGATGGCGAGGGGGATGGGCTTGGTCGCCTCGGTGGACTGCATCCGCTTCTGCTCGTCCTTGATGGTCTTGGCGCGCTTGGCCACCGTCAGGACGAGGTCATACTTGTTGGGGTGCTTCTGCAGCAACGGCGAGTAATCGGTGGTCTGGGGCTCGTGGGCTTCCATGGGCGTGTCCTCCTTGGGGGGGCTCAATGCCGCCCGCTGCGCCGGGCGACCCGGCAGCGTTCGGCGGTGATGATGGCGTCCAGCGTCTCCGCGGCACGCTCCAGATCGTCGTTGACGACCTGGTAGTCGTACATGGGCAGGAAGTTGATCTCGTCCATCGCGACGGAAAGACGTTGGCGGATGGCCTCGATGGCCTCCGTCTGCCGCTTGAGCAGGCGGTGCTCGAGCGCTTCCATCGTGGGCGGCAGCAGGAACACGAAGACCGCGGCCGGCCAACGCTCCTTGACTTGCATCGCCCCCTTGACGTCGATCTCGAGGATCACGTCCTCGCCCTCGGACAGGCGTTCCTCGACGAAGGCTCGCGGTGTGCCGTAGCAAAGGCCCGTCACGTAGGTGGCGTACTCGAGGAGGGCGCCCTCTTCGACCATGCGGCCGAAGTCGTCCGTAGTACGGAAGAAGTAGTGGACGCCGTCGATCTCCCCCGGTCGCGGGCTGCGGGTCGTCACGCTGACCGAGGCGACAAGGCGCGGGTCGCGACCTGTCAGCTTGCGGACCAGGGTGCCCTTGCCCACGCCGGAGGGACCCGAGACCACGACGAGCATGCCTTCGCGCCGACGTGCGGTCGCCCGGGCGAGGGGCCCGGTGCCGCCGGCGGGGTTAGTCTGCACTGTGGCTACCACTGTCGGGGGCGTCCTTTTGGGAGAATCGATGGACGATGGTCTCCGGCTGGATCGCCGAGAGGATGACCCGTTCCGTATCGGTGACGAGGACCGCGCGGGTCCGGCGGCCGCACGTGGCGTCGACCAGACGGGAAGCGTCCCTTGCCTCCTGGATGAACCGCCGGATGGGGGCGGATTCGGGACTGACGATGGCCACCACGCGATGGGCGGACACGAAGTTCCCGAAACCGATGTTGATCAGGCGGAGATCCAAGGGGCACGTCCCGGAAAAGGGTTGTCCAGCATAGCAGGGGCGGTCCTTTTGGACAAGATGGGGATTGCCTTAAATCTCCATCATGAATAGTCGCTGCCGGGGCGCGACGGGCATGGCCCATGCAGGAGGCATCCGCCATGTCCCTCGTTCCCCAAGCCAGCCCCAGCGGGCTGCCGGTCCGCACGGCCAGCCCCACGACCGCGCTGGACCCGGGCGTGGCGAAGGACTGGTCCTCGGTGCGCAGCAACTCCGCACCCTTTGACGAAGGGGCCGTCGCCCGCCTGAAGGAGCGCCTTGCAGCCGTGGGCCTGCTCGATGTGGTGCGCCAGTCGGGCCTGTTCGATCGCATCGAGGCGGGAACTACCGCCGAACAGGTCAAGGACATGCTGGTTCCGCTGCTGGCGGGGCTGGGGACCGGCCGAATCCTGACACCTGACGAACTTATGGCGAACCGGACCCGGACCTCTGAACTGACCCTCGAGGCTCCGGGCAAGGCCCAGGGCGGCTTCCGTGCGGCGGTCGAGCCCTCGACGCCGGCCTTTGACGACGCCCCGCGCGGGACGGTCTCCCTGCCAGCCTTCGAAGCTCCGGGCCTGCCCGTTGCGCGACCGGCGCCTCCCCCGGCGGGCAAGGCTCCGGCGTTCGGATCACGTGTGCCCGACCGCGAGCCGCCTCCGAGTTTCGTTCCCTTTGCCGGTGGCATCGGCGAGTGGGGTGGTCTGGTGTCTGCTCCGACGGTGACCCCTGTCCGCAACGAAGACTTCGGCGTTCCCGTCAGCGGTGGCATCGAGGCGCCTGCCAAACCTCCCGCAGGCACCGGGCCCGTCGCGGGCAAGCCTGTCGATAACTGGCAGCCTGTCACTTTGCAGCCTGTCTCCCTGCAGCCCGCCTCGGATCTCGAGAGTCGCCTCGCCCGCCTCTCCGCGATGCTGGACGCACCGGGCCAGGCCGCCCTCCAGCGGCTGCAGTCGGCTGGTCGCCTTGCGGACGTGGACGCAGCGGGCCGCACGGTGCTGGACAATCTCGAGGCCCTCGCGGCGGGGCCGTTGGCGGCCCAGGCAACCAGGCTGGGTTACACGCCGGCTTCTGTTCTCCGCGAGGTCGTGATGGACATCGACGATCCCACCCAGATTCGCCAGGAGGGCACGTCGGACTGCGTCCTGACGAACCTGCGCGTGATCATGTCGCGGGACAACCCGGGCCAGTACGCAGCGTTTGCGCGGGACCTGTACCTCAAGGGAGAGTCTTCGGTCGCCGAAGGAGCCACCGTCAAGCTCCAGCAGGCGCTCGAGCCGTTCGACCTGGGTGGCAACTTTGGCAAGTCCTTCTACAAGGATGGCCAGTTGATGTTCGACGTCAACGCCGACGGCGCCAAGGGCCTGCTGACCGTCGAGCAGATCATGGACAAGTTCCTGAATGACAAGCATCCGTCCGGCGAACCCTGGATGGACCGACTGCTCAAGGCCAATCCGGCCTTCGACAACGCGTTCGTGCGCGGGTTGCTCGAGACGGCCAAGGGCATGTGGAATCGGGGCGAGCGGGCGGCCGTCATCGAGTTTGCCAAGCCTTACCTGTCCCTGTTCGTCGACTTCAAGGCGGGGAGCGACGGCGAGGCGGCTTCGTATCTGGTCGACAACATGGCCACGGCGCTTGCGGGTGGTGCCCAGGCAGTCGATGCCGTACCGGCCGGCTTGCCCTTGTCCAGGGTCGGTGGCTACTTCCCCGGCATGAAGGCCTTCGGGCCCGCCCCTTCCATGCCGGAAATCCTCAAGGTCGCCGCGATGAAGGGTGTCGAGGTGCCAGTAGCCGTGCGGGCGGACAGTGGCAACGTGCTGCACCTTGCCACGGTTGTCGGTCGCACCCAGGAGGGCGACTACATGGTCTACGACCCCAAGGGTGGCCTGCAGGTCTTCGGTGAAGGCGAACTCATGAACCGCATCGAGGCCGTCTACCTCTCGGACCGACTGACGCACAACCTGCCGCCCATCTCCTCGACGGACGGACGCCCCGTCGGCGGAGGCACCTTCAGGTCCCAGCGGCGACGCGCCTGACCATCGAGGCTTTCTGGCGGTGTAGCATGGGACACGTCCCGATCACCCTCAGGAGGTCCACGTGTCCCGCCCCGTCCGTGCTCCCGATCTGGTCCGCCTGAAGCGGGAAGGCCAGCGGGTCGTTGCCGTGACGGCCTACGACTACGCCTCGGGCGTGATGGTCGATCGGGCCGGGGTGGACGTTGTGCTGGTAGGCGACAGCCTGGCGACGGTCATCCTGGGGCACCCGACGACGCTGCCGGCGACCATGGACGTGATGGTGCACCACACGCGTGCCGTGGCCCGCGGGGTCGCGCGTGCCCTCGTGGTGGGCGACCTGCCCTTCCTTTCATGCGTCACCATCGAAGATGCCGTCCGCAACGGTGGTCGCCTGATGCAGGAGGGCGGCGCGGGCGCCGTCAAGCTCGAGGGGGCCACCGAGTTGGCGCTCGCCGCCGTGCGTGCCCTCGTGGCGCAAGGCATCCCGGTCCTCGGCCACATCGGCTTTACGCCCCAGAGCGTTCATGTCTTCGGGGGACACAAGGTGCAGGGCAAGGACGAGGAAGCCGCCCGTCGCTTGCTGATGGAGGCCCGCGCCTTGCAGGAAGCCGGCGTTTCGGCTGTCGTGCTCGAACTGGTGCCCGAGTCTCTCGCGGCCCGGATCAGTCTCAACCTCGAGATTCCCACCATCGGTATCGGTGCCGGGCCCGGCTGTGATGGCCAGATCCAGGTCTTTCACGATCTTGTCGGCCTGTTTACCGACCACGTGCCACGCCACGCCGCGCGCTACGCCCGCGTCGGCGATGTCATCGGCGACGCCGTCGGGCGCTACGCCGCAGATGTTCGTGCCGGGCGATTCCTCGCCCGTGAGGAGGTCCTCTCCTGATGGGCAAGGTCTTTGTCAAGAGCTTCGGCTGCCAGATGAACCTGTCGGACGCGGAGCGGGTCGTCGGCTTGCTGGGCGAGGACGGCTACGGCCCGACGCCCGAGGTCGGCGAGGCCGACTTGCTCCTGGTCAATACGTGCGCCATCCGCGAGAGGTCCGAGGACAAGCTGTTCTCACTGCTCGGCGAATGGCGGCAGCTCAAGCGCGAGAAGCCTGACATGGTGATCGCCGTGATGGGCTGCGTGGCCCAGGCGATGAAGGACGAGATCCGGAGGCGCAATCCCGCCGTCGATGTCGTCGTGGGCACGCACAACTTCCACGAGTTGCCCGGCCTTGTCGCCGAGGTGCGCCGGACGCGCCAGCCCATCACCCGCATCGGCCGCCTGAGGGACGCCATCCCCGACGACCTGCCGACCCGGCGCGAGGGCGGCCTGCATGCCTGGGTGCCCGTGATCTACGGCTGTTCGTACTTCTGCACCTACTGCATCGTCCCCTACACCCGGGGCCCCTACCAGAGCCGTGAACCCGACGCCATCGTCCGCGAGGTCGAGGGTCTGGTGGCCGAGGGCTATCGGGAGATCACCCTGCTGGGCCAGACGGTCGACCGCTACGGGCGAGAGTTGCCTGAGCCGACGTCCCTGTCCGCGCTGCTGCGGCGCCTGCACGCCATTGAGGGCCTCTGGCGCATCCGCTTCCTGACCAGCCACCCCCTCGACCTCGACGAGGATCTGGTCCGGACTGTCGCCGAGTTGCCCAAGGTGATGGAGTACTTCCACGTGCCGATCCAGGCCGGCAGCGACAAGGTGCTTGCCGAGATGAAGCGGGGCTATACGGTCGCCCAGTATCTGGAGATGGTCGCCATGATCCGCCGAATCGTGCCTGATGCCGCCATCACGGGTGATCTGATCGTCGGCTTCCCCGGCGAGACGGACGAGGATTTCGAAGGCACTTTGGCCCTGCTCGATCAGGTCGATTTCGACCTGAACAACACGGCGGCCTACTCCCCGCGCCCGTGGACTCCGGCCGCGAAGCGGGACGACCAGATTGAGGACGTGGTCAAGGCCGAACGCCTGCAACGACTGAACGAAAAGGTCACGGAGGGATCGCACCGCAATACCCGGCGCCAGGTCGGCTCGATCCAGGAGGTGCTGGTCGAGGGCCCCTCGAGCCGTGATGCCGCCATCCTGACGGGCCGGACGCGTGGCAACCGTGAGTGCTACTTCCCGGGCGGTCCGGAGTGGATTGGCCGCATCGTGCAGGTGCGCATCACCGAGGCACGCGCGTTCACCCTGCGTGGCGAAATGCTCGTGCCAGCCACCAGTCTCGCCTGAAGCTTGTCGGGCCGGTTCAGCGGACGGGCAGTCGGCCGAGTTCCTGGGCCTTGGCCCGGATGGTCGCGCGCGCCTGCGGCAAGTCCGCCTGGCTCTTGACGGGAATGAAGCGGCTCTCCCTGCGCACCTCGACCAGGCCAAGATCCAGCAAGCAAGAAAGGTCGCCGGCGAGCCGCTCGAACTGCAGCACGGGGTGGCCGTCGAGGTTCTTCTCGACGATGTACCACGGCAACTCGAGGTCCTGGTCGAGGAGTGCGGCGTCGAACATGTAGGTCGCCGTATTGAAGTGCGGCAGGCTTCCGTGGTCGAAGCCCTCGGGCATGGCAAAGCCTTCGACCAGCTGGAGGCGGCCGTTCACCCGGGCGGGTGCGCCTCCCTTGTCTCCGTCGGCCTTGCGGGCGACCTCTGCCGTCATGGCCTTGCCGGAACGCAGGTGCATGCCAATCAGCAGGGGATCCGGCGTCGCGCCCAGGTTGTCGACGTTGGAGAAGAGCAGCGTGCGGCCACCACGCTCGAGGAAGCTGCCAAGCAGCCCGGATGCACGGAACATGGGCCCGAAGTCCCCATGGCCGGGAGCGGCCTCGGCATCGTGTCCCGGCAGCCCGGCAAAGGGGGTCCCGTCGGTTTCCATCCTGGGCAGCCTGCCTTGGCGGAACAGGTGGACCTGATCCGGTTCGAGCCCGAACCACGCGTTGGCTTCGAGGTGTGCCGCGATGGCCTCGTGGGTGTGGAAGCTGGTCATGATGTAGACCGGCGCACCATCACCCATCTGGTCGTGCGCCCACATCAGCTTCCAGCCCAGGAAGCTGATGCCCTCATGGATCGGGAAGAGGGCCTTGGGCTGGTCCCACTGGAATCGGGTCGCCATGCCCCCGGCGAGAATGACGAGTCCGACCTTGCCTTCGTCCAGTTCCTGGCGACCCATGGCCTCGAGCAGGCGCCAGTCGTCCGTGCCTTCGGCTGGTGGCGTCGCGAGATCGTTCGCGGCGGGGGGTGTGACCTCGCCGACAAGCCTGTTGCCGGACGGTGTCAGGGTGCCGGCCAGAAAGCGGTCGCGCAGGTCGCTGAACAGTGGTTCCATCGGCTCATGATACGCCAAAAGAGGTTGAGGGCCGGCACACGGCCGGCCCTCAGTTGGCTGGGGCCAGTCAGGTAGCGGGCACCTTGAGGCGACCGCGTTCCTCCTGGACGATGCGCAGGGCGCGGCCGGGGCTGCGGGGAAATTCCCGCCCACGGCTCACGAGCTGCTTCTCGAACCGCTCCGCCTTGAACTCGCGGACGATATAGTCCGTCGCGTAGTCCACGTCGAAGTCCCGGCACGAGAAGATGTCCAGGCTGATGTAGCCCTTCTCCGGGAACGTGTGGATGCTGATGTGGCTTTCCGCAATCAGCACCACGCCGGAAACGCCCCAGTCATCGGGCACTTCGCCCGAGTACTTGAAGACATATGGCGGCATGATGCGCGTCATGTCGATGGCCGCGGGGAGTTCCTCGAGGATGGACGCCACGAGGCCCACGTCCTCGAGCTTGGAGCGATCGCAACCGTAGGCATCCAGCATGAGATGGGGACCGAACACCGAATCACCTCCTTCCAAATCACGAGAGTCAGGGAGTAGCGATTATACGAAGTCTGGCCGGGTTTTCAAGAACTCGACAGAAATTGTCCAAGCCGCCTCTGTTTCTTGTGCTGACTGGATTTGAGCCTATCGAGGCATCAAGATTGCTTCCGGGGTTTGTCTTTGTTTTTCTCGACAATGCTCTGTTTTTCGACGTTTTTCGATGTTCTTTAATAAATCCGAAATGAAAATCAAACAGATGCTACGAATTGTGACGCGCCTCGCCCAGTAGGCGCCGGGTCTCCCTGAATCCGTGAGGGGCCAGCAGTCCGGGAAGCAGGTGCTGTGCGGCGTGCGGGTGTCGTGCGAACCAGTCGCGCAGCCACGGCCACGCGGCATCCGGCCACCGGTCTCCGCCCGTCAGCAGCCACTCCAGTGCCCGGTGCACGGGCGTCATGCCCGTCATCAGCCGTACTTCCCATGTGGGTCGCCGGGCCAGGAACACGGCGGCCATCCGGCCACGCTGGGCCTCTGTCTCGATCCATCGGGGCAGGTCTTCCGGCCGGTAGGCCGGGTGGACATGGAAGCCGATCGCCTCCCGGGCGCGCTGCTGCTTCAGGCCGAGATCCCGCAGCCGCATCCCCAGTTCCAGGTCCTCCCAGCCGTATTCGGTGAAGGCAGGGTCGAAGCCGCCCGCCTCGCGCAGGATCCGCGTGGCCACGCCCACGTTCTTGGTGTCGAAGTAAGCCCTGGAGGGGTCCCGGACGGCGACGCCGGGGTTGCGTGGTGCTACCGGGTAGGGGACGTCGACGCTGATGCCCTGGGAGAATGCCGTCTCGCCGGCGCGGCGCAGGACGGCGGCATGGCCGCGCATGAAGCCCGGTGTCACGAGGACGTCGCTGTCGACATACACCAGCCAGGTGCCGGCAGCTTCGGCGATGCCGCGGTTGCGGGCCGCAGAGCGCCCGGCATTGGGGGCCCAGGCATGCCGGACGCGGGGGGCCTTGAGCTGGGGCAGGCCGTCCGTGCCGTCGGTCGAACCGTCGTCGATGACGAGGATCTCGTGACTGGGAGCCCCTTCCTGATCGAGCAGGGCATCCAGGCATCGCGCCAGCATGGCGACCCTGTTGTAGGTGATGACGACGATGGAGAGTTCGGGTTGGGACATCGGTCCACGGTTTGACGCGAGCGTGAGGGCGTGGTATCGAACATGATGCGCAACGTCGATCCCATCGGGTCCCGTTCCTGAAGAGGGCGGGTCCTTCATTATAAGGGGCAGACGCGGCGCATCCCTGTTGGCATCGGGCGGCGTTAGTTCAGGTGGTAGAACGGCGGTCTCCAAAACCGCATGTCGTGGGTTCGAGTCCTACACGCCGCGCCTCCAACTGTTTCCCCTATGGGTGTTTCCTTTGTCTGATCCGTCTTCCGTTCCGCCGTCCGGCCCCCAAGAGGCCGGTGAGGCTTCGCCTGCGGAGCCGGTGGACAAGGCGCTTCAGCTCAAGGGTTTCTCCCTGCCGACCTTCGGCCCCTCGATGGGCAAGGCCGGGACCTTCCTTTCCGAGGTCGGGGCCGAGTTCCAGAAGATCAGCTGGCCGACCCGCAGGCAGGTCCTGGTCGAGACATTGGTCGTCATCTTCGTCTGTGCGTTCCTGACCGGTCTGGTGATGGCCTACGACTGGCTCCTCACCCGGCTCGCGAACGCCGTCTTCTATGGCCAGTAGGCCTTCCCAGCACCAGAGGTCCGAACATGCAGGCCGATCGCAAGTGGTTCGTCATCAACACCTACTCCGGTTATGAGGAGCGGGTTCGCGAGAACCTCATCCGCCGGGTGGAGTCGATGGGCATGGAAGACCGCATCTTCCACGTCGAGGTGCCCGAGGAGATGGTCGTCGACTACAAGGACGGCAAGCGTGTCGAGCGCCCCCGCAAGGTTTTCCCGGGGTACGTGCTCGTCGAGATGAGCGTGGCCGGTGGCAAGATCGACGACGAGGCCTGGCACGTCGTCCGCAACACCCCAGGCGTCACGTCGTTTGTCGGGTCCTCGTCCGGCGCGGTCTCGAAGCCAACCCCGCTGTCCCCCAGCGAGGTCCGCAAGATCTTCCGCCGCTCGGCCCAGAAGGCGCGCGCCCAGGTCGACTTCGAGGCTGGCGATCACGTCAAGGTCATCGGTGGTCCCTTCGCTGACTTCGCGGGCGATATCGTCGAAGTGAGCCACGAGCGCGGCAAGGTCAAGGTCACCGTGCCCGTCTTCGGTCGTCTGACTCCGGTCGAACTCGAGTTCAGCCAGATTCAGAAGGTCGCCAAGTAAGTTTCCCAACCCCCCAAGGTCCAGAAGGCAAGGATTGAACAATGGCCAAGAAAGTAACCGCCAAGGTCAAGCTGGCGCTCCCCGCCGGCAAGGCCAATCCCGCTCCTCCGGTCGGTCCCGCGCTGGGTCAGCACGG
>JAYKIS010000015.1:0-88566 GCA_035286125.1 Candidatus Sericytochromatia bacterium
ACCGGGCGTGACGTGAAAACCTGGCAACGTGTCGGCCAGGTCTCCAACCGGCAGATCGGCCACCAGGGCGTGGAAGGCCCCGAGGCCACGCCCGACCTCGCGCGCGACGACGGCATCCTTGACGAGATCAACGGTCATCGTCCCCGGGATGAAACGCTGGGCCCGCCACCACGCGCCATCCTCGCCGCGGAAGTGGTCGGCGCCGTCCCCGGTCGGCAGGACGTGAGGCAGCTCCCACCGGGAGACTCCCGCAGGCATGCCCGAAGCGAGGCGCTGGCTCAAATGCCCCAGCACCGCCCGGATGTTGGCCGAGACAAGTTCCGGCGCGCGGAAGACACGCGTGTTCAGGCTCTGCAACAGGAAGGCTGGCGCGGCCTCAGGCTCGACGAGGTAGGTGCGGTTGATGTTTCCGGACCCGAACGCACGGCAACGCAAGATGGCCCCTGCCGGGTGGAAGGAGGCCGCCACGCGGGCGGCCTCGGTCAGTTCGGCATCCGGGACGACAGCCTTGTCGTCGGGTCGTTGCGTTGCAGTCACGCCCGAGGATACCGCGGAACGCCCGGGCCCCGGAAGCACGCGCGAAGAACCCTGATTCGCCTGTCGTGGTCGACAGGAGGACGCCGGGGCGGTTGCATGGCGCATGACCGACATACACCCGCTCATGGCCCCCCTCCGCCTCGGCGACCTGACACTCGGGAACCGCGTCGTGCTGGCGCCCCTGACCCGCTGCAGGGCCGGCGCAGGTCGCGTCCCGACTCCCCTGATGCGGGACTACTACGTCCAGAGGGCATCTGCAGGCCTGATCCTGTCCGAGGCGACGGCCGTCTCGCCGTTGGGCGTGGGGTACCCGGACACGCCGGGCATCTGGTCCGACGAACAGGTTGCGGGCTGGCGGGCCGTCACCCGGGCGGTCCACGACGCAGGGGGGCTCATCATGTGCCAGTTGTGGCACGTGGGGCGTATTTCCCATCCGTGGTACCTCGACGGGGCCCAGCCCGTTGCCCCGAGCGCCATCGCGCCTGTCGGCCACGTGCGCCTGCCGCACGGAAAGGAAACCTTCCCCGTACCGCGGGCCCTCGGGACAGACGAATTGCCGGCCATCATCGCGGCCTACAGGGACGGTGCGGAGCGTGCCCGGGCTGCGGGCTTCGACGGCGTCGAACTTCACGCCGCCAACGGCTATCTGCTGGACCAGTTCCTGCAGGACCACAGCAACACGCGCACCGATGCCTACGGAGGCTCCGTGGCGAACCGGGCCCGCCTGCTGCTCGAGGTGACGGACGCCTGCATCGGGGTGTGGGGGGCCGGTCGGGTCGGGGTGCACCTCGCCCCGCGCGGAGATGCCCACGATATGGGAGACCGGGACCCCCGGGGCACCTTCGGGCACGTGGCGAAGGAACTGGGACGGCGTCGCATCGCGTTCCTGTGCGCCCGCGAGCACGACGGGCCGGATCGCCTGGGACCGTGGCTTCGGGAACAGTTCGACGGACCGTTCATCGCCAACGAAGGCTTCGGGCCCGAGGAGGCCGCGCAGGATGTCCGCGCGGGCCGAAGCGATGCCATCGCCTTCGGCAAGGCCTTCATCGCCAACCCGGACCTGCCCGAGCGCATCCGACGCGGCGCGGACCTGAACCCGGCCGATGCACGGACCTTCTATGGTGGCGGCGCCGAGGGGTACACGGACTATCCGTTCCTGACCTGAGCCATGGTGCCAGGGCCCCAGCAGGCGTACCATGTCGGGTCATGGGCACCATCGACTTCCACTATCAGGACCCCTTCCCGCTGGGTGAGGACAAGACGCGGTATCGGCTCGTGACGACCGAAGGTGTCCGGGTCGTCGACTTCGAAGGCACGCCCGTGCTCAAGGTCGATCCGGCGGTCCTGACGCTGGTCGCGAACGAGGCGCTGCGCGATGTGTCCTTCCTGCTGCGCGCCGAGCACAACGAGGCCGTGGCCCGCATCCTCGCGGACCCGGACGCTTCGCCCAACGACAAGGGCGTCGCCCTGACGATGCTGCGCAACGCCGAGATCGCCGCGCAGTTCCAGTTGCCCATCTGCCAGGACACGGGCACGGCGACCATCGTCGGCAAGAAAGGCCAGCAGGTCTGGACCGGCGTTCGGGACGAGGAGTTCCTCTCGCTCGGGGTCCATCGCACCTATACCGAAGAGAACCTGCGCTACTCCCAGGTCGCCCCGCTCGACATGTATCGCGAGGTCAATACGGGCAACAACCTGCCCGCACAGATCGACCTGTATGCCGTCCCCGGCATGGCCTACAAGTTCCTGTTCATCGCCAAGGGTGGCGGGTCGGCGAACAAGACGGCGCTGTACCAGGAGACCCGCGCCCTGCTTGAACCCGAGAAGCTCCACGCATTCCTCGTGGACAAGATGCGCACGCTCGGTACCGCGGGTTGCCCACCCTACCACCTGGCCTTCGTCATCGGGGGGACCAGCGCCGAGGCCTGCCTGAAGACCGTCAAGCTGGCCACGACCAAGTACTACGACAGCCTGCCGACCGAGGGCAACGCCCACGGCCAGGCTTTCCGCGACACCGCCCTCGAGGCGCGGCTTTTGCAGGCTGCCCACGACCTCGGGATTGGCGCCCAGTTCGGCGGCAAGTACTTTGCCCACGATGTGCGCGTCATCCGCCTGCCCCGCCACGGCGCCAGCTGCCCCGTGGGCATGGGCGTCTCGTGTTCTGCCGATCGCAACGTCAAGGCCCGAATCGATGCGGATGGCGTCTGGGTGGAGGACCTCGACCGCACGCCCGGACGCCTGCTGCCGATGGCCGAGGCCGTCGAGGAGCAACCCGTGGTGGCCATCGACCTGGACCAGGGCATGGATGCGGTCCGGGCGGAACTCGCCCGCCACCCGGTCGCCACCGCGCTGTCGCTCTCGGGAACCATCGTCGTTGCCCGCGACATCGCGCATGCGAAGTTCAAGGAACTGCTGGACGCCGGTCAACCGCTGCCTGACTACCTGCTGCGCTATCCCGTCTACTACGCGGGCCCGGCCAAGACTCCGGAAGGCAAGCCATCAGGCTCTTTCGGGCCGACGACAGCCGGACGCATGGACAGCTACGTCGACCTGCTCCAGCGCCACGGGGCCTCGCTGGTGATGATTGCCAAGGGCAACCGCAGTCCGCAGGTGACGGAGGCGTGCCAACGGCACGGCGGCTTCTACCTGGGTTCCATCGGCGGCCCGGCGGCCATCCTCGCCGAGGAGAACATCCGCAAGGTCGAATGCCTGGACTACGCCGAACTGGGCATGGAGGCCGTCTGGAAGATCGACGTGGTCGACTTCCCGGCATACATCCTCATCGACGACAAGGGCAACGACTTCTTCCGGCAACTGCCTGGCAAGGCCACAGCCACCGGGTCCTGAAGGCCGACTGTTACCCCCCCGTGAAGAATACCGGCCCAGGGGCCGGTTTTCGCAAGGTACCGGGCGGCTGACCGGACGACTCCCCGGTAGCCGCGTCTCGGCCCACGGAGGAATACGTTCATGCCCGACTTGCAGATCCGGAATGTCCCGCGTTCGCCCTGGCCCGCCAGCGCGACCCCCGGGGTTCTCGACCAGTTGGCAGGGCATGCCTATGTCCCGGGCAAGGACCAGTACCTTGCCGCACCTCGCCGGACCGGTGGCGCGGCCGAGTGGGCCACGGCCGGATTCGTGGGCGCGATGGCCGGGGGCAGCCTCGGCACTCTTGCCGGCGCCGCGCTGAAGTCTCCCAAGCTGGTCGGCATCGGTATCGCGGCCGGGACACTTTCGGGCGTCGCGTTGTACCCCGGCCTCCGGGATTCAATGCTGGGCCGGAACCCGCGGGCGGCCATCGTGGGCGGCTGGCTTGGTGCGGGCGCCCTCGCAATCGGTGCCCTGCAGTTGGGCGTCGTGGCGGGTCCTGCCATCGCCGCGGCCGGTGCGGTGGGGGCAGTCGCAGGGGCCTTGGGTTCCGCAAGGATTGCGGACCGTTAAGTCTTCATCAACCCTGACAGGGCTTGTCCGACAGGCTTGGACAACCTTGTCAGAGGTGGCAACTTCCCATGAGCGTCAAGAAGTCTTCGGCCAAGGCCCCGGCAGGTCGTCCCGCGTCCTCGTCGCGTCCGGAGACGCGTCCCGCGTCTGCCGCGGCCAGACGTCCGGGCACGGCCAAGCTCAAGCCTGTGCAGGACAGGCTGGACCTGCAGCGCGCGCAGGTGCGTCGTGACGCCGAGGCCAGCTACCACGATGCCCAGAGGAACGGCATCGGCGGGACCGCCATCAAGTTCTGGGAAGATGCCGCCCGCAAGGCCAAGGCCGACACGGACAGCGGTCGCATCGCCAAGCCCCTGGGGCAGCTCAAGCAGGCCGGCGCCGGTGTCATGAAGTTCCTGGCGCAGATGTCGAACGTGGCGGAACTCGAGGGCAGCGCCGCCAAGCTGGGCTACCTTTCCGGTTCCGGCGTCGCGACGCGCGGCGACATGGCGAGGGCCTCGGCCGTGACGGCCCTCGATGCGGGACTCGCGGCCACCAACTTCATCGGTGTCGGTGGCATCGTCAAGGGTTCGGCCCGGCGCGCCGCGGCCCAGCAGCTGATCCGCCAGGGCGAGGCTCGCTTCGGCGCGGCCGTCGCCAAGGATGCCGTCAAGGGCATGCTCAAGGCCAAGCCTGCGGCTGCCACTTCGGTGGCCGACGATCTCAAGCGCATCGTGGGCACGCTTCCGGACCAGGGGAAACTGGGTGCGAAGGAGGCCGAGGCCTTTCTCGGCAAGCTACAGCCGTTTGCGGCGCGCTACGGCATGGAGTTCCAGTTCGGCAAGAGCATGCTGCCCGAGGTCCACGCCAGCGCGACCAAGGTGTCCATCAAGACCATGGGCGGCGGAACCGACTGGCACGAATATGTCCACGTGGTCCAGACCCTGCAGAACCGTGCCACGGCCCTGGCCTCCCAGGCGGAGCGCCTCGGCAAGCCCATCGCCAAGCTGACAGGCAAGGAAGTGGACGAGGCGTTCACCTTCACGGCCAAGACCTTCGAGAACCAGGCCTACAGGCACTTCGAGGAAGGCGCCGTGAAGGCGACGGGGTTCATGGCCGGGGCTCTGCGTCCCGACCACTGGAAAAAGGTCGTCGGTTCGTCGATCGACGCACAGGCCAAGGCGCTGGTCGACGGCGTGATGCCCAACTTCCGCGTCGGCCTCGGCGGCAAGCTGTACGGCGACATGACGGCCCTTGGCCAGAGCCAGGCCGAGATCCTGCTGAACTTCGGCGCGCCGGCGACGAGCGTGGTCAATCACGTGGCGCGCAGCGGCCTCGGAAAGCGCTGACCCGGGCCCGTCCCGGCGACCGTCGGCCCGTCCATCGTTCGTTCGCCCCGCGGCGGCCCACCCGCCCCGCGGGGCACGTTCCCATGGCCCGAGGTGCCTCGCGTCTGGCCCCCCCCTTGCACGACGCTCCCGCGTGGAGCACGGCAGTTGCCGATCCGGTACGCAAGGAAGGGCGGCCCGACCACCCGGGTCGAACCGCCCCCGAACTGGGCCTCAGTAACCCTTGTAGCCGCCACCCCGCGCCATGCTGCGGATACCAGGCACATTCTCGAGAGAACCATAGCGGTTCAGGGCATAGCGAACACCGGCGATGATGTTGTCCACCGGATTCATGATCTGGTCGTGCCCCGGCAACTTCCAACGGTCGAAGGTCGGCCGGATTGTCTGCATCAGGCCCATGGACGGCGTACCCTTGCGGGCATTCGAGTCCCAGTTGTTGACGGCCCTGGGATTGCCGCCGGACTCGTGCCGGATGATGGTCGCGATCGCCGCCTCGCTGAGCTTCTCCACGGGCACGCCGGCACGAACCAGAATGTCCTTGGCCTGGGCGATCCACTCCTTCACGGTCCCCGACACCTTGCCCAGGATAGACGCGTCCACCGCACCACCGGCGGCAACACGCGCGCTGTCAGGCACTTCCTCGAAGGCCGGGTCCACCTGCAGGCCATCGGCCGCTGACTTGCCGAACTTCTTCTCGTACGCCGCCATGGCCGCACGCGTCAGCGGACCCTTGAGGCCGTCGATGGGGCCCGGATCGATGCCCGCGGCCTTCATCCGCTGCTGCATCTCCTTGACGTCCCCGTTGTAGCCATCGACGTGGCCATGGGGCACGGCGCCGCCCCGGGCCACCTTGGCCGCCGGAGCCGCCTCCTCGAGCTTCATCTTCGAGGCGACGCCCGCCTCGGCTGCACGACCCGCCACCTGGTCGCGGCCAGGCTGCAGTCCGGCGGACACGGCCTGACGGCCAAGCGAAGCAGGACGCCGAAGCGGCAGGGTTCCCGAAAGCGGGTTGGACGCCGAACGCGTCGCGCTCAGTTGATTCGTTGCACCCAGTGCCATCGCTGCGCCCCCCCTGCCGGTCCACCCTGCGACCGTCCTACATCTCGTTCATCGGGGCATGCGGGAGACCGAAAGCTAGCTTTAATGGATGCGCAAAAATTGCCAGCCGCCTACCGCGGCAGCACCCCCGGAAAGACCAGATCGACCAGCGTCTCGTGCGTCCGCAGGGCCGCATCGAAGCCGGCAAGACGCTCATACCGGGTCAGGACATCGAGGGCTTCCGCCCGGTCCTCGGTGCCGGTGGCCTCGAACTCGACGCAATGGACCTCGCGTCCGCCCCCGCGTGCGATGTAATGGACCACCTCGCAGTCCGGGAAGACCCAGACGCGGATGGTCTTGGTCAGCGTGCCCGACCAGACAAGGCCCATATGGGCCACGAAGGCCTCGACGATCGCCGCCTGATCCCCGGCGTGATGCCCGAGATCAAGGTTGATCTCGTCGCGGACCTCGGGGTCGTCCCCGAAGGACTTGAGCGTCAGGTGATGCAACTCTTCGTCGAACCGATGCCTGAGAATATAGCGACGCGCCTGCCCATCGGCCGTCAGGAAATAACGGTCGGCGACCTCGAGGGCAATGTGCCGGACGGGCCCGAGTCCCTCCATGAGTGTCGCCAGGGCCGGATAGTCGAAGTCGCTGCCCACGACGAACTTGTGCTCGATCTCGACCGTCCGCGTCACAGCCACCATCGGAACCTCCCCCACCGCCGGATACGCTTCGCGAGTTGCCCCGGCCATGCGGCCACGGTCTCAGTCGTGACCTCCTGACGATCCGGCATCGCCCGCAGTTCGTCGAACACCTGGAGGGCTGGACCGACAGCACGCGCATCCCGCGAGACAAGCATGGCCTCCGCCAGGCGGTCGTGCGCCGGCTCCTCGAAGTTGTAGCTGCCGAAGGCGGCCCAGGCGCGATCGACCACGCAAATCTTCGAATGCTCGCCCGATGGATGCTCATGGATCCGCACGCCCGCCTCGAGCAACTGCGGATAGCGGACGGCCGCCGCCACCCAGGCGAGGTCCGTCGCCGCGAGAGATTCGCGATGGGAATGGTGGACCTCGACATGGACACCACGCCGCGCCGCACGCAGGATGGCCTCTTCCAGCACCGGAGCCGGCTTGAAATAGAACGAACTGATCAGAAGTTCGCGCTCCGCGGCTTCCACCATGGCCACCATACGATCCGTGAGGGCATTGGTTCCTTGCCAGAGCCAGGGTCCGAAAGGGCCCTGATGCAGATTGGGGTTGCAGAAACCGTAAGCCATGTCGATGTCGCCAGGCATCTCCCGGGCGAGCCTCGTCAGGTGCCGGCCGTCGCCGGGATCCAGCATGCCGCCGATCTTCTCCCAACTGGCCATGATGTCCGGTACCACCGCACCCGAGACGGCCACGGCATATTCGCGCCAATGGGAGAACGACGTCCGTGTCAGGTTGCCGCTGGTCAGGATCAGGTTTCCGGCATCCGAGACCTGGATCTTGACGTGCTGGCCTCCTCCGACCCGGCGCTGCAACCACCGGGGCGGTTGGTAATGGGTCACCCGACCACCCGCCCGGCCCAGGGCATCGAGTGCACGCGTCAGATCCGCGCGCTGACTCGGGGACATCAGCGTGCCCCCGAGTCGTTGGCCGAACCGGTCGATGAGCAGCGAGACCCGGACACCCCGGGCCTGTGCGGCGACCAGCAGATCGAGCAACTCCGCCCCGAAGTCGTCGTAGTCGAGATAGAACGTCGAAAGGTAGATGAAGCGTTCGGCCTCCCGGACCATGGCACAGCGCATGGCCCAGTCCGCTTGCCTGTCCCTAAGGGGCACGAAGTGCCGGGCCCAGGTCATCCGAGGCGATAGCCCCCGGCCACGTCGAGATTGACGCCCGTGACGTAGGGTGCGTCCAGAAGGTAGGCCACGGCACCCTCCATGTCGGCCATGGTGCCGGCCCGACCGATGGGAATCTCGCGCTTCAGTTGTTCCGGACCGGGCAAGTCGACCGAGTTGTCCAACTGGCCCGGGGAGACCATGTTGACCCGGATGCCCCTCGGCCCGCAGGCCAGGGCGAGCGAACGGGTCAAGGAGAGCAGGCCGGTCTTGCTGACATAGTAATCAACGGCCAATCGGCTGGCGCGCGTCCCCTCGAGACCGGCCATACCGATGTTCACGATGGAGCCTCCGTCCGGCATCAGGCGCAGGGCGTGGTAAGCCGCATAGTAGGCACCCGAGAGATTTGCGCCCAGCGTGGCATCCCACGCCTCGGGGTCCAGGGTCTGGAGCGGCTGGGGATTGTAGTTGCCCACGTTGTTGACCAGGACATCCACGCGGCCTTCGGTTCCGGCCACATCCTCGAAGACACGGGCAACGGCGTGCCTGTCGGCGATGTCGACGGCAATCGCGCGCATCCGGCCTCCGAGGGCCGCCACCTCGGTCTCGAGTGACGCCACATCCGTGCGCGAGGACCTGTACAGGCAGACGAGGCGGTAGCCACGGCGGACCAGCATCAGGCCGAGATGCCGCCCGAGGCGCCGTGCGCCACCGGTCACGACGGCGACAGGTGCCACCCCACCCTGCTGGCCAACGTCGCCCATCACGCGCGCTGCCGCTCGATCCGCACGAAAGAACATACCGCCGCCGGAACAGCCGCAGGCTTCTCGATGCGCAGTCGCACCGCCGAGACGGTCGGGAAGGCCTCGAACAGCATCCGCGCACCTTCCTCGGCCATCGCCTCCAACAATTGGAATCGGCGCTCCTGCAGCAAGGCCGTCAGGCGGGACGCGACGCCGTCGTAGTCGAGCGCATCCTGAATGGCGTCGGAAGCGGCAGCGGCACCAAAGTCATTGTCCAGTTCGACATCGAGGTAGACCGTCTGTTCCGCGGCCCGCTCATGGGGATAGATGCCCACGATGCAGTCCACGCGCAACTGCCTGAGGCCCGTCGTGCCCGTCATGATTGCCCCTCCTTGCGTACCAGCCAGACCTGCTCCTCGGCCGACCCGGGGTCGAACGGCGTCCGGTGGAAATCCCCCCAGCATCCCTCGATGACGAAACCCGCCTCGCGCAGCAAGGCTTCAGCCTGCTCGGGCCGCTGCCACGAGAAGGTCAGCGGCCGATACTGCCGACGGATCAGGATACCCTCGGCGTCCAGCGTGTCTTCCCAGGTCACGGCCTCGATGCGCTGCGCCGCTTCATCCACGATGGAGGTGACCCAGAACAGGGTGTCCTGGCCCGCAGCGTTGCGGTAGCGCGCACGCAACTGGACCTCGCGCATGCGGTCGATGACGCCGGGCGTGATGATGAAGTCGTCGTACAGGAAGTGCCCCCCCGGTCGCAACTGGCGATGAATCTGGCGCAAGGCTGCCAACTTGGTCGCGCGGTCAAGCAAGTGGGGCATCGTGTGATACGGCATCGTGATGAGCACGGCCGGCTCAGGCAATGTGAACGTGGTGAAGTCGGCATGAATCAGGACGAGGCGATCGAGGACACCTGCCTCCGCCGCCCGGGCCCGGCAGACGTCCAGCATCGCCCCGGAACCCTCGACACCTTGCATGGTCCGGCCGGCACGCGCCGCCTCGATGATCAGGCGGCCATCCCCCACGCCCATCTCCACCACCGGCCCTTCGGGCGCGTTGGCATAGGCCTCGAGGTAAAAGGTCCGGTTCGCTGCCGTGGACCCCGCCGTCGCGGCCCAGACCCCGAAGACGCCGGCAAAGCGGTCGTATTCCATCCGGCCATTATTGCAGATGCCGGGACAAGTCCTGTCGCGGAGAGCATCCGGTGACCGGGCTACGGGATGAACCCGGTGTCAGGCAAGCCTGTCCGCAAGGACGGCAGACCACTCCCAGGAGGTACCCCATGGCCCCGATTCGCACCCTCGAAGCCCTGCACGCCCGGCTGGACATGGCGGGCTTGCTGACCGGTCCGAAGCACGCACCTTGGCTCGCGCCGTCACCGACGACCGCGCGCCAGGCCTGAGGCCACCGGGAGGCGCGGCCTCGCCAGTCTTCAGGACGCTGCCAGCACCGCCGCGAATTGTTCCAGGCCCCAGAGCAGATCCGTCTCCTCGATGACAAGGGGCGGGGCAAAGCGGATGACGGTCTCGTGGGCGTCCTTGCACAGCAGGCCGCGGGCCGCCAGCGCCTCGATGAAGGGTCGGGCCGGTCGATCAAGCTCGATGCCGATCATCAGCCCCTTGCCCCGGACCTCGACCACTCGCGGACTCTCCAAGGCCCGGAGGCGGGCAACGGCGAGGGCCCCGAGGGCAGCCGAGCGTTCGGCCAGCCTCTCGTCGACAAGGACATCAAGCGCAGCCATCGCCACGGCACAGGCCAGAGGATTGCCCCCGAAGGTGCTGCCGTGGTCCCCCGGACGGAAGACATCCATGACATCCCGGCGTCCCACGACGGCTGAAACGGGATAGACACCGCCAGAAAGAGCCTTGCCCAGAATCAGGACATCGGGCTTCACGTCCTCGTGGTCCACGGCCAGAAAACGGCCAGTCCGGCCCAGGCCCGTCTGGATTTCGTCCGCCATGAACAGGACGTCATGCGCCCTGCAGAGGGCCGTGGCCTGCCGCAGATAGCCTTCCGGCGGCACGATGATGCCGGCCTCGCCCTGGATGGGCTCGACCAGGAAGGCACAGGTCCGCGGACCGATCGCCGCCTCGAGTGCCGCGATATCACCATAGGGCACGATCCGGAAGCCCGGGGTGAAGGGACCGAAACCGCCGCGGTACTGGGGTTCGGTCGAGAAGCTGACGACAGTCGTCGTCCGGCCATGGAAGTTGTTCGTGCAGCAGATGACCTCGGCCTCACCATCCGGGATGCCCTTGACGAGGTAACCCCACTTGCGGGCCGCCTTGACGGCCGTCTCCACGGCTTCGGCGCCGCTGTTCATGGGCAAGGCGACATCCAGGCCGGTCAACGCCGTCAGTTTCTTGTAGAAGAGGCCCAACTGGTCGTTGCGGAAAGCGCGGCTGGTGAGCGTCATCCGGGCAGCCTGGGTTACCAGGGCCTCGATGATGCGCGGGTGGGCATGACCCTGGTTCAGGGCCGAATAGGCCGACAAGCCGTCGAGGTAACGCTTGCCGTCGACATCGGTGACCCAGGCACCCTTGCCCTCGCGCAGGACGACATCCAGCGGATGGTAGTTGTGCGCCCCGTGCGCCTCCTCGAGGGCGATCAGGGAAGCGGCGGCCGACTGCTCATCCACGTGCAACATAGGCCTTCATGATAGGCCTGCAGGGGCTTCGGGTGAACCCCCCCCGGAAGTCGCGGCTGCGAGGACGTCCTCGATCCAGCCCAGCACCAGCGGCCACAGAACCCTGCCGACCTCTTCCCCGAAGTAGGCCACGTGACCGATCGACGCCAGACCCAACTTCCGCGGCACGACCGTGACGTAGCGGACAGGGGCAGCCGTCAGGCCCGACATGAAGGCCCGGACCGAAGTAGGCGGGGCCCACGGATCATCCTCGGAGGTCACGGCGATGACGGGCTTCCGGATGGCGGCAAAGCGATCCGCCATGCCGGATTCCGGATCATCGAAGAAGTACCGCGGCAAACCGCACCAGCGCCGCCAGTCCCTGTAGACCCCTGCCGGCAGGGGCTCACCCAGGCCCAACCACGGCGAAGGGAGGTACCCCAGAAGGTAGACGAGCGGTGGGCCCAGCACGGTCCACAACAGGTGCAGGCGAGGCCGTTCGGACCAGTGCATGTAGCCCATCCAGCCCGCCCCGGTTCCGAAGGCCACAAGTCCGGCCGTCCGGTGGACCTGCGGCACCATGCCCCACGCCTGCCCCCCGAAGCTGTGCCCGATCATCACGACGCGGGGATGCATCCCGAGGGCAAGTTCAAGCACGGCCGCGAGGTCCAGTTCGGCCCACGCCGTGAAACTGGCCAGAAAGCCGCGCAACGACGCCGGCCGCGAGTCCGCAATGCCCCGGTAATCAAAGGTCAGGACGGCCATGCCACGCTCGGCGCACCACCGGGCAAACCGGCCATAGTAGCGCTGTGGGGCACCCGTGGCTGGCCCGACCACCAGCAAGGCCCGGGTCCCCCGCACGTCCTCGGGACCGAACAGTCGGGCCGAGAGGCGATAGCCATCCGCAGCCACGACCTCGAGGGAACGCTCATGCACCCGGGGAAGGACCCACGGCTACGGAGTCATCTTGAACGCCACGCTGCGGAGCGGCACCACGGCCAACACGGCCTCAGTGAGGGCGTCGACCGCGACCTGGGGCCGGAACGCGTAGGGCTCGGAAACCTTGCACCCGGCAGGTTCCGGGCTCGCCGTCGCATCACTGCCCGAGACAGCCCCGGACGTGGACGCCACGGACGTACCCTCATCCGTGGACGTTGCAGAGCTCGCGACGACCTCCGAGGATGGCGGGGTAGTCGTATCCGCGCGTCGGGTCCCGTCGACCTGCCACCAGACCTTGCCACTCGCAGACTGCCGCAAGGTCAGAAGCCAAGTGCAGGCCTGAACCTCGATACTCTTGAATGTTTGAGCACCATCGACCGCCAGGGAAGAGCTGGCAGCCAGCCGGGGGGTCCCATCCGTGCCCACGCGATAGCTGCCGGCATAGGGCCGCAGGACGGGCGTTCCGGCCGAAAGGGGCGCACCCGCAAGGGCCAGGGCACGGTCCGGGGACACGACGACCTTGGCAAGGTCCAGATCGATCAGCGGCACCGCGTTGGAAGCAGGCTCATAACCGGCCAGCACTTCGAGCCGGGACCCTGCGCTGTCAAGACTCAACCGTGCATAGCCCCTGGGCTTGCCCAGAAGATGGACCTCGAGGTGGCCCTCCTCGGTCCCGGACTGACGCCACTGCACCCAGACAACCCGTTCGAAGCCCAGGAAACGCTGGACCTCGGCAACCTGCGCAATCCGGTCTTGCCACGTGTCCTTGCGGGGGAGTTCGGCAGTTTGCCATGCACCGTCCGAGGCGAAGCTGAGGGGGATGGAGGGATAGCCGGGCTCGATTTCGAGTACGGCCCAGGCCTCCAGGACCTTTGGGTCGATCGAACATGCAAGAGTTCCGGTGAGCGGGATATTTGGAAGGGTACCGCCCGATTGGAACACTGGGTCAGGGCCCTGCTTCTCGGTTCCATCCCCTGGCTCACTGAACGCGGACGTGTTGTTCAGTGCGGATGTGTTGTTCAGTGCGGATGTGTTGTTCAGCGCCGAGGTGTTGTTCAGGGCAGACGTGTTGTTGAGGTCGGCCGGTCGCGTACCGCCAGTCAGTTTCAAGCTGCCAAGCGTGCTCCCGACCCCGGTCACGATCGCCCCCTGCTGCACCACAGCAGGTGGTTTGGCCGAGGCGTCGACGGCGACGCAGCCCGTTACCAGAACGAGGCAAGGCATGACGTGACCGGGTCGCAACATGCCTCTCCCTTTCTTCCTAACCCCGCAGGCGCCAGCAGCCTTGTACCGCACGACGCGCTCCGTCACGCAAGCCGACGGGGTCCCCGTGCCGCCAAGCGACACAAGGACCCCGACACGGACATGATCTCCTCAGGAGGCCGAACCAGCACCCGCCTCGGCCCCGGGGTCGGAGCCGGCCGCGGAGCCGTCAGGGGAAGGCGCTTCGGCATCCAGATCGGCGGGTTGCTCGACCTCGGGGTCCATCGGCGGTTCCTCGGTCACGGGGTCCTCGGGCTTGGGGTCGTTGGCCAGGGGCTCCTCAGAAGGCGGCTCCTCGACCAAAGGTTCATCCGGATTGCCCGGTTCCTCGGTCACAGGGTCCTTCGGAGACAAGGGCATCGGATCCACAGGCGTGCAGGCATCACAAGGCGGACCGTAGACAGGCGCCGGATAGAAATAGGTCACCTGCCGGGGAAGCATCAACGCGAGGACCCTGCCCGATACGGCATCCACGGCGGCGGCAAGAGGTTGGAAGTAGCTCGACTTCCGGACCTCCCAGCCTGTCACCGTGGCACCGAATCCCGGATAGCCCACCGAGGGGCTCGTCATGGTGGGCACGGCCATAGGCACGTCCCGAACCGGATAGACCGGCACGGAACCCTCAGCATCATCCGGGGCCGGCATCCCGACATAACCCTGTTCGCTATCCGGAGCGATGGCCTCGACAGGCACCGGTGATTCCGACGAGGCCTCGCCGCCTTCGGCAGCGAGATCCTGCACCCGCCGATAAACGGCCTCCTTGGTCACGGGGTAGCCAACGGACGACTCCGGGCTGGCGACCGCATCCATCGCCATATCAGGGTAGGCGTTGACCAGCCAGACAAGCTGCCCGGAGACGGACTTCTGCAGGGTGACCTGCCAGATGGCACCAGCCGGCATCTCGCGCAGGACGGTCTGCACCGGCTCGGGCAGTTCGGGCTTCGGCGGCAGCGAGACGGACGGGGGCTCGGAACCGGGCCCAATCGGCAAGAGACCGGGGATGGCGACCGGCTCGGCAGGCATCGTGCTGCCACCCTCCACGGTGCCGACGACAGGTTCGCTCTGGACACGGCGCGCCATCGGAACGGGCTTGCTGATGACAGCCTCGCCTGCGGTTCCCGACCCGGTAGATCCGGATACCGAACCTGAGTGGCCCATGCCGACCGGGGCAAGGTCGTCAGCAAAGGGCAAGTCCTGAAGCGTCCCCTCTGCAAGGCCCGCCCGGAGTGCAGCCACGGCCTGCATCGGGCTGACCTTGACGGCATCGAGGTCGAACGTGGCATCGGCGGGCAAATCAATTCCCGACTGTTCCGCCACATAGAAGAGGTCGGCCCACTCGGGCGTCACGACGACCTGGGCAAACCCGCCCTTGGCATTGGCAAAGGCAAAGGACCACACAGGCCGGGGTTCGAGCTGACCACCTGCAGCAAAGGGTCTTGCGTCCCTAAGGACCGAAGCCAGCTTGCGGGCGATGAGCACAGCCTCACCGAAGTCCTTGGAACCGAAATCCAGATGCATACCTTGCCACCCGTCCTCGAGTTGCGGAGGCGCAGGCATCGAAGCCATTGGTGGAAGGGCGACCGCCTCCGGCATGGGCATGGGCGCAAAGCCCGGCTGAGGCAAGCGGGTGGGATCGCCCGCCAGCAACGAACCATCCGCACCCGGCTGCAACGGGGCGCCCTCCATGGGGACGGTGCTGCCCGCTCCGCCCGCCGTCGGTGCCTGGACGGCATTGCCGGCTGGACGGGCCACCTTGCCGACCTTGGCCGCGACGTCCACGGCAGCAAGACGGGCCAGCAGGTTCGCAGCGATGTCCGCCGGGGTCGCGGGGCCCTTGTTCGCATCCGTCGCTGACGCGTCGGACGCCTTGCCATCGACCGCCGGGGTGGTCGCCAACAAGGACTTGACCGCCTGGGCATCGCAGCCTGTCAACGATGCCAGCAACAAGGCCCTGACCACATGCCGTCTCACGTTCCGACCTCCTCGGCCAATGACCTTCGAACCGCCTTGGACTTCCTGTACCCGGCTCACCCGTTTACAACACTCAGATGCTTGAACTTGTAAACTATTCTTGTATACTTTGTCGAGCACTATGTCCGATACCCCGCACCCGGATCACGCGATCGGTCCCGAGAGGGCATTCGGAGAGGCCTTGGTCGGCCTGATGGGTACACGCGGGCTGGACTACCGCACCCTGGGCAGGCTCGTGGGCGTGTCCCACGCCCACCTCTGGCAGCTGGTCCGCGCATCCCGTGATGCAGTCCGCACCGGGACCCTGCCCGCGCGACGGCCAACGAAAGACCTGCTTCATCGTCTTTGCGAGGTCCTCGAAGTCACGGACGAGGTCCTCGGAGGATATCCCGAAGAGCCCGGCGATAGCCGGAACAGGCAGTTGCCCCCGGTCCTGGCCCATGCGCCCCTCCGGCCAGAAGCCCCCGGACGATTCGAGGCCGGCCTCGCCAGCCTGCGCCTGGGTCAGCCGGAACGGGCCATCCTGCTCCTGCGCCAGGCGACTCAGGATGGCGAAGTCACGCTGGCCCTCGCCGAGGCCGGACTGGGAGTCGCCTACCTGAAGGCCGGTCGGCCGGTTGAAGCCGAGCGCGCCTTCACGGCAGCTCTGGACCATCTCGAGGACCGGGACGAAGTTTCCCCGAAACGTGCCGACATCCTGTACGACCGCGGCCTCGCCCGCCAGGACCAGGGTCGACACGCGGCAGCCTGTGCGGACTTCAAGGCGGCCATCGCCACAGGTCTCGACCAACCCGAACGCGCCCTGGCCGGCCTGTGCTTCAGCGGCTTGGCCCTCGGGCGCTGGCGTGCCGTAACGCGTGATGTCCTCGCGTGGACCGGACGTCCCGAGGCCGAGCGTATCCATTCGACCTCTTCGCTGGACCTGCGCGCCTACGGGGCCTATGCCATGTGCCGCCTCGGCCAGCATGCCGCCGCCCTCGCCATGCTCGACTCGGTGGTCCTGCTCTGCCCGACCTACTGGTACGGCCTGTACGTACGGGCTGCGGTGCGCGCCCGTGCAGCGACAAGGGCACGCCCGTCGGGAGCGGCGGCGCGCAGGCTGGTCGAGGGTTGCCTTGCCGATGCCGCCCGGACCCTTCGGCTCAACCCGGAGGCCCGGAATATCCTGCTCCGGGACGATGATGCCGACTTCACCAACGTGGCGGCCCTGCCGGCGTGGCAGGCCATGCTCGGACAAGCCGAGGTTTCCGACCGATGACCAGAATTCTCAGCAGCTCGCTCATCGTCGTACTGACCGGATGCATCGTGCGCGGGCCCGTCGAACCCATCGTGCCTGTATTACCCGCCCTGACCGCGGAGACAGGGGCCTCTGCGGCCCCCGCTTTCCATCCCCCCGCGGATCAGGACAACACGAAGGCAGGTCAGACGCCCGCCCGCTCCGACCTGGCTCCGGGCGCAGGATCCTCCCTCGGCGATCCGGTGTCCAGCGGCGCAGCAGGCGCACCGGTGGCCAGCCCCTCAGCGGAGCCATCGCCAGCAGCGACGGCCTCGCCTTCGGCCCCCGCCGCCGACCCGCCGCCAGCCTCACCAGTTCCCTTGCCGGATGCGCCTTGAGGTAGGCTGGGTGCATGCAAGCTCCTGACCTCGCCAAGATATGCCCGCGCAGCCCCCTCGACCGTGTGGGCAACCTGCCGTGGTTGCCCCGCCTCATCGACAAGGCGCGTGCCCACCTGGCCGGAACGATGGGCGACTACATCCCCTATCCCTGCGGCGGGGATCAGCGATTCCTCGACACGTTCGGCCTCGATGCCAACGCGTTGCTGAGCGTGATCGGACAAGGCCTTGCCGATGAGGCCGTGGCCGAGTGGGTCCACCACGAAGCCACCGAGGACCTGAATGAAGGCATTCGCGTCCTGCTGGCCCACTTCGAGGCACCCATCCCCAGTGATGATGTCGATCGCCTGACCCGCCTGCAGCAGGCCCGTTCAGAACTGCAGCAAGCCCGCCCCGAGCTCGACCTGACCTGGGTCGACAACTTCACCAAGCTGATCCTGGCCGAAGAGGGCCATCCCCGCTCGGCGTGAAGGCGTTTTACAAAATCTAAACAAAACCAATACAATCAAGGAGTTATCCTTGGCCCAGTCGAGGCCTTCTCCGGAAATCTCCAGATGCGTCGCCTTTCGCCCGTTCCCGTGCTCACCACGGTCCTGTTTCCGCTCGTGGCCTGTGGCTCGGGGCTTTCCCCCCGTCCGGGCGCCATCGTTGCTCCTGAACAGCCTGTGGCCTCTTTGCCGCCGCGCGCGGGCCAGCCCGGGCAGGCGGCCGGAGATGCCTTCGTGTCGCAACCGGGCCCTGAAAGCGACATGCTGGTGCGCGTCTGGCGCGATGGCCTTGCAGGCGCACTCGCACACGACCACGTCATCGAGGCGATGTCCTTCAGGGGCGACGTCGTCGTGCCACGCCAACCGGGGGATGCGGCCGCCGTCAGCTTTGACGTCGATGCCCGCAGCCTGCGCCCCGACCGCCCCGAACTGCGACGCAAGGTCGGTCTCCCGGGCACCCTCTCGGACGGCGACCGCAGCACGGTCCTTGACCACATGCAGGATGCCAGCCAACTCGACGTCGCACGCCATCCGTGGATCCGGTTCCGCTCGAGCCGCGTCCAACCTCTGGGGAACGGTCTTTGGGATGTCGAGGGCAACTTCACGCTGCACGGCGTGACGCGGCCGCTCCGGACCCGCATGACGGTCGGTCAAGAGGGGGGCCGCCTGAGGGCGCGGGGCAGTTTCCGCCTGCAGACCAGCAACTTCGGTATCCGGCCCTATGAGGCCCTGGGCGGCTTGCTCAAGAACAAGGACCAGATCGACATCCAGCTCGATCTGGCCCTGGAGCCCACAAGGCCCTGATCTACAGCGGCGCGTAAATGCCGATGACGTGCCGGTTCCCGGGAGGGAAATTGGCGCGTCCTCCGTAGCTCATCTCGCCATCGTTCAGGAAGCGTCCGCCTCCCATGGCCACGGCGATGTCGCCGGCCACCGGGTGGGCCGTGCCGGGCGTACCTGGCCTGACGACAACGATTGCGCCCTTCGGAGCATCGTAAGGATTGTCGATGGGCAAGCGCTGCATCCCGAGTCGCTTCGCATTGTTACCGACGTTCAGATATTCGCCGAACTGGCGCGCATAGGCCGAATGGGAATCAGGAATGCTGGTTTGCGTCAGCTTGGCGTAGCCAGACGCCATCAGATGCCCCCAGACCTCGCGGTAGCACCAACCCTCAGGCGACTTGCCACCCGCCCGGCTGTTGGCCACGCGGGCCAGACGCTCCATGTCGGCGCGGCCTTCGGGCGAGATGCCGGGCGTGGCAGCCTGGGACAACTTCAAGCTGTCGGCGATCATGCGCTCGATATCGCGATCGCCTCGTTCCGGAGCCGACCCGGGTTGCTCACCGGGACCAAACGGCAGATGCACGAGCCGCGCCTTGACTGCACCCTGGTTGAAGCGATCCAGCGTTTCCATGAGCCTTCCCCCTGCAAGCAGTGACCACGATTTCCCCCCCGGGAAACGGGGCTTGTCCAACGTGTCTATCGTGGAGAAGGCCGCATGACTGGCGTCATGTGACGCTAATTCAGGTTTAAGGTTGGCTTGTCACGCCCGAGGAAGGCGGCAGCCTGTCGAAGACATAGCCGCCCTTGCGTGCGCCCCAGACCTGCCGGCCGGCGGCATCATAGCCCCGGTCCCACGAGACCAGACGCCGCCCGTCGACGGAGACTTCGCTGGTCGCATACTTGGCGCCGTTGATGTCGCTGCCGCACGAGAGGCCCTCGGTCCCGCCGACATAGCCCGCTGCGGTACGCGCCAGGTAAACACCGCAACCCGTCCGATCAAGCAGCGCCGCAGGCGTCAGATCCGATAAGGGATTGGCAGACTTCCAGGCTCCGATGGCCGAGTCCGGATCGGGCAGCGTGAAGACCGCACTCTCGAAACGGTCCGCAGCGACGCGCGTCAACCTGTAGACACGCTGGCGGTAGGGCGCGTCCTGATGGGTCGCCATCGCCTGCTCGACATAGAGCCAGACCGCGTCGCTGCGCCACCGCCAGATGCGGGAGATGTGCAGACGGACGTCGAAGAACGCCGGATCAGCAACGGCCTGCGCCGTACTGGCATAGGAGCCGGCCATCCAACTGCCGACCTTGACCAGTTCTGCATCACGGACGGGCTCGTTGCCCGGCACCGCGGCAGCCACAAGGGTACCCGCAGGCGACGCAGCAAGGGGGGCAGCAACGCCGCATCCCACAAGCAGGAGGGCAGGCAAAAAGAATGAGGTACGCATGACACTTCCAGTAAGCCATGCGCCGACCCCGTTAAGGAATTGACAAGCCTAGGGTTGATCGCCCGTGGGGTCCTCGGCCTTGAGCTCCGGATCCTTGGGCTTGAATGCCGGCGGACGATTGTTGCGCGCGGCGTAGATCAGACGGCGGAACTCGCGTTCGAACCGCTGGGCAAGGCCCTGGTCGTTCTTGATAATCAGGAAGGACTCGTTGTTCGCGTTCTCGGCGTTCTTCGAGTAGTTGTAGGACCCACTGATGATGGTCTGGCCATCAACCAAGATGACCTTGTGATGCATCAGGGCCTCGTTGCCGTCCTTGACGACCGACAACCCGGACATCTTGAACGGGGCGTACAGCGAGTATTGGCCGGCTGCCAGCCAGCGATCGAAGACGCCGGAGACTTCGACACCATGCTTGGACTTCTGAACCAACGTCTCGCCGATTTCCTTGTCCGTCAGGGAGAAGGTCATGAAGTGAATCGACTTTCTGGCCTTGCGCAGGACATCGACGACGGCGTCCCGACCGCCCCCCTTGGGTGAGAAGTAGAGGCTGACCTCGGCACCCCCGACGTGAAACGGACCGTCTCCCCCGATGCTGGTCAAGGTGCCCGCGGGTCCGAACACGCCGTCGACGAACATCGTGTTGAACGTGCGACGATAGCGGGACGCGAGCGACTCGCTATCGAGGACCAAGGCGTTGTTGTTGTGCCGGAAGAGGCTGCTGGTCGTCAGATTGGTCGAACCGGTCCAGACCTTCTTCTCGTCGATGATCATGAACTTGTTGTGCATGATGGCCGACCGCTGGTCGTCGCGGATACGGACGCCAGCCTGGCGCAATTGGCCGATGGCGAGGCGCTGCTTGCCCGGGTTGTCATGCTCCACCATGTTGTCCGTGTCGGTCGTCAGGCGAACCTTGACGCCCCGCTTAGATGCCCTGACGAGCGCCGCGACAGCGTCGGGATCCGCGATGTCGTAGAACGAACCATCAATCGAGGTCCGCGCCTTGGCGATCAGGTCAAGAAAGGACTTATCGGTGTTCGTCGCGCTCTTGCGGGCCTTGGGCTCGTTCGAGGCAATACTGCCTCCGTAGGTGTCGTTGAAGTAGGCCTGCAAGCGGCGACCCGCCTGATCGGGCTCGGCCCCGAAGGCATCCAGCCCATCGGGTACGGCCAGGCCACCCATGGCCACCGCCGAGGGGGTGGAACCGCAACCCGCGAGGCCGGCCGTGAGGGCCAGCAGGGCCGCGATGGCACGGACACCGGGGCGAATGTGGCGAACCTTCATAGGGACTTTATCGCCAACCCACTGGAGAAGTTGCCTATCTATGAGTTAAGAAACACCCAAGACCGGAGCCTGACGTCCGTTCTTGAGCAAGGCCGCAAGTCGAACGACCTCACGACCCAGGGTCGCCAACTGCTGGCCCACCACCGGATCCGCGGGCACACCCGCCGCATCGAAGGCCTGCCACGCCCGGGAGATGGCCACCACATAGGGCACCGTCAGGCCGCGCAGGGCCCGAACGGCATACTCCATGGTGTTGATGGCCTGCATCCCCTGGGTACCGCCAGCGGCCGCAACCAGGCCGACGGGCACATCCGAAAGATAGGGCCGCGGATCCTTGGCCAGCAGTTCGAGCCAGTCGAGGGCGTTCTTGAAGGTCCCGCTGACCGTACCGTGGTAGAGCGGGCTGCACCACACCATGGCGTCAGCCGACCGGACCTCCGACAGCAGGCGGGCTACCGAGGCATCCCCCTCGCGGTTCCTCGCATCGAAGGGCGGCAATGCCAATGCATTGAGGTCCAGAAGGACCGTCGTGGCACCCGAGGCCTCGGCCTCCGCCAGCACCTGGCGCATCGCTGCCGAAGTGACCGAAGCGTCACCAAGGGCCCCACCCAGGCCAACGACCTTGACCACGAAGACCTCCTCCGGGCCCCGGGGCTCCGGAGACAAAAGCTGGGGCGGTAGGATTCGAACCTACGAATGTCGGCTCCAAAGGCCGATGCCTTACCGCTTGGCGACGCCCCACCAACGAGCGCCAATGTTAGCGAGGGCCGGGGCCGGGGTCAATCCCGCGGCGCCCGTGATACCCTTGGGGCTATGCCGATGGTGCCTGGCGTTCACGCCGGCGGCGGACCCGCCATGGTGTTGGCGATCATCCTGCTGCTGGCCTTGCTCATCCTGCTTCACGAGGCTGGCCACTACCTGGCGGCGCGGTCGGTGGGCGTGCCCGTGCGTCAGTTCGGGATCGGCTTCGGCCCCGCGCTCTGGTCGCGGGAGTGGGCCGGAACACGATTCAGGTTGAACGCGATCCCCTTCGGAGGTTACTGCGATCTCTCGCTCCCCCCTGCGGAAGGCGAAGAGGAGTCCGAGGATGACGGGGGCATGCCTCGTGATGCGCTCGAGGGGCGAAGCATCCCGGTACGCATGTGGGTGATGATTGGCGGCATCGTCTTCAATTCGATCGGCGGCTGGCTGTGTGTCGTCGCCCAGTTGGGCCTGCAGGGCATCCCGCACGCCACACCCCGCGATATCTCCCGCGAGGGCATCGTCATCCAGCAGGTCGCATCCGCCAGGGCGCGCGAAGCGGGTCTTCGAGACGGCGACCGGGTCCTCGGGATCGCAGGCAAGTCCTTCAAGGCCATCGAAGACTTCGGCGCGGGGCTGCTGCCCTATGCCGGGGCCACCGTCTCCCTCGAGGTGCGGCGGACGACCGATGCCCGCGAGGCAACGCTCTCGCTGACGGTCTCACCTGATGCGCGCGGCAAGCTGGGCGTGGCCATCTCGCCACCGATGGACATCCGCTACACACCCGCCGACAACGTGTTCGAATTGTTGCGGGCGAGTGGGTCCCGGACCCTCGACATCGCGACCTCGATGGTCAAGGGACTCGGCATGCTCGTCACGGGCAAGCTGCCGCTCGATACCGTTGGCGGCCCTGTCGCCATCGTGCACCTGGGCAGCCGCATGGTGCATGACCTGGCCCAGTATCTGTTCTTCGCGGCGCTGATCAACCTCAACCTGGCCGTCGTCAACTTTCTGCCCCTGCCCGCACTCGATGGCGGACGCCTGCTGCTGCTGGCCATCGAGGCCGTGGTTCGTCGCCCGCTGCCACGGCGCCTCGAAGGCACCATCCACTCGGCGGGGATGGTCGCCATGCTCGGTCTCATCGCACTCGTCACCCTCAAGGACATCCTGGAACTCTTCCGCCCATGACCGCATCCGCCACCACCCGCCAGGCCCGCCTCTGGGACGAGGCCCGCACCCTGATGCCCGGGGGCGTCAACAGTCCCGTGCGTGCGTTCCGGGCTGTCGGCGGCGATCCCGTCTTCGTGGCGCGTGCCAAGGGCCCGTGGCTCTGGGACGAGGACGGCAACCGCCTTGTCGACTATATCGGGGCGTGGGGTCCCGCCATCCTCGGACACGCGGACCCGGACGTGGTCGCGGCCGTACAGGATGCGACCACCCGGGGCTTTGCCTTCGGCATGCCCAGCGCCGGGGAGAATGTCCTCGCCCGGATGCTCATCGACGCCGTACCCTCGCTGGAGCGTGTGAGGCTGGTCAACTCGGGGACCGAGGCGGCCATGAGCGCCGTGCGCCTCGCGCGCGCAGGAACAGGCCGCGAGCGCATCATCAAGTTCATCGGCTGCTACCACGGCCACGTCGACGCGCTGCTGGTCCGTGCCGGGTCGGGCGTCGCCACGCTGGGGCTGCCCGACAGCCCGGGCGTTCTGGCCTCGACTGCGGCGGGCACGCTTGCCTTGCCCTATAACGACCTCGAGGCCGTGGCAGCCGCCTTCGCCGCACACCCCGACAGCATCGCCGGCGTCTTCCTCGAACCCGTGGTGGGTAACGCGGGATTGATACCGCCCGCCCCCGGCTTCCTAGAGGGCCTGCGCGAGTTGTGCACGCAGTATGGTGCGCTGCTGGTCTTCGATGAGGTCATGACGGGATTCCGGGTGGCCTATGGTGGTGCGCAGGCCCGCTACGGCGTCACGCCCGACCTGACGTGCCTTGCCAAGATCGTCGGGGGCGGCGTCCCCTGCGGTGCCTACGGCGGCCGCGCCGACCTGATGGCGATGGTTGCCCCCGAGGGTCCGATGTACCAGGCCGGAACGATGTCAGGGAACCCTGTGGCCGTCGCCGGAGGCCTTGCCACCCTGCGCAAGCTGGCCGCCCCAGGCTTCTACGATGCCCTCGAGGCGACCTCGGCCGACCTCGAGGCGGTCATGACCGAAGAGGCTGCTCGGGCGGGCGCCACCGTCACGGTCCAGCGCGTAGGCTCGATGATGACCGTCTTCTTCGGCGAGGGGCCCGTCAGTGACTGGGACAGCGCCGCCCGGTCCGACACGCGGGCCTTTGCCCGCTTCCATCAGGCCATGCGGGCCCATGGCGTCATGCTGCCACCCTCGCAGTACGAGTCCTGGTTCGTCTCCGCCACACACGACGACGAGACGCTTGCCCACACCCGCAAGGCCGCTGCTGCGGCCTTCGAGGCCGTCGTGCAGGGGGCATGAGTCGTCCTGAAGCCGTCCGCGGCGAGGATCTGGTCCGCAGCTATGTCCAGGGCGATGGCGCGGTCCATGCCCTTGCCGGCATAAGCTTGCGGGTTCCCCACGGCGCCTGGGTCGCCATCACGGGATCGAGCGGCTCGGGCAAGTCGACACTGCTCAACCTGCTGGGCTGCCTCGACCGACCGACGTCGGGTCATCTCGCCATCGACGGCAACGATGTCGCGGCCCTCGACGACGCCGGCCTGGCCCGACTGCGCAACCGGCACCTCGGCTTTGTCTTCCAGCAGTTTCACCTGCTGGCACGGACCTCGGCCGAGGAGAATGTCGCCCTGCCCCTCGTCTATGCCGGTGTCCCCCGCTCCGAAAGGCTGGCGCGTGCCCGGGAGGCCCTCGATCGGGTCGGTCTCGCCGAAAGACGGACCCACTGGCCCAGCCAGCTTTCCGGCGGCCAGCAGCAACGCGTGGCCATCGCGAGGGCCCTCGTGACCCGGCCGACGCTCCTGCTGGCCGACGAACCGACAGGCGCCCTGGACTCCCGGACGAGCGAGGAGATTCTCGACCTCTTTGCCGACCTGCACCGCCAGGGCTCTACCGTCGTGATGGTGACGCACGACCCGGCGGTGGCCGCCCGTGCAGGCCGACGCCTGGTCCTGGCGGATGGTCGGATCGCAAGCGACGACGGATGTGCCTCATGACCCAGCCCAATCGCATCGCGGCGCTCACCCTGCTGACTTTCCTGCTTGCGACGGCTCGGGCTGTCGCCAACCCCGAAGCCCTGGACCTGGGCCGCCTGCTCGACAGGGTACGCGCGACCCATCCGGACGTGGCCCTCGCCCGGATCAGCCAACTGCGCGCGGAATTGGAACGCCAGATGGCCACGGAAGGCCGATGGACCGGCCGTGTCGGCCTTGATGGATTCGGCGTGGCCAATCAGCGTCTCCCCTTGAGCGGCACTGCGCCCGACCCCTCGGGGTTCAGCCAGGGCACGCTCTCGGCCGAAGGCCGACTCGTGCTGCTCGACGGCGGCCGTCTCGGCTTCGCCGACGCGGCGGCCGCCGCCGGGGAGCAGGCTGCAGGAGCCCGCGCCGGGACGGCCCTGCGGGATCTTGCAGATGGCGTCATCCGAGGCTTCTGGGACTTGCGGCGTGCCGAAATGCTGCGGCAGGTCGCCCAGCAGCAGGTCCAGCAGGCCCGTACCACCTGGGAAGCTGGCCAGGCCGATCTGGCGCACGGCCGCAGGGCCGCGGGCGACGTGGCGGGCCTCGAGGCAGCGCACCTTGCTGCGGAAGCCGCGTGGCACCGGCAGGATCAGGCCGTAGCCGAATCCAGGGCCCGTCTCGCTGCCTTGGCGGGGCTGGTTGATGATGCGTGGACGCTGGCGGCAACGCCCGTGACCCCCGAGAGCCTGCCCGAGGCCTCGGGCAGTTGGCAAGCCAGACCCGAATGGCTGGCCCAGCGAGCCTCGATTGAACAAGCCCGCGCGCGACTCGGCGAGGCCGCCGCAGCGCTCGCGCCGACCGTAGGCCTGTCGGGACGGCTCGAAACCGGAAACGGCCTCGTCCGACCGGATATCCAGTTGCGGACGACCGACCCCCTGGCCTCGCAATGGAGCCTGCGCCTGGACGTGGCGTGGCCCTGGCTGGACAACGGTCGTGCGGGCCGGGCAGCGGAGCGCGCACGTCTGGATCTGCTCGAGGCCGATCAGCGGGCCGAGCGCCTGCGACGGGATCTCGAGCGGGACGAGCGCATCGCCCGCGAGCGCCTGCGGCAAGCGCTGCTGCGCCTGAAGCTGCAGGATCGCGCAGTGCTGGTGGTGGGCCAGGCCCACGCCCTGACAGCCACTCGCTTCAGGCAGGGCCTTGCCCTGCCCGTCGAGCTGGAATCGGCGCGCACCCGTCTCGCACAGGCCCAGGCCGACCGGATCGATGCCGGCATCGAGGGCATGCTCGCCCACTGGGATCTGGCCCGCGCCCTCGGCAAGGAGAATCCATGAATCGCCGCCTGCTGATCGCTGCTGCGCTCGTGCCCGTCGTCGGCGTTGCCGGATGGTTGCTGCGACCGCGACCGGACCGCGCCGGCAGCGCGGATGCCGTCACCGTGACGCGGGGCAGCCTCAAGGTCGATCTGGCCGAAACGGGCACCGTGCAACCGCTGGTCAAGGTCGACATCAAGAGCCGCATCGCCGGACAGGTTGCAAGACTCGACGTCGATGCGGGCAGCCGTGTCCGCAAGGGCGACATCCTGATGGCCCTCGACACCACCGATATGGAACGCAACCGGGCTCAGGCCAAGGCCGACCTCGCTGCGGCCCAGGCCCGGCTGGACCGCCTGACGGCAGGTCCGAGGCCGGAAGAAATCTCGGCCTCGCGGGCCGAAGTGCGCGTGGCCGAGGCCGAACTGGCCCGAGCACACGACGAAGCGCAGCGCAGCCGTGCCGCGGCGCAGACGCAGACCCTGACGCCTCGGGAACTCGACATGGCCCAGCGGGACCTCGATGCGGCCCGGGCGCGCCGGGACGCGGCCACGGCGCGTCTGGCCATGCTGGCCAAGGGCAGCCGCGCCGAGGACATTCGCGAGGCACGCGCCCAGCGGGATCGCATGGCCGTCGCATTGGCATCGGCCGAGGATCAGCTGCGCTATGCCACCCTGCGCTCTCCGCTCGAGGGTGTCGTGATCCGGCGCGGCATCGAGGTCGGGGAGATGGTCAGCCCCGGTGTGTCCGCGCTGGCGCAGGGCAATGCCATCCTGACGGTGGCCGACTTGCGCCGCCTGATCGTCCAGAGCAACGTGGGCCAGGTCGACGTCGGTCGCCTGCGCGTCGGCATGCCGGTAACCGTGCGGGTGGACGCCTTGGGTGACACGGGCCTCGAGGGCCGCATCCACCGCATCGCCCCGGCCGCCGAGGCCCTAAAGGACGGCCTGCAGACCTTTGCCGTCGACACCCTCGTGACGGGTCCGGGAACAGCCATGCTGCGTCCGGGCATGACGGCGGACCTAGACATCCACGTCGCCGTGCGCGAGCAGGCGTTGCTGCTGCCCGTCGAAGCCTTGCTTGACCGCAAGGGCAGCATCGCGACCGTGCGCCTGGCAGATGCAGGGAAGCAGGGCGGCAAGGCGGGCAAGCGCGAGATTCGCCTCGGCCTCTCCAGCGACAGCGAGGTCGAGGTCCTGTCGGGCCTTGATGAAGGGACCCGGGTCCGCATCGCTCCGCCTGCGGTCGACAACGCCATGAAGATGTGATGGTCGTCGAACACGTCCGGCAGGCCATGGCCCAGATGGCCGCATCCCGCGCCCGCGCTGCCCTTACGGTGCTGGCCATCGCCATCGGCGTCCTGTCCGTGGTGCTCCTGGTCAGCCTGGGCCAGAGTGCGCTGGTCTCACTGACCCGGGGCATCGAGGCCATCGGGGGAACGCGCGTCGTCATGGTCTGGCCAGATGCGCCCCAGGCCGCCGCCACGAAGCAGTCCTCCTACACCGATGGCCTGACGCTTGCCGACGCGCGCGCCCTGCGCGCCAGACTGCCGCATGTCGCCAGCGTGGCCCCTGTCGGTGGCGGCGGCGAGGACAGCCAGGCCGTTCACGCCGGTGGCGGCCGGATGGCACGCCTCGACATCGCAGGTGTCGACGAGGCCTATGTCGGTGGCCACGCCCTGCAGGTGCAGGAGGGCCGGAATCTCACGCGCGAGGATCTGGATCGACGCGAGCACGTCTGCATCCTGGGCCGCACGGCCGCGGATCGATTGTTTCCTGATGGCCGGGCGGTGGGCCGGGAAGTCAGGGTCGGAGACACCCGCTACCGCGTCGTGGGCACGCTGGCGATGGCCCTCAAGGCCGGCATGCGTTTCGGTACGGACTGGAACGAGGTTGTCCTGCTGCCGCTGACCGTCGCCTCCCCGGAAGGTCGGCTGCGCATGATCTCGGTGACGACGACGGCCTCGCGGCACAACCCCGAGGTCATGGCCCTTGCCAACAGCCTGCTGCTGCACCGCCATCGCCAGGTCGACGACTTCCAGTTCCTCGATCTGGGCACCATGATTGCCGGCTACTACAAGGCCTATGATGCGATGATCATCCTGGTGGGTCTGCTCGCAGGCGTGAGCCTGGTCATCGGGGGCGTCGGCATCACGAACATGATGCTGGTCGGCGTTGTCGAACGGACGCGTGAAATCGGCTTGCGCATCGCCCTCGGGGCGCCCGCCGGCACCATCCGCCAACAATTCCTGATCGAAGCCCTGTTGTTGGCGTGCGTCGGTGGCATGGCAGGCCTCGGTGCGGGCGTGGGGCTCGTTGCGCTGCTGGCGTCTCTCGTGCCCCGATTCCAGCCCGAGTGGACCGTGGTGCTGAGTTGGCCCGCCGTCGGTGCCGCGGTGCTCGCCACACTCGCGACCGGTGTGGCCTTCGGCTGGATGCCCGCGCGCCGGGCTGCGGCACTGGACCCCGTCGCGGCGCTTCGCGGGGATGCGGCATGACGTGGACCGACCAGTGGCAACTGGTGCTCGAAGCCATCGTGCGCCACCGCTTCCGAAGCCTGCTGACGCTGCTGGGCATCATCCTGGGCGTCGGCACCCTGGTGGCCCTGTCCAGCACGGTCCGCAGCGCGGAGCACTACCTTGCCCGCAGCCTGCAGCAGGCTTCGGGGGAGGATGTCTTCAGCCTGTCGCGCAAGTGGCATGAGGACCCGGGGACCGTAGCGGCACCGCCCTTGTCCCGCCTGGACGCCCGTGCCTTGCGCGCCTCGGAAAGCCTTTCCGGAACCACCGTTCTGGGCCGCCATGTCAAGCGGGTCCGGTGGGGTGAACGCTTCGGCCAGGGAGTCACGGTCGTGGGCACGCGGCCCGAGGCCCTCGGCTTCTACAGACTGGAGTTGCGCCGTGGCCGTTTCCTGACACCCGCGGACCTGGACGAGAGGGCCCAGGTTGCCGTGGTCGGGGCCAAGGCAGCCCGGGGTCTGGCGGCGCGTCAGGGACCGATCCGCGTTGGTGGCTGGATTCGTCTGGACGGCCACCGCTACCGGGTCGTGGGCATCCTCGCGCGGAAGCCGGCCGTCCAGGGCCAGAGTTTCTTCACCTGGGACGGTTCGGTCCTGGTCCCGGAAACCCGCTTTCAGGAACACTTCGCCAGCATCAAGGATCTGCGCGAGATCGTGGTGCGCGCGACGGAGGAGACGCTCGAGGCCAAGCCCCTCGCCAGTCTTGTCTACTCGGCGCGAGCCATCGTCACCTGGCGCCACGGAGGCGTCCAGAACTTCAAGGTGACGGACCCCCGCGAGAACCAGTCTTCGGTGCGGCTGGCCTCGGCCATCGGCCTCGGGCTCGAGATCGTCATCGCCAGTGTCTGCCTTCTGGTCGGCGGCATGAACCTGATGAACGTGCTGCTGTTCTCGACGCTGCAACGCACACCGGAAATCGCCCTCAGGCGTGCACTCGGAGCGACACGACAGCAGATCCTCGTGATGTTCCTGGGCGAGGCCATGCTGCTTGCCGCGCTGGGAGCCGTGATGGGTGTCGGCGGTGGCCTCCTCGTGGCCGGCCTGGGCTCATGGGTCCTCGGACAGGTGCTGGGGTCCTGGACCTTCTCGTGGCCGTGGACGGCCATGGCGGCCGGAGTTGCCGCAGCCCTCGCCACCGGCGCCGTCTTCGGTGCAAGACCGGCGCTCTCCGCGGCCGGGCTCGATCCGGCGCAAGCCCTCAGGAGGGAAGGATGACGGTCCGGATCGTCGGGACGGCCCGGGAGTGGGCCGCCCTGCGACGCCCCGGCGCCCGGGTGGCGTTCGTGCCGACGATGGGTGCGCTTCATGAAGGCCATGGTGCGCTGGTGCGGGCGGCGCGGGATCACGGGGACGTGGTCGTCGCCAGCATCTTCGTGAACCCGACCCAGTTCGGCCCGACGGAAGATCTGGCCCGCTATCCTCGGGACCTCGAGGGCGATCGGGCCAAGCTCGCAGCGTGGGGCTGCGACGTGTTGTTCCACCCGACGGCCGAGGCGATGTATCCCCAGGGGCTCGAGGCCTTTCGTGTCCACCCGCCGGCAGGCCTGGGGGACTTCTGGTGCGGACTCGCCCGCCCCGGGCACCTCGCGGGCGTCTGCACCGTCGTGGCGAAGCTGCTGGGCATGGTCCGTCCCGACGTGGCGCTCTTCGGCCAGAAGGACTTCCAGCAATGGCGCGTCGTCGAGGCTCTGGCCGATGACCTGTGCCTCGGCACGCGCATCGTCCGCTGCCCGACCATCCGGGAGCCGGATGGCGTCGCGATGTCAAGCCGCAATGCCTACCTGTCCGCTTCGGATCGCGTCCGGGCCCGGGCCCTGTCCAGCGCCCTTGCCGCGGTGCTCCGCCTCTGGCGTTCGGGCGTGAGGGAGGTCGCGTCCCTCGAGGATGCCGGCAAGCAAGCGTGGATCCGCATGCAGGACAAGGAGCCCGAACTGGGCGCCTTGGCCTACTTAGAGGTCCGGCATCAGGACCTGACGCGGCCCGCCATCCTGACCGCGCCGGCTGTGGCGGCCATGGCGGCGCAGATTGGCCCCGCGCGGCTGATTGACAACGTCCTCCTCGAGGACCATTCCCCCGACCTGCCGCTTCTGGAGCTTGCCTGAATGCCCAATATCGTGACCCTCGACGGCCCCGCAGGCGCAGGCAAGAGCACCCTCGCCCGCCACCTGGCGCAGCGGCTCGGCTGGACGTATCTGGACACGGGGGCCATGTACCGGGCCGTGACATGGGCCGCGCTTGACCGAGGTGTCGACATCGGGGACACCGAGGCGCTGGGTGCGCTCGCGCGGTCGCTGCGCCTCGCGCTCCTGCCCGGTCCGGAGGGCACGCGCGTCGAGGCCGATGGCAAGGACATCACCGAGGCCATCCGGTCGGCAGCCGTCACGGGCCAGGTCTCGGCCGTCGCCGCCGTAGCCGAGGTGCGTGACGCCATGGTCGCGGAGCAGCGGCGCATCGGCGCGGCCGCCGACCTGGTGGCCGAGGGACGGGACATGGGCACGGTTGTCTTCCCGGACGCTCCCCTCAAGGTCTACGTGACAGCGTCTCCGGGAGTCCGGGCGGAGCGGCGTGCCTCCGAGCTGGCCCGGGCGGGCCGGATGGTCGATGTGCGAGCGCTCGAGCAGGAGCTCGTAGCGCGGGATGCGCTCGATTCCGGCCGCGAGGTCGCGCCCTTGCGCCCGGCGTCGGATGCGCGCCACCTGCTGACCGACGGCGAGGACGTGCAGACGCTGCTGGAGAAGCTGCTGGACTGGGTCGGAGAAATCCGCTGATCCCCTTGAACAGGGCGCCTGTCGGCCTTATGATGGCTCTCCGGGGGGTATGTACCTTCTGAGCGTGGCCTTGCCGGCGGCCGCGGGCCCCTGGAGGTAATGCGTGCTCGACGGACTCTTCGGAAAGAAGACCGCGATGTTCGAGGCCGCCCTGCATGGTCTGCAGGAGCGGGGCGAAGCCATTGCCGAAAACCTCGCGAACCTCGACACGCCCAGCTACAAGGCACGTCGCGTCGCCTTCGAGGAACAGATGCAGTTCGTGCGCACCCATCGCGCCGCCGACCTCGCGGCCACGACGCCCGCGCACTTTCGCCTCGGGCCCCGCAGCGCCTTCGAGGTCAGGCCCGTCGAATCCCGGGACCGCTCGTCAACCCTGCGTAACGATGGCAACAACGTCGACGTCGACGTCGAGATGACGGCCCTCGCCAAGAACCAGTTGTCGTACAGCTACGTGGCCGAACTGACCAAGCGGCAGTTCGAGGGCCTCAAGTCCGTGATCCGGGGGAGCTGACCATGGGAGCCTTCGACGGTCTCGACATCGCCGCCAGCGGCCTGACGGCGCAGCGCTTCCGACTGGACGTCATCTCGGCCAACCTGGCCAACGTCAACACGACCCGTACCGACGCAGGCGAACCGTTCCGGCGCCAGATCGTCCACTTCAAGGCTCGCCAAGGCAAGTTGCCCGGGGTCGACGTCTTCGAAATCGCCCAGGACAAGACGCCTTTCCCGCGCATCTACGATCCGGGCAACCCCGACGCCGATGAGGCGGGCTACGTGCGGATGCCCAACGTCAACTCCATCACGGAGATGACAGATCTGATCTCGGCGAGCCGCAGCTACGAGGCCAATATCACCGCCGCAGGCGCCCTCAAGGAGATGGCGCGCAAGGCACTGGAGATCTGAGCCCCTTGGAACTCGGTCCCGTCGGCCCGTTGCCGGCATCCATCCATCGTCCCCGGACGGCCGTACCGGCTGCGGGCTTCTCGGACTTCATCGACGGACTGGCCCCGGTCGAAGGAAGCAGCGGCGGAATTACGCCACCCGACCGTAGCGGCGTCCGCCTCGGTCCGACGGCCACCGCATCGGCCCGAGACGCCCGTGGGGCCTTGCTCAGGCCACTTGAGGACTTCCTGGGCCAGGTCAACACCTCGCTCAACGAGGCAGGAGAGATGCAGGAACGCCTGGTCTCCGGCGAAGACGTGGACTTTCATGACGTGATGGTGGCGTCCGAGAAGAGCTCCGTTGCCCTGCAACTGACGATGCAGCTGCGCAACCGCATCCTCGAGGCCTACCAGGAAGTGGCCCGGATGCAGGTATGAGGGGCCTCCAGCCACGTACGACCGGGGTTGAATCCGCTTGAACGCCTTCATCAAGCGGGCATGGATCGACCTCGTCCGGATATGGGAGGGCCTCGGCCAAAGTCAACGCGTCATGCTTGGCGGTGTGCTCGCGGCATCCGTGGCTGGGCTGGTCGCACTGGTCATCTGGTCGCAGGCGCCTGACTTCCAACCGCTCTACGCCAACCTCGAGGACGCCGACGCCGGCGCCGTCATCTCCGAACTGCAGACGGCGCAGATTCCCTACCAGGTCAGTCCGGATGGCCGCCGCATCAGCGTACCGGCCGGACGGGTCGCCGAAGTCCGCCTGCAGATGGCGCAGAAGGGCCTGCCCACGGGCGGCGGTCAACTGGGTTTCGAGGAGCTCTTCGACAAGGGCGGCACCCTCGGCCAGACCGATGCCATGATGCGGCTCAACGCCAAGCGCGGCCTGCAGGGCGAGTTGGCGCGCACCATCAAGCAGATGAGCGTGGTCGAGACGGCCCGGGTCACGCTTGCGCTGCCCGAGCCCTCGCTCTACGCGGACAATGACGCGGTCAACGAGCCCAGCGCGACCGTCCTGCTCAAGCTCAAGACCGGCAAGGCGCTCACGCCGGAACAGGCCCGCACCATCGTGCATCTCGTCGCCGGGTCAGTTGAGCGTATGAAGGCCCAGAACGTCCTCGTCGCCGATACGGCCGGGCACAACTACACCGAGGACCTCAACCTTGGCGACGACAACGCCCTGATGAGCGCCGGCCAACTCGAGACCAAGCGCAACTACGAGGCCGTCATCCGAAAGAATCTCCAGGCCATGCTCGACCGGGTCCTGGGCCTTGGCAACTCGGTCGTCCAGGTCCAGGCAGACTTCGACTTCAACCGTATAGAAGTCGACCAGGAGATCTTCCAGCCCATCCTTCAGGCCCCGGACGGCACGCGCTCGGGCCTCTTGCGCAGCCAGCGGGAATCGGTCGAAGAGTACCAGGGCCGTGCACCTTCGGTTGCCGGCGCTCCGGGCACGACGACCAATATCCCCAGCTACCAGGCCTCGGACTCCATGGGTGACAACGGCAACTACCGCCGCAGCGACGTCACGCGGAACTTCGAGATGAACAAGGAGATCAAGCGCCAGACCAAGCCTCCGGCAGAGCTGCGCCGCCTGTCCGTCTCGGTGGCGGTGAACGGCGAGATCCCCGAAGAGCAGCAGCAGAGCATGAAGGACATGATTGCCGCCGCCTCGGGCATCGATCTGAACCGGGGCGACACGCTTGTCGTGGCAGCCATTCCTTTCAACGACAAGGCAGCCAAGGACGCCGAGGCCGAGATCCTGGCCGAAGGCGAACGCGCCCAGCTCATCAACCTCGCCAAGATTCTGGGGGCCGTGCTCGTGGCACTTGTCGCCCTCTTCCTGCTGCGTCGCGGTTTGCGGGCCCGCGAGGACGAACTGCTGGCGACCTTGCAGACGCCCGCCGAAAAGGCAGGCATCAACGTTGCGGAAATCGTGCTGGGCGAGGAAGACCGTCGCACGCACCTGCAGCGGGAAATCTCGAAGGTCGTCAAGGCCCAGCCGCAGGAGGTCGCGAGGCTGGTACGAACCTGGATGCTCGAGGACGATCGCTAGTCCATGCGCAACAAGATCGAACTGAACGGCCGCAAGAAGGCTGCCGCCCTCATGGTCGCGCTGGGACCCGATGTCTCGGCCGACATCCTCCGCAATCTCGGCAGTCCCGAGGAGATCGAGCAACTGACACTCGAGATTGCCAACCTGGGCAAGATTCCGGCCGACACCACGGAGGAACTGCTCGAAGAGTTCTATCACGTCCTGCAGGCCAACAAGTACATCACGCAAGGCGGCCTGCCCTACGCCAAGAACCTGCTCAACAAGGCACTGGGCCAGGAAAAGGCCGACGAAATGCTTACGAAGCTGGCCTCGTCGCTGACGAGCATGCCCTTCGAGTTCATCCGGCAGGCCGACGCCACCCAGGTCCTGAACTTCATCCAGGCCGAACATCCCCAGACCATCGCCCTGATTCTCAGCTACCTGAGGCCGGGTCAGGCCGCCCTGGTCCTGTCGGGCCTGCCGGCAGACATCCAGACCGAGGTCGCGACCCGCATCGCCGAGATGGACCGGACGACACCCGCCGTCCTCAAGGAAGTCGAGCGGGTCCTCGAGCGAAAATTCGCCTCCGTGGCCTCTCAGGACTTCAGCGCGGCCGGCGGCGTCAAGGCCGTCGTCGAGGTACTCAACCGCGTCGACAGGGGCACGGAAAAGACCATCATCGAATCGCTTGAAGAGATGAATCCCGACCTGGCCGAAGAAATCAAGAAGCTGATGTTCGTCTTCGAGGACATCATCCTGCTCGACGACCGTTCGATCCAGCGCATCCTGCGGGATGTCGACGGCAAGGAACTGGCCATGGCGCTCAAGGGTGCCAACGAGGAGGTCCGGGGCCGCATCTTCAAGAACATGTCCGAACGCATGGGCAAGATGATCCGGGACGAACTCGAATACATGGGGCCTGTCCGCGTCCGTGACGTCGAAGAAGTCCAGCAGAAGGTCGTCGCGCATATCCGGGCCCTCGAGGAGCGGGGCGAGATCGTCATCAGCCGCGGCGGCGGCGACGAACTGCTGAGCTAGGCCGATGGAAGGCTCGCCGTTCCGCTCGCCCAACGTCTTCCGAGACGTCTTCCTCACGGAGCGCAGCCAGAACATTCCGGGCCCCAAGGTCATCTTCACGGCCGAGGACGGAGAGAAGCTCAAGGCCCGAATCACCGGGGAGGCCGAAGCCACCCGGCAACGCATGCTCGCCGAGGCCACCATCGAGGCCGCGCAGATCAAGGCCGAGGCCCATCGTGCCGGCCTCGCTCAAGCCCACGAAGAAGCCTTGGCTAAGGTTCGCGGCGAATGGCAAGCACTATGGCAGGCCGCTTTGGACCAGGTCCAGGAAGCCGCCCGGCAGATCCTCGGGGCGCGCGAGCAGTTGGTCGAAGGCCTCGAATCCGAGATGTCCGCCCTCGCGCTGGCCCTGGCGGCCCGGGTCATCGGCCGGGAAGCCGCCCAGCCCGAGACCACGCGCCACCTGGCCATGCAAGCGCTGGACCGGTTGGCCCGGGGACATGCCGTGGATATCCGCGTCGCTCCCATGCTGGTCGAGGCCCTGGGCGGCGAAGTCACCCATCCTCGCTGGGGCAGCATCCGTCTGGTCCCTGATCCCGAATTGCGGGCGGGCGACGTCCGGGTGACCTTCGACTGGTGCGTCGCCGACGCACGGCTCGATGCGATGCTGCAGGAACTGGCAGCCGGCATGGACCAGTCGGCCCCCGCGATACCGGAGCATCCGCTGGCCGTCCCCCCCCCACCGCCAGCACCTCCCGCGCCCCCAGCCGAAGCTCAGGTCGAGGAAACCGCGTCGCGCCGCGTGCCGGCGCGTCGCACCGGAGGCTGGTTGTCGTGACCGGGCCGCTGGCCACCCTGCTCGAAGGCTGGCGGCAGCAGGTCCGGGAAACCGATCCCGTCCGCTTCGAGGGCACGGTCGTCCAGGTGGTGGGCCTGGTCCTCGAAAGCCAGGGACCACCGGCCCGACTGGGAGAGGTCTGCCTGGTGGATGCCGGCCAGGGTCCCGCCATTCCTACGGAGGTCGTGGGCTTCCGCGAGGGACGCCTGCTCCTGATGCCCCTGGGACCGATGGACGGTGTGGCACCCGGTGCGCGGGTCCGCGGGACGGGACGTGGTCTCAGAGTCCCGGTGGGCCCGGGCCTGCTTGGACGAATCGTCGATGGCCTGGGGCAACCGATCGACGGCAAGGGCCCCCTGGCGGCGGCCCAATGGGCTCCCGTCGACCGCATGCCTCCCAATCCGCTCGAGCGACAGCGCATCCTCGAGCCCATGGCCACGGGTGTCCGCGCCCTCGACGCCATGTTGACCGTCGGCTATGGCCAACGCCTGGGCATCTTCGCCGGTTCCGGCGTGGGCAAGAGCACCCTCCTCGGCATGCTGGCCCGCCAGGCCGAGGCCGATGTCAACGTGATCGCGCTCATCGGCGAGCGCGGCCGCGAGGTTCGCGAGTTCCTCGAGGAAGACCTCGGTGAAGCCGGTCTGGCACGCAGTGTCGTGGTCGTGGCGACGAGCGACGCACCCGCCCTGGTCCGCCTCAAGGGCGCCTTCGTGGCCACGGCGATGGCCGAGGCGTTCCGGGACACGGGTGCCCGCGTCCTGCTGATGATGGACTCGGTCACACGTTTTGCCATGGCTCAGCGAGAGGTTGGGCTCGCGACGGGCGAGCCGCCCGCGACCAAGGGCTACACGCCCAGCGTCTTCGCGCTGCTGCCCCGCCTGCTCGAGCGGGCCGGTATGGGGGCGGTCGGTGGCATCACCGGCCTCTACACGGTCCTCGTCGATGCCGACGACTTCAACGAACCCATCTCGGATGCCGTCCGGGGCATCCTCGACGGGCACGTCATCCTTTCTCGTGCCCTCGCCGCACAGAACCACTATCCGGCCATCGACATCCTCCAGAGCGTCTCGCGCGTCCAACCGCTGATCCAGCCTGTCGAACCGCTGGCTCACGCCGCCGCACTTCGCGAACGGATGGCGACATGGCAGGAGAACAAGGACATCATCACGCTGGGCGCCTATGTGCCCGGCAGCGATGCCGCCATCGACCGGGCCATCGCCCTGCGTCCCGACATCGACGCCTTCCTGCGCCAGGACCGACACGAAGCCGTGGCCTTCGGGGAGACGATGGCACGCTTGGCTGAACTCGCCGGCCGCTGATGGCCAAGGCTTTCCGCTTTCGCCTCGAGGGCCTGCTGCGCCTGCGCAGCCGCGTCGAGGAGGAAGCCGAGCGTGGTCACCTGGCGGCGGCCGCACGTGAACGCAAGGCCGAAAGGGCGCTCGATTCGGCCCGTCTGGAGCGTCGGCAGGCAGCCTCCGAAGCCCTGGCCAGGCGTCAGGCCGGGTTGCTGGACCTGCGCGCCGTCCAGGACGAAGGGGCGTGGGAACGGGCCCTGGACCAACGCATTCTCGAGGCGGAACAGGCGCTCGATGAGGCAAGTCGAGAGACGTCCCGGGCTCGCGAGGCGTGGCTGGCTGCGCGCCGTGCGCGCGAGATCGTGTCTCGCCTCAAGGAAAAACAGCACCAGGTTTGGCTGCAGGACCTCGAGCATGCCGAACGGGTCCTGCTGGACGAGTTGGCCACGCAGGCTTATGCGCGGCGACAGGATCGACCGGAAACCCTTTAGTTCCGCGCGTTCCTGACGATGGAGGGCTATATCGCCATCCACGAGGACTTCCATGACGCCGGTCGATTTGCGTGCGCACGCCGTTGTCGCGCCCTGGCAGCCCACGCTGCCTGAAGCCGCCGCCCCCCTGCCTGCACGCTCGGGCCCGGCCTTCCGCGAGGAGGTCCGCAAGACGCTCCAGCAGGGACCGACCCGGCGCGGCACCGATCTCCCGGGCGCTCCCCGCGCCCGGGCCGAGGGCCTTCGCGCTCCCACCGACAGATCCGACAGCTCGAGCACAGCCACTCGGGGTACACCCGCCACGAGGGGAACAGAGCGCCGGCCGACACGATCAGGACATGCCGGGGACCAGCGTGTCGAACAAACCGGGTGGCAGGCTGCTCCTGAGAAGGAAACCCGGAAGCCCGTAAGGGGTATCGAGGCCGAGGCAAGGTCCCTGCGCAACCAGCGGCAGGCAGGAGCCCATGGCCAGACGACGGATGATACGGGCCGTGGCCCCGAGACGCCCGTCTCGGATGCCGAGGCTGCGCTCGAAGTGACGGGACGCGAACCTCTGTCGCCCGAGTTGCTGGCCTTGCTTGCCGCGACCATCGAGGTTCGCACGGGCGGTACCATCGAGGCCGTCCCGACGGACGCGCCCTTGGCTCGGGCTGCCGGCGTTGCCGGGACCGCCGACGGCATCGGGAACGCCTTGGCTGAGGCAGGTCCGGCCGCAGTTGCCGCCGAAGAACCCGACCAAGGGGCCCGGGCGACCAATCGTGCCGTCGCGCACGGCACTGCCAACCCTCTCGTGGCAAACGCTGCCCCGACCAGCCAGACCGTAACGCCGGGGGGGACCGCGCAGGCTTCCGGCCTCCCGCCCGCCGTGGCTTCTGTTGCCGCTGCAGCAACGGGCCAGGTTGCCGGTGTTTCCACGCAGGGACGTGGGGATGAGGAGAGGCTCGCCCCCGACAATCGTCGCGAGGGTGCCCCCGAAGCCCCGCGCGTGACGTCGGTGCCCGAGGTAGGCATGGCCGACCTCAAGGTGCGGCCCGTCGCTGACGGCCAGGCGTCAATGAACCAGGAAGGACGTGCCGGGGACGACGCGCCGTCCGATGAAGCCCAGGCCGTGCCGACGCTCGAGCGGCGCGAGGGTGGCCTCGAAGGGGCAGTTGGCCCGGGCGGACAGGGGACCCGCGAGGGCCTGTCGAGGGGCACCGTGCGTGAAACCGCGCCCGTGGCGCGAACGCTCGCCGCCGAGGTACAGGAGGCCGTTCGCACAGGCCCTCGATCGATTCGCATGACACTGAAACCCGAAGCACTGGGCGAAGTGCAACTGCGTGTCGCCCTCGTCGGCGGTGGCGTCAGGGCGACCCTGCACGTCGACAGCGAGGACGCCCGGGACCTGCTGGGACGACAGCTCGACCAGGTCCGGCAATCGCTTGTCGACCAGGGCATCCGCGTCGATCGGCTGGAAGTCGTGTGGCGTGGCGCCGGGACTGCCGAGGAACAGGGCCGGCAAGCCTTTGGGCAGGGTAGCCAAGAACGCGAGCGACAGGAACGCGAGCAGCCGGCACGTCGGGATACCGAAGCCTGGCAGCAGGCCCTCAATGAGGCAGGCCAACCTGCCGATATGTCCGATATCGCGTAGGAGGTCCGGAAACCGATGCCAAGTGCCATCGCCAATGTGGCGCCCCAGGGCGGGCCGACCTCGTCCTTGCCAAATCCCAAGCAATTGGGGCAGGAAGAGTTCCTGAAGCTGCTGATCACGCAGCTCAAGTCCCAGGACCCGATGAAGCCCGTCGAGGACACGGCCTTCATCGCCCAGATGGCCCAGTTCAGCAGCCTGAACCAGATGCAGGCGCTCAACAAGAGCTTCGAGACCTTCAATCGCAACCAGGCAGACGCCCAGCAGTTGCAGACCATGGCCTCCTCGGCCGCGCTCATCGGCAAGGTCGTCTACGCGGGTCCCGACATGCTCGACCGGTCGATGGGGACCATCCAGGAGATTCGCCGCGTGGACGGGGACCTGAAGGTCGTGCTTCGCGGCGTGGACCGCGACGGCAACACCTTCACCGACAGGGCCTTCCCCCTCGGGCAGGTCCAGCAGATCGGCATGGCGCCCGAAGAAGTCGAGCGCTTCCAGAAGGAAGTCGAGGCCCGGATGGCCATCGCCGCAGCGACCTCGGGAGCGAGCCTGTGATCGGCCTTCCCGAGCCCATCGGCCCCCTCGGAGCGGGCATGGCGCTGCCGGCTCCTGCCGTCGGGCCCCGCTCGGGCCCGAGCTTCGCCGAGGTCTTGGGCGACCGCTCCCGGGTCCAGCCCGTCAAGCTGTCCAGCCATGCCGAAGCCCGCCTCAAGGCCCGCAACATCGCCTGGGACGAGAGCCGCCAGCGCCAGCTGGACCAACTGGTCCAGAAGGCCGCCGGCAAGGGGGCCCGGGAATCACTCGTCCTGATGGATGACGTGGCCCTCGTCGTCTCCGTCCGCAACCGCACCGTCATCACCGCCGTCGACCACCAGAGCCTCAAGGACAACGTGTTCACGAACATCGACTCCGCCATCATCGCCTGACGCCCCCCACCCTCGGGCCGGACCCCTCGGGGAGGCCCATCGCCGGGACTGAAGTTTCCCGGCAACCCCAAGAGGAGGTCCCATGCTTCGTTCGCTGGATTCCGGCGTGTCCGGATTGCGCAATCACCAACTCAAGATCGACGTCATCGGCAACAACATCGCCAACGTCAACACCGTCGGCTTCAAGAGCCAGCGCGTCGAGTTCCAGAACCTGCTGAACCAGACCCTGTCGGTCGGTACCTCGGGTGAGGGCGGACGCGCCGGCACCAATCCCCAGCAGGTCGGTCTGGGCGTGGGCGTGGGCTCGATCACGACGATCCACACCCAGGGCGCTTTGCAGGGCACCGGCAAGAGCACGGACCTTGCCATCCAGGGAGAGGGCTTCTTTGTCGTCAGCGACGGCAGCCGCAATTTCTACACCCGGGACGGAAGCTTCGACTTCGACAAGACGGGCAGCTTCATCCGCCCTGCCAACGGCCTCAAGATCATGGGCTGGACCACGACCAACGGCGTCATCGACACCACGGCCGAACCTGCCCCCATCCGCGTGGCACGGGGACAGAACCTGCAGCCCAAGGCCACAGGGTCCGTCCGCCTGAAGGGCAACCTGCGCTCCGACAGCGTCGACACGATGATCACGGGCGTTCTCAAGGCCACGCCCAAGGGTGCGGCGGAGGCCGGCAAGGTCGTGATGCAGCACGACATCCTCAACTCCAAGAATCAGGTCATCCACGGCACGATCACGATGACCAATGACCCCGGTACCCTGACGTGGCAGGTGAGCTACCGGCCGCGTGCAGGCGACCTGGACGCCGACCAGCTGACCAACCCCAATGAACAGGGTCTCGGCACCCTGACGTTCGACACGTCGGGCCGGCTTACCAGCAACACGCTGGGGGCCATCCGCCTCACCTTCACGCAGGAGAGCGGAGCCAATGCCCTCGAGTCCCAGGTCATCCCGAGCCAGTTGCAGATGAACTCCGAAGTCCCGCGCTCGCGCCTGGGCTTCGACAACATCGCGGGCCTGATCAGCGGCAACCTGCAGCCTGCGGTCCTCAAGTCGACCGCGACGCTGGGCGGCCTGATGGTACCGGCAACGGTGGGCCCCAAGGAAATCAAGCTGCCCATGAACCTGGGCGTTGCCAGCGGCACGAATGTCGAAGGCGAGCTCATCCTGCGCAATACTCAGGGCAGCAACACCTGGTCCGTCTCCTACCTGCCCACGGCCGGCGCAACGGGCCAGGACAAGCTCCGCTTTGCCGACGAGCAGAACCTGGGCGTCATCACCTTCGACCCGGCGACCGGCGAACCGGTGGGCACCATCAGCCTGAAGGACATCAAGCTGCTGGCCAAGGATACCGTCACGCCCACGCTCGTGACCCTGACGGTGCCGACGCTCGCGACGGGCTCGGCCCTGAAGTTGGGTGCGAGCGATACTGTCGGGGCGACCCTCGGTGCCACGGCCAGCGACGCCGTCGTCAAGGAGACCCGCTTCGACATCGCCAACGCCCGGACCTACAGCTCGGAAACGAACCAGGTCGGGAACCAGATCGTCACGGGCAAGCTTGTCGTCCGCAACGCTCCCGGTGAAGACAACTGGTCCGTGACCTACGTCCCGGACGACACGCCCGAGAATCGGGGGCTCATCAACTCGACGGGCGAGCAGCAACTGGGCACGTTCAGCTTCGATACGGATGGCAAGCTGACCACCACCGACCTCGAGCCCATCCGGTTGCAGTACCAGAACCTGAGCACGCCCGACGTGACGGCCTACCTCGACTTCGGCGACATCGGCTTCGACCCCAACGAGTCCAAGGGCCTCGCGGAGGTCATCCAGACCTCGGGCAAGACCGATGCTGGCTCCTACACCATGTCGATGAACTTCTTCGACTCGCTGGGCAACTCGCACTCGGGGAACATCCTGTTCACCCGGGACCTGGAGCAACAGTCCGCCGCCGACGGCCGCTCCAAGTGGCGTGTCTCGTTCGGCATCGTGGACTCGCAGGTCAAGAACGACCTGAAGTCGCTGCCCGGCCCGGGTGTCGGGGCCTTCCCCATCGACCTCGGCTACATCATCTTCGACAACGGCGGTCTTCCGGTCGACGTCAACCTGTCTCCGCTCAAGCTCAACTACACGTCGGGTGCTGCGCCGTCGACGATCTCGTTCGATCCCGGCAAGCGCGGCGACACGCTGGGCCTGACGCAGTTCCTGACGGCCTCGACGGCCATCATCGACGACCAGGACGGGTACGCTACCGGTACGCTGCAGGGCTTCAACATCGACTCCAACGGCTATGTCTCGGGCGTCTTCACGAACGGCCAGATCCGGCAGCTGGCGCAGATTGCCCTCGCCTCGTTCAACAACCCGAACGGCCTCGTGAACGAAGGCAGCAACATGTGGACGGTCGGCAACGCATCCGGCGATGCGCAGGTCGGAACCGCAGGCACGGCGGGACGCGGCCTGCTGGCCTCGTCCAACCTCGAGACGTCCAACGTCGACCTGGCGGCCTCGTTCTCGGAGCTAATCATCTCCCAGCGCGGCTTCCAGGCCAATTCCCGCATCATCACCACCTCGGACGAAGTCCTGCAGGAGCTGATGGGGCTGAAGCGCTGACGTAGATGAGCCTGGCTGCCCCCGGTCCCGTCGAGGGTCCCCGCCCCACAGCGGAGTACTCCGGCGTGACCGGGGGCATGCCGCCAGCCGCGGGCCGTACGGGTACCCCGCAGGGTCAAAGGGAGATGCCCTCCCCGACGACGGAAGGACCCGACGGAGCCCGTCGTGCCCTCGAGGATGCTGGACTGCCGACGACTCCCGTGACACGAAGCCTCGTCGAGGCCCTGGCCCAGGCCGGCCTGCCGGCAACACCGGCGCTGTTGCGCCGGCTGGTGGCCAACTGGCCGGAAATACCTGCCGAGCTGCGCGCCACGGCGCTAGGACTTGCCGCGCGGGGCCTCGTGCCGACTGCCGCCCTGCTGGCTCTGGGCGTGCCGGATCAGGGCCAGCCACGACCTGTCCCGCTGATTCGGGCCTGGATGGCCCGGCTCGGCCATCCGGGCGTGACCTTGCTCGCAGGCGAGGGGGATCCCCTCGATGCGCTCATGGCATGGATCAACCGGTTGACGCCGCCCGAGGCTCGGCTCGCCCGGCACCTGCGGGATGCATCAGCGGGCGATCCGACCCACGAGTTGCCCCGGCAGGCGGGCGCGTGGCCCACGGAGGAGGCGTGGCCCCAGGGACATGCGCGGTTGCTCGATCCCGCGGCCCCATGGACCGTGCCGCTCGCGTGGGGGGCATGGACCGGACACTGGACCCACTGGGACCGGGACGCCCGGTCCCCGGAAGGGCCAGGGGACGAGGCTCGCCCGTGGCGAACCGTCATCATCCTGGAGCATCCCGAATGCGGTCGGGTACGCCTGAATCTCGCCGGGGCAGGCAGGCAATTGGTGGTGCGCATCCAGGCCGAAGCCCCGGCACTGCGTGAGGCCCTCGCGGCCCTCGTGCCCGAAGTCTCGGCCCGCGTCGCGGAGCTGGGCTGGAGCGGTCCGCCGTGGGCCGTCGGGACAACGGACGAGGAACCCCATGGCACCTGAGCACCCGGCCATGCGCGACGGTCACGATACGGGCAAACAGCGCCGGGCCGTTGCGCTGAGATACGACCCTGAGCAGGATGCGGCACCCGTCGTGGTGGCCGCCGGGATGGGGGCGCTTGCCGAACGCATCATCGAGGCCGCCAAGGCCGCAGGCGTCCCGCTGCACCAGGACATCCAGCTTGTTGCGGCCCTGGCGCAGCTCGATCTGGGCGAAAGCATCCCCGCCTCCCTGTATCCTGTGATTGCAGAGTTGCTGGTGATGGTCCAGCGCGCAGGTACGGGCATGCAGGAGGGCCGGTCCCCATGATTCGCATGACGCGACTGAACGAACAGGTCATCGTCGTGAATGCCGACCTGGTCGAGAGTCTGGAGGCCACCCCGGACACAGTCGTCACGCTCACCACCGACCGCAAATATGTGGTAAGAGAGTCGGTAGACGAGTTGATCGATCGCATCATCGCCTACCGTCGGGCCTGTGCCATACCTTTGGGGCTCGGCTCCCGCGACCCAGGAGACACGTAGCTGGAAATCTCGACCCTCATCGGGCTCATTCTTGGCTGGGGCGGAATCATCATCGCCTATGTCCTCGATGGTGGGCACCTGGGAGCCCTGGTGGTCCCGACTGCCGCCATGATCGTCTTCGGGGGCACCTTCGGGACCCTCTTCATCGCTTTCCCGATGAAGGACGTGCTCACGATCCCCAAGCTCATCGGCTTCACCTTCTCGAAGAATCCGCTCGAGCCTCACACGATCATCCCGCAGATGATCCGCTACGCCGAGAAGGCCCGGAAAGACGGCCTGCTGGCGCTTGAGGCCGATGTCCAGGCCGCCCCGGACGAGTTCCTCAAGAAGGGCATGCAGATGGTCTCGGACGGCATCGACATCAAGACCGTCCGCGAGATGCTGGAGACCGAACTGGCCTTCATCGCGACCCGCCACGCCGGCGGCATCGCGATGTTCGAGGCTGCGGGCGGTTTCGCCCCCACGATGGGCATCATCGGCACGGTCATGGGCATGGTGCACATCCTGGGCAGCCTGGGCGGAGACTCGGACCCGGCAGCGCTGGCGCCCGCCATCGGCGTCGCCTTCATCGCCACCCTCTACGGGGTGTTCTCGGCCAACCTTCTCTGGCTGCCCATGGGCACCAAGCTCAAGAAGCGTTCCGAGGAGGAAATCCTGGTTCGCGAGCTGATGCTCGAGGGCATCCTGTCCATCCAGGCCGGCGACAATCCGCAGATCGTCGAGGAGAAGCTCAAGGGCTACCTGTCGCCGGCGGTGCGCGCCACCATAACCAAGGAAGAATGACCCCGTGGGCAAGAAGCGGGGTCACAAGGGCGGCAGCCACGCCAACCACGAACGTTGGTTACTGACTTATGCCGACCTTATCACCCTGCTGCTGATCTACTTCATCATCCTGTTCTCGATGTCGTCGATCGACGCCAGCAAGTTCAAGAAGATGGCAGACGCAATGGCGAGCGTCTTCAACCCGACGGCCGCCTCGGGCGGAGGCAACGACGCGGTCCTGCCGCCCGCGAGCGACATGGTCATCCCGCCGGTCGCACCGATGTACGCCAAGGAAGAGTCCGAGTTCGAGGAGATGGCCGACAAGGTGGAGAAACTGGCCGAACAATTGGGTGCCAGCGCTTCCTTCGACGTCCACATGGAGAAGCGTGGTCTCGTGATCTCCATCGCCGACTCGGCGCTGTTCGCCGCGGGCTCGGCCGATCTTGACCCGAAGACCCGAGAGATGCTCGGCAAGGTCAGCGGCCTTGCCGCCAAGACCGGCAACAGCCTGCGGATCGAAGGCCACACGGACAACACGCCGATTCACTCTGCCCGGTTCCCGAGCAACTGGGAACTCTCCACGGCCCGCGCCACGGCTGTCGTCCGGCATCTGGTCGACACGGGGGCCCTGCCGCCGTCACGGGTCTCGGCGGCCGGCTACGGCGACACCTTTCCCAAGGCTCCGAACGACTCACAGGCCAACCGATCGCGGAACCGGAGAGTCGATATCGTGGTCCTGAGCGATGCTACAATGGCGCAGGAACCCAAGAAGCCTGCTCCCGGAGACTGACCCCCCATGGCCACCAAGAAGGGCGAGCCCAAGGCGGGCAATCCCGCCCTCTCCCCGAGAATCATCGTGGGCATGCTGGCGGTTGCGGTCATTGCCTCCGTCAGCTCCTTCATCGCCATCCGCCTGGCCCTGCCCAAGCAAATCATCGTCGAGCAACGCACCATCGTGGAGCACGAAAAGGGCACGCACGAGGCCACGAAGTCGAGCGAGCTCTGGACGCTGACCGAGCCCTTCATCGTCAACCTTTCGGATCCCAAGCGTCGTTTCCTGAAGACTACGGTGACCCTTCGCCTCTCCAAGCCAGCCCCGCCCGAGGGCGAGCATGGCGCCGAAGGCGGCGAGGGCGGTCACGGCGCACCAGCCAAGGGCCCGAGCCCGTTCATCCAATCCCTCGCTCCCTTCCAGCCGGTTTTCCGGGACACCATCATCCGCACCCTGCGCAAGCAGACGACGATCACGCTCCAGGATCCGGATCGCGTGAAGTCGGAAATGAAGGTTGCCCTCAACTTGATGCGGCGTGATGACGAAGGAATTCCGGAGACCCTCGAGGTCTACTTCGGAGAATTCGTCGTCCAGTAGCTTCCGTGTCAGACATCCTCAGCCAGAACGAAATCGACGCCCTCATGGCCGCCCTGGCCAAGGGCGAGGTGGCTGCCGATCGTCCGGGCGATGCCGCAGAAAGCGATGAGGCCGGCGTCAAGGCCAAGGCGGTCTGGGCCTACGACTTCCGGCGCCAGAGCAAATTCTCCAAGGACCACATCCGCACGCTGTCGATGCTGCATGACGGCTTCGCACGGCTCGTGTCAACGCTCTGGGCGGGCATGTTCCGCGTGATGGCGACCTGCGAGGTCGTGTCCGTCGAGCAGATGACCTTTGACGAGTACTCGCGGTCGCTTCCGGGCCCCACCATCATGACGACCTTCTCGATGAAGCCTCTTGTCGGCTCGGCCCTGCTCGAGATCAACCTCGACCTCGCATCGATCATGATCGACCGGCTGCTGGGCGGCCCCGGCAAGGTCAGCCGCATCCGCCGCGATCTGACGGATATCGAGCGCCAGCTCATCACCAACATCTCCAACCGGACGCTCTCGGCCCTGCAGGAGTCGTGGGTAAGCCTCGTGCAGTTCGACCCCGTCATCGAGAACATCGAGACCAATCCCCGATTCGTCCAGCTCGTACCGGCCACGGATCCGGTCGCGCTCGTGACGCTCGAGGTGAAGCTAGGCGAGAACACGGGCCCCGTCAGCATCTGCCTGCCGTACATGGTCCTCGAGAAGGTCATGACCAATCTGGGCTCCCAGTACATGTTCTCGACACAGAAGCTGGCCCAGACCGACGAGTTCCGCCTCAGGCTGAACGAACGTGTCGTGCAGACGCAGGTCCCGCTGACGGCGGTACTGGGTTCCACCGTCCTGTCGGTGCAGGACGTGCTGCAATTGCAGCGTGGCGACGTCGTGGCGCTCGAGCAGGGCCACGACCGGGACATCGAGGTGAGGGTGGGCGACCGCACCAAGTTCATGGCCAGACCGGGCACGTGCCGCAGCCACATGGCCGTCCACATCACCGAAGTCGTCCTCGAGGAAGGCGAAACCCATGACTGACGCCATGTCGCGCGACCAGCAGGACGCCCTCGTCGAGATCATGGGCAACGCCCTCGGCGCGGGCGGATCCACCCTGTCGATCCTGCTCAACCGCCAGGTCGAGATTCGTCAGCCCCGGACGCGAATCATCTCCGTCACCGAGTTGTCCGGCATCCTGTCGGGACCCGCAGTCGCCGTCGAGATTCACTTCGAAATCCAGGGCGCCATCGTCAACTGCTTCTACTTCGTCAAGGAAGACGCCGCCCGCATCACCGACCTGATGATGGGTGGCGAGGGCTCCCCGCCCGACTTCGAGATCGACGAACTTCGCCAGAGCGCGATGTCCGAGGCCGTCAACCAGATGATGGGCATGGCCGCAAACGGCCTGACGGGAGCCTATGGCACCAAGGTCGACATCAGCCCGCCCGTCACGACCGTCGTGGACTATCCCGCGGAGCTGTCCCTGCCGCCGGACTTCGGCTCCGGCCCGTGGGTCCTGGTGACCAGTTCCTTCGAAATCGAGGGCCTGGTCCAATCGGAACTGCAACAGTTGCTGCCGGTGGCCGACGCCATCCGCATGACCGAGCGCCTTCGACCCGAGCCCCAGGCGTCGGCGCCTGCAGCCCGGGCCGTCGACCTGGACACCCAGAACATCGCGGCGGCCATCCCCCACGTTCCGGCACCGCCCCTCGGCGCCCAGCGCGCGGATGCGGCGGGTGAGGACCTGGCGTCCATGTTCGGCCTCGGGCAAGGCGGACAGGGCGTACCCCAGGGGATGCCCCAGGGGATGCCCCAGGGCGTCCCGTTGGGCTATCCTGCGGCTGCCGCGATGCGCGAGCCCCCCTCGGTCCATCCCGCACAGTTCGCGCCACTGACCCAGGGCCAGTTGGGAGCCCAAGGCCCCTCCAGCCTTGACCTGATCCTCGACGTGCCACTCAAGGTCACGGTCGAGCTGGGTCGGACGCGCATGCAGATTCGCGAGGTCCTGGACCTGGCCAATGGCTCTGTTGTCGAGCTGGACAAGCTCGCAGGAGAGCCCGTGGACCTGCTGGTCAATGGTAAGCTGATTGCCCGGGGCGAGGTCGTCGTGATCGACGAGAACTTCGGCATTCGCGTCACGGACATCGTCAGCCAGGCCGAGCGCCTGAGCGGCTTCCGTAAGTCGGATTTCTGAAGTCATGAAGAACATCCTGGTCGTAGATGACGCGGCGTTCATGCGCCTGATGCTGAAGGACATCCTGACGGCACACGGCTTCAACGTGGTCGCCGAAGCCAAGACCGGCGTCGAGGCCGTCGCGCTTTACCAGCAACACCAGGTCGACCTCGTGACGATGGATATCACCATGCCCGAGATGGATGGCCTGACGGCCACGCGCCACATCCTGAACAAGGACCCCAAGGCCCGGATCATCGTCTGCTCGGCCATGGGCCAGCAGGCCATGGTGCTCGAAGCCATCCAGAGCGGGGCCCGGGACTTCATCGTCAAACCATTCCAGGCCGACAGGGTCGTGGACGCCGTGAAGAAGGCCCTGCGCTGATCGCCGTGACGGCCAAGTCCCTTGCCTGCGGCCTGCTGGTGCTTGTCGCCCTGGCTGCCGGTGCTTCCTTGCCGGCGCAGGCCGAACCGGACACGGCGCCGGGCGTCGTGGCGGCCGCAGCCGGGAGTTCCACGGGGTCGACGGTGACGGTCGATGCCTCCGAAGATGCCTTCGTCTGGCGGGACTATGGTGACGAGGCCGAGACCACCGAAGACGTCCCCTGGTGGCGTGCCCTGGGACGTTTCCTTGCAAGGTTCGTCTTCGTCCTTGGCCTGCTCGCCGCAACACTCTTCGGCCTGCGCCGCTTCATGGCCATGCGGGCCCCGCTCGGTGACGGGCGGATCATGGTGCTGGAACAGACCCGGCTGGCCGGTACGCAAAGCCTGTGCCTCGTGCAGGCGGGCGCGCATGTCCTGCTGCTGGGCACCAACGGTGCCGGGCTGCTGGTCAAGCTGGCCGAATGGCCTGTGGATCAGGCGCCTCCCTCCGTGGCCGAGGCCATGTTCCGCCAATCCGTCAGTCAGGCGGCCCGTGCCGGGGATCAGGGCCGGGATGCCTGAAGCCATCAAGCTGGGAGTCCGCCTGCTGCCGCTGCTGGCAGCCTGCCTTGTCGCGTGGCTCCTTGGAGATGCCCCGGCACACGCCCAATTGCGCGTGCCGGCCATTCCCCTGACCGAGGACCGGCAGTCCATCTCGACCTCGCTGCAGCTGCTGGCCCTGCTGACCGTCCTGTCCCTCGCACCGGCGATCCTCGTGATGATGACGGCCTTCACGCGCATCGTCATCGTCCTCTCCTTCACCCGTCAGGCATTGGGCACCCAGGCCATGCCCCCGAACCAGGTCATGGTGGGCCTCGCCCTGTTCCTGACGCTTTTCGTGATGACGCCGACCCTCCAACGTATCCAGAAGGAGGCCCTGGAGCCCTACCAATCGGGCCGCATCACCCAGGGGCAGGCACTCAAGGCCGCAGAAGGCCCCATCCGGACCTTCATGCTGCGCCAGACCCGCCAGCGGGACCTGGGTCTGTTCGTCCGCATGGCCAAGATCGAGCGCCCTCGTCGCCCATCGGACATCCCGACGTGGGTCGTGGTGCCCGCCTTCGTCACCAGCGAGCTCAAGACGGCATTCCAGATGGGCTTCACGCTCTACCTGCCGTTCCTGGTGATTGACCTCGTCGTCAGCAGCATCCTGATGTCCATGGGCATGATGATGCTGCCGCCTGTCATGGTGTCGCTGCCCTTCAAGCTGATCCTCTTCGTCCTCGTGGACGGCTGGCACCTGCTGGCCCGCGGCCTCGTCCAGAGCTTCCAATGACGCGCGAGGCCTTTCTCGAGCTGACGCAACACGCGCTGCTGACGGCCGTCATGCTGGGCGGCCCCCCGCTTCTGGTCTCGCTCGTGGTCGGCCTCGTCATCAGCCTGATCCAGGCCGTGACCCAGCTCAACGAGTCCACGATGACCTTCATTCCCAAGGTTGCCGCCATCCTGGCCGTACTGGTCTTGCTGGGCCCGTGGATGCTCGAGTCGGTGCTCGACTTCGCCCGCTCGATCCTGATGGCCCTGCCGCGCATGGCGAAGTAGGCACCGACTTGGAGCTGACGGGCCTGATGCAGCTCCCCGGCCAGGGGATCCTGGTCTTCGGCCTGCTGATGACCCGCTTCGGCGCCTTGGCCCTGACAGCGCCCATCCTGTCTGCCCCTCAGGTGCCCATTCGGGTCCGCGTCGGCCTGGGTGCGCTGATGGCGCTGATCCTTGTGCCCCTCGAGCTGGCCCGTCCGGGCCTGAACCTGCCCGGTGGCCCTGGTGGCCTCGCGACGGCCATTGCGGGTGAAGCCTTCATCGGCCTTGTCCTGGGCGTTCTCGGCATGTTCATCCTCTATGGCGTCCAGTTCGCGGGCTATCTGATCGGCCTCCAGATGGGCTTCGGTATGGATCAGGTCTATGACCCGATGTCCAACCAGCAGTTGCCGTCCCTGGCGCTCTTCCTGGGCTCGCTGGCCATGCTCGTGCTGCTGCTGACCGATGGGCATCTGGCCATTCTCGAGGCCCTGGGCGGCACGCTCGAGCAGATCCCGCTCGGCCGCAACCCCTTCACTCCCGCATTGCTGGAGCGAGTCCTGAGTGCGCTGGACGCTCTCTTCACGATTGCGTTCGCCCTGCTCTTTCCCATCCTGGGGGTGTTGCTCGTGGCCGAGATCGGGCTGGCCGTGATGAACCGCATGATGCCGGCACTGAATGTCTTCTCGGCAGGATTCGCCCTCAAGATCGCCATCGGCATGGGCATCCTGCTGACGGGCCTGCCCTCTATCGTCCACTTCCTCGAGACGGTGATCGCCCGCTGGCTGCCCCGGCTCTCGGGGTTCTTCGGAACCTGACGGATGGCGGAACCCGAAAAGACCGAGGAGGCGACCCCCAAGCGACGGCAGGATGCCCGCAACAAGGGCCAGGTCCTGCGCAGCAATGACGTGGGTATCGCGGCCTCGATGGCCATGGCCCTCGTTCTTTTCCGCCTGAACTGGGCCTCGGCTTCCGATGCGCTTGGCCAGATGATGGAGCGGCGACTCGGGCACCTCAAGGGACCGGACATGACGGCGGAATATCTGGGCACGTTGCTCCTCGAGGACGGCGGCACCCTGCTGTCCGTCGCGGCACCGTTCGCACTGAGCTTGCTGCTCACGGGCCTCATCGTGCAGCGCGCCATGGTGGGCCAGTTGCTGACGACGGAACCCCTGCGTCCCGACCTGAAGCGCATCGACCCGATCTCGGGCCTGCAACGCCTGTTCTCGGGCCGTGCCGTCATGGAACTGGTGAAGAATATCGCCAAGATGGCCGTGCTCGGCACCGTGGCATGGCAAGTCGTCCAACATTATGGTCCCGAGCTGGTCGTGGCCCTGGGCTCCGATCCGCGCATCTTCGCGCCCCGCATCGGCGAGGCACTCTGGACGCTCGGCATCCGCATCATCATGGTGCTCGTGGCCTTCGCCGCCTTCGACTGGTGGTGGCAGAAGCGAAGCTACGAAAAATCTCTCAAGATGTCCAAGCAGGAGGTCAAGGACGAGAACCGCAACAGCGAGGGAGACCCTCTGGTCAAGGGCGAGATCCGCAAGCGCATGCGTCAGGCCGCCCGGCGCCGCATGATGCAGCAGGTCCCACTTGCCAGCGTTGTCGTCACCAACCCGACGCACTTTGCCGTGGCCCTGCGCTACCACCCTGTCGACATGCCCGTGCCCATCGTCGTCGCCAAGGGCACGGACGAGATCGCCCGACGCATCAAGGAACTTGCTCGTCTTCACGGTGTCCCCGTCGTCGAGAACCCCCCCTTGGCCCGGCAGATGGTCCGTCAGGTAGACCTGGGCGAGAGCATTCCGGCCGAACTCTACCAGGTGGTGGCCGAGATTCTGGTCTCGGTCCAGCGGGCCGGGGTATAAGGCGTTTCCATGGCCAGCCAGTCGACCGCCCCCGCCGGAGGCGCAGCCCCGGGCGGCCTTGCGGCCCTGACGCGCAACTCCGACATCGTGCTGGCCGTCATCATGGTGTCCGTCGTCGTCATGATGATCCTGCCGATCCCGGCCGTGATCCTCGACTTCCTGCTCGTCGTCAACATCACGGCCAGCCTGCTCATGCTGCTGCTGGCCCTCTACGTGATCGAGCCTGTCTCGCTCAATACGTTCCCGACGCTGTTGTTGCTGCTGACCTTGTTCCGGCTGGCGCTCAACGTGTCGACTACCCGGGTCATACTGCTTGATGCCGACCACGTACCCAAGGTCGTCGAGGCTTTCGGCAAGTTCGTCATCGGTGGCAACTACGTGGTGGGCCTCGTTGTCTTCCTGATCCTGGTCGTCATCCAGTTCGTCGTCATCACGAACGGTGCGGGCCGCATCTCGGAAGTCTCCGCGCGCTTCACCCTAGATGCCATGCCCGGCAAGCAGATGGCCATCGACGCCGATCTCAACAGCGGCCTCATTCAGGAGCAGGAGGCCAAGGAGCGTCGGCAGGCCATCCAGCGCGAAGCCGACTTCTACGGCACGATGGACGGTGCCAGCAAGTTCGTCCGCGGAGACGCCGTCGCCGGTCTCATCATCACGGCCATCAACCTGGTCGGGGGCATCGTCATCGGCGTGCTGCAGCAGGGGCGACCGCTCGTCGATGCGGCAGGCCGGTACACCGTCCTCTCGATCGGCGATGGCTTGATCAGCCAGATTCCCGCGCTGCTGATCTCGACCGGTACCGGCATCCTGGTCTCGCGCGCGGCGAGCACCACCAGCCTCGGCGAGACCATTGCCGGCCAGATCACGGCCAGTCCGCGTCCGTTGCTGATTGCCGCCGGCATGCTGGGCTTCCTCGCCGTCGTTCCAGGCTTGCCGGGGTTTCCCTTCCTGCTCGTGGCCGGCATCGTCGGCGGCATCGGCTACACGATGGTGCGCCAGGAGCAGGCGGGCAAGGCTGCCGCTGCCGCCGTCGAGATGACGGACGAGGCCGGCATAGAAGCCCCCAAGGGCCCCGAGAATGTCATGAGCCTGCTCAAGGTCGACGCCATGGAGCTCGAGGTCGGCTACCGCCTGATTCCCCTCGTGGACACCAGCCAGGGCGGGGATCTGCTGGAGCGCATCACGATGATTCGTCGGCAGATGGCGCTCAAGATGGGGCTGGTAGTGCCCCCCATACGGGTTCGAGACAACCTGCAATTGAAGCCCAAGGAATATCGCATCAACATGCGGGGCATCGACATCGCGAGAGGCGAAGTCCAGATTGACCACTTTCTGGCCATGGACTCGGGCCTCGCCGTCGAGCCCGTGGATGGCATCGCGACGGTGGAGCCGGTCTTCGGGCTGCCCGCGACGTGGATCACGGAGGACCGCAAGGAACAAGCCGAGATGGCCGGTTACACGGTCTTCGACGTAGCCTCGGTGATCGCGACGCACCTGATGGAAGTGCTCAAGGCCCACGCACCCGAGATCCTCACCCGCTCCGACACCCAGGCCCTGCTGGACAATCTCAAGCAGGAACAGGAAGCCCTCGTCAGTGCCGTCGTGCCCGAGTTGCTGCAGGTCTCGGATGTCCAGCACGTCCTCCAGAACCTGCTGCGGGACCGTGTCAGCATCCGCGACCTGATTCCGGTCATGGAAAGTCTGGAAACGCACGCACGCCTGACCAAGGACATCGACACGCTGACGGAGTATGCCAGGCTTGCCCTGGCGCGTGCCATCTGCAAGGCCAGCCTCGGGCCGGATGGGGCCTTGTCCGTCCTGACGCTGGACCCCGACCTCGAGAATCACATGGCTCAGAATATCCAGCAGACGGACCAGGGTGCCTTCGTCAGCCTCGAACCCGGCCTTGCCGGCGTCATCCGCCGCAACACCCGCACCTTGGTCGAGCAGCAATTGGCCTCGGGCATCACGCCTGTCGTCCTGTGCTCCAGCAAGGTCCGTCTCGTCTTCCGCCGGTTGATCGAGCGGGACCTGCCCCAGATCCCGGTCATGGCCTACAACGAGGTCGTCCCGACCAGCACCGAGGTACGCGCACTCGGAGTCATCCAGACGTGACGACCGACCTCGCCTCCCTGAAGCAGGCCGTAGCCAGGGTCTTGCCGTTTCCGATCGATCGGTACCGGGATGATTTGGTCGACCGCCGGCTGGCCGCATGGCTCTCGGGACGCCCCGAGCAGACCCGGGAAGCCCTGCTGGAGAGGCTGCAGCGGGACCTCGCCCTGCAGGACGACCTGATTGCCGGGCTGACCATCCATGTGACGGGCTGGCTTCGGGATCCCGAGGGCTTTTCGGCACTCAGGGACCGGATCCTGCCCGAGCTTGCGTCACGCTTCGGGACCCTCCGCATCTGGAGCGCCGGTTGTTCGGATGGCGCCGAGATCCTTTCGGTGGCCGCGATGGCCGAGGAGGCCGGCCTGCTGGGTCGCTGCGTCCTGACGGCGTCGGACATCAGCCGGCCGACACTCGCCCGGGCCGGCCTGGGCGTGTTCCGCCCCGAAGCTCAGCAGGGCTTGCCGGAATCCTGGCGGGACAGCAAGGGTACCGTCGCGCCCGACGGCACGTGGACCGCGCCTGAGGCCTGGCTCGGAGGGGTGCGTTTCGTGGCCCATGACTTGCTTGGCGAGCTGCCCCTGCAGGGCCAGCACCTGATCCTGTGCCGCAACGTCACCATCCACATGGTCGACGAAGCGCGGGACGAGGTCTGGCGCAAGCTGGGGAGGGCGCTGCCTTCAGGGGGTATGCTGTTCGTGGGTTCGGCGGAACATCTTCCCGCCGGCGGGGAGCACGGCTGCCGCCCCTTGCGGCCGTTCTTCTACGAGAAGGCCTGACGCGTGGACAACGACCAGTACCTGAGCATCTTCCTCGACGAGGCACGGGAGATGCTGCAGCTGCTCAACGACCGGCTGCTGCAACTCGAGGCGAAACCGGACGACCGCAAGTCGGTCGATGAGATCTTCCGGGCAGCCCACACGCTCAAGGGCATGTCGGCCACGATGGGCTATGCCGCCCTCGCCGACCTGACGCACAAGATGGAGAACCTGCTCGACGCCATTCGCGTGGGCAAGCGTCAGGCCGACAGGACCGTTGTCGATGCCCTGTTCGCCTGCCTCGACACCATCTCGGGCATGCTCGACGCCATCATCGAGGAGCGTTCCGGTCCCGACCATCGGGCGCTGGCCCAACGGCTGACGGCCATCCTCGAGCACGCGACACCCGCCCCGAATCCCGTGGCCGTTGCCCTCCAGGCGGTCGTCTCGGCCGCAGAGGCCTCATCCGGCTGGCCAAGTGTCGCCGACTACGTCATGACGGTCATCCAGGAAGGCGAGTCCCAGGGGTTCCATGCCCATTGGATCGAGGTCACGCTCGCCGCCGACTGCATGCTCAAGGGGGTCCGCGCCTACATGGTCATGTCGGCGCTCGAGGGACAAGGCGAACTGCTCCAGGCCAGTCCCGAGGTATCCGAGCTCGAGGAGGAGCGCTTCGACCGAAGTTTCTCGCTCCTGGTGCTGTCCAAGGAGTCCGTTCAGGACCTCGAGGCCCGCATCCGCGATGTTTCCGAGGTGACCTCGGTCCGGCACGCGCCCCTCTCCGGGCAGCGAGCGGCTGCGGTGGCGCCGACCCAAGTCCCGCCGCCCCCGGAGGTGTCGCCCGTGCCAGCGGCCCAGCCGGTGTCCCCGGCGTCGCCCGCTCCGGCCCCACCCACCAAGGGTGGCCAGGAACAGAAGGGAGACGAGGGCAAGGCCAAGGTCGCCCAGACCGTACGCGTCGCCACGGAGCGCCTCGATGCCCTCGTGAACCTGGTCGGGGAGCTCGTCATCGATCGAACGCGGCTGCAGGAAATCGTCCATCGCTACGAATCCGACGACGTCAAGGAAGTCATTCGCCACGTCGGCTCCGTGATCTCGGATATCCACGGCGTCATCATGAAGCTGCGCATGATGCCGGTCGAGCGGGTTTTCAGCCGGTTTCCACGCATGGTGCGCGACCTCGCGCGCGAGCTCAACAAGGAGGTCCAACTGGTCGTCGAGGGTCAGGAGACCGAACTGGATCGCCTGATGATCGACGAAATCGCAGACCCGCTGCTGCACCTGCTGCGCAACGCCGTCGACCACGGTCTCGAACCCGGCGACGACCGCGAGCTGATGGGCAAGCCCCGCGTGGGCACCATCCGTCTGGCAGCCAGACATGAAGGCAGCCACGTCATCATCGAGGTGCAGGACGATGGCAAGGGCCTGGATCCCGAGCGCATCCGCCGCAAGGCTGTCGAGAAGGGCCTGATTGGCCAAGAAGAGGCGTTGCGCCTGAACGACAAGCAATGCCTGGACCTGCTGTTCCTGCCGGGCTTTTCGACCCGTGACGAGGTCACCGACATCTCCGGCCGGGGCGTCGGCATGGATGCGGTGAAGGCCAAGACCCTGGCGCTCGGGGGCGTGCTCGACATGACGAGCCAGGTCGGACGCGGCACCCACGTGACGGTCATCCTGCCCCTGACGCTGGCCATCATCCAGTGCATGCTGACCGAGGTGGGCGAGGAAATCTACGCTATCCCCATCAGCTTCATCGAGGATGCGCACGACCTGGTGGATATGTCGCTGCAATCCGTCCAGGACGAGGAAATGGCCATGTTGCGCGGCCAGAGCCTGCCCCTTCGGCGGCTGCGCGAGGCCTTGGACGTACCGGGTGGCACTGCCGGCCAGGAGGCATCGGTCGTGATCGTACGGGTCGGCTCCCGCCGTACGGGCTTCCTCGTGGATCGCCTGCTGGGCCAGCAAGAGGTCGTCATCAAGCCCATAAGCCGGCTCGCAGGCGGCATTGGCCAGGTCAGCGGCGCCTCGATCCTGGGCGACGGACGCATCGCGCTCATCCTCGATGCGTCGGCGGTGGCCTGAGGCACGCGGACATGACGGAACCCCGGCAACTCACGGAGCTGCAAATCGACGCCCTGCGTGAAATGGGCAACATCGGCTCCGGCCATGCTGCGGCCTCGCTGTCCACATTGCTTGGTCATCCCGTCCGGATGGAAGTGCCCGCGGCCAACCTGAGCGACCTCGGACAGATCGGTGCCCTGCTAGGCGGGCGGGAGGCCATGGTCTGGGCCATCTACCTCATGGTGTCCGGGGATATGGAGGGTCACATGGCCCTCTTGATCCGCGAGGCCGAGGCCCGGCGCTTGGTCGGCGTCCTTCTGCCGGACCGGGGCGCGGCCAGCGCCATGGACGAGCTTGCCGAATCGACACTGGCCGAGATCGGCAACATCCTGACCTCGGCCTATGTCGGAGCGTTGACCCAATTGACGGGTTTCGACCTGCGGCCCAGCCCGCCGTTGCTGGCCCACGACCAGGCAGGAGCCGTCCTGGACTCGCTGGCCGCGGAGATTCACCTGGCGGGGCAGACGATCGTGACCCTCGAGGGGCGGCTCGAGGTACCGGCCATACCGGGCTGCGGCGTGCTGCTCGTGTTCCTGCCGCCACCCGCCATCCTCCCGAGGATGTTCGAAGCCCTCGGACTGGATGCCCTGCGGTGAGGGACGTGCCCATGGCCACGTGGACGACCTCGGATGCCGTTGCGGAGACCTTGCGCATCGTCGGCCTGGGCAGCTGCGTGGCCGTGGTCCTCAGGGCCGTCCGGAAGCCACTCGTCGGGGTGGGCCATTTCATGCTGCCGGCCCGTTCCCGGGGCGTGCCCGAGGATGACCGGGACAAGTTCGTGGACACCGGCATCGTGGCGATGGCCGAGGCGCTGGGTGCACGGGGCGCTCCGCCAGCAGCCCTCGAGGCCCTCGTGGCGGGTGGGGCGAGGATGTTCCGGGGCTTCGGCGGAGGACCGGCCATCGGCATCCGCAATGTCGCGGCAGCGCGGGAAACCCTGGACGGACTCGGCATCGCCGTCGTGGCCGGGGACGTGGGCGGCAGCAGCAGCCGCAACCTCATCGTGGCCCATTGCGGCCAGGCCGTGTCCGTAGCCTACCCGGGCCAGAGCGGACACCCCATGGTCGCGTGGCGGGACGTGGGGGAGACCACGAACCCATGATGCATCGGGACTGGACGCTGGTTCTGGGTGCAGGGGCCCTGGTGGTGGTCGGGGGGCTCACGCTCCTCGGGGGCGCCACGCTCGGAACCGCAGCCTATCGGGGGCTGTTGGCCTCGCTGATGGGAGGCCTGCTGGGCTTCGCGCTCGACGTGGTCCTGGCCCAGGTGCCGCCCCCGGAACTGCTGGACCAGAAGGCCCCCAAGGATCCCGATTCCGGGACGCAAAGCGAGTGATCACGGTTGCCCCGTGACGCATGACCGGGCTATGATGAGACATATCAAGGCATCGCAAGTGAGGTGGGATGGCCGTAAGCCCGGCTCCTGAACTCTGGTCGCGGTTCATCCGGACGGGTGACAGCAAGGACCGGGAGCAGCTCATCATCCACTACATGCCGCTTGTCCGGTATGTGGTAGGGCGCCTTGCACTGACGCTGCCGGCGACGTTGGACCCCGAGGATCTCTGCGGCTACGGGCTCATCGGCCTGATTCAGGCCGTCGAGAAATTCCAACTCGACCGCGGCGTCAAGTTCGAGACCTATGCGGCGACCCGTATCCGTGGCGCCATTCTCGACGAGTTGCGCAGCCAGGACTGGGTCCCGCGCTCGGTCCGCAGTCGGGGACGGGAGATCTCCGAGGCAATGGCCCAACTGGAAGGCAGCCTGGGTCGACCCGCCACGGATGAGGAATTGGCGACCAGGCTTGGCATGACCGTGACCGAGCTGGGCCACGCCATGGCGCGCGAGACCAGCCCCTTCCTGTCCCTGGACGAGATGATCCAGGGCAGCGAGGACGGCCAGACCATGACGTGGCTCGACACCATGGCCGACGACCGCCCCGGACCGGCCCACGTCCTCGAAGAAGACGAGTTCCGCCAGGAACTTGCCGATGCCATCGACCGCCTGCCTGAACGCGAGCGGCAGACGCTTGCGCTCTACTACAAGGAAGGGTTGACCCTCAAGGAGATAGGGCAGGTCCTGGGCGTTACCGAGTCCCGGGTCTGCCAGATCCACACCCAGGCCGCGATGCGCCTGCGTGGCCATATCAACCGCTATCTGGGCATCTCGACCGATGGCGCGGCTCCCCGCAGGAGCCGCAGATGAACGCCATGGGCAACACGAACCGGCCGCGGTCCGCCGAGGGCAGGTTGCAACTCGTCACCTTCAAATTGGGTGAAGAGGTCTATGGCCTGCCCATCGGGCACGTGCGCGAAATCATCACCTCGCGCAAGCCGACCCGCTTGCCGGGATCCGCGCCCCATGTCTCCGGACTCATCAACCTGCGCGGCGAGGTGATCCCCGTCTTCCAATTGCGGGTCTGGTTCGGCCTGAAGGACGAGGCACCCGCGGCCTCGGCCACCATCATCACCGAGTGGAAAGACGAGCGCTTCGGCTTCCAGGTCGATTCCGTGCAACAGGTCGCCTGGCTCGACCGCAGCCAGATCGACCCACCCACGGCGCAGTTCCAGCAGCACTCCCCCCACATCTCGGGTCTGGGCAAACACGAGGGACGTCTGATCATCCTGCTGGATCTCGACGCCCTCTTCCGGGACAACGACGAGGACGTCCAGGGCCGTGCCTGACGCCTGGGTGCGTCTTGGCCACGTCGAGATTCCGGCTCCACGGCCCGAGTCGTTGGCACGTGGCCTCGAGGCCCTGCTGCCGATTTCCGAGGCGGGTGCGACCTGCCTGCATGCAGCCGTGGTGGGCGTCGCGGGAAGTCGCTGGAGGGTCGAGATCTTCGAGGCCGGGCCCGACCTGATCCTGCCGCCCCTGCCCGAGGCCGGCGGGCCTGTCGTGGCGGGGCAGGCGTGGACGGTGACGTTCCTCGCTCCGACGGGACTTGGCCTGGCGACGGGCGGCTTCGCGGGTGATGCCAATCCGGCCGTGAGCCTGCTGGCCGCCACGGCCGACCGCTGCGTCACCCATCCCAATGCGGTCAATGCCGCTGCGCTGAACTGGGCGCGGCCGGGCGTGGCCTACGTGGAGGGTGGCCTGCTGGACGGTTGGCTGGCCGGACGCTGGGATCTCATGCCGCAGCGCGCCCATACGCTGGGCCTTCTTGTCGACGGGGGCCTTCCCCGCCGGGCGCACGATGCCCTCGATAACGCGATGGCGGCCTTTCGCACGGTGGGGGGCGGACGGGTCATCCGCGAGGAGATGGCCGATCCGCTGCGAATGTCGCTCACGCGGGACAGACGCGGACGCAGCGCAGGTACCCTTGCCGACACTTCGGCCCTGCTCGAGGCCGGCCACCGTTTGATGGCCCGGGGCGCCACGGCCATCGCCATAGTCAGCGACATGACCCACCTGGCCCTGCATGACGAAGCCTATGCCTCGGGACAGGGCCCCGATCCCATCGGCGGGCTCGAGGCCATGCTCTCCCGGGTCCTCGGACGGGCGCTTGGGGTGCCGGTGGCGCATGCCCCATGGCTGCCCGTGTCCTGCGACCCGGTCGATCCGCGCGGAGCCGCAGAGGAACTGGGGCTCGACTACCTGCTATGCGTCCTGAGGGGCCTGCAGCGCGCGCCCGTGCCCGTCGCGCCCGGTACCCGGGACGCCTGGCCGGCCGAGGGGCTGGTCGTCGTGCCGAACACCGCGGCGGGTGGCAGCGGCACGCTGGCCGCCGCGGCACGCGGGCTGACGCTTGTCGCCGTGGACAACCCGGGCGTCCTCGACGTCACGCCGGCCGCGCTCGGGATCGAGGCCTGGCATGCGCGTTCGTGGGCCGAGGCTGCAGGCTTGAGCCTCGCCATGCGCGAGGGCCTCGCTCCCGAGACCCTCGAACGACCTCTCGCACGAAACCTGGCGCGGCCTGCCGGGGTCATGATCGGGTGAAGCTTCTGCATCAGCCCCGACCGGGTACCGGCCCCAGCCGGACCGCCCTCGTCCGGGAGGCCCAGCGCGGGGATGAGCGGGCGTTCCGCGCACTTGTCGCCGATGTCCAGCAACGTCTGTGGCAGGTTGCGCGTCGCTTGGCCGGGGACGACGACCGGGCGGCCGACCTCGTGCAGGAAAGCCTGATGCGTGCCTTCAGGGCCTTGCCTCGGCTCCGGGACCCCGAACGCTTCATGCCTTGGCTGCTGCGCATCCTGAACCATGTGGCCACCGATACGCTCGGAGCACGCCAGCCGGAGTCCCTCGAGGACCTGGCCGAAGCCGGCCTCGAGCCCATGGCCTCGGAGCTCGAGGGACCCGAGGCGCGGGCCGTAGCAGCAGGAACGGCCGAAGCGATCGACCGCGCACTTGCAGGCATGCCGATGATCTATCGGCAGCCCCTGGTCCTGCGGCATGTCCTCGACCTGACATACGACGACCTGGCGCAGATCCTCGATCTGCCGTTGGGCACGGTCAAGACCCGCCTGTTCCGGGGCCGGGAGATGCTGCGTGAGCACCTGTTGCGGGAGGGGTTCCGGCCATGACGTGCTATGAACTCAGGCTGACCTTTCACGAGGACCTTGGCGCCACGCCCGGACCCGGCATCCTCGAGCACCTCGGGACCTGCCCCCTGTGCAGGGCCTGGACCGCAAGTCTCGCGGCGGCAGTCCGACATCTCGAGACCACGGTCATCCCGGCCATGCCGCTTGACTTCAGCCGCAGCTTGGCCCCGGCCCTGGTTCGCGAACGCAGGGCCCGTATGGCCGGCCGCTGGCGCTGGGTGGCTGCGGCCCTGGTCGTGCTGGCGTCCACCGCAGGTGGCTGGCAGTTGGGGCGCATCCTGCTCGTGCGCCAGGCAGTACCCGGCTCGGAGCAGGCCCGCTCGGCAGATATCCTGCCCGCACCCCGTGCCATGCCCGGGCAGGCCAACGTGGTGCCGGCTTCACTCGGGCGCTGAGGCGCCCCGTTCGCGCAGCCAGGTCCGGAACCCGGCCTCGTCCACGACGGTGATGCCGGCCGCCTCGGCCTTGCGGCGCTTGCTCCCGGCCGCCTCGCCCGCGACGACCAATGTCGTCCGCTTCGTCACGGATTCGCCCACACGTGCACCCAGGCTGCGGACTTCTTCCTGGAACTCGGGCCGGGGCCGGGAGAGCGTGCCGGTGAACACGATCTCTTCGCCCTCGAGCGGTCCGTCGAAGGTCGCCGCCGCGACAGGCCCGGTGACCTGCAGGCCAGCGGCAGCAAGGCGGGCCAGCACGTCCCGGTTGTGAGGCTCGGCCATGAACGCGACAACGGCGGTCGCCATCTCGGGCCCGACGCCATGGATGGCTTCGAGATCCTCGCGCGAGGCGGCTGCCAGGATCTCGAGCGAGGGAAAGGCCACCGCCAGCAGGTTGGCCGTGATTTCGCCGACCTCGGGGATGCCGAGGGCGTGCAGAAGGCGCGGGTAAGGGCGCGTCCGGCTGCCGTCGATCGCCGCGATCAGGTTGGCGGCCGACTTGGCTCCCATCCGCTCGAGGGGTTCCAGATCGCGGGCATCAAGACCATAGAGGTCCGCCACCGTCCGCACGAGGCCGGCATCGACCAGCGCGGCACACAACTTGTCTCCCAGACCCTCGATGTCCATCGCGCGGCGGCTGCCGAAATGCCACAGGCGATGCACCAACTGGGCGCGGCAGGACAAGCCGCCGGTACAGCGAACGGCCACCTGCCCCGGCAGGCGCTCCAGGAGGGCACCGCACTCCGGACACGCATCGGGCATGGCGAACGTCCGCTCCGTCCCGTCCCGGCGTTCCGTCACACTGGCGACGACCTGGGGAATGACGTCGCCCGCACGCTGGACCACGACCCAGTCGCCGATGCGGATGTCCTTCCGGGCGATCTCGTCGGCATTGTGCAAGGTGGCATGGCTGACAACGACTCCGGCGATGGGCACGGGTTCGAGCACGGCCGTCGGCGTCAGGACACCCGTGCGGCCCACCGAAACCTCGATATCCCGAAGTCGCGTGATTTCCTGGATGGCAGGAAACTTGTAGGCGAGGGCCCAGCGCGGCTCCCGACCCACCGCTCCGAGCAGGTCCTGATCGGCCAGGGCATTGACCTTGACCACCATGCCATCGATGTCATAGGGAAGGTCGGGACGCCGAGCCAACCAGTCGGCGTACTGGGTCTGGACCTGCGCCACGCCGTCGGCGCGCACGGGCCGCGTGGTCCTGAATCCGTACTGCTCGAGGCGCTCCAGGGCACCGATGTGGCTTGTCACGTCCCGCAGGCCCGAGACGGCATAAGCAAGGAAACGCAGCGGCCGGGTGCGCGTCACCCGAGGGTCCATTTGCCTGAGCGAACCTGCCGCGGCATTGCGGGGGTTGGCGAAGACCTTGTCGCCACGCTCCGCCTGCACGCGATTGAAAGCCTCGAACTCGTCGCGGGCCATGTAGACCTCGCCCCGGACTTCGAGCCGGTCGACATAGGGGGGCAGGTCCCACGGCACATCCTGCAGGGTCCGCAGGTTCAGCGTCACGTCCTCGCCGGACAGGCCGTCGCCGCGGGTCAGGCCGCGTACGAGGTGGCCGTCCTCGTAGATGAGCGAGACCGCGAGGCCGTCGACCTTGACCTCGGTCGCATAGACCACGTGACCATCCTGCTGGGCCTGAGGACCGGACGCCTCCGCCTTGGCCAACAGCTTGCGCACACGCTCGTCCCAGGCACGCAGGTCCTCTTCCTTGAAGCCGTTCGCCAAGGAGAGCATCGGCCGCTCGTGCGGCACGGTCCTGAAGTCGGTCTGCAGGGGGGCCCCTACGGTGCGTGTCGGAGAGTCGTCACGCGCGACGGCCGGCCATGCCGCCTCGAGCGCCTGCAGGCGCTGGAACAGGCGGTCGTACTCGGCATCCGAGACGGTCGGGCTGGCCAGCAGGTAGTAGCGGATATTGTGCTCGCGGAGCGCACGGCGAAGGGCATCGACTTCCCGCAGGACCTCGACCGGCACGCCCCCGGAAGCCCCGGCCGCAGCCGTCTCGACCTGTTCCGTCATGGCCCGCATGGTACACCGCGCCTGCCCGCATCGCCCGAAAGTAAAGATTCGATTTTGGCGGCATCAAGGCGTACACAAGGCGTTAACTGTTCTTGAAATGACCGTCAAGATTCCGCAGGGACGCCCTCACCGGACCTTAACCGCGGTATGAACTTCTTGGTGGAGGCTTCACCCCACCTTTTCGGAGGCTCTGGTCCAGATGGTCCGTCGTTCCCTGCTCGCACTCGCCGCCGTGCTCGTCGCCGGCTGCGGTGGCCAGCCCACCGCGGGCATCGCCCCGCTCGGCCGGTCCACCATGTCCACGGCAGACGTCGTGCAGGCCAAGGCCGTGCAATCGATCCTGCAGCCGGCCATGGGTCAGCCCGTCACCTGGAACAACAGCCTTTCGGTCCATCCCGACCGCGAAGCGTTCCCTGTCCTGATCGACCTGCTGCGCGGCGCCCGAAAGACCCTGTGGATGGAAACCTTCGAGTTTGCCGACAACGACAAGGCCCGCCAGCTGACCGACCTGCTGATCGCCAAGAAAAAGGAAGGCGTCGATGTCCGCGTCATCATGGACAACATCGGCGCCAAGTCGATCGGGACGGCCACGGCCAGGGTCCTGCGCAACAACGGCGTCCCGACCATCGTGTACGGCCCGTTCCCGTTCATCCGCAAGACCGGCCACGGCCTCAACATCACGCACCGCAAGCTTTACCTCGTCGATGGCGATCAGGGCATGACGGGCGGCATGAACCTGGGCGACGAATACTTCGACCACGCCCACGACATGCTCTGGAAGGTCCGGGGCCAGGCCGCCCACCAGCTCCACCAGGAGTTCAGCACGGACTGGGCCCTCGGCAAGGGTGGCCGGCTCGAGGTGCCTGCCGCGCCGACCGGCGCCTATGGCAACGAACCCATCGGCATGTGCGTCACGAGCCCCCGGCAGACGGGTCGCGAGGAAGAAATCCGTGGCGTCCTGCTTCGTGCCCTGGACAGCGCCAAGAGTCGCATCGACATGGCCTATCCGTTCTTCTCGGACGACCGGGTCATCGACCGCCTGATCAAGGCCGCCAAGCGCGGCGTCGACGTCCGGGTCATCCTGACGAAGGAATCCCACGCGGCCATCGAGAAGCTGGCCATCTGGTCCGCGAAGCAGGCGATGCCCAAGGGCGTGAAGTTCCACTGGTGGAATACCAGCTACGCCCACATCAAGTACACGGCCGTGGATGGCGCGTTCCTGCTGGTCGGATCCTCGAACGCCGATACGCTGACCTTCGAGAACAACCAGGAGCTCGACCTGATCCTGACGAACCCGCAGACGGTGGCCGATTTCCGGGGCAAGGTCTGCGACCCGGACTGGGCATCGACGCCTGCCGTCACCGAGGCCGAGATCAACGTGCCCTGGACGCAGAAGCCTTGGTTCGCCCTTCTCGAGCTCATCGATCGCTACATCTGAAGCGACCTGATTCCTGCGCCTCCCGAGGCCCCCAGCGGCCCCGGGAGGCGCTTTGTTCAGATTCCGTTAAAAGTTGTACGAAAGAATGGACCTTCACCTGGGCATAAACCATACTTGAGACCATCTTGAGGTTTCGTGATCCCATGACCATGACGACCAAGTCCCGCAGAAGCCTTCGCCACATTGCCGTGGCCCTGGCCCTGATGGTGCTCGCCGGCTGTGGCGCGAACCCCATGACACCCGCGGGCACCGCGCTCTCCGGCCCCTCGAGCCGGGCCACGGAGATGGCGCAGCGCATTCGGCAATCCGTCCAGCGACCCGTCACGACGAACAATCGCCTGTCCCTGACGGTGGACCGGGAGGTCCTGCCGGCTTTCCTGGATCACTTGCGCTCTGCCCGGCACTCGCTCTACATGCAGACCTTCGAATTCTGGAGCGATGCCCTGGGGCGGCGCATCTGCGACATCCTGATCGACCGCCACAAGGCGGGAGTCGATGTCCGGGTCATTCTGGACCAGACCGGCCAGAACCACGTCAACAGCAAGGTCGAGCGCATCCTCAGGCAAGCTGGCGTCGCCGTGCAGGTCTATCGCGCGACACCTTATGTCCGGAAGAGCGGCGTCGGGCTGAACATCACCCACCGCAAGCTGTACCTGGTCGACGGGGACAAGGCGATGACCGGCGGCATGAACCTGGGGGAGAAGTACCTCGACCACGCCCACGACATGTTATGGCGCGTCGATGGTGACGCCGCCTGGATCATGCATGACGAGTTCCGCCTCGACTGGGTGCGGGCGGGTGGAAAGTCCTTCGACCTGCCGCTGCGCCCCCAAGGCAGCTATGGCCAGGAGCATGTCGGCATCGCCGTCACGAGCCCGCGCGAACGGGGCCGCGAGTCGGAGATCCGCAAGGTGCTCTTCGAGGCCATCGACAAGGCCGTGACGCGCATCGACATGGCCTATCCGTTCTTCTCGGACGACGCCCTGATGATCAGGCTCAAGGCCGCTGCCAAGCGTGGCGTGCAGGTCCGGGTCATCCTGACGACGCACGACCGCGAGATCCTGCGCAAGCTCAACAAGTGGTCCGCAAAGCAGATCCGTCCGGCTGGCGTCCAGATGCACTGGTACGACAAGGCCTACGCGCACATCAAGTACACCGTGATTGACGATGCCTTCCTGCTGGTCGGCTCGTCGAACGGCGACACGCTGACCTTCGAGAACAACCAGGAGCTCGATCTCATCCTGACGGAGCCCTCGCGCGTCAGCACCTTCCGTGCCCGGGTCCCGGATCCGGACTGGGCCACCACGCCCGAGATCACCGACGCCGACCTGGACTTTCCCTGGTACGACAAGCCGCTTGCCGGCTTCCTCGAGCTGATCGACTACTACATGTAGGAGAACCGGCGTACGAAGGGGCGCCTGTTTCGCGCCAAGGCCGTCAGGCGCGCTGGTTGCCCGTGAGGACGCGCTGCTCCTCGAGCACGCGGGACACTTGCTCCAGGGTGCAGAAACCCAGCTTGATGACGAGATGCCCGAGCAGCAGGCCGGTCGCTTCGTGCTCTGCCATGGCGGCCTCGAGTTGTTCGGGATCGAGCAGACCCTTGCGGACAAGCAACTGGCCGAGGCGCAGGTCACGATACTGCTGTTCGAGCTGCTCCTCGAGCTGCGCAAAGGAGAGGTAGCCCAGGGTGAAGAGGACCTCGCCCAGCCGAAGATAAGGCTTCTTGGCCTGCTCGCGCAGCGCATGCTCGAGTTGCTCGCGGCTGATGATGCCCTGGCTCAGCAAAACCTGACCCAAGCGTTCGCCAAGACCCTGTGATGTCATATAATGGATTTTACCACGGAGGCTCCACCCGGACATGCCGCTCACGTTGACGCTGGCCGCGCCGGGCCGTGGCAAGACCCATGCGTGCCTCGCGGCCATGGCCGCGGCCTGCGAGGAACCCGGAGGGGCCTTGATCCTGCTGGTTCCCGAGCAGGCCACGGACATGATGGAGCGCCGCATCCAGGATGTGGCCGGCGTGTCGCATCGTCTTCAGGTCAGCAGTTTCCAGCGCCTTTCGTGGCGCATCGCGCAATGGACGGAAGGAGCCGCGCGGCGCAGCCTGGATGACAGCGGGCGACACCTGCTGCTGCATGGCCTGCTCCGACGCCACAGGAGCGAACTGGAACACTTCGGCCGCCTCGAGCGGCCGTACCAGTGGGCAGGCAGCCTGCTCGCGTGGCTCGCCGAGTTCCGCAAGCACGGCCTGACTGCGGCCCGACTGCGGCAGGCCGCGGCACGCGCCGCCCTTCAGCCCGGTGATGTCCTGGCTCCCCGCCTGCGGGACGCCGCCCTCCTGATGGAAGGACAGGACAAGGTCATGGAGGGTGGCTGGAAGGATGAGGACCTGACGCTGGGCGAGGCGATGGCGCGGATGGGCCGGGCCACCTTCCTCGCCGAGGCACGCGTGTGGATTGATGGCTTCCAGGGGTTCACCCCCCTTGAGGAGGGCTTCGTCACAGCCCTGCTTCGCAACGGCAACGACGTCACCGTGACCTTGCCCCTGGACCCGGCACGGCTGGACACGCCCGAAGGCCGGATGGTCTATGCCCTGGCCCTCGAAACCCGCGAACGCCTGCGCGGTTGCGGCGAAGCCGCCGGGATCGGATTGACGGAAACCTGGCTGTCGTACGACGTGCCTGGCCGATTCGCTGCGGCCGGCCTGCTGGACCATGTGGTCCGGCATTGGGGTACCGGGCTGCGGACGCCCCAGGAACCCGCCGGACGCATGCGCCTCCTCGAGGCACCCGACCGCACCGCCGAGGCCGAGGGCGTGATGGCGGACATCGTCCGTACGGTGCGGGAAGGTGGGTGGCGCTGGCGCGAAGTCGCCATCCTGGTCCGCGACGTCGAGGAGGAGGGTCCCTTGCTCGAGCGGGCAGCCCGCCGTCTGGGCGTGCCCTTGTTCGTGGATCGGCGACGCCCGGTCGAGAACGAGGGCCTGATTCGGCTTGTCCGCTCCCTGATCGCCGTCTGGGCCCATCGCTGGCCGACGACGGCCGTGATGGACCTGCTTCGCAACGATCTGTCGCCCGTCCCCCAGGACGAGGTCGACCAGCTCGAGAACCGCGTCATCGCCGAAGGCTGGGATCATCAGGACTGGTCCCGCAAGCTGGCACTGGATGACCCGGCCAAGGGCTGCCCCCCGGGCGTCCGCCGGACCCTTGCCGTCGTCCGGGAAGCGGGGCAGGCCCTGGGCCCCGAGCCGACCGTCCGTGCCCTGGCCGAGAGCCTCGTCGGGACGCTCGAGCGCCTGGACCTGCCGGGAATCGTGGCGCGCCATCAGGACGAGGCAGTGGCCGAGGGCCGTCCCCTGGATGCCGAGGCCCTGGCCCAGGCCCGCGAAATCCTGCTCTCGGTGCTGGACCAGTGGGTCGCGGTCGACGGCGAGGCCATCGTTCCGCTCGAAGAGGCCATGGTGGCGCTGGGTACTACCCTGGCCAGCCAATCGCTCGCGCACGTTCCGGCCACGCTGGACCAGGTCCTCGCGGGGACGGTCGACCGCACGCGTACGCCCGAATTGCGCGGCCTCTGGCTGATGGGCCTGACGGACGGCCATCTGCCTGCGCCCCACGCCGAGGCGCCGCTGCTGGACGATGCCGATCGTCGCCGGCTCGAGGACCTGGGTTGTCCCGTGGGTCCGGACAGCGTCCGTCGTCAGGAACACGAACGGCTGCGGGTGCTCCACGCGCTGACCCGTGCAGCCGACATGCTCACCTTGAGCAGGCCTGTCCGCGACAGCCGGGGGCGCGATCTCTCCCCTTCCCCCACCTGGATGGCGCTACGGCAGATGGTGCCGGCACTAAGGCCCATCGCCCTGCCCGCCACCCACGCCCTGGTCCTGCCACGCGCACCTTTGCCCGAAGTCGACCGAACACTCCTGCGGATGCCGCGCCCCGACGTGCTGAGCGCGAGTCGGCTCGAGGCCTATGCGGCCTGTCCCTGGCTGGGCTTCACCCGACATGTGCTCAAGGTCGAGGATCGCAAGGCGGGCCGTGTGGAGCCACTTGAGACGGGACGGCTGTTGCACCTGGCCCTGGAGACCTTCGTCCGCGGGTTGCATCGGGACGGGGCAAGGTGGCGGGATCTGGAGCCTGCCGAGGAGCGCCAGCGTATCCGGGCCGCGCAGGCAGCCCTCGAGGAAGCCTACCGGGACCGCTTCCCCCGGACGGATGTCTGGTCGGAGCGTGCCCTTGCCCGCCTGCTCAAGCGAACGGACCATGTGCTTCATGGCCTCGGGCTGACGCTGCGCCTGGGGAAGGGAGAGCCCGTCGGGGTCGAACTGGGCTTCGGGCCGGAATCAAGCCGGCGCGACGAGGACACGACGTGGCTGCCTCCCCTGTACCTGCCGGCATCGGACGGCGAGGACCATGTCGTCGGCGGCCGGATCGACAGGGTGGATGTCTTCGAGGGCGCGGTCACCGATTGGCTGGTCGTGCTGGACTACAAGTCCGGCACGATTGGCGGCATCGTCCAGAAGATGCGGACGGGCGAGTACCTGCAGTTGCCCCTCTACCTGGCCGCCGTCACGGAGGCGGCGCCGGGCTGGCTGGATCAGGCGCCGGCACCGGGCGGGTTTGCCTTCGCCATGCTCCACATCGAGGCGGAGGACGAAGCTCTGGCCGGCAGCGAGCAAGCCGGCGAAACGACCGAGGCCACTGCCGAGGATGAGGCCGGGGATGGCGAGGAGGAGGACGGCCTTGGTCGGGTGCGGCCCACACGCATGAAGGGCCGGGTGGTCGATGACGCCGATCTGCTGGAGGCCCTCGACAGCGACCTGCTTCCGGGACAGGCCTCGGCGACATGGGGCCTCAGGCGCACCAAGGGTGGCACGCTCTACAAGGGCCAGGGAGAGCCCCCGGGGGGGATGGAGGACCTGTTGGCAGGCACGCGCGCCCTCGCCGGATCGCTGGCCGACCGCATGACCGCTGGCGAATATGCCCCCCTACCCGTACAGCGGGGCAAGAACACACCGTGTCGGACCTGTCCCGTCCGCAGGGCCTGCCGCTTCCGTACCGGCCGCGATCCCCACCGGGAGGTCGAGCTTGGCGACTGAGTGGACGGCACCACAGGCTGCAGCCATACGTGCCGACGATCCGTCCGTGCTGGTCTCCGCGGGAGCCGGGGCAGGCAAGACGGCGGTGCTTGTTGAACGTATTCTCCAGGCGGCCCTGGCGCCCGAGAAGCCCTTGCAACTCGATCGACTGCTGGTCGTGACCTTCACGGATGCGGCGGCACGGGAGATGCGCCACAGGCTGGACAAGGCCCTGTCCGAAAGGGCCCGGACAGAGCCGGACAACCCGCTGATCCGGGACCAACGCCAACGGCTCGAGCGTGCCTGGATGTCGACGCTGCATGCCTTTTGCCAACGCGTGGTCCGCCGCTGGGGTCTGGCCGTCGGCGTCGCTCCCGATACCCGACTTCTCGATGGGGGCGAGGCCAGCCTCTACTTGGCCAAGGCGATCGAGCGCACCCTGGAATCGGCCTTGGCCGACGACGATCCCGACGTGGCTGCATGCCTCGACGCGTCGGCCCCGGACGGGGACCGCCTGCTGCGGGCTGCCCTCGCCGCAGGACTCGAAAGACTGCTGAGCCTGCCGGACCCTGATGGCTGGCTGTCCCGGGCAGGCAGCGACCACACCGGGAGCCCGGAGGGCCTGGCTGCCCGGACCCGGTGGTGGCAGACGCTGGCCTTGGACCTCCAGACCAGGCTCGAGGCCGCGTCGAGCTCGTGGCGCCAATGGAGCCGGGATCTCGAGGGCACGGGCATGTTCGCGGCACAGGCTGCACACGGCCTGGGCATCGCCGACAATCTCGCCCGAGCCGCGGGAGCCCTCCGGGGATGCTCGGGCCCCGACCATGCGGGACTCGCCGAAGTGGCCGAGGCTATTACCCTGCCCCGCGCGCCGTCGACGGGCCGACAGGATGACAAGGAGGCCTGGGCCGTGTGGGCTGATCGGCGCAAACGGCTGCAGGCGCAGGTTCGCGACTTGCGTGGCCACCTGCTGGCCAGTCCGGACCTTGCGTGCGAGGGCGACAGGGCTCAGGACGCGGCCTCGCCCCAGATCCGCGGCTTCATCCGGCTGCTTGGCCTCTTGCTGCGGACGCACACGACCCGCAAACGCGAGGCGGGCGTGATGGACTTCGGGGATCTCGAGCATCTCGCCCTGACTATCCTCGACCCGGATCGTCCTGGCGGCGCTGAGGCCCTGGCGGCGCTGCGTGGCCGCTTCGATCAGGTCATGGTGGACGAGGTGCAGGACACCAACCCCATCCAGGAAGCCCTGCTGGATCGCCTGCTTGGCGATGGAGAGGACCGTCCCGCTGCTTTCCTCGTGGGAGACGTGAAGCAAGCCATCTACGGGTTCCGCATGGCCGATCCGGCCCTGTTCCTCGCCCGACTCGACGCGGCCGATCCGGAAGGCAGCCGGGGAGCACGCCGGATCGACCTCCCGCACAACTTCCGCAGCCGGGCCACCCTGCTGGAAGCCTGCAACGGCCTGTTCGGGCATCTCTTCGATCGATCCGTCGGCGGGCTCGATTATGACGATCGTGAAGTCCTGCTGCCGGGAGCCCGCTATCCCGAATCTCCCCAGCCCCGCGCCCATTGGGTCACGGTGGCTGCCGAGGAAGGGGTTGCGGTCCACGACGCAAATGCCATCGCCTGCGCCCAGGTCATCCGACAGTTGCTGGACGACGCGGGCGAGGCCTCACGGATTTGGGAGAAGGATGCCTCACGGCAGGTGCATCCGGGTGACTTCGCCGTGCTGGTGCGGGACGGCGCCCAGATCGAGCGGGTCAGGCAAGCACTGGCAGCCTGCGGCATTCCCTCGATGGGCAACCTGCGGGCTGGCTGGTTCGACACCCCCGAGATCGCTTTCATGCGCGATCTGCTGCACGTCATCGACAATCCGCGCCATGACCGGCCCTTGCTCAGGATCGCCCGAAGCACCCTCGGTCGCATGACCGACCAGGATCTGGCAGACCTCCGGGTCATGGCCGGACACGGTCCGTTCCACAAGACCCTGCTGGACCTGCCGGCCGAGGCAGCCGCCCCGGAAACGGCCCTGGGGAAGGCAAGAGCCCTCGGAGCTTTCCTCGAGCCCTGGCGCCGGACCGGCCGTCGCCTGGCTGCCGCAGACCTGATCGAGCGCATGCTGGACGATACGGCCATCCGGGAGGCCATCGCCCACGAGGGTCCGACGCCGTCGGCTCCCGCGAATCTCGACGTCCTGCTGCAACGTGCCCGGGTGGCCGGGCAGGGGGCCTCGCGCGGGCTGAATCACTTCCTGACGGTCCTTGCCGAGATGGAAGCCGGACAAAGTCGCGTCGATCGTCCCGTCATGGCCGAGGAGCAGGCAGCCGTTGTCCGTGTCATGACCATCCACGCCTCCAAGGGCCTGCAATTCCCCATCGTGCTGCTGCCGGGCCTCGATCGGAGCTTTCCGATGCGGGAGAGCCGGGAGGCCTTCCAGATTCATCGTCATGCCGGCATCGCGACGCGATACCGCGACCCGCTCGACGGCAGTGCCCGTGAAACGCCCTCCCGCCTGGCCGTGGCACAAGCAGGCAGGAAGGATGCCCTGGCCGAAGAGATTCGCGTGCTCTATGTCGCCATGACGCGCGCGATGGAATCGCTCTACCTGCTGGCACCGGTGCCATCAGCATCAGTGATGGAGCAGGCGATCGCATCGGCACGTTCGGGCGTGATGAACCTGACGCTTCGCCAGGCCCTGCGTTGCGGGTCGTGGCAGGCCATGGTGGCGCCGTTCCTGCTGCGACATCCCCGGGCAGCAACCTTGCATCATCACTGGTCAGTCGACGCGACCACCAGCAGTCAGTTGCTTGCCCTGCCACCGTGCGCACCCGGGGCGTGGGCCTTTCGCCACGAGAACGTCAGATTGTCGGCATCTGCCGATCCCGAACCGCCGGAACAGGCCGTGTCCCTGGAGAAGCAAGCCTCCCCGCTTCCCTACGCGTGGGAAGCGGCAACCCTCACACCCGCCAAGCAGAAAGTCACAGGCCTGCATGCCGGGACAGCAACCCCGAAACCCCACAAGGTCGAACGGCTGGCTCCCCTGTTCATGCAGGGCCCGGACCGGATACCCGGTCCCGCGGAACTGGGTCAGGCGCTGCACATGGTCCTCCAGCACCTGAACCTCGACACATCCCCGGATGAGGCGCCCATCCGGGACCTCATCGCACGGCTGTGCCGGATCGGCCAGATTACCGAGGCCACGGCCCGACATCTGCAGCCTGCGTGGCTGGCGTGGTGGCTGCAGTCGCCCCTGGCGCGACACGCCCGGGAAACCGGGGGCACGCTGCACCGCGAGGTACCCTTCACGCTCACGGCCGACCGCCTGGGCCTCGCGGCTCCGGATGAGGAGGCGCCGCTGATCCAGGGCATCATCGACGCCGTCCTCGAGACGGCTGATGGGGTCGAGGTCTGGGACTACAAGACGGATGCACCTGGAAAGAGGCCACTCGAGGATCTGGTGCGCGAACATCGCATGCAGGTCGCCGTGTATGCCAGGGCTGCATCCTTGCTGTTCCGCAAGCCCGACCGGGCGGCCCACCTGGTCTTCATGGCCCATGGGCAGATCGTGACAATCTGAAAAAGCCGGACAGGGCCGGACGGTTACCCGTCCGACCCCGCCGGCCTTGCTGGGTCCTAACGCAGCAGGGAGAGGACTCCCTGGGGCGCTGCGTTCGCCTGGGCGAGCATGGCCTGGCTGGACTGGGCCAGGATCTGGGCACGGGACAGGTTCGACACCTCGGCCGCCATGTCGAGGTCGCGGATGCGGCTCTCGCTGGATGCCATGTTCTCGCGCTGCACGTTGAGGTTGTTGATCGTGTGCTCGAGACGGTTGATGACCGAGCCCAACTTGGCGCGCTGGGTGGATACGGTCGAAATCGCGGTGTCGATGTCGCCGATAGCGGCAGCCGCAAAGGTGTGGCTGCTTACCGTGAGGTCCGACGTCTGGGCACTGAGACCGTCAGCAGACATGTCGCCGATGGTCAGGCTGATCGTCTGACTTTCGTTGGCCCCGATCTGGAAGGTCATCGGAGTCGTGGCGAAGTCGCCGGACAGCAGATCCTTGGTGTTGTACTGCGTCCGGGCCGCAATGCCGTCGATCTCGGCAGACAGCTGGTCAAGTTCGTCCTTGATCGCCGTCCGATCGTTCGTCACCAAGGTGTCGTTGGCCGCCTGCACCGCCAGCTCGCGCATGCGCTGCAGGATGGCCTCGGTTTCGTTCAGGGCACCCTCGGCCGTCTGGACGAGGTTGATGGTGTCCTGAGCATTGGCAGCCGCCTGACCCAGGCCCTTCACCTGCGCCTTGAACTTCTCGGCGATGGCGAGGCCGGCGGCATCGTCCGAAGCCGAGTTGATCCGAAGACCGCTCGACAGCCGGGCAAGGCTCTTGCCCAGCGAGGCATCATTGGCTCCCAGCGTACGATGCGCATTCATCGCCGAGATATTGGTGTTGATCCGCAGACCCATGGGTCCGTTCCTCCTTGAAGCGTACCACCGGACATCCGTGCCCGGCTCCTTGAACCCTGCCGTCATCACCCGGTCCGGGAAGACCCTCCTGGCCAACCCTTCTCCGGAACGACAGGGAACATCAACACCCTAGCAAAAAAAAGCAGGCCGACAAGGGGGGATGCCCTCAAGTTTTGACGAACAAAGCCGAGAGGGCCCTGTTATGTCGCGTCGGCCGGCAGTTATGTCAAAAAATCTACGGATTATGTCGATCTGCTTGAATGAGGACACCTACATAACGCAGGCCGGCAAACACCATCAAACCAGCAGCCCGACGACTCCCCGGGCAATCTGTTGCGCCTGAGCCAGCATCGCCTGGCTGGACTGGGCGACAATCTGAAAACGCGTCAACTGCGCGACCTCCGAGGCCATGTCGAGGTCACGTATCCGGCTCTCGCTGGCCGCCATGTTCTCGCGCTGCACAGACAGGTTGGCGATGGTGTGCTCCAGCCTGTTGACGACCGCCCCGAGCCGCGCGCGCTCTTCGTTGACCAGCAACAGCGAGTTGTCCAGGGACCAGAGGGTTTCCCGGGCCCATTCGTGACTCGAGACCGTGAGGTCAGAAGAGGCCACATAAAGCGCATAAGCCCTCATGTCGGATACCGTAAGGGCCATGGTCTGGTCTGCAGAGGCCCCGATCTGGAACGTCAGCGGCGAATCCATCGCGAATCCGAGCAGCAATTGCCGGGTGTTGTATTCCATCCGATCAGCAATGCCATCGACCTCGGACGACAACTGATCCAGTTCATCCTTGATGACAAGTCGATCATCGGAAGACAGCGTGTCATTGGCCGCATGGACGACCAGTTCCCGCATTCGCTGCATCAGGGCCGTCGTCTCGATCAGGGCTCCTTCCGTGGTCTTGATCAGGTTCACGGCATCCTGGGCATTCGTGGCGGCCTGGGCAAGGCCGCGGACCTGGGCACGGAAGCGCTCGGCTATCTGCAGGCCCGCAGCGTCATCTGCCGCTCCCCGGATTCGCAGGCCGCTGGCCAGGCGGCCAAGGCTGCGGTCGATCCCGCGTCCGGCACGATCCAGCCCCGCCCAGGCAAGGCGCGATGATTGACCGCCTACGTGCAATGACATTCTGGAGTCACCCCCAGAAAAGATCATCGACGGAAAGATTCAGGAACTTGAGGCAAACGGCCCGGGTGGTTGGGACCACCCGGGCCGTGCGGCGTCAGCTGACGCCCTAGCCCCTGAGCAACTGGAGGACGCCCTGGGGGACCTGATTCGCCTGTGCCAGCATCGCCTGGCTGGACTGCGTCAGGATCTGGTTCCGCGTCATCACCGAGACCTCAGCCGCCATATCGAGGTCGCGGATGCGGCTCTCGCTGGAAGCCATGTTCTCACGCTGGACCGAGAGATTCGCGATGGTGTGCTCGAGACGGTTGATGATGGCACCCATCTTGGCGCGCTCGGCCGACACTTGCGAGATGGCCCCATCCAGGGTCGTGATGGCACCTGCTGCGAAACTGTGGCTCGAGACCGTGATGTCGGATGTACTGGCGGCGAGCGCTGTCGCCTGCATGTCACCCAGGGTGATCGACAGGGTCTGGCCCTCGTTGGCACCGATCTGGAAGGTCATCGGGGTCGTAAGGAAGTCCCCGGTCATAAGCTTCTTGGTGTTGAACTCGGTGCGGTTCGCGATCCCGTCCAGCTCCGCGGAGAGTTGATCCAGCTCTTCCTTGATGGCCGTGCGGTCGGATGTCTCCATCGTGTCGTTGGCCGCCTGCACGACCAATTCGCGCATCCGCTGGAGGATCGCCTCGGTCTCGTTCAAGGCTCCTTCCGCAGTCTGCAGCAGGTTGATGGTGTCCTCGGAGTTCTGGATCGCCATCGACAGGCCGTTGATCTGGGACTTGAATTTCTCGGCGATGGCCAAGCCGGCGGCGTCATCCGCTGCGGAGTTGATGCGCAGGCCGCTCGACAGACGCACCAGGCTCTTGCCCAGCGCGGTGTCGTTGCTGCTCAGCACCCGATGTGCGTTGAGCGCCGTGAGGTTGGTATTGATCCGAAGTCCCATGCCGCCGTCCTCCTGGCTTGCGCGGTTCCGTCCATGTGCCTGCACTGCGGCAGGCCCGCTTTGACGTCTGGCCGACTGCTGCCGGCCTTGACTTCCATGTCGGACGGCCGGGGAGAACCTTTAGGCGGGGGGCCCGGGAGGATTTCCCCCCCGGGCCCCGGTCACCGGATGACCTAGCCCCTGAGCAGGCTGAGGACACCCTGAGGCGCCTGATTGGCCTGAGCCAGCATCGCCTGGCTGGACTGCGTCAGGATCTGGTTGCGGGTCATCACCGAGACCTCGGCCGCCATGTCGAGGTCGCGGATGCGGCTCTCGCTGGAGGACATGTTCTCGCGCTGAACACCCAGGTTGTTGATGGTGTGCTCCAGGCGGTTGATGACGGCACCCAGCTTGGCCCGCTGGGACGACACCGACTGGATGGACGCATCGAGGGCCGTGATCGCCGCTGCCGCGAACGAGTGGCTCGACACCGAGATGTCCGACGTCTGCGCCGTCAGGCCGCTCGCCGACATGTCAGCGATGGTGACGCTGATGGTCTGCGTCTCGTTGGCCCCGATCTGGAACGTCATCGGAGTGGTCTCGAAATCGCCGGACAACAGGTTCTTGGTGTTGTACTGGGTGCGGCCGGCGATGCCATCCAGCTCCGCCGAAAGCTGATCCAGCTCTTCCTCGATGGCCGTCCGGTCGTCGGTGACCAGGGTGTCATTGGCGGCCTGCACCGACAGCTCGCGCATCCGCTGCAGGATCGCCTCGGTCTCGTTCAGGGCGCCTTCGGCGGTCTGCAGCAGGTTGATGGCATCCTGGCTGTTCTGCATCGCCATCGACAGGCCGTTGACCTGTGCCCGGAACTTCTCGGCAATGGCGAGGCCGGCCGCGTCATCGGAAGCGGTGTTGATCCGCAGGCCGCTGGACAGCCGGACAAGGCTCTTGCCGAGGGCGTTATCGTTGGCCGTCAGCACGCGATGCGAGTTGAGCGCCACGACGTTGGTATTGATGCGAAGTCCCATGGTGGGGTTGTCCTCCTTGGACGTTGGGAAGGGTCACATCCGTGCGACCCCTGACTTCCGAACCGCCTCGTGTAGAAACGGTCCGTGTTGGTAACTTCGGCAACGCGGCACCCTTGTTGAGGCGTTATGGAAGCTGCCGCTCCTTGCACGGAGGGGGCCGGTCGGGCAACGTCCACCGTGTGTCGGACCGAAGCGATGGAGGAGATGACCCATGGCGCTGAGACCCTGGTTTCCCCAGACCGAGCTGGACAGCGTCCGGCAGCAGATGAATCGCATGGTCCGGGACACGGAGAGGCTCTTCACGACATTCCTGCCGGCCCTCGCCGCGCGGCCCGGCGAGACGGGCAGTACCTGGATGCCCAGCCCCGCCTGCGACCTCACGGTCGGTGAAGACACCTCCGTACTGGTGCTCGAGTTGCCCGGCATCGAGGCCCGGAACCTGACCATAGAGGCCCATGAGGACGGCATCACCATCTCGGGCACCCAGTCCGAGGAACATGTCATCGAGGGCGAGACCCTGGTGCACGAGCGAACTGCGGGCAAGTTCCAGCGCCAGCTTGCACTGCCCTGCGCCATCGATCCGGAGCGGACTTCGGCACAGCTCAAGAATGGCCTGCTCACCATCAAGATGCCGCACAAGGCAGGCAGTCGCCCACGCGGTCGCCACGTCCCGATCGCAGCCTAGGGAGGTTGGCGGGGGGTGGGGTAACATGATCTCGTGCATCCCCACCCCCCGGCCACCATTTCCGACGATGCGGCCCTGCTGCTGGGCCGGGCCGTCGTGGGTGTCGCGCACGACATGCGTCAGGTCTTCCAAGGCCTCCTCGATTTGCTGGCCGAGGCGAACGAGGGGCCGGACGGGCAGGAACTGACCGGCCGCGTCCGGAGCGTCGTGGAAGCGGGGGAGGCCATGACGGCCGACCTGCTGGCCCTGGCCGGCTTGGGACAGGCGGGCCATTATTCGTGGCCGTTGGCCAAGGCCCGTGCCCTGCTCGAGATGTGGTGTGCGCCCGAGGACCTCCATCTGGAAGGCCGGACGAGCATCCCCCTTGGTGAACTGAGGGCCGTAGCCAACCTGGCTGCCAATGCCCGGGCAGCAGCCGGTCGGGAGGGGCATGTTGCGCTCGGGGCCACCGTTCGCGAGGGCAGACGCCACTGGGTGTGCATCAACGATGTCCGGACTTCGGGAGGCAGCGGGCATGGACTGGGCCTGTCGCTCGTCGCTGCGTTCTGTCGTGAATCGGGCGGCCACCTCGAGACAACGCTGACGGATGCCCTGTGCACCGTACGGCTCGACCTGCCGGAACCGGCAAGGATGTCGGAGGCCGTGGCGTGAACTGTCCAGCCTGCACCACCGCTTACGAGCCGGAAGCACGCTTCTGCGTCCAGTGTGGCGGGCCCGCGTGGTTTGCGTGTGACGCCTGCCAAGCGTGGGCTGCGCCCGGTGACCGCTTCTGCACGCACTGCGGGGCCTCCGTCGCGGAGATGGACCCGCTGGCCGCCGCCGGACCAAGCCTGACGCTCAAGCCCATGAGCCAACTCGGGGAACGACGCATCGTCACCGTCATGTTCCTCGAGGTGCTGGGCCTCGCGCAGTTGCAGCAGACCTTGGACCCCGAAGAAGTCACCGAGCTTACCAATCGTTTCTTCAAGAAGCTGACGGACGTCGTGGATGCCTGGGGCGGCGTCATCGACAAGTACCTCGCAGATGGCCTGATGGTGCTCTTCGGTGCCCCTGTCGCACGAGAGGACGATGCGGACCGCGCCTTGATGACCGCCCTCGCCCTGCGTGACACGGCCCGCGAGGACATGGCGTCCGCACCTGCGGCCAAGCGGCTCGGTATCCGCATCGGCCTTCATACTGGGCTCGTCGTTGCGGGTGAGGTCGGTGGTGAGGCAAAGCGCGACTACACGGTCATGGGTGACACCGTCAACCTGGCACAGCGCATGAAGGCATCAGCCACCTCGGAACAGATCCTGGCCACACCCGAAACGGTCGCGACGACCCACCGGGACTTTGCCATCGAGGAGTTGCCCGAAATCCAGGTCAAGGGACGAAGCAAGCCCGTGCGGCCTCAGGCCGTCATCGGGCTGCGTAGCGATGGGGCTGCACCTCCCCGGGACCGCGTGGCCTACCTGCCCAGGTTGGAGATGGATCACGAGTGGGAGGCCACGATGGCCGCGGGCCTCTCGGGACGCCCCCAGTGGCTGCACGTCCAGGGGGATGCGGGCGTCGGCAAGAGTCGTACCTTGCGCCGCTGGAAGCAGGCCTTGGCAGACAGCGGCGACCTGCGACTGCTCGATCTGCGCGGCCTTGCCCACAAGCAGGATGAGGCCTGGGCGCTGGTACGCACCATCGACGGCGACCAGGCCCCCGAGGTCGTGCAGGCCGACATCCTGACCCAGGCCCGAAGGCAACTCGTCGCCCTGCTGATCGACGATCTCGATGTCGTCGATGCGCAGAGTCATGGCTGGCTGCTCAACCTCTGGCTCCAGGCACAGGACACGGAGACCGGGCGCAGCCTGATGATTGTCTCGGCGAGCAGGGCGCTGCTGGCCCCGGTCACGGCACGCCGGGACATCCATATGGCCCCCTTGGACCTGCGTGAGGCCATGAAGCTCTTCGGGGCTGCGGCTGATTTGCCGGAACCGCTCGAAGCCTGGCCCGCCGAACTGCGCGAGCTTGCCCGCGAGACGGTCGATCAGACCGGGGGCAATCCGCTCTTCCTCGTGGAGCTGGCTCGCGACCTGGTCTCCGGGGGCTGGATCCGGCGGACGGAAGAGGGCTTGAAGGTTCATCGGGACAGCGATGGCCTTCCCCTGCCCAGCGCCATGAGCGCCATCCTGATGAGCCATCTGGATACCTTGCCACCCGACCAGCGCACCCTGCTCTCGGCTGCGGCCGTTGCCGGTCCGGGGCTGCACGCGGAGATGCTCGGCCACCTTGGGCCGGTGGAGGCGATCCGTCACGGTCTTCGTTCCCTCGTGACCCTCGGCCTGCTCGAGGCCCGTGACGAAGGGGGCTTCCGATTCCTCGACGCTGCCCTTCATGAAGTCGCCTACCAAGGCGTCCTTCAGGCCCAGCGACGCCTCTGGCACGAAGCTGCGGCGGACGCCTTGGTGGCTGACCCGGCCATGGCCGGCGAGAAAGGCATCTCGGCCTTGCTGGCCCATCACCTGCTTCGTGCCGGGCAACCGGACAAGGCGCTGGGCCACGCCCTCGTGGCCGCCGATGATGCCGACCATCCCGGCGGCTGGGCCAAGACCGCACGGGTCCTGCGGACGCTCGTCACCCCTCAGGCCCCCCCGCTCCTCGCCGAGGATCGGGATGTTGCCGCCGCCCTGTCGGCGCTTGCACGCGTGGAGACGCGACTTGGCTGGTACGAACGCGCCCTCGATCATGCCCGTCAGGCACTCACTTTGGCGGGACAGGTCGGCGAGCAGCTTGCGGCCCGCGAACAGATGGCCCGGTTGTTGCTGGACCTGGGCCAACCTGAGGAAGCCCTGGCGGTCCTTGACGAGGCTGGCTCGATCGTCGGCCAGGGCTACGCGGCATGGTGGGGCCTGCGTGCCGTTGCCCTGCTCGCCACAGGTGCGCCACTGGCCGAGGGCGATCCGTGCCGGGCATGGGCCGAACGCGAGCCCGAGCATCCCGATCTCGCCCTTGCGACCTACCTGGCCCGACCAACGGGACGCAAGGCGCTGGCTCAGGCCAGGGCTCTCGTCATCCTGCGAGGCGATCCTTGTGCCGCCATCCTGGCCCAGATGGCCCTCGAGGACCTGGCCTTGGAGCGATTCGAGGATGCCGTCCTGACAGCCGACCAGGCTGCCCGCGCGTGGGACAGTCTGGGCCGACCGGATCAGGCGCACCATGTCCGGTTGCTGGCGATCGAGGCCCTCGGCCGCTGCGGCCGCGTGGAAGAAGCCGTCAGCCGCTGGTCATCGTGTCCCCCCTGGGAGGGCGATGCCCGGGAGCCCCGTGGGCTGCGCCTCCGCCGGACAGCACTGCGGCTGGCTATGGCCCGGAATCACCTCGCGGACCTCCCCGGCGCAAGCCCCGCTCCGACTTCGCGGGGTCCGCGCCTGCAGGCCTTCGAGCAGCTGCTCGACCTGCAAGCCAGCCTTGAACTGGCCCGTATCTCCGGCAAGTCGGACCTTCTGCAGGGCTATCACGATCGCCTGGCCAAGGCGATGGACGCTCTCTTGCCCGACCTGGCGGGCGTCGAGCAGTCCTGAGTCAGGACCGCGGCAGAAGGACCAGCGCCGGTCCCTCGGCCGGACAGGCTCCCAGACAACTGCCACAACCCGTGCATGCGTCGGCCAGCACCACCGGCATGCCGTCAGGACCGGGGGCGATGGCGTGCGCTTCCCGGCACGCCGTGGCACAAGCCACGCAGGCCGTGCCTTGCGAGACGACACAATGATCGGGCTCGACCCGGACCACGCCGATGCGACGAAGGCTGCGGGGCTGCCAGGCCAGCGCACCGGAACCGCAGGCGGCGATGCAGGGCATGTCGGGGCACATCGCGCACGGGGCGGCCCGGGGATCCCTCAGCACGGGCCGACCCTCGGCATCCTGCTCCAGGACCCTGAAAGGGCATGCAGCCACGCAGCTGCCAGACCGACCGCACAGGCGCTGGAACTCGGGCTCATCCCGGGCCCCCGGCGGCCGCAACCGGATCCGCACCGGCGGTGGCGGCGGCGCCGGACGTGCCGCGTCGCGATAGGCCTGCCAGCTCTTGAACATCGACTGCCCCAGCATCCCGAGTCCCTCGCGGATGAAGGTGCCCCGATCGACGGGCCCGGCGTCTTCCTGGCCGCTCACGGGCCCGTGGGCGACGGCCGGGGCGTCGGCTGGGGTGTAGGCGTCGGCTTGCGCTTGCGGGGCGGGTTCCGAATCAGCTCAACCAGCATGCCGACCTGGCGCGGCGTCAGATCGAGCGATGGCAGGTGCCGACCGGTGCCGGCCATGTCCGGATGCGCGAGAAATGACGTCAACTCGTCGACGGATCGTGAGGCCACGACCTTACCCAGATCGGGGCCGAGGGTACCCTTGGCCTCCTTGATGCCCTTGAGCTGATGGCAATGGGCGCACCCCTTGCGGATGAACAGCTCGTGGGCCGGCGTACGGGGCTCGGGAGTCGCGGCACCCAGCAACAGCAGCAGCGTGACGAAGCCGAGGCCACTGGAGACGACGATGCGCATACCGCCAGTCTAGCAGCCACGCGGGTTGCTCCGGACCCGACGCCCGCCTATGATGCTTCCAGGGGAGTCGACGCCCCTTCTCCCTGAGATCTTTACCTGATGCATGCCTTTCGTGTCGCCCACACGGTACTTGCCGTCCTGATCGCCGGTTGCGGCTCGGGCTTGCCGGCCACACGCCCGGCAAACACGGTCGCCCCCTCCCTGCAGGCGCTTTCCGTGGCTCCCGGGGAAGGCCCCTGGTATCCCGTCGATCTCGGTCGCCGCTGGACCTACCGTACGCTCTTCCGCCACGGGGGCACGCCGGAGCGCGAAGGGGCCCCCCATGTCTTCGCCATCACGGCCGAGGACCGTGACGGAGTGCGGCTCGAGCGACGCTATGGCCAGACACAGGCGCTGCCCAGCCGCATCCGCGTCTCGGACCACGAGGTTAGGGCGATGCGATGGCTGGAGGGCGATCCCAGGCCCGAGGCCTCCGTCGTCCTCATGCAACTGCCCGTCGTGCCAGGTGCCCGCTGGTCCGGGAGGCCGCTGGCAGGCGGTGCCTCCGAGACCATCATGTGCATGGGCTTCGAGACCGTGACGCACGAGGGCGGAACGTGGCAGGCGGTGCGGGTCGCGCACGTGGTACGCCGGCCCGGGATGCCGGACGATGAAAGCCTTTACTGGTATGCCCGAGGCATCGGCATGGTCCGCGGCATCGAGCGACTGACGATCCTCGTGGGACAGGAGCCTCGCCTGCTCGAGGCCGAGTTGCGCCTCGTGGCCATGGAAAGCACGCCTTGATGAATCGCCGGACGCTGACCCGCCAGTTGGATGCGCTCGGACGCATGCTGGAGCTGGATGGCGCCTCGGTCTTCCAGACCCGCGCCATCCGGGATGCGGCAGCCATGCTGGACGCGCGTGCCGAAGACCCCGTGGCGGCCTACCTCGACGGGCAGCTTGCGACGTGGCCGGGTATCGGCAAGGGTCTGCTCGGGGACATCGCGCATCTGGTCAGGACCGGTCGCCATCCGGTACTGGATGAATTGCGTGCCCGCTGGCCCGGCGACCCCCTGCGGCTCCTCGACGTGCCCGGACTGGGCCCTGCCAAGGTCCGCTCGCTGATCAGGGAGCTGGACATCCTCGACCTCGCGGGCCTCGACCAGGCCCTTCGCCAGGGAAAGGTCGCGGGCCTGAAAGGTTTCGGAACCAGGACAGCCGAGAAGCTGATGCCCCACGTGACGTACATGCTGGAGACCTCCGGCATGGCCCTGCTGCCGGATGCCGAAGCGCTCGCCGCCGACATGGCTGCGGACCTGGCACGGCTCGAGGGTGTCCGCGCCGTCCATGTCGCGGGCAGCCTGGCCCGACGGGACGACCTGCACGCACGTCTCGACCTGGTGGTCATCACGGAGGATGGCGACCCGAATCGCCTGCCCCTGGCCAGTCTGAACCTGGTCCCGCATGAGGGTGCGTGGGTGCGCCACCGCCTGGGGGAGCCGACCGTCCATGTCCACCTGGCCACTCCCGATACAGCCGGAGCCGCCCGGGTCTTCTGCGGTGCCAACCCCGCCCATCTCGACCGCCTGGAGTCCCGTCTCAGGCAGTCCGGCCTGACGAATACGCATGCTGGCCTGGTCCGGACCGACGGTGAGCACGTTCCGGCACCGGACGAAGAGGCGGTCTACGCGGCGATGGGCCTGCCGCTCATCCCGGCGGAACTCCGGGAAGGCCTGGACGAGGTCGACAGGGCCGCCGCCGGCACGCTGCCCCGCCTGGTCACGGAAGCCGAGATTCGCGGCCTCTTTCATAGCCACACCACGGCCAGCGACGGCAAGGCAGAGATGGCGGACATGGCGCGGGAAGCCGATCGTCGCGGGCTTGCCTACCTGGCCATCACCGAACACAGCCACGCCGCCGGCTATGCCGGGGGGCTCTCGACCGAACGCCTGGCCGCCCAGCATGCCGCCGTCGCGGCCTGGAACGCGGGGGGCGGCAAGTCCGCCCTCCTGTCCGGCATCGAAGCCGACATCCTCGCGGACGGCACCCTCGACATGGCGGGTGACCTCGATGCCTGCGACCTGGTGATCGCCTCGATTCACAGCCGGCATGGCGAGGATGAGGCGGGCATGACGCGTCGGGTCTGCCGGGCGCTTGAAGATCCCAGAACCACCATCCTCGGCCACATGTCGGGGCGCCTGCTGGGCGAGCGCGCCCCCTACGCCATGGACCGCCGTCAGGTTTACGAAACGGCCGCACGGCACGGCGTGCGCATCGAGATCAACGGCAATCCCCAGCGCCTCGACATCGACTGGCGCGAGATTCGTGCGGCCAAGGCCGCCGGGGTGACGTTCTGCCTGTCACCGGATGCCCATTCGACGGCAGGGCTGGGCCACGCCCGGTACGCGTGCGACATGGCCCGAAAGGGCGGCCTCGAAGTCGGCGACATCCTCAATACCCTTGACCTCGATGACCTGCGTACCGTGCTGGATGAACGACGGGCCCGGGCCGGCGGCGCTTGACCGCAGCGCCTCGGGGAGGCAACCTTGGGGCCTGAGGAGGAACTTCCATGGCGCATTGGCGTGAGACGGCCACCGGCCTCGCCGTGATCGCGGTTGTGGCCGTCATGGCCCGCGTGACGCTGGCTGCGGACCTGCCCCAGGAAGCGCTGCCGAAGGCAGCCCCACCCCAGGCGAGCACGCCTTCCCAGGCCGTCCCGCCGGCCCCTCCGGGCATCGACTGGGCCAAGGAGCTTCCCGGAAACCCGGAAGGCGAACGCAAGGTCCCCCGGGTCACCGTCGAGGACCTGATCCGGATGCTGGCCAGCGACAAGCCACCCGTGCTCATCGATGCCCGTGAGCACCGCGCCTTCGAGGCCGGCCATATCCCGGGCTCCATCGAGATGGGCCTGCGCCTGTTTCCGTCAAAGTGGCGGACGATCCCGGCGGGCAGCCGGGTCGTGGCCTACTGCACCTGCCCCGAGGAACATACGGCGGCTCGCGTGGCCTACATCCTGAACATGCGGGGCTACGAGGCGAGTGCCCTCAAGGGCGGCCTCGAGGCCTGGCGCGCAGCAGGCCGCGAGGTCATGACCGCACCTGCCTTCCCGACCTCCAACTGACGGTCAGATCGCACCCAGCCAGCCGGACACCCTGCGAACCCGGCGGATAAGGCCTTCGCCCGCGTCACACGTCGGACATTCGCCCGCCCAGACCCCGGCGTGGCCGCAGGCGAGGCAGTGATCGAGGGGCAGGGCGAAACCGCCGTGCCCCGCACCGCTGTCGGCCATCGCGAGGACCGCCTCGAGCGCGGTTGCACCATCCATAGGCTCCGCCGCCGACCAGACGGCCAGGTGGCCCCCATCGCAAAGGGCGTGGTAGGGCACCTCAAGGGCCAAGCGGCGCCGGGGATCGGAAACCTCGCCGTCAGGCAACAGGAACGAGGGAGTGTAGCAGGCTGACGTGCCGCCGAGGGACCTGTCGGCACGGGCAAAACGCCGCGCGATGCTCGGCCCGAAGCCCCCCTGCAGGGCAAACGTCAGGCCGCGTTCGGCCGCGCGGGCCTGCAACAGCGACCGCATCCGCCCCACCCAGGCGAGACCCAACGCCTGGGCCTCATCCGAAGTACCGTGATGGCTTCCCGTCTCGAGCTGCAGGGCCTCTGCCAGCCCCATGAAACCCACGACCAGGGCACCACTGCGAAGCAGGGCAGAAACGCCACCCACCGGTCCACCGGGCATCCGGCCGGCCAGAAAGGGAAAGTCCCCGGACCCGAGGCGTTCGAGGGTCTCGAGCCTGTGCTCCAGGCTGCGCATGGCCAGATCCACCCGCTGCTCCAGCAACGCATCGAAGCCGAGGGGACCACGCCTGGCCTTCAGGACCAGACGCGGCAGGTTGACCGAGACGGTGGCCAGGTGCGCCACGCGGCCCGGCGCCGGCGTACCGGGCACGCGGGCACAACCCGAGAGGTAGGCACTGCGCGCACCCGAGGCCGCATTGGCCGGGGCATCACAGAAGACGAACGTCGGCATCATGCGCTGACCGGCAACAGCGGCGGCCAATTGCAGCAGGTCATGGTTGGGGTCGCCGGGATCCCGGTTGATACCACGCGCCACCTTGAAGACCACATTCGGAAAGAGGGCCGGTTCGCCGCGACCGATGCCGCGGGCGAGGGCAGCCAGCAGGGCCTCGGTGCAACGGCGCCCGAGGGG
>JAYKIS010000016.1:0-4678 GCA_035286125.1 Candidatus Sericytochromatia bacterium
CTCGAGGCCGAGGTGGATGCCCGGCCGGGCGGCCGGTTCCGGACGGTGATGGCCGGGCCGGAGGGGCCGACGATCGAGGGCGACGGTTGCGTGCTGCTGGCAGAGCCGGGCGTGCGTTTCGCCTGGACCAACGCCATGGGGCCGGACTTCCGGCCGCTGGTGCTGAACGGGGAAGGGGACTTTCCCTTCGTGGCCGAACTGCACTTCGAGGCCCGGGACGGGGGCACGCGTTATCTTGCGGTGGCGCGCCACGCCACGCCCGAAGATCGGGAACGACATGGGGCGATGGACTTCGAGAACGGATGGGGTGCGGCCCTCGCGCAGATGGTGACGTTGATGCAGGGGCTCAGGGGCTGATGGCGCGGACCAGCACGTATCTGAACTTTCCCGGGACGACGGAGGAGGCCTTCCACTTTTACCGGGAGGTCTTCGGGGGCGAGTTCGTCGCACCGCTTCAGCGGATGGGGGAGGTTCCCGGGATGGAGGATCTGCCCGAGGACCAACGGCGACTCGTCATGCATGTGGCGCTGCCCATCCTGGGCGGTCATGTCCTGATGGGGACGGATGCCGTCGCGTCGATGGGGCACGACCTGCAACAGGGCAACGCGGCGCATCTCAACCTGGAGCCCGATACGCTCGACGAGGCCCGGCGCCTGTTCGCTGCGCTGGCCGAGGGGGGTGTCGTCAAGCAGCCACTGGAGCAGATGTTCTGGGGCGCGACCTATGGGGCCGTCGTGGACCGCTACGGCGTGTCGTGGATGGTGAACTGCGCCGCCCGGGACTAGGGCTGCGGGCGGGTGTCCGGGCCCAGCACGCTCCATCGTGTCGTCCTGCCATCGGGACCCAGCAGGGAACCGGTCGCGAGGGCGGCTTCGATGCGGGCAAGGACCGTCCCTCGCTCCGAATCGGGGCACGTAAGGCGGACGTTGACCTCCAGGTCGTCGTCGGTGCCGCGCGTCTCTGTCAGGTGGGGCCATCGGCAGGGGCCCTCGTGGTCCCAGTGTCCGCAGAGCGCCATGGTGATGGCGCCCCCCGGCGCGCGGTCGTCACCTCCCGGTTCGAGGCGCAGGCGGAAGGTCAGTTGGTGGGTGGTCATGGTGGGCGGTGGCCGTGACGTTCGGTCTGATGCGAGAGGATGGGCTACCCTCACGATACCTGCCTTCATCCCCCAGCCGCGTGTCGCTCCTCGGGTTGGCTGTTCCAGACCCGGTCCAGGGCCAGCTTGTGCAGTCGGCTGCGGATGGCCGTCGGCTGTCGGCCGTGCCGGGTGGCGAGGTCGCCAATCTCGAGGCCGGCGAGGAGTGCGGACAGCAATTCCCTGTCTTCTTCCGGAGACCACGGGGCGTAGGCTCGGGGATGGACATGGGGCAGTTGCCTGCGACGCAGGATCGTCGCGTGGCGGTAGGCTGCCATGCCCCACTCCCGGGTGCTGAGGCGTTCTTCCTCGGTCTCGGGCATGGGGCGTCCGGCGATGTGGTCGAGCGCCACGCGCTTGGAGCGGGCCTCGATGGCCCCGTCGCTGCGTCCGAAGAAATGAGCCAAGTCCTCGATGGGGACGCCCGCCATCATGGCCCGGAGCAAGGCCCGGTCCTCTGCCTCGCTCCACAGTCTTCCAGCCTTGTGCACGACCCTTGCCTCCGTTGGGGTGGGCCCCTGTGCGTGAGGCGGGCCAGGCTCGGAAGCACCGGGGCGACGGCCAACCTCACGCACAAGGGTGTGGGTTGCACTCCGGACCCGATTTCGACGGGAGCCCCGGTTTATCGCTTGGCCCTGTGCTGGGCTGGCAGGAAGCCTTCAAGTACGCATCACCCATCCGGATGGGCTGATATTAGAACGGCGCCGTGTCACCTGCCATTTGTATCATAAATCCGCATTGGCGTTTGTCAAGCCCCTATCGGGCGGTTCTCGCCGTTGGCCTTGGCGGTGCGATTGACCACGGTTCGGGGTGGTTGTTGTTGGTCTGAAAGGCAAGGGCCACGAGGGTTATCGGGTCTCTTCGAGGTCAAGGCAAAAACTTTTGCCTTCCATCGGCTGTCGCGGGCGGGGCGTGCTCATCGGACGCAAGACGATGTCGGTCAGGGGCATGACGTGCCTTGCCTCAAGTCCTTATGCCAAGCAAATGGACCTCGGCCCGGACCCCCGCCAGCATCGAGGCATGCCCCCGAGTGCCTTCCACGAGGTCCTGGTCGAGCTGGTGCGTCGGTCGGCCGAGGTCCTCGCCCCGGCATGGGCCCGTGCCTTGCCCGTGCTTGACCCGGCGCTGCCCGTGACGTGCGTCGACACGTCGGCCAGCGAACCCCTCGTGGTCGAACGCCGGGCCGACCTCGTGCTGCTCTTCGGGGATGCCGCCAAGCCGAGCCTGGTCCTGATCGCGGAGGTGCAGTTGCGCGTGGATGCTGCCAAGCCCTGGGCCTGGTCCCAGTATGTGGTGGCCATGCGCAACCGCTGGAAGTGCGACGTTGCCTTGCTCATCATCGCTCCCGATCCCAAGGTCGCCCGCTGGGCCAGCAAGCCCATTCCGCTCGAGGTCCGTGGCGGGAGCATCCGACCGCTGGTGCTGGGCTCCCGGGAGTTTCCCCGGATGGACCTTGCAGACCTTGCGGGCCATCCCCATGCGACGGTCCTGCACGCGTTGATGCACTGCCGGGACCTGACGGACGTGCCCCTGGCGCAGCAGGCCCTTGTTGACATCGAGATGTTGCCCAGTCAGGAGCGCGTAGGCTACTATCGTATCCTGCAGCGTCATCTCTCCCCGTCGTTTCTCGCGCTTCCGGAGGCAGACATGATCCCGATCGAGTTGCGGTACTTTCAGGAATGGCTTGATGATGCCAAGGCCGAGGCCAGGGCCGAGGGCAGGGCCAATGGCAGCCATGCCCAGCTCGTTCGGACCATTACCCGGCAATTGGGCCGCACGGTTGCGCTGCCGGGCCCCGAGGCGTTGGCCCGTATGGAAGCCTTGCCGCTCGAGACGCTGGAGCAACTGGCCGAGGACCTGCTGGACTTCGGCAGCATCGACGACCTGGACAACTGGCTCGCGAGGCACTGACGCCCGGGCGCGCCCACAAGGTGTCGCGGGGCGTCAGGCTTGCCGTGGGGTGGACCGGATTTCGCTCACGGCAAGTCAAGACGTGACTGAACGGTCTCGAGGACCTGCTCCCCGGCCCCAAGCTCTTTCAGGCGGTCGACGATCTGCTCGAGGCGCAGCTCCAACTCCCATTCGGGTGCTTCTTCGAACCAGCGGTCGAAGCATTCATCCGCATCGTCGTGATGGTTGGCATCCTCTTCCGGATCGGTGTCGTCCGCAGCCACGGCCTCGACCCAGCCGTGGCGAAAGCTCAACGCCACGCGTGCCGGATCGGCCCCGAGCGGCAGGTCCTGCAGGAAGCCCGTGATGACGTGGTCAGGCAGGCCCGACCGGGCCATGTCGACCAACAGTGCCAGACGCGCGCGGCGTGGATGATCGAAGCCCATGGCCTCGTCCGGGGGCGTGGCCGAGCCGCCGTCCGGAACCCAGCCGAGGGAACGCCAGCGACGGTATTCCTCGGGGGCGATGCCGATCTCGGCCCATATTTCTTCAAGCGTCTGGCTGAAGAGCGAGAGCTGCTCCGGTTCGTCATCGAGGTCCTGCACGGGCGCGAATCCCGCGGGCAATGCCGGATGGCCATCACGCCCGGAGTGGCCGACGAAGCGTCTCATGCTTACCCGCCGTAGTCTGCGAGGTAGCCCATGAAGGCCGTGAGCTCTTCCGCGGTGATGGGCGGAACCGTCTCGGGCACTGGCGGTTCGGGGAGGCTTCGGTCGCGGGTCTCGTCCAGGCTCAGCCGGAAATGATGTCGCAGCTGTCTCCCGAAGGCCCCCTGCCCCGAGGCGAGATCGTGAAAGGGCCCGATCCACTCGATGACGGAGTGTCGCTGGAGCGCCCTGTTCAGATGCTCCAGCAGGAATTCCTCGTCATGACCGTGCCGAGTGATGATGGTGTTCAGGGTGGCGCATAGCACGAGGTCGCCTTCCTCGGCACGGTCCGGCGGGTCGCAGGGCAGCACGTTCGCGATGAAGGCATGGATCGTATTGAGGTCGGGACCCCACACGAAGGCACCGATGCCGCCGCCGAAGTATGGACTGGCATCCGAATACGAGTAGAAGCCCCAATGGTCTTCTTGGGCGGGCTTGCCAATCGCACAGATCTCGAGCAAGGCCTTGGCCATCTCGATGCGAAGCATGAGGGCTGGCGAGCGTGATGCCATGTCATCAGCAGGCGTCATCGGGAGCGTTCCTTTCGGATACGGGCGATGCGGGATCCGACACGGTGCCGAGCAGGCCACGCAGGGCCTCTTGCAGCACCGGCAGCAGTTCGGGTGGTTCGACGATCCGGCGCACGTGGGGACCCAGCGCGAAGATGCGCTGCCGGGCGCGGATGAGGCCGGTCTCCCACGTCTCGACCATGAGCGTGCCGTCCGCAGCAGGGGTGACGTGCTGGAGGTTATCGCCCTCGAGCGTCTGCAGGGTGACGAGGCGGTCCCGCAGGGCCCCGTCGACGTGGAACACCACCCGGAGCAGGGGCAGGCGGTCGTGGGTGCAGACCTGGGGCTGGGGGACCACCTGCCGGATGCGGTCGAGGCGGTACTCGCGCAGCGCCCGATAGTCGGGTGTGCCGTCCACGGCCTGGATCTTGATGCCC
>JAYKIS010000017.1:0-67572 GCA_035286125.1 Candidatus Sericytochromatia bacterium
ACCTTGGCCAGCGCCTGATCCACATCGTCGGTCCGTTCTGCCCGCAGGAACTCGGCCCACTGGCCGTCTGCCCCGAGTCGACCCGCCAGGTGGAACAGGTCGTGGTAGAACGCAATCCACCATCCGCCCTCGCGGGCCCTGGCCACCCAGTCCTGTTTGGCGAGGATGCTGTCCATCGGAAAGTCGTCGAAGGCCATCACCCACAAGGGGTTCAGATGGGCGTGCGTCGCCATCAGGTCTCCCGGATGCAGGACCGTCTGGCCGTCGCCGGAAAGCGTCAGGGCCTGGTGACCCAGGGAGTGGCCGCCCGTGTGGTGCAGTTCGAGGCCGGGGGCGAGGACCTTGTGGCCGTCCGCGGCCTCGAGCAACCCGGCCTCCTCGAGCGGACGCCAATTCTCGTCCGGGTAGGCGTGGCGGGTCCGCGGGTGCGGCGTGTGCAAGGCCTCGATCTCGCGGGCCTGCAAGTGAATCCGTGCACGTGGAAAGGTCGGCACCAGGGTGCCGTCTTCGGTGCGCGTGACGAGGCCCCCGGCGTGGTCCGGATGCATGTGCGTGACAATCACGTCCGTGATTGCGTCCGGGGCGAGGCCTGCCGCAGCGAGCGTCCGGACCGGATCGCAAGGGCGGATCAGCCTGAACTGGCCCTGCTGGCGGGCGTCCAGCTTGCTGCCGTAGCCGGAGTCGACGAGCACGGTGCGTCCGTGGCCCCGGATCAGCAGGGGCCGCAGCGCCAGGGGAATGAAGTGGTCGCGATCGGCCGGGTACTTGCGTTGCCAGACCATCCGGGGAACCACGCCGAACATCGCCCCGCCGTCGAGCCCGAAAGCCGTGTCATGCAGCCAGTCGAGCGTCCAATCACCCAATTTCATGGAGGGCATGGTCCCACGCGCATGACGAGGCGGGCAAGCCGTTCGCGGCGCTTGCCGGACGTGACCCGTGTCCGTGCCAACGTCGGCAGCTAGGGTATGCTGGGAATGTTCCGCAGACCGGGAGACCCGACCCATGTCCGAAGCATCCACCCGCCGTACCTACCAGGCGGGACAGGCCCTGTTCCTCGAGGGCGAGCACAGCCACGAGCTCTACATGTTGCTGTCGGGCGGCGTGGACATCCAGATGCACGGCCAGATCATCGCGTCCGTCAACGAGGCGGGCTCGGTCTTCGGTGAGGTTTCCTTCCTGCTCGAGTCGCCCCGGACTGCTACGGTCTTTGCCAACCAGCCCTCCGAGTTCCTCGTTATCCACGACGTGGCGTCCCTGGTCGAGACCAACCCCATGCTGGTCGCCCGCATCGCGCGCCTGCTGGCGCAGCGCCTGCGCGAGATGGACGAGCGTTTCGTCAAGCTGAGCCAGTCCGTCCGGGGCGGCTGACGCCCTACCAGTAGCAGATGCCCTGGCGGTCGAGCCACTCGATGGCCCGGGCGCCCCAGCGCTGCCAGCTGTCCAGCGGCTTCACGGGTTGCGCGTGTCGCGTCCAGTCCGCGAGGAAGCTGGACCCGAGCAGGGCCACGCTCGGTCCTTGCCAGTAGACGTTGAGCTCACGGAACGTATGGAAGGCGCTGGGCGTCCAGTTCAAGGACCCGAAGAAGCCGACCTCGCCATCGATGATGGCGTACTTGGCGTGGAACTCTTCCTGGTCCCGGCGCGCCTCGTACCAGCGGACAGGCACCCCGGCCTCGTGCAGGCGTTCGGCCACGACGAGGTTGGGCACGCCCCACCGCGGGATGCTTGCGATGGGCCCTCCGGACCACTTCCCGTCGAAGCGGTGCCGATCGAGCAGGACCTTGACGGCCACACCGCGGCGGTGGGCCGCGACCAGGGCTTCCGTCACCTCGAGGTCGCTGAACTCGAAGACGCCGGCCTCGATGCTCTTGCGGGCTCCGCGCAGCAGGCGCATCAGATGGTCCTTGCCGCAGGCCAGTTCCTCGTCGTTGCGCACCAGGGCCAGGGAAGCCGCCTGACCGCCTGCTGGAGGCTCGGTCGGGGCAAGCTGCAAGGGCGGCAGGGGCCAGCCAAAGGGTCTTGCCACCTCGCGTGCGAGCGCCTCCCCGATGTTGCCGTCGAACTCGAGCATCAGGTCATGGTCGGTGTCGGCGACCTCGAAGAGGTTGGCGCCGCCCATCATGCCGCGACGACGATCGCATACCAGGACCTTGGCGTGGTCGATGACCGTCAGGGGATTGCGCTCCGCGCGCGGCAGTCGTGACAGGGGATAGACCTCGGGCTCGAGGTCGGCCTGGCGCATGTAGGCCCATTGGGCCGTCAGCAACTCCGTCGTCGTCCCGATGGCCTGCTCCGCCGCGCATGTGGTGACGTGGACCCTGCAGCCCCGCTTGCGTGCGCGGGAGAGGGCCGCGGCCACCTGGTGGCCGATGCGTCCACCCAGCAGGTACATGTCGAGCAGCACCTCCTCGCGGGCACCCTCGATCAGGGTCAGGGCCCTCGGGTAGATTTCGGCGGCATCCGTCCGGAGCCAGACCTTGGCCGTGCCTTCCGCGCCTGCCTCGCAGGGAACCGGCCGCAGCGGTCGCCGGGCGTCATAGACCTCGCGGGCGCGGATGCTCTCGATGAGGTCGCGCGCCCAGACCGGAACAGCCGGGACCGGCGCCGCGAGTGCCGCGAGGAGGCCCGCGGCCAGCCTGCCCGTGCGCACGGCTTCAGGCCTCCCGGGGTTGCTCGTCCTCGAAAAGGGCCGAGACGAACACGCCCGGGTCGAAGTCCCGCAGGTCCGTGACGCCCTCGCCGAGTCCGGCGAGCCGCACGGGGATGCCAAGCTGGCTCTGGATGGAGAAGACCACCCCGCCCTTGGCCGTGCCGTCGAGCTTGGTCAGGACGACGCCCGACAGCGGAACGGCCTGTCCGAAGACCTCGGCCTGCCGCAGGCCATTCTGGCCGGTCGTTGCGTCCAGCACGAGCCAGGTCTCGCGCACGGCTTCGGGGGCCTCGCGGTCCAGGACCCGTCCGATCTTGGCAAGCTCGGCCATCAGGTTGGCCTTGTTCTGCAGCCGGCCGGCCGTGTCGACGAGCAGCACGCCCGCGTCACGCGCCTTGGCGGCACGTACGGCATCGAAGACCACGGCGGCCGCATCGCCGCCCTCTGCGTGGCGGATGACGGGCACGTCGGACCGTGCGGCCCAGACGGCCAATTGTTCGACCGCAGCCGCACGGAAGGTGTCCGCCGCGGCGACCACGACCTTGCGGTTCTCGAGGACCAGGCGGCGGGCCAGCTTGCCCAGGGTCGTGGTCTTGCCCGCCCCGTTGACGCCCACCAGCGTCACCACGTTCAGGCGATCGGGCGCCGGCTCCCAGGGCCGCGCCGGCCCGAGCCTGCCGGCAAGGAAGTGGGCCAGTTCGCGCGTCAGGCCGTCGGGCGTCACGGTGCCCGCCTTGAGGCCGGCACGCAGGTGGTCCATCGCCTGCTCCGTCAGGCCGGGACCCAGGTCGGACTCGAGGAGGATCTCCTCGAGCGCATCCCAGGTGTCGCCATCCACGTGGGCACGACCGCGGAACAGGTCCCTGACGCGGTCGACCAACTGGCCCCGGGTACGTGTCAGGCGCTCCCTGAGGCGCTCGACGGCCTCGCCCTCCATGCGGAAGGACGGTGTGCCGGGGATGGGAGTATTGAGGAAAGCCCACGCCTTGCCCCAGAAGCTCTCGGGAGGCGCTGAATCGGGGGTGGCGGGCGTCTCCGGGACAGGCGCAGCCTCCGGGGCTGCCGCGATGTCCGGAGTCTGTTCAACCGACGGTCCGGACGTGACGGTGGGTCCGGGTTCGAGCTCTGGCGTGACCTCCGCGGCAGGCAGGGCCTCAGGAGCCGGGGCGGTTCCCGACGCGGGTGCCTCCTGCTGCATCGTCAGGGGAGGCGCCTCGGTCGCGACGCCCCGCAGCTTGTCCCACCAACGCATCAGGAGCGCCGGCTCCCGCTGCGATCCTGCGCGAAGCGCGCAAGCACGCCGTTGACGAAGCGTCCCGACTCCTCGGTTCCGTAGCGCTTGGCCAGTTCGACAGCTTCGTTGATGGCGACTTCGAGGGGAATGTCCTCGGCATGGCGGATCTCGGCCGCGGCGAGCCGGAGAATGTCCCGGTCGACCGCCGCAAGGCGCTCGATGGACCAGTGCTCGAGGGCTTCGTCGATGGCGGCGTCGATGGCTGACGCGTGATCGAGGTACTGCCGGATCATGCCGAGGGCAAAGCTGCGCACCTTGGGCCCGCCGGCGATCGACGCCTTTTCGGGCCAGTCCAGCGCCTCGCCGACGAGGTCGGCAGCGCGGTCCATCGCTTCGGCTGCCTCGAGCACCCGTGCTGCGTGGGCCGAGGCGACACCGCCCTTGAGCAGGTCGAGCACATCGAGGTCACGGGCACCCATCCAGAACGCGCGCGCGACCTCCTCGAGGGCTGCGGCGTCGGGCAACGGGTCCTTGCGGGCGTGGCGGACCAGTTCGGCCAGCAGGCGGGGAGCCAGATCGTCCTCGGCGAGCGTCGTCAGCTCGAGGCGGACCTTGTCGACAAGACCGGCTGCCTCCTCGACGCGATCGCGCGCCTCGGCCGACAGCAGGTGGGCCGCACGGGTCACGAGCTCCTCGAGTTCGGGCTTGACTTCGGCCGGCAACGGACCCAGTTGGGCCATCGACAGCAGGGCCAGCTCACGCGCGAGGCGTCGGATGTTCAAGGTTTCGGTCACGGGATTCACGCTCCAAGGATGCGCCGTTGCAGGAAATTGGTCGAGACATCGCCACGCCGGAAGAAGGCGTTGTCGAGGATTCGCTCGTGCAGCGGCAGGGTCGTCCGAACGCCCGTGATGGCGAACTCGGCGAGGGCGCGCTGCATCCGTGCGATGGCCGTGTCGCGGTCCTCGCCCCAGACGATCAGCTTGGCCAGCAGCGAATCGTAGTGCGGGGGCACCACGTAACCCGGGAAGACATGGGAGTCCACGCGCACGCCGGGGCCCCCCGGCGGTAACCAGGCCACCAGAGCGCCCGGAGAAGGCCGGAAGTCGCGCTGCGGGTCCTCGGCATTGATGCGACATTCGATGGCATGGCCACGGAAGGGAATATCCTCCTGGCGCCACGGCAGGCGCTCGCCCGCCGCGACCCGGATCTGCCACGCGACCAGGTCTATGCCCGTGATCATCTCCGTGACCGGGTGCTCGACCTGGATGCGGGTGTTCATCTCCATGAAGTAGAACTGACCGTCGGCATCGAGCAGGAACTCGACCGTGCCCACGCCAACGTAGCCCAGGCCGCGCACCAGGCTGAGCGCCGCCTCGCCCAGGCGTTGCCGCAGGTTGTCGTCGACGGCCGGGGAAGGTGCCTCCTCGAGCAGTTTCTGGTGCCTGCGCTGGACCGAGCAATCGCGCTCCCCGAGGTGGATGGCGTTGCCGTGGCGATCCGCCAGGATCTGGACCTCGACGTGGCGTGGGTGCAGGACGTACTTCTCGAGGTAGACGGCGCCATCCCCGAAGGCCGCCTCGGCTTCGCGGGACGCCAGCTCGCATTCTTCCTCGAGGCGCCTGGGGCCCTGCACGACGCGCATGCCGCGCCCGCCACCGCCCGCCGAGGCCTTGATGATGACCGGATAGCCCAACCGATCCGCGATCGCCCTGGCCTCGGCCGGATCGCGCACGGGGCCGCCGGAACCGGGTACCGTGGGCACGCCCAGCGCACGCGCCGTCTCGATGGCCCGGATCTTGTCCCCCATGGTGGCGATGGATTCGGGCGAAGGGCCGATGAAGGTCAGCCCGTGGTCTCGGCAGATCTCCGCGAATCGAGCATTCTCGGCCAGGAAGCCGTAGCCGGGGTGGACGGCCTCGGCGCCTGTCAGCAAGGCGGCAGAGACGATGGCCGGGATGTTGCGATAGCTGAGGTGGGCTGCGGCGGGACCGATGCAGAGGGCCTCGTCGGCCAGGCGCACGGGCAGGCTGTCGCGGTCTGCCTCGGAGTGCACGAGCACGGTGTCGATGCCCAGTTCCGAGCACGCACGCATGACCCGAAGGGCGATCTCGCCCCGGTTGCTGATCAGGACCTTGCGGAACACGGGGTTAGCGGGCGAGTTCGAAAAGCGGTTGCCCGTATTCGACCAGGTCGCCGTTCGCCACGAGCACCTTGACGATTCGGCCGCCCTGCTCGGCCTCGATCTCGTTCATGAGCTTCATGGCCTCGATGATGCAGAGGCACTGGCCTGGCGTCACGACCGAACCCTCGTCGACGAAAGGCGGGGCTTCGGGGGAGGGAGAGCGGTAGAAGGTCCCGACCATCGGAGAGCGGACGACCTGCGTGTCGCTGGCGGCAGGTGCCGGCGCAACCGGAGCCGGAGTGGCCTGGGGCGCCACGACCGTTGACGGCATCTCGACCGCATCCGGCAGAGTCACGGTGCCGCCCCGCTTGAGCTGGACCTTGACGCTGCCTGCCTCGACGGCAAGCTCCGTCAGACCGCCTTCCTGCAGGATGCGGACCAGTTCGCGGATTTCGGGGAGACCCAGATCCAAGGCGTCAGACCCGATCCAGATAGGTGCCCGTGCGCGTGTCGACGCGGATGACCTCGTCCGGATTCACGAAGAAGGGCACCTGCACGACGGCGCCGGTCTCGAGCGTCGCGGGCTTGCCGCCACCCGAAGCCGTGTCGCCCTTGACGCCGGGAGGCGTCTCGACGATGCGCAGTTCGACGAAGTTGGGCAGGTCGATGCCCAGAATCATGCCCTGCCATGTCAGGATCTCGATGACCATCTCTTCCTTGAGCCACTTGATCTTGTCGCCCAGCTTGTCGGCCAGGATGGGCGTCTGGTCGAAGGTCTCGAGGTCCATGAAGTAGTACTCGTCGTCGGAAGCGTACATGTACTGCATCTGCTTCTTCTCGAGGACGGCACGCGCGACCTTTTCCCCTGCACGGAAGGTCCGCTCCACCACGTTGCCTGTCTTGGCGTTCTTGAGGCGGGTCCGGACGAAGGCCGCACCCTTGCCGGGCTTCACGTGCTGGAAGTCCTGGACCACGAAGACGTCACCCTCGATTTCGATGGTGGTGCCGGTACGCAGGTCGTTGGTGGAGATCAAGGGCTGAACCTCGGTGCAGGGAAGGGAGCCCATCATACCAACGGGCGGGCGTCTGCCGCCACTGAACCCAGGACGAGGCCGCCCCGCTCCGTGACCAGCACCATTTCCTCGCGCCGGGCACCGCCCAGGGCCGGGTGGTAGGCACCGGGCTCGAGACAGACCACCATGCCCGCCTCGATCGTGTCGGGGCTATCCTCGGCGATCCAGGGGGCCTCATGGACCTGCAGGCCGATGCCGTGACCCGTGTCGTGACGAACCTCGAGGCCATGGCGCCTCAGGACCTGGCCGGCAGCCGAAGCGACCGCGGCTGCGCGCGCTCCCGGCACCAGGGCCTCGAGGGCCGCCTGGAAGGCGGCCTCGGCCACCTCGAGCAGGAGTGGCATGTTGGCTCGTCCGTGTCCTGGTAAACGGACACTGCAGGCGACATCGCTGTTCATGCCCCCTCGAGCCAGCCCCAGGTCGACGAGGGCGATCCCGGGAGGGCGCCGCATCGGTCGCCTGCCGGCCGGATGAAGGTCGAGCGTGTCGAGGCCGCGGGCCACGATGGGTGGAAAGGCCGGCAGGCTCCCGCTCGCCGCGATGCCCTCCAGGATGGCTGCCGTGACCCTGTCCTCGGCTTGTCCGTCGCGCAGCCGCCGTGCCGCTTCATCCCGCAGGCGGCAAGCTTCCCGGGCAAGCTCCGAGAGCAATCGAATTTCCCCCGCATCCTTGCGGCGCCGCAGGCATTCGACATCGCCGCCCGCGGCATCCAGAGCCCAGCCGTCCGGCAGCGACCGGGAGAGCGCCACGGCTTGCCACCAGTCGAGGCCATCGGGCTCGAAGGCCAGCGTGCCCCGGGCCCGACCGAGCAGGCGGGCCACCGCGTCTCCCAGGCCCTCGGGCCCGAGCACCGCAACCTCGAAGGGTCCGGCCAGACGATCGCGCCACGCCCGGGTCGCACGCCCATCCAGCAGCACCCGGCAGCGGTCCGGGCCGACAAGGACGACGGCACCGTGGGCGTGACAACCCGTCAACCACGCCACGTTGGCCGGGTGCGTGACGAGGAGGTGGTCGCGGGCACGGCCCTCCAGGCCCTGCCGTAGCCTCTCGAGGCGACTGCCATGCTCCATCGGGGATCCTCCCTGCGCCAAGAGGCTGTGGATGACGGCAGTCCGCCCGATGCGTGCCTGTGCCGCAAGGCCCGCATGGCCGCCCGTCAGGGGGCCTGGATCAGGACGCCGCCCAGGCCGCCATCGGCAATGGCCCAGCCACCCCCGGGCAAGGTCGTCGCCGCCGTGGGCCGGATGCCGCCGCGGATGGGGGTGCCCGCATGATCGGGGCCCTGCACGATTCGGGCCGGGGTCTCGAGGACCGACCAGGGAGCCCGGGCATCGGCGACCAGCCCGAAGGCCCGGTTCAGGCCGTCTGCGACAAGATGCCACTTCCCGGGTTCTCCTCCGTAGAGGCGGCCCTCTGCGGGATCGAGCACCAGCAGCGTGCCATCGGGGGCGGACGCGAGGGCCGAGGGGCCGATGCCCGGAGCCTGCACCGCCGAGGTCAGGCCATCGGCCCTGCGTATCAGCAGCATGCGCCAGCCTGCATCGAGGACCACGAGGTCACCTTGTGTGTCCATGGCCAGGCCCGCCGGATCGGCGAGCAACAGGTCGGTGCCGCGGAGGGCTTCCGTCCCGGGTGTCGCCTCTCCGCCGCCCATGACCGTCAGCCAGCGACCTTCCGGATCCCGGCAGACGACCCGCCTCCCCGATCGCTCCGCGACGAAGAGGTTGCCTGCCTCGTCCCCCGCCATGGCGCCCGGCCCCTCGAGACCCCCGTCGGGTCCCGCGACGACTTGAGGACTGCCGGCATCCGGGGGCAGCAGCCAGATCCGCCCGGTTCCTTCATCGGTGACGAACAGGCCTTCGGGACGGACGAGGAGGCCGGCTGGCCGCGACAGGCCCGTGATGCGCTTGTGCGTCTCGACAGCTGGCGGTGCCTGAACGGTCGGCTGCACGACGGGCAATGCCGCGCCCGGCGGTGCTTCTGCTTCGGCAGCACCGAAGCAGCCGGCGAGGCATGCCAGCAGCGTGCCTGCAAGGCCGGCCGATGGCGTGGGCTTCATGGCGACTCCCAGTGCCACAGTCGCCCATCGGCGCCCAGCAGCCAGGCTCCGACCATCTGGAACGGTGCCGTCAGGCGCACGTCCGGCAGGCTACCGGGCAGGGTTCCGGGCCAGCCGTCGCCGGCGATCGTGTCCAGGCGGGCAGGACCGAGGCGGCGCAGGGCGTGGTTACCGGTGTCGCAAACGAGGATGCCCCAGCGCGGATGGTGCCGGAGCCCCCTCGGGTTCCTCAGTCGGGCGCTTGCGAGGGGGCCGTCGATCAGGCCCGGCTTGCCACCGACGCTTGTCGTCACGTGACCGGTCTCGGAAACGATCCGGATCGCATGGTTTCCGCCATCGGCCACGAACAGGTCCGTGCCCTGCCGGATCAGGCCTTCCGGGTCATGAAAGGCGGCTGCCTCGCCCTGCCCGTCCGCCCATCCCGGCGTGGGGCCTCCGGCCAGCCAGCGGGCCGTGCCGGCCTCCGGATCGAGGACGATCAGGCCGTGATCGACCGTGGCACAGAGGCTTCCGCCCTTGCCGGCCACCAGCGCCCGAATGACGGGTTGCCCGCCGTCGGGCAGCCTCCACGGGCGGACCGCATCCGGCACGTCGCCTCGGACACGGACCAGGCCGGCGGAGCCGGCGATCCACAGGCTGCCGTCACCGGTCGAGGCCATGGCCGAGATCGTCCCGGCCTGATGGGCCACGGTCGCACCGTCCGGCCAGCCCCTGCGGACACGCCCCCCCCGATCGGCAAGGACCACGCGCTCCGGATCCCCACCCAGCAGGACCGGCTCTTCCGCAGGCGCGGGCACCAGCATGAGGTCGCCCATGCCCACCTCCCGGACCGGGGACAGAAGGATGGCCGGTGTTTCCTCGATGGCTTCGGGGCGCGCAAGGACGGAATCGGGCGAATCGGTGCAGAAGCAACCCGAGAGTGCCGCAAGCAGCACGACGAGGGATGCTCCCGCAGCAGCGGCCTTGGGTGCAACGGGGCCACGAACCATGACCGCACCATGACGTTCCGGGGTTGCCGCCGGGTTGCGGTTTCCGGAAGCCGGGTTATCCGGGCTGGGCCGAGGACGTTGCCGTCGCTGGCCTGACCTGCGCCAGGAATTGCTCGGCCGTCTTGCGAATGCCGTCGTCTGTCGCCGTCTCTCGGGCCAGTTCCCACTCGCGGATGGCCTTGGGCGTCTGCCCCAGGCTGTGGTAGGCAAGGCCCAGGTTGACCCTGGCCTGCGCCTGGCGGGGATGGGTCTCGAGGACCGAACGCCACGCCGCAATCGCCTCCAAGGTCTTCTTCTGGTAGAACAGCGCCGTGCCCAGATCAGTCGTTACGGCCGGGTTGCCCGGTGTCACGGCCAGCACCTTGCGGTAGGCCCCCTCGGCGTCGGCGTATCGCTCCGCGTCGTAATAGCGGTTGCCCAGCTCGGTCAGGGCCTCGACATCGCGGGGATGGGTCCGGACCACCTGCTCCAGCTCCCCGAAGGGATCAGGGATGGGGGATGCCGGGGCAGGCGAGGCCGCAGGGCCTTCAGCCATCATGTAGGGATAGATCGAGGTGCCCAGCAAGGCCGTCAGCAACATCCCCAGCATGACCACCGTATACAGGCGACGGCGCCGTGCGAGGCGTTCGAGGCTTTGGCCGAGGTCGTGACCGGAATCAGACTGCATCCCGTCATGCTAGCCACGCTGGCCGGCCGGACGCAAGCCGACCCTCAGGGCACGAAGGGACCTGTCACGGCCTTGTGGGCATCGGGACGACCCCAGCCGAAGTAGGGATCCCAGCCCGGTTCGCCCAGATCCACGACGCTTTCCCGCAGTCTCGCCTCGATCCAGTCGGCCGGAGCGGGATGGGCGTCCAGTTCCGTTGCGTAGCGCCCACGGACAAGGGCCGCCATGGCCGCGACCATCGGCGCTGCGGCCGAGGTTCCGGTGAAGCGTGCGTAAGCCTTGGCATAGTCGGGCAGGCCCGAGGCCCGGTTGGCTCCGTCGGTGGTCCAGATGCCCGAGCCGGGGGCCACGAAGTCGAGGCCGTCGCCGTGGTTGCTGTATGGAGCCAGCGATTCGGCGCTGGGGGGCGGAACGGTGGCCCCCACGGCAATCATGCCCGGACTGTTGGCGGGTGCCGTCACCGCGCCTCCGGCATTGCCGGCGCTGGCCACGGCCACGATACCGCGCCGACGAAGCAGGCCTGCCATCTCGTCGAAGGCGGCGATGCGGCTTTCCACGCCTTCGAAGCCCAGGCTCATCGACACCACATGGACAGGCGTGCCGTCGCCTACGCCCTGCAGCCAGGGATAGGGGGCCTCCGGGCGGTTCAGGTGTGCCGCCAGCCACATGCCCCCGAGAATCGAGAACGTTGCCATCTGGCCCGAGGCGGGATCGGCGACCATGACCGGCAGGATGAGGCAGCCGGGGGCGATGCCGGCGGCGCCGGTGTCATTGCCGACGGCGCCCGAGATGACGCCTGCGACCCGCGTGCCATGGAAACCGGGGTTGACGTCGTAGTCGGCCGAGGGCGGCGGCGTGGTGGGGTCGAAGCCCTCGCTGGTCTGGTAGCCCTCCAGCACGTGCCCTGCCAGGTCCGGATGCAGCCGTTCGACACCCGAATCCAGAACGGCCACGCAGGTATTCGTCCAGCCACGCCCGGCCCCGAAGATCTCGAGCAGGGCCTCCTGGACCTTGAGCAGGCGAAGGGCCGGGTTGTAGGGCGTCAGCGGATCACCGTCATAAAAGGGTTCGGTGGCCGGCGTCGCGACACGGTGGCGGGTGACCCAGCGGACATCGGGATCTGCCAGCAACTGGTTGCCGAGGTCGTCGGCTGCTGATGCCGCCGTCCGCACCAGCAGGAAGTGGGTGCCCGGCAGGCGGCGGACAGGCAGGCCGGCAAGTGCCACAGGCGTCAGGCCTGGTTGCGCCACTCCCACCAGCAGTTCCCCTGCAAGCACGTTCGCCGCGGCAGGTTCGGCACGTTCGGACCGCCACGCGAGGACAGGGTCGCGGCCGTCCGACGCCGTGCCGAGGCCGATGATCGGCAGGGGCAAGCCTGCGTCGGCCGTGGGGGGCGGGGCCTGGCAGCCGGCCGGCAGGACCGACGCGGCCGTGGCGAGGACAAGGTGCCGGAGCATCCGCTTCATGGCCGCAGGACCTCGACGTGCCGGCTGGTAAAGGCTTCGGTGCCCTCGCCGCCGGCGACCAGCAGCAGACCGCCGGGCATGACGGCCATGCCGTGGCTGGCACGCGACCGCGTCATTGACGGCTCGACACGCCACGACGCTTCGCCCGGTGCCCAGCTCCAGACCGAGGCTACGGGTTGTCCGGCAGCATTGCGCCCGCCACTCACCCAGATCCGTCCTGCGTGCCCTGTCGCGGCATGGTCCCAGCGGGCCTCGGGCAGTGCGGGTACCGCCTGCCAGCGCTCCTCGACCGGATCGTAGGTCTCGACTGTCGTCACGGCCGTCCATTGCGCCGTGGCGGCGTCGTGCCACGGCAGGCCCAGGAAACGGTCCTTGGCGGCCGTGGCGATTCCGGGCGTGCGGCCTCCGATGGCAGCCATCACACCGTCGACCGTGGCGCCGGCAAGGTCCGCGCGGGGCGTGCCCAGGCCGGCAAGCCGTCGCCACGTGCCCCGGCTGGGGGCATAGGCGCTGCCGGTCACGGGCAGCACCCAGCCATGCCGGGGCAGTCCTGTCTCGGCGAGGTGCTCGCCGCGTCCTCCGACCAGGACCAGCTCGTCCCGCCACATGAAACTTGCGGCCCCTGATCGGGCCAGCTCGCCCTCGAACTGGGGCACCACGACGCCCGCCGCGCGGGAGACGTTCTGAATGCGATCCGGGAAGGCGGCCTCGGGACGGATACGGGCCATGTCCAGCGAGGAGCCGAAGGGTTGGTCCACACCGAAGCTGTCGCCCCCGACGACATGGAGGCTGCCCGCAGCCGATTGGATGGCCGCATCGCGGACAAGGACGCTGTAGGAAGAGGGCAGCGTGACGAGTTGCCACATGCCGGTCGCGGGGTCGCGCCGTTCGACGGAAGGACCGGGAGCGCCCAGCACCGCCATCACAGTGCCGCCGTGCACGAGCAGGCTGCCGCCCGCGCGCGGCATGAGCAGCGGGGGGGCCTCGGTCCATTGGCCCGGTTCATAGGGCTGGATTTGCCCGCCCAACTGCACCGCCGTCGTGGGTTCGACCGTGACGGGGTCGAAGGGCACGCTGAGAGAGGCTTCCTCGGGCACAAGGGATAGCGTCGCTTCGACCGGCAAGGTCGGCCCGACCTCGAGCGTCTCGCTCACGGCCTTGCCCAGCTTGCGTCCGGCGCGGTCGAAGAAGTTCAGGCTTACGCTGACCTGACCGGGCAGAAGCCGCCCGAAGACCAGCACGATGGCCTTGCCACGGAATTCCCTGCGGGTAAAGACCGCCGTATGCCGGCCTCCCGGGATGTTGGCCCCGAGGATCTCGACCTCGATGCGGTCGATGAAACCGGCCAGGGCAAGTGTCGTGCGACCGTCCGATGCGGCCTGCAGGGACGTCGGCAGCGTCACCACCAGCCTCAGGCTGCCCGCCGCCACCGGGGCCTCACCGAACGCGACGTCGGGCACGTTGCGGGTCGCCTGGGTCGCGGCCGGGGCCAGGGGGCCGGCGCAAGCGGCCATCAGGCCACAGCCTGCGAGGAAGACCAGCCAACCTGCCGAAGGCGCCCTTGAGGGGGTGGAGCGTCTCATGGGCGTACCGTCATCCGGATGTCCGGCGTGGGCCAAGGCAGGTCCTGCCGGAGGTCGACCGAGAGGGACCCGGAGGCAATCATCCCGAGTCGCAGGACGTTGTTCCGGCCCGAGGCCAGAGACGCCGTCGCCGTCGTGGTCCCCAGCGTGCCCTGGCTTGAGATCAGCGTCACCGAGGCCGTGGCAACCCCGGGGTACATGCCTTCGACGAGGACGGTCGCCAGGCCAGTCTCGGCATCCGGGCGCATGGTGCCCGTGCGGACATCGGCCATCGTGCCCGGCGCCTCGAGGATCCAGTCGATGCTCAGGTCGGTGGCGGAGAGGGCCTGGATACGGATGGCCCCGGGCGTGTCGTCCACGAGGACTTCGATCCACAGGTTGGCCTGGCGTGCGGGTTCGGGCGTGGGCGGAGGTGTGCGCCCGGGGGCGCTGGGCGTGGGCTCGGGCGTATCCCCTGAGGCGGGATCGGTCGGGGACGAGGCAGACGAATCGGGCGTCTGCGTCGGGACAGGCGTCAGGACAATCTGCCTGCTGTCCACCGAAGGGCTGGGCTGGCGGCAAGCGAGCGGCAGCAGGGCTGCGGTGCCGAGCATCATGGCCACGCGACCCCTCACAAGCCCAACTCCCCGACGGGGGCGAACTCGACGGTATCCGTGGCGATCGTCGACGCCTCGATGTCGATCCCGTCGGGCCAGGGATTCTCGTAGTAGATTGTCTGGCGTCCCGCAAGGCCGCCGATGGCCCAGACCTTGCCCCCCGCAAGGGCCGCACCCAGCGAGGCCCTGGGCTGTCGCAAGGCTCCGACAGCGCGCCAGCCGGAGCCCCCGGGGTCGAGGCGCTCGACGGAACCCAGGGCCCTGCGGCCGGGACCGACGCCCCCGAAGACAAGCAGGCGGCCCGCCTGCACGACACCTGCTGCCTCGGCCCGGGCCTCGATCAGCGGTTGGCCCACGCTGCGCCAACGCGGCACCGTGCCTCGGGCATCGAGCATCTCGGCATCTTCCCGCGGGGCTCCGGCCTCGAAGGCCTGGCCCGAGCCCGTCAGGAACGGCGCGGGAGGCATCATGCGGCCCCCCACCAGCCACCACTGGCCGTCACCCGAGATGGAGGCGGCCTGAGTACGGGGCGACGCCGCACCCGTGACGGGTGGCGTGAACCAGGTGGCACCCGAGGCGCCGGGCAGTGCCCGCAAGAGGCTGCTGGGCAGCACATCGAGGCCGCGCGCCCCGTGAATCCAGAGCGCGTCGAGCAGGACGCCCCCCATCAGGCTGCTGGTGCCCTGGCCATCGAAGCCGCTGGGGGGCGTGAGAATGGTGGTGTCGAACGGCATGTCCGGCAGGGCGGACCAGGTATCGGCGATGGGATCGTAGGCCTCGACCCGCCGGGTCGGCACCGGAAAGCCCTGGGCGTTGGGCGTGATGCCACCGGCAACCAGGATGCGGCCCTCCACGACGCCGGCTGCGGCGCCCTCCCGAGGCAGCGAGGCAGGCCGTCGGGCCACCCATCCCGGGGTCGTGGCAAGCGTGTCCAGCATCCAGACCGAGTCCGTGGCCTCGCGGGACGCCGTGAGGCCACCGATGACGTAGATGCGTCCGCCAAGGGTCGCCACGCTGCCTCCCCCGAGGGGAACGGGCAAGGGGGGGCCGGCTTGCCACGGCGACAGGTCGAGGTCGACCCGGCCCGTGCCACCGGCGGTGACCGAGACGGTGGCCGTCCGCATCGGCAGGTCGTGGACACGGATCTGGACAGGCCAGGTGCCGGGCCGAACGCCCCGGATCCGGTGGAGGGGGTCGGGGCCGGCCGGGATGGCCCGGGCCGAGGCATGGGGGACCGACGCGGGGTCGAGCACGGCCATCGTGACGGGGAGGACGGGACTGATGCCCCGGATGCGGATGTCGACGGCTGCCTCACCCGTCCGGAAGGGCAGGACCTCACCCGGCAGGCTCCCGTTGCGCAGGACGATGGCGTCGGCCAGAGCCTTGCCATCGATTCGCCCCCACGTGGGCAGGGCCGGTGGCGTGTCATGAATGGCCCTGACGAAGGCCGAGACGGATGCCACGGGCAGTGCAGCCAGCATCGTCTCGGCGTCCGTTCGCCTGAGCAGCGTCTCGTAGACTTCGCCGAGGGCCGTTCCCGAGGGCGTGAAGGTGACCTCCTTCGTCGCACCCTCCTCGAGGGCCACGACGGCGCGCCAAGTGGCACCGGGCAACGGCACGCCCTCGAACATGGGTTCGAGGGCCACGAGCACGTTCTCGCCGGGGGCGATGCCCTGGACATCCGTCGTGTCGCCGGCCTCGCCCACCGTCACGGGCAGGAGGGTTTCCTTGCCTCCCGGGGCCAGGATACGCAGCCGCCATGTCGGGGCGATGAGCGGGGCGGCCTGCGTGGCACGGGGCGTGCCCGGCCATGTGAGTCGGAGCGTGGCCGTTCCGGTCCGTGATTGCCCCGGCAGAGCGGGGCCGGCCTGCAGCGCGCAGGACGGCAGCACGGCCAGGGCGGCGCATGCAGCAAGGGCTGCCCCTCCCGGAAGGGAAAGGCCTGTCTCTTGCACGACGGCCATCAACTGCCCTATGCCCCGAGGATCGCGCCCTTCAACGCGAAAGCCCGTGGTTTGGACCAGTTGGCCGGGGATGGGCTAACATGCGTCTTCCCCTTCCCTGCGCGAAGGGGGGCAGAGGTTCCCGACGTGCTCACGGCTGAGTTGACCGCCCGCTTCAAGGACCGGATCCGCGACGTTCCCGACTTCCCCAAGCCGGGCATCGTCTTCAAGGACATCACGCCGCTGCTGCAGGAGCCGGATATCTTCCGTGCAGCCGTGGATCACATCGCAGCCCGGCATGCCGATTCCCGAATTGACGCCGTCGTCGGCATCGAGTCCCGCGGCTTCATCCTCGGGGCGCCCCTTGCGTATGCGCTGGGATGTGGCTTCGTGCCGGTGCGGAAGCCGGGCAAGTTGCCCGCCCGGACCGTCCGCCAGACCTACACGCTGGAATACGGCACGGATGCCCTCGAGATTCACGAGGATGCGCTGGCCCCGGGCAGCCGCGTCCTGATCGTCGATGACCTGCTGGCCACGGGCGGCACGGTGTCCGCCACCCTTGAGCTCGTTCGCCAGCTGGGCGGTGACGTTCTCGAGGCCGCCTTCCTGGTCGAGCTTTCGTTCCTTGGCGGCCGGGCGCGTGTGGCCGAACTCGGCCTCGACATCTACCCGATCCTGACCTACTGATCCGGGCTCGGGCATGCCGGCCATGATGGTCTGGCGGCCGTGACCGTGACGGTGGGCCGTTCCGGGGGTATGACCCATGAACCTTGTCTTCCGCTGCTCCGCCGCGTGAACCCCACGATGCCCTGATCGGCCTCATCGAGGGCACGCTTCCTCCGGACGGCGTCGCGCTCGTGCGTGACGCCTACACCTTTGCGCACCGCATGCACGAAGGGCAGGCCCGGAAGTCCGGAGAGCCCTATATCGTCCATCCCTACGAAGTCGCGCTGATCCTGGCGCGCCTCGGTGCCGATGCCCCGACGATCGCGGCAGGCCTGCTCCATGATGTCCTCGAGGACACCGACGTCGGTGAGGCGGCGCTTGAGGAGCGATTCGGCAACCAGGTGGTCCAGTTGGTCGCGGGCGTCACCAAGTTGGGCAAGCTCTCCTTCTCGAGCAAGCGCGAGCGCCAGGCCGAGAACTTCCGCAGGATGTTCCTGGCGATGGCGCAGGACATCCGGGTCATTGTCGTCAAGCTCGCCGATCGCCTGCACAACATGCGCACCCTGGGACCGATGGCCCGCGAGAAGCAGGTCGAGATCGCCCAGGAGACGCTCGACATCTTCTCGCCCCTCGCCCACCGACTGGGCATGGGAAAGCTCAAGTGGGAGCTCGAGGACCTGTGCTTCCGATGGCTGCACCCCGAGGAGTACGCCCGCATCACGGGGCTTGTCGCCGAAAAGCGGGACGAGCGCGAGGCCAAGCTGCGCGAGATTGTCGGCCAGATCGAAGCCGATCTGGACACGGCCGGCATCCGGGGCAAGGTACTGGGCCGGCCCAAGCACTTCTACAGCATCTGGAACAAGATGACGTCCCAGGGCAAGGAGTTCGCCGACCTGTTCGACGTGACGGCGCTGCGGGTCATCGTCGACTCGCTGCCTGATTGCTACCACGCGCTGGGGTTGGTCCATACGCGTTGGCTGCCCCTGCCCGGGCGTTTCAAGGACTACATTGCGATGCCCAAGGGCAACCGTTACCAGAGCCTGCATACCGCCGTGATGGGGCCGCACGGCGCGCCCTTCGAGGTCCAGATCCGGACCCAGGAGATGCACCAGGTCGCCGAGTACGGCATCGCCGCCCACTGGCGCTACAAGGAGGGGGGCAGTTTCTCGAAGTCCGACGAGAAGCTGACGTGGCTCCGGCAGTTTCTCGACTGGCAACCGGACATGCACGACGCCGACGAGTTCATGTCGTCGGTCAAGGACGATCTCTTCAGCGAGGAGGTCTTTGTCTTCACGCCCGCAGGCGACGTCATCGACCTGATGCGCGGGGCGACCTGCATCGACTTCGCCTACCGGGTCCATTCCAGTGTCGGGCACCGTTGCACGGGCGCTCGGGTCAACGGCCGCATGGTGCCGCTCGAGACCCGGTTGCGCAACGGCGACATCATCGAGGTCCTGACGGGCAAGGTCGAGCGGCCGCGCCTGGATTGGCTGGCCTTTGCCGTCACCAATACTGCCAAGCAGCGGATCAGGGGCTGGTACAAGAAGCAGCGCCGCGAGGAGATGATCCTGCTGGGACGCGAGTCGCTGGAGCGCGAGCTCGATCGCACGCGCCAGGCAGCGCTCTCCAAGTCGGATTCCCTCGCCGACCTGTGTGCACGCCTCAAGCTGGGCAATCCCGACGACCTCCTGGCCGCCATCGGCTACGGCGAAAAGGTGGCCTCGGCTGTCGCCCAGCAGTTCCGGGACGCGGTGGCCCCCAGGTCCGAGGAGTTCCCGCTGGTGCCCGCCAAGGCCGCGCCGATCCGGTCGCGGGGCACGGGCATCCTGGTCGAGGGCGGGGGCGGGATGCTGCTTTCCGTCGCGCGATGTTGCTCCCCCGTGCCGGGCGAGCGCATCATCGGGGCCGTCACCAAGGTCAAGGGCATCTCCATCCACGCCGAGGGCTGCTCCAACATTGACCGGGTCGAGCCGGGCCGACTCGTCGCCGTCGAGTGGCAGAGCGATCCCAAGGCGACCTTCCCGGTCCACATTGCCGTCGAGGTCATGGACCGCGTGGGCCTGCTCAAGGACATCACCATCAAGATTGCGGACATCAAGACGAACATCCGCAACATAGACGTCCGCAAGGCCCGCGACCGCATCCTGGTGGTTCACCTGACGGTCGACGTGGTCGACCTCGCCCATCTGGAACGCGTTCTTGCCACCATTGGCCGGATCGCGGACGTGATCCGGGCCTACAGGTCTCACCGCGGCAATGCGTCCGGAGGCAAGCGACCCGCGTGAACGCACCGTCGGTCGATGTCGTGCTGGCCACGACCAATGCCCACAAGTTGGAAGAGTTCAGGCGGATGCTGCCCGGGGAGGGTGTGCTTCGGCTCGGGGCCCTCGACGAGGCCATCGAGGTCAAGGAAGATGCCGACACCTTTGCCGGAAACGCCCGCAAGAAGGCCCTGACGGTAGCCCGCCTGACGGGCCGGGTGGCCCTGGCTGATGACTCGGGACTCGTGATCGAGGCACTGGGCGGGCGACCGGGCATTCACTCGGCCCGCTATGCGGCCTCGCCCGAGGCGCGCATTGCCCGGGTCCTGGCCGAGCTCGAGGGCGTCCCGGATCGTCGAGCTGCGTTTGTTTGCGCCCTGTGCCTCGCTTGGCCGGATGGTCGCGTGGTCGAGACCGAAGGGCGTGTCGAGGGCTTCATCACCCAGGAGCAGTCGGGCGCCGGGGGCTTTGGCTACGACCCGGTCTTCCACAGCCCGGAGCTGGGCTGCACGCTGGCCGAAGCCGCTCCGGACCGGAAGGACGCGGTGTCGCACCGTGGCCGGGCGCTTGCGGCCCTGCTGGATCGGCTGTCCAGGACGCCTTAGGCGCTGGTGCCGGCGACAGGATCCCCCTCGTCCTCGGCGTCGCCTTCGACTTCGTCCTCGTAGCCCAGGTCCTCGAGGGCGGCCTGGACGACCTTGCTCGAGGGGTTGAGCACCAGGGCATGCGTCGTACCACCACGGGGGTTGGGCACCTGCCGGGGAACGAACTGGCGCAGGTAGGTCATCAGGCCGATCCAGAAGTGGATGCGCTCATGCGGGCGGGCCTCGCTGTCCGAGCGGTTGTCCTCGGCAAACAGGGGCAGCAACTCGCGTTGCAGCGTGCTGCGGGCGATCCAGACCCTGCCCCGCAAGGCGTCGTGCATGGCCTGGATCAGGTCATCGCGACGGTCCAGGATGTCGCAGACCCATTCCTTGTCATCGCAGAGGTAGACCTGGCTGGCCGGCGGCGGGGCACTGGGTGCGACCTCACCCTCGTCCGGATTGCCTTCGACACGGGCCACGGGCTTGGAGACGGTGATGAGGCCGGCCTGCTTGGCGGCATCGAGCACTTCCTTGGCCTCGCGCCGGGCCTCGACGGGGGCACGGCCATCCTGCACCAGCTTGTCCGCGAGGCGCTCCAGCAGCTTGCTGGCCGCCATCCACTCGTGGTCGTGCTCGACGAGGTAGGCGTCCAGCAGGCAGACGAGGGTCTCCTCGGGGCCGAAGTAGGGGCCTGCAGCCAGGTGCTTGACCAGGAAGTGGTCGGGGTTCAGGCGAATCAGCTTGACGCGGATCGAGGGGTCCTTCTTGTGGGGAACTTCCTTGGACAGGATGACGCGCGTTTCCTTGTACCAGGAGAGCCAGCCATGGATGCGGTCCATGGTGAGCGCGGGGAACTGCTGCTGCAGATGGTCGCGCAGCTTGCTGAAACTGGGGTTGAAGGTATCCGTCAGCGTGCCCGAGAGGAAGGCGAGGATTTCGGCCAGCATGCGGCGGGCCTCGTCGACACGCGGGTCCTGACCCACGAGGCGGAAGCGCCGGATGGTCTTGGGCTCGTGGGTGTGCTGGTCGACCAGCGTGACGGATTCGATCTGGAAGGAGCCCGTCTCCACGGCGGCCTTGAGCCAGATTTCGCGTTCGGCATCCGTGTGGCCCACCAGGTCGCGCTGGTGCAGGAAGTCGAGGAACTTGGCGAAGGTCAGGAAGTCGAAGCGATTGGCACGCATGTAATAGTCGGCGTGGACGATGATGGCATCCAGGGTGCCCACGTGCTCGCCGCGGTCCCGCAGCTCACCCGCGGGTTCGCGCAGCGGGCCCAACTCGTCGTCGCCTTCGGGACGGCCCTTGAAGGGACCGGTGCCCGGACGGGGCGCCGGCCGGAAGGGCGCAGGGGCCGGACGCTCGGAGGGCACCTGCTGGGCGAGGTCCAGCACGTCGCTGAGCATGTCGTCGAGGAACGCATAGTTGGTGGCGGCGTCGCACAACGTCTGCGGCGTGGCCGTGCGGATGCCCCAGACGAGCACGATGCGCTGTTGCTGGCGCAGTGCCTCGAGGTCCGCCGAGAGGCTGCCGTCCGTCGTCGCGAGGATCATCGTCGCGGCGTGGGGATGACGCGCCAGATGTTCCTGCATGGCGGCGCGGAAGCGCCCCCCTTCGGGTGCCGGGATGGCCGCCATGTCCATGACGACCTCGAAGCCGCAGCGCGCGAACATTCGCGCGTGCTGGCCCAACTCGGGATCGGACCAGTCGCCCAGCACGATGCAGCGACTGTCGGGCGCGACCTCGGCGACCTTCTCCTGAAGATTCGCCACGAGGTCCACGGCAAAGTCGTCATCGATGGTACCGGCACCGAATCGCTGGCGCAGAGCCTGCCACACGGACCCATGATCGACGATGAGCGCGCTCTGCGCGGAATCTGTCATGCCATCACCGGAAAAAAGGACGCAAAAGCCTCAGGCCTCGACTATACCACAGACGTGTCCGGGGCCGGCGGGTACGATGGGCGACATGGTCACCTTGCGCTTGCCGGATCGGCTCCTGTGGTTCGTGTACCCATTCAAGCTGGGTGCTGCAGCAGCCTTGGCTGTCATCTGCCTGGGCCTGCTGCCGGCCGGCTTGCCCAAGGACGGCCTTTCGGCAGGCTTCGTCGCCATGATGTGCGTGCAACCGACCGTGACCGGGGGGCTGCGGGAAGCCTTGTCCCAGCTTCTGGGCAGCCTTGCGGGTGCCCTCATCGGCTCGCTGCTGCTGGCCCTCGGGCCCGTGGCCCCGGCCCCGCTGGGGATGGCCGTCTTCCTGACGGCAGCCCTGGTGCTCTGGCGCCGGGCCAGCTTCGGTACGCTGGCCGTGGCACTGTTCTCGGCGCTGTACATGTACCAGATGCCGGTCGAGCCGCAGCTTGTGGCCGGACCGGTGCGGATGATCGCCGTCGTCGTGGGCGTCGTCAGCGGCGTGCTCGTGACCCTGCTGCTCGGGCCCTGGTACTACGAGGCCATGCTCGGCGCCCGCCTGCGGCAGGGCGTCCGGGATCTGGCACAGGCCTTCAGGGCGGGCCTGGCGCGTGTCGGGACGGGCGAGGAGCCGGCAGCCTTCGACATCCTCCACGGCGACCTTGTGGCCTGGCGGCAGGAAGCCGGTGCCTTCCGCAATGAGTGGGGCTGGTGGCGGGGTGGCCGGAAGGGTGCGGCGGCGGAGGCCTTTGCCCGCTACGAGGCCGCGCTGCGGCATCTGGAGATGGCCGGCCACTACGGCCTGGATCTGCTCCGCGCGGGCGGGGTCGATGACGCGGACGTGTTGCCGCGTGTCGCTGCCCGCCTCGAGGCGCTTGCCGCAGGAGCGCACGACTGGCCGCTGGAGGGAGCGTGGCCCGAGTTGCCGGACGCTCCGCCTTCGGATGCCGCCCGCAACACCCTCGTGGCCTGTACGCGCTACATGGGCCAGCATGTTCGCGCCGCCGCGATGGCGCTGGCCAGCCGCACCGTCGCCTGAACCGGCCGCCTCAGGCCCCGGGGGCGAGCCAGGGCTCGGGATCCGCCAGGAACCGGACGACCGACTCCTCGAGGACGGCCACGCCGAGGGGCAGCGCCAACTCGTCGATGTCGAAGGCCGGGCTGTGGTGCGGGGCACCCGGTGCCGCGCCGGGTCGGGCGGCCCCCAGGAAGAAGAAGCTGCCGGGAACGGCCTCGAGGAAGTAGGCCATGTCCTCCCCGCCCATCGACGGTTCGGCGACCACGACCCCCTCGGCGCCGAGCACGGCGCGGCCCGCCTCGGCGACGAGGCGGGTCATGCCCTCGTGGTTGACGGTCGCGGGATAGGTCCGGGTGTACTGGACGTGGCCGCAGCCCCCCATGGCCCCGCACAGGCCCTCCACGACCTCGATGATGCGGCGTTCGAGCAGGTCCTGGACCTCGGGGGCGTAGGTGCGGACCGTACCGCTCAGCCGGACTTCAGGGGCGATGACGTTGTGGCGGAAGCCGCCGTTGATGGTCCCAAGCGTGACGACGGCCGGTTGCAAGGGGTCGACGTTCCGTGAGACCAGCGTCTGCAGACCATTGACGACCTGGGCGGCCAGCACGATGGCATCCACCGTTTCCTGCGGCTTGGCACCGTGGCCACCGCGACCGGCCACGATGATGTCCATCTGGTCGGTGGCCGCCATGACGGGGCCGCTGCGGACACCCATCGTGCCGGCGGGCAACTGGCTCCAGAGGTGCAGGCCGATGGCGGCATCCACATGCGGGTCCTCGAGGACGCCTTCGGCGATCATCGGGGCAGCCCCGCCGGGGCCCTCTTCGGCCGGCTGGAAGACCAGTCGTACGGTCCCCGCAAGCTCATGGCGCCGCGCCCACAGGCGCTCCGCGAGCCCCAGCAGGATCGCGACGTGGCCGTCGTGGCCGCAGGCATGCATCACGCCGTCCGTCAGAGACCGACAGGGCCTGCCGTCATCGGCCTCGAGGATGGGCAAGGCGTCCATGTCTGCCCGGACCAGCAGGCACTTTCCGGGACGGCCACCCGGGATGGTCGCGGCGAGGCCCGTGCCCGCGATGCCTGTCCGAAGCGTCATGCCCTCGGCCACCAGCGGAGCCAGGACCTCGGCGATCCGCGCAGCCGTGCGGTGCTCCTGGAACCCCAGCTCGGGGTGCATGTGAAAGTCACGCCGCCACGAGACGAGCCGTGGCGCAAGGTCGGGAAGAAGCTGCAAGGCGGTCACGGTGAAAAGTCAGGGGGCGGGTGGGTTAACGGAAGGTCGCGCGGGCCCCGCCACCCCCGCCCAGGCTGGCGGCAGGCTCGGTGACGGGGGCCGAGAAGGCATTCGGGGGTGCCGCGGGCGTCTGCACGGCCTGCGGCGCGCCGGTCGTCGGCCGCAGCACGCGGGTGGCGTTCGAACCAGGGTTGATCGGGCCCAGCATGCGGGTGGGCGTGGTGCGCGGCACCGGCTGTCCGGAGGACTTGCGGCTGGCCTCGTCTTCCTCGAGGCGCCGGCGCAGTTCCTTTTCCTGTTCCTGGATGCGCTGGAACAGGGCGAGGATGTCCTGGTCAACGGCAGAAAGGGCGCCCGGGTCGAAGGCGGCCGTCGCCGACAGGGCCATGGCCCGCGGCTGGTAGCGGCCCCGGTCGGCAATGGCCTGCAGCAGCAGGTCATGAAGCTGCTCGTAGGACGCCACGCCCTGCATCGCCAGGACACGCGTGCGGTCGTTCTCGAAGACCTGCAGATCCTTGCGGGCCTCGTCCAGTTCACGCTTGGCCGCCTCGTAGGCGGTGATGGCTGCCTTGTCACCGACGGTGCGTGCCATCGGGTTCTTGCGCAGGGCAGCCTCGCCGGCCTCCGCCAGTTCGGCCACCTTGGCCTGGGCCTGGTCCACACGGGCTTGCGCGGCGCCCTTGCCGGCCTCGCGATCCGCAAGGCCGAACAGGCTCTCCGAAGCTCCGACGACCCATTCGCTGTTGAACTTGTCGACGTCCTGCGTCTGGCTGCCATCCCGCATCACGAGGTCATTGCCGGCGTCGGTGTCGGCATCGAAGCGTCCGAGACCGCCCGTGACCTCGCCGTCGCCGCGGCCCGCGCTCAGCGTCACATGGATGTCGATGTAACCGCCTTGCTCCTTGACGATGACCTCGTCACCCTTGGCCGAAACCATGCGGATGTCGTTGCCCACCTTCTCGATGAAGCCGCCACCATCGAGTGCCACCGTCTGGCCGGGCTTGAGATCGAGCTTGCGACCGTCGAGTGTCAGCGTGTTGCTCTTGCCGTCGTAGCGGATGACTTCCTTGCCGAAGCGCACCGCGGCCTCGGTGTTGAAGGTGACACCGTTGGACTGGCCTGCGACCTTTTCCTGACGTGACTGAATCTCGAGGTCACCCGCCTTGCTCCGTGCAAGGACGATGTCGGCGAGAAGCATGTTGTCCCACTTGCGCCCGTCACCGCTGACGAAGTGGGGATCCCCCCAGCTGCAGGCCTTCAGGCCGTCGGCCTTGAGTTCGCTCGTCTGATAGCGGGGCGGCGTGGGTGTGACGACGGGCTCCGGCTTGATGACGGGCTCGGGGGGCGGCTCGACCAGCTTGGGCTCGGGCAGGAACGTTTGCTCGGTCGGAATCGGCGCCTGCGTCTGCGGCCGCTGGTTGACCTCGGAGAAGGAGGGCACGTAGACGAAGCCTGCGCCGGCATTGACCTGGGACATGAGACCTCTCCCCGGGGGTAGTGCACTGCTGCTATCGTTCCCAAGGTCTCGGGGGGGCTAAACCTAGACGGGGCCAAGCGGTCGGGCACGACGGTGCCCACGTGCTAGCATGGCCGCTGGCCGCACCGGAGCGGGGCTCCCCAATGCGGCGGGAGGCGGGACGATGCGTCGGATTCTGGTCGCCAATCGCGGTGAAATCGCCCTGCGCGTCATCCGGGCGTGCCGGGACCTGGGCTGGCAGGCCATCGCCGTCTACAGCGACGCCGATCGCGAGGCCATGCATGTGGCGGCCGCAGATGCCGCGTGGCATCTCGGCTCCGGGGGCTACCTGGATGGCGACCGCGTGCTCGCCATCGCCCGCGAAGCCGGTGCCGACGGCATCCACCCCGGCTATGGCTTCCTGGCGGAGAATGCAGCCTTCGCCGAGCAGGTCATGGCAGCGGGCCTCGCCTGGGTCGGGCCCAACCCGGACGCGATGCGCCGCATGGCCAGCAAGACGGCCGCACGTCGTGAGGCCGAGGCCGCGGGTGTGCCCATCGTCCCGGGCACGACGTCGGACGTTCGCGACGTGGCTGAGATCCGGGAATTCGGGGAGCGCGCGGGCTGGCCCGTGGCGCTCAAGGCCGCCGCGGGTGGCGGAGGCAAGGGCTTCGTCGTCGTCTGGGGGCCTGATGAAGCTGCCGAGGCGCTTGAGCGGGCACGTCGCGAGGGCCTGAATTACTTCAAGGACCCCGAGGTTTACCTCGAGAAGTACCTGCCCGAGCCCAGGCATATCGAGATCCAGGTGCTGGGCGACAAGGCCGGGCGCATCATCCATCTGGGAGAGCGCGAGTGCTCGATCCAGCGTCGTCACCAGAAGTTGGTCGAAGAGTGCCCCTCGCCGGCCCTTGATGCCGCGGCCCGTGCCGAGATGGGGGCCGCGGCCGTCCGGCTTGCCCGACGGGTCGCCTACGACAGTGCCGGTACCGTCGAGTTCCTGTGGTCGCGAGGCGAATGGTTCTTCCTGGAGATGAACACCCGCATCCAGGTCGAGCACGCCATCACCGAGGAGGTCTACGACGTCGACCTCGTGAAGGCGATGTTGCAGGTGGCTTTCGGGGGAGAGGTGCCGGCAGCCTGGGAGGGTCGGGAGCCTCGTGGTTGGGCCATCGAGTGCCGTTTGAACGCCGAGGACCCCGCGGCGCGATTCCGCCCGGCTCCCGGGCTGCTCGGCCGCTATGTCCGCCCTGCTGGCCCGGGCGTGCGTGTCGAGGATGCCTATGCCTCCGGGATGCGGATCCCGGACCAGTACGATTCGATGATCGCCAAGATTGTCACCCGTGGGGCCGACAGGGCCGAAGCCGTCGCCCGCATGCGCCGTGCGCTCGCCGAACTGGTGGTCGAGGGCGTGCCCACCACGGCCGGCCTGCACCGGATGGTGCTGGCCCGGCCCGAGTTTCACGAGGGCCGCCTGTCCACGCACTTCATCGGCGAGGTCCTTACGGAGGCCGATCTGGCGACGCTCGCCGGTCCCGCCGCAGCCCCGGCCGACTTGCCGGAGGAACCCGCCGCGCGGACGTTCGCCGTCGAGGTTTCGGGCCAGCGCTTCGAGGTGCGCGTTGCCGAGCGCGGCGGCACGGCACCCGTCGCCTCGCGCAAGGTGAAGCCGGGCAAGGCCCGCGGAGCGGTCAGGACGGCTGGCGACGGCAGCGTGACGGCGCCCATGCACGCCACCGTGACCCGGATCGATGTGTCACCGGGGGCGGTCGTGACGTCCGGCCAGCGATTGCTGGTTCTCGAGGCGATGAAGATGGAGACGGACGTGCTGGCCCCGATGGCCGGGACCGTCGCGGAACTCCCCGTCAGCGCCGGTATGGCCGTCGAGGGCGGCCAGTTGCTGGTCCGTCTCCAGCCCGGAGGTGACGCATGAGCCCGGCCGACAAGAGCCGCATCGACCTGGGAGTGACGGGGTCGGGGGATCCCGTCGCCGTCTGCTACGGACCCGAATCGGTACCAGACCCCGTGACCGCACTGGGCCAGCCTGCCCAATTCCCGTTCACTCGGGGCGTCCAGCCAGAGATGTACCGCAGCCGCCTCTGGACGATGCGCCAGTACGCCGGCTTCGGGTCGGCTTCGGAGACCAACGCCCGCTTCCGCTACCTGCTGGCTCAGGGGCAGTCGGGCCTCTCCACGGCCTTTGACCTGCCGACGCAGATGGGGCTGGACTCGGATGACCCGATGGCTGCGGGGGAAGTCGGCCGGACCGGGGTCGCCATCGACACCCTCGCCGACATGGAGGAGTTGTTCTCCGGCATCGACCTGGGGGCCGTCAGCACCTCGATGACGATCAATGCCCCCGCGGCTGTTCTGCTGGCCATGTACCGGGTGGTCGGGGAGCGCCAGGGCGTGGACCCCGCCAGGCTGTCCGGGACGACGCAGAACGACATCCTGAAGGAGTACATCGCGCGGAATACCTACATCTTCCCCCCGGCACCCTCGATGCGGTTGGTCACGGACATCTTCGCGCACTGTGCGGCCGAGATGCCCCGTTGGAACACCATCTCGATCAGCGGCTACCACATGCGCGAGGCCGGGTGCACCGCCATCCAGGAGGTCGCGTTCACGCTGGCGAACGCACGGGCCTATGTCGAGGCGGCGATCGCTCGCGGCCTTGATGTCGACGACTTTGCCCCGCAGTTGTCGTTCTTCTTCTGCGCGTGGACGGACGTGCTCGAGGAAGTGGCCAAGTTCCGCGCCGCGCGCCGCATCTGGGCGCGCATGATGCAGGAGCGGTTCGGGGCCCGGAACCCTCGGAGCATGCAACTGCGCTTCCACACCCAGACGGCGGGTAGCTCGCTGACGGCCCAGCAGCCCGAGAACAACATCGTCCGGACGACGTTGTCGGCGCTTGCGGCCGTGCTCGGGGGAACCCAGTCCCTGCACACCAACGCCCAGGACGAGGCCCTGGCCCTGCCCACCGAGGCCACGGCCCGCACGGCCCTCCGCGTCCAGCAATTGCTGGCCTACGAGAGCGGGGCAACGGCCTCGGTCGATCCGCTGGGCGGGTCCTACTACGTCGAGGCACTCACGGATCGCATCGAAGAAGGCGTGCGCGATTACTTCCTGCGCATCGACGCGATGGGCGGGGCACTTGCCGCCATCGACGCGGGCTTCCTCCAGGCCGAGATTCACGAGGCGGCCTATCGCTTCCAGAAGGCAGTCGAGGAAGAGCAACGCGTCATCGTCGGTGTCAACCGCTTCACCGTGGCCGACGAGCCTGCTCCCGATCTGCAGCGTATCGACCCGGAGGCCGAGGGACGGCAGGTGGCGCGCCTGCAGGCCGTCCGCGCCTCGCGCGATGCCTCGGCGGTGGCGGCGGCCCTGACCGCGCTGGAGCAGGCAGCGCGCGGGGACGCCAACCTGATGCCCCCCATCCTCGAAGCCGTCCGGTCGATGGCCTCGGTGGGCGAGATCTGTGGTGTGCTCAAGGGCGTCTTCGGCAAGCATCGTCCGCGGGTCAATCTGGCATGAACAACGCACCGACCACGGCTCCCCGGCAAATCGACCATCTGGGCATCGCCGTGTACAGCCTGGACACTGCGCTGCCCTTCTGGCGCGATGTCCTGGGCCTGACGTTCGTCGGCTTCGAGGAGGTGCCTGACCAGAAGGTCCGCGTGGCGGTGTTGCTGGCCGGTCCCAATCGCATCGAACTGCTCGAGCCCACGGCCGAGGACAGCCCGGTGCGCAAGTTCCTCGACACGCGCGGCGAGGGCATCCACCACGTCGCGATGCGCGTGGATGCCTGCGGGGCGACACTTGCTCACCTCGCCTCGGCCGGAGTCCGCCTGATCGATGCGGCACCCCGTACCGGGGCCGAGGGCGCGCTTATCGGGTTCGTGCACCCCAAGGCCACGGGCGGCATCCTGCTCGAGGTCTCGGAGCGCCCCGAGGGGGCGGCCCATGGCGTATCATGAAGCGTTCCCTGGCCCCGTGATGCCGAGGAGGGCGTCCTGACCCATGAAGATCCACGAGTTCCAGGCCAAGCAGGTCCTTGCCCGCCATGGCGTGCCGATTCCCCGCGGTCGCGTGGCCGCGACGCCGGATGAGTGCGCGGCTGTCGCCGCCGAGCTGGGCGGCGGCCTCTGCGTCGTCAAGGCCCAGGTCCACGTCGGTGGCCGCGGCAAGGCGGGTGGCGTCAAGCTGGCCAAGACTCCCGACGAGGCGCGCCAGATGGGTGCCCAGATCCTTGGCATGGACATCAAGGGTCTGACGGTCCACAAGGTGCTTGTCGAGGAAGGTATCGCCATCGACAAGGAAATCTACCTGGGCATGATCCTCGACCGCGACAGCAAGCGCATCGTCGTGATGGTCAGTGCCGAGGGCGGCATGGACATCGAGGAAGTCGCCGAGCGTACGCCCGAGAAGATCGCCCGTTGCACCATCAACCCTGCTCTGGGTCTTACGGATTATCAGGTGCGGCACCTGTGCTTCGGTGCCGGCCTGCCCAAGGACAAGGTCAAGGAGATCGCCGTCTTCCTCAAGGCCCTGTACCAGGCCATCACCCAGTCCGATGCCACCCTGGCCGAGATCAACCCCCTCGTCATCACCAAGGACGGCACGCTGATTGCCGCCGATGCCAAGATGGACATCGACGAGAACGCGCTCTACCGCCAGAAGGACCTCGCACTGCTGCAGGAGTCCGAGGAGAACGATCCGATTGAGGAGGAGGCGCGCCGGCGCGGCCTGACCTATGTCCACCTCGATGGGGATATCGGCATCATCGGCAACGGTGCCGGCCTGGTCATGACCAGCCTGGACGTCGTCGCCCGCGAGGGCGGCAAGGCGGCCAACTTCCTCGACATCGGCGGTGGCGCCAAGGCCGAGGTCGTGCGCAATGCCCTCGAGGTCGTGCTGCTCGAGCCCAAGGTCAGGGGCGTGGTCATCAATATCTTTGGTGGCATCACACGATGCGACGAGGTCGCCAAGGGCGTCATCGACGCCGCGGGCAAGCTGGACATCAAGGTGCCCGTCGTCGTCCGTCTCGAGGGCACCTCGGTCGAGGAAGGCAAGAAGCTGCTGGCCGAGTCCGGGCTCAATCTGGTTCCGGCCGGTTCGATGCGCGAGGCCGCAGCCAAGGTCGTCGAGCTCGCTTACGCGGGCGGCCATTAAGGTCGCCGGGAGATTTCAGACAACATGAGCATCTTCATCAACCATGAGACCCGCGTCCTCGTGCAGGGCCTGACCGGCCGCGAGGGACGCTTCCATTCCGAGCAGATGATCGCCTACGGCACCAAGGTCGTGGGTGGCGTCACGCCCGGCAAGGGCGGAACCACCGAGCTGGGCGTGCCCATGTTCGATACCGTCGGCCGGGCGCGCGCGGCGACGGGCGCTGACGCCTCGATCATCTTCGTGCCCCCTGCTGGTGCGGCGGATGCCATCCTCGAGGCCGTGGACGCCGGCATGCCGCTCGTCATCTGCATCACCGAGGGCGTTCCCACCCAGGACATGGTGCGGGTCTACGAGGTGCTGCGCCACAGCGAGACGCGCCTGATCGGACCGAACTGCCCTGGCGTGATCACCCCGGGCGGGTGCAAGATGGGCATCATGCCCGGACACATCTTCAAGCCGGGAATCGTCGGGATGGTCTCGCGGTCGGGCACCCTGACCTACGAAGTGGCCAAGAACCTGTCGGACCGTGGCCTGGGCCAGTCGACCGTCGTGGGCATCGGCGGTGATCCCATCATCGGCACGCCCTTCATCGACGTGATGAAGGCCTTCGAGAACGACCCCGCAACCGAAATCTGCGTGCTGGCCGGCGAGATCGGCGGCTCCGACGAGGAGACGGCGGCGGCCTACATCAAGACCATGACGAAGCCTGTCATCGGCTTCATCTCGGGTCGGACGGCTCCTCCGGGCAAGCGTATGGGTCATGCCGGCGCCATCGTCTCGGGCAACAAGGGGACGGCCCAGGCCAAGGTCGATGCCCTCGAGGCTGCTGGCGTCAAGGTTGCGGCGACCACCGACGAGGTAGGTGAGCTGGTCGAGAAGACCCTTCGCGAGAAGGGTCGCCTGCCTGCCGCCGCTGCCCGCTGATCGGCGACGCAGTCGCGCATGTTGACCCCCTCCCTGGTTCTGGCCCGGGAGGGGGTCTCCGCTTGGGTGCGTGATGCCGCAGGAGTCCGTGCCCTAATGCCTGAGACACTCGACGGCAGCGATGCATGGCCGATCGCTCCCGATCGCCTGCTCTGGCTTGACCTCGCCCATCCGACGCGGGAAGTGCTCGATGCGCTCTCTGCCGCGTTCGACCTGCACGGTCTTGCCGTCGAGGACTGCCTGCACGTTGGCCAGCGTCCGAAGTTCGAGGTCTACGACGGCCACGTGTTCCTGGTGATGCACCATCCCCACGGCATCGACCCGTCACGGGATCGCGTCCGACTGGGCGAGATCGAGACCTTCGTTGGTGCGGGCTGGCTCATCACGACCCACCAGGGTGCACTCGGGGTCATGGACGAGGTGCGGGCTCGCTGGGCCATCAGCCCCGACGCGCTGGCCTGTGGCATGCCCCACCTGGCCTACATGCTGCTGGACACGGTCGTCGATGCCTACTTCCCGGTCCTCGATCACTTCGAGGACCGCTTGGCCGACCTGGATGAGGAGGTCTTCGTCCGCACGGACGAACGGCTGCTGATGCGTGTCTTTCGTCTCAAGCGCGAACTGCTCGCCCTGCGGCGCCTGGTCGGGCCCCTGCGGGATGCCGTCCTGTTGTTCATTCGCCGCGAGGGGGCCGAGGTCAGCCGGACGACCCAGACCCATCTTCAGGACGTCTACGACCATCTCGTGCGCCTGGCTGACCACATGGATCTGTTCCGGGACCTGGCCGTGGGTGTGCAGGATGCCCATCTGTCGATGCTGGCCAATCGGACCAACGACACCATGAAGCGCCTTACGGCGCTGATGACGGCGACGCTCATCGCGGCGATCTACGGCATGAATTTCGACAGGATGCCCGAGTTGCACTGGGCCTGGGGCTATCCGTGGGCATTGGCCCTGATGGTCATCGTGACCGCCGTCGTCCTGGGCCTGTTTCGCTGGAGGAAGTACCTGTGAGGAAGACCCTGCTGCCGGTGGTCGTGGCGACCTTGGTACTGGGGACAGTCCTGTCCGGCAGGCCCGGTGTGGCCGCGCCGGAGGCCCCCCGCGCCCGGTTGCGGGATGTGGGCATCGTCATCGGCGATTACCCCACGGGGCCCTTCAATGCCCTGACGGATGTCCCCGGTGTGATGGTCGGTCACGTCACGCTCGTCCGTGGCGAAGGTCGTCTCGTGCCCGGCAAGGGGCCGGTGCGCACCGGCATCACGGCCATCCTGCCGCGTCCGGATCCGTGGCATCGCAAGTTGCCTGCCGCAGTCGATGTCCTCAACGGCAACGGCGAGATGACGGGCACCCACTGGATTCGCGAGTCGGGCTGGCTGGAGACGCCGATTGTCCTTACGGACACGCTCTCTGTCGGCAAGGTCACGGATGCTGTCGTCGACTGGATGGCGGCGCACTTCCCGGGGATGGGCCGGGATGAGGACGTCGTGCTGCCCGTCGTCGCAGAATGTGACGACGGGTTCCTGAATGACCAGCTCGGGCGCCATGTGACGTCTGCCGATGTCGCGGCGGCCCTCGACGGGGCCCGTGGCGGGCCGGTCCAGGAAGGGGCCGTCGGGGCCGGGACCGGGATGATGTCCTATGGGTTCAAGGGTGGCATCGGCACGGCGTCCCGGGTGGCGACCCTGGGCAGCGTGCGCTACACGGTGGGCGCCCTGGTCAACACCAACATGGGGCGGCGACACGAACTGACGGTCTCCGGAGTGCGCGTCGGCAAGGCCATCCGGGACCTCATGCCCGTGCGTCGACCCAGTGAGGGGTCAATCATCGTGGTGCTCGCGACGGACGCCCCGATGGATGCGCAGCAACTGCAGCGCCTCGCGCGGCGCGCCACGCTCGGCATCGCCCGCACGGGGGCGCCCGCGCATCACTCGTCGGGCGACCTGGTCCTCGCCTTCTCGACAGGGACCGAGATCCCGATGGAGCTGCCGGACCCCCCGTTGCTCCGGGTCGAGCGCCTGCATCCGGCTGCGGCCGATGCCCTCTTCATGCCGGCAGTCGAGGCCGTCGAGGAGGCGATCCTGAATGCGCTGTGCATGGCCCGGACCACCCAGGGCCGGGATGGCCATCTCGCCCACGCCTTGCCGCTCGACCGTCTCGTCGTCCTGGTCAAGGGCCAGGCGCCCGTTGCTCCGATGGAAGGAAAGCCCTGATGAAAGCGATGCATGCCCTGCTGGCCGCCAGCCTGACGGTGATGGCGATGGTTCCCTTGGCCGAGGCTCAGGTGCCCCGTAGCCTGGTCTCGCGCCTGATGCCCGGCCTGGACCAGCGCGTCGTACTGGTGGCGGGCACTCCGCTGTCCGACGGGACCTCATACCTCCCCAAGAACGACCTGACGGCATGGTTCCCGGGCAAGGCCGGCACCGGCATCCTGATGGTCGGACATGAACTTCGTGCGGGCGCCGAGGGCGGTGTCGGCGGGGCCTTCACCCGGCTGGAGATTCGTCGGAGCCGTGGCAAGGACGGCCTCGACTTCGTCGTGACGGGGGGGCAGCGCTGGGCGCAGGGCATGCACAACAACTGTGCCGGTGGCGTGACGCCCTGGGGTACCGTGCTGTCGGGCGAGGAGTATCCCATCCGGGCGCTTCCCGAGACTGACTGGGCGGCGATGGGCAAGCCACCCTATCCGGCCAACTCGCCCATCATGGCCTACGGCTGGATCCAGGAGATTGATCCCGGGGCCAAGGACCCCTCTTCCCGCCTGAAGACCCGCAAGGCCATGGGCCGCTTCAGCCATGAGGCCGCGGCCGTGGCGGATCCGCGCACGGTCTACATGACCGAGGATGACGCCGATGGGCATCTTTATCGTTTCACGGCCAAGCGACCGCGCGACCTGTCCGAGGGGCGTCTCGAGGCTCTGGATGTGCGCGGGCGGCGCTGGATCACGCTGTCGGACCCCGGAAACGCCTCGTGGGAAGCTACCCGCAAGGGGGCAACGCTCTTCCAGCGTCTCGAGGACGTGCAGATGGGGCCGGACCGTGCCGTCTGGTTCGCCGAGACGGGCATGCCCGAGAAGGGCGACCCCTACGGCCGGGTCCATCGTCTGGATCCCCGGACACTGGAGTTGCGTACGGTGGTCGAGGGCGACGGACGCAGACTGGCCAATCCGGACAATCTTGCCTTCGATCGCAAGGGACGCCTGTATATCTGCGAGGACCAGAACCAGGAGAACTACGACGCACACGGCGACAACCAGATCCTGCGCTGGAACAGACAGGATGGTTCCCTGACGGAGGTCGCCGCCATCGGCGGTGCCGCGGAGCCCAGTGGCCCTTCATTTCTGGGGGAGGACGACAGCCTCGTCTTCACGGTAATGGCCGGACGGGCCAGCCAATTGGTACACGTCTGGGGTGCGCCCCTTCGTTGATCCTTCGTCGCCCCAAAGTCGAATCGGCCTCCCCGGGGTGGGAGGCCGATTCGGCTTCTGGGGGCTACTTCACGACGACGGCGTCGAGGACGGGGGCATCGAAGCCATCGCTGCCGAGGTAGTAGTCGTAGGTGAAGTTGAAGCGGACCTTGACGGCTGCTGCACGGGGCAGGTCGGCGGAGACGTTGGTCCAGGCGGGCTGGGTACCGGGGGCGGACCAGACGGCGGTCCACGTCGCGCCGTTGTCCGTCGATGCTTCGACGGCGAAGGTCGCGGTCTTGAAGTAGTACTGCTTGGTGAACTTGCCGTAGGCGAAGCTGATCTTGGGGGCGGCAAGCGCGCTGGTGTTGATGGTGTTGGTCAGCGTCAACGTATAGGCGCCGGGGGCCGTGACCTTGCCGTCCGCACCGCCGGCCGTCGCGCCCTTGGTGCCGGCCTGGGCGGCGGCAGCGCTGCTGGTCCAGCCGGTACCGGGCGTGACATCCGTCAGGTAGGCGGGCTTGGCGTAGGCGGCATTGAAGGCACCGAGACCGCTCTCGAAGCTCTCGTCCACGAGGTTGCCGGCCGCGGGGGGCGTGGTCGGGCTGGTGGAGGGCGCGGGGGAGGGCTGCGTGTAGACGACATCGCCGTCCACCAGCGTCAGGTCGACACCGAGGCCGGCGGACGAAACGACGGTGGGCTGCAGCTTGAGCGTCAGCTTGACGGTGGTCGTCTGGCCGGCCACGAGGTCCACGTTGCCCTGCTCGACGGAGCCGATGGGCTGGGAAGCGGCGTTGAGCGCCTCGACCTTGATGGCAGCCTTGCCGGGGGCGAGGTTGTCCATCGCCATGTCGGCACCCTTGGCCACGGTCTTGGAGACGGGGGCACCCGACGCAGGCGTGACGGTCAGGCGGATAGAGGCCACCTCGGCCACGGTCGCCTGGGTCCGGAAGGCGGCTGCCTCGTTCAGGACGAGACGGATGCCCGCCATCTGCACGGCGGGGGCAGCCGTCAGGGTCTGGGCATAGGCGTAGCGGCTGGGCGCCACCTGCGTCGTCGTCCCGCAGCCCACGAGGGTGACGGCGGCGAGGGGCAGCAGGGTCCAGAGCTTCGACATCTTCGGGTCCTCTTTGGGGAGGGGTGATGCTTCAGTTGTCGGACGGTTCGCCGCCGGGATTCTTGTGACGCACTCAAGTCGAGGTTAAGGTGCGAAGAAGCCCCCTTCGCCGAGCGCGGAGGGGGCTTCAGTCGTTTCCTGGGAACTACTTCGAGGCCGGTGCGCTCGTCGCAGCCGGTGAAGCCGAGGGTACCGGGCTGGGGGACGGCGTCGGCGCCGGAGTCGGGGCAGGAGAGGCCACGGGGGGCTGCTCCACAAGCTTGCGGATGGTATCCAGCTTGTGGGAGGCAATCAGGTAGACCTTGGGGCCATCGACTGCCTTGACGTAGTTGCCTTGGCCGGAGATGGCCTTCTTGCCGAACTGCATGCCATGGGCGACCTTGCCCTTGCCATCCAGCAGGCGAACCTCGACGCTGGGCGAGGCCAACTCGTACTCCGTCAGGTCCTTGGGGGCCTCGTCGACGACACGGACGGCCACAGGGCGCTTGATGTCCGTGTAGGCGTTGTCCCACTCATACGTCAGGCCTCGATCCAGCTTGCCCTCGGCGTGCCACGTGGGCTGGGCCGGCGTCGCGAGCGGGTCCGGCGTCACGTCCGGGCTGGGCTTGGGCGTGGGCGCGGGGTCCTTGCGCACGTAGCGCATCGATTTGTCCCCTGCCGTCACCTCGATGGTGCGGATGTCTTCCATCTGGCGATCCGACAGCGTCCAGACGGCCACGGTCTCTTCCTGGCCGGGCTGGTAGTCCCGCTTGTTCTCCACAAGGAAGACATAGGCGGCGATACCGGCCGTCAGTACACCAAGGATCAGCGTGTTGCGCCACTTCTGCATGGTCCTACCTCCTCCGCCACCAAACGACACCACCCAGGACCAGCAGGGCCAGCGGGGGCAGGACCACCGTCCCGTAGAACAGGGACTGCTGCGTCGAGCCCAGCAGGGTGACGGTGCGGCTCTCCTGGTTCTTGGGGGCGATGGAGACCAGCGTCTCGTCCTCGGCCAGCCAGTTGAGGCCGGAAAGGAGGAAGTCGCTGTTGCCCACGCTGGCGTTGCGCTGGAGCATGCCGTTGACGGCAAAGTACGGCGCGGCCATGACGACCAGTCGACCGTTCCGGTCCTGCTTGACCGAGGCGCTTGCATCCTCGACGCCCGGCAGCTTGCGCGACACGGCGACCGCGAGGTTCAGCGGACCCTTCAGGTGCTCGCCATCGGCCAGGTTGCCGTTCTTGAGCGGAACGCCCTTGGCCTCGGGCGAGGTCTTCGCCAGCACGTCGACCGTCACGCCCTCGGGTTTCTTGTCGGCGACGCTGAAGGCACCGGACTCGGGGAACACCGTCACGATGCGGTAGTTGCTGAAGGACTGCGTGACGGCGTGGAACTCGTACTTCACGACGGCGGGCAACGTAGGCTGGTAACCCATCGTGTTGGCGAGGTTCTCCTCGACCACGAGCACCGATTCCGGCTTGAGGCCGAAGCTGTCCTTGAGCCACGCCTCGAGGCCCGTTGGGACGCCGGGACGCATGTTCAGGAAGACCTTGCCGCCCTTGCCGACGTAAGCGTCCAGACTGGCGACCTCCTCCTTGGTGAAGGGGGTCTTTGGAGCCGAGACGATCAGCGCCGCTGCGTCGGCCGGAATGCCCTTCCGGGTATCGACGCGCAACCGGTCGAGGCGGTAGTTCTGCTTCTCGAGGGCCTGCTTGACCTGGGTCATGCCTTCCGCGCCGAAGTTGTCGTAGTCGAGTTCACCGTGCCCATCCACGAAGTAGATGGTCTTCTGGCTGGTGCGCGTCGCCTTGAGGATGGCCGACGTGAAGTCCTGCTCGTTGAAGCCGGTGATGGGCGTGATATTGCCCTGATGCTCGATCACCACCGTGCCGAGTCGAATCGTGCCGTTCTCCAGCACCTTGGAACGCTGTGCTTCGGGCAGGCTCTGCAGGTACTTGCGCACCTGGATGGGATCCCGGTCGGCATCGATGGTCTTGAAGGTGACCTTGTCCGGTGCTGCGTAGGCATACTCGCCAAGCAGGTCCTTGTTGGCCTGCTGTGCCCTGTCGGCAGGGCTGACGAACATCGTGAGCGTCACCTTGCCGGGCAGTTCACGAAGGATCTTCTCGGTCTGCTCGGAGAGCGAGAACTGGCGGTTTTCCGTGAAGTCCCAGCGCTTGTGGTAGCGGGTCCCCATGTAGTTGATGAAGCCCACGAGGACGACGGCGAACAGGACCTGGAGGACCAGGTTGCTGCCGGACTGGCCGCGCTCGGACGAGGCGAAGGCCTTGATGGATTCGCGGCCTTGCCAGGCCATCCCCAGCACGTACAGGCCGATGCAGGCCCAGCCTGCGTTCTGCAGGTAGCCCACGGTCGGGGCGGGCACCTTGTCGACGAGGAAGCGGGAGATGATAAGGCTGCCCGCCATGCACAGCACGGCGAGGATGCCCAGGGCATTGATGGCCAGGTCAAGCATCCGGGACGAGGATCCCTGGAGCTCGACGTCGGGACTTGGGGAAGTCTGCATCGGCGTTATCTCCAGTGGTAGACGTTGACGGACCGCACCGTGACCAATAGGCAGGTCCCGATGACGGACAGGTAGTAGAGCAGGTCGGACGAGTCGATGACGCCGCGCGCCATGTTCTCGAGGTGGCTGATGATGCTCATGTACTGGAAGGCTTCGGAGATCGGGGAACCGAAGGTCCCGCCGATGGCCGGAAGCAGCCAGATGATGAGCGAGATGACGAAGGCCACCAGCGCCGACACGATGACGTTGTTGGTGAAGGAGCTGGCCATCAGGCCGATCGCCATCAGGGAAGCACCCATCAGCGTGGTCGCCAGATATCCCGTCCAGACGAGCGGCCACTCGGGCTTGCCGCCGATTGCGACGAGGGACAGCGGGAACACCAGCGTGAGGCCCATCAGGAACAACAGGTAGGTGACGGTCGCCAGGTACTTGCCGAAGACGATGGCCTCATCGGTGACGGGGCTGGTCATGAGCAACTCAATGGTGCCTGTCTTCCGCTCTTCGGCGAGCAGGCGCATGGTCAGGGCGGGGACGAGCAGCAGGAAGACGACGGCCATGTTCTGGAACAGCGTCCGCATCGAGGCCTCGCGGGTCGAGGTCAGGATGGCGAAGAACAGGAAGCCGACGGCCGCCATGAAGAAGGCCGCGACCACGTATGCGAGGGGCGATACGAAGTAGCTGCGCAGTTCGCGCTTGGCGATGGCAAGAATCTTGGACATGGTGCAATGCCTCCGTGCGTCAGGAGCCGGCCGTGGCCGAGAGGGCGGAGCCCGAAGCCTGCTCGGCGACGGGGGCCTCGGCGGTGGTCAGGCGGATGAAGATGTCCTCGAGCGAGAGCCTGGCGGCCCGCAACTCGAGCAGATCCCAACCCTTGCCCACGATCGCGCTGGCCAAGCCGGCCCGCACGGCATCCGTGGGATCGGTCTCGGCCTTTATGTCGAGGATACCGGCGTCATGGTTGGTCCGTGGCGTGATGGTCAGGTGGCGGATGCCCGGCACGGCCATCAGGGCCTCGCGAACGCCAGCCTCGGGACCCGCGACTTCCATCACGACGGTCTGGTTGCCCTTGAGCTTGTTTTCGAGGTTCTCGGGTCGGTCCTCGGCGACCTCGTGGCCCTTGTTGATGATGAGCACGCGGTGACAGAGGTTCTGGACCTCGGGCAAGATGTGCGTCGAGAGAATGACGGTGTGATCCCCGGACAGCTGCCGGATGAGTTCGCGCGTCTCGTTGATCTGACGAGGGTCAAGGCCGCTGGTCGGCTCGTCCAGAATCAGCACGGGAGGCTTGTGGATCAAGGCCTGGGCAAGGCCGACACGCTGCCTGTAGCCCTTGGAGAGGTGGCTGATGAGCCGGTTCCTGTAGTCTTCGAGCCAACAGCGCTTGACGACGTAGTCGACGCGCTCGGCAATCTCGCCCGTGGGAATGCCCTTGAGCGAGGCCACGAAGGACAGGTAGTCGCTGACGGACATGTCCGGGTAGAGTGGCACGACCTCGGGCAGGTAGCCGATGAGCGCCTTGGCCTCGAGGGGTTGCTCGGCCATGTCGTAGCCGCCGACCGTCACCTTGCCCTCGGAGGGCGAGAGAAAGCCGGTAATCATCTTCATGGTGGTGGACTTGCCGGCACCATTGGGACCCAGGAAACCAAGGATTTCGCCCTTGGCCACCGTGAAGCTGATGCCGGACACGGCTGTCCGGTCACCGTAGCGTTTGGTCAGGTTCTGGACCTCGATCATCCGCGGATGCTCCTTCCACAGCAGAATTCGGGACCCCCATTTTAACCACACATTCAGGGGAAGTTCGCCAGATGGCATGACGGACAGCGGGACAAGAGGTCCTGTGCAAAACGACCGGGACCGGCGTGGGGGGGGGCGCTGTGATCGCGGCGACACATGAACGCTCGCCTTCATGGGAAGATAATGGGGGGCGTCGAGTCGCCCCTGCATCCAGCCCGACAGGTAGCCTGCCTTGCCGAACGACATCCAGCTCCCCGTGATGGTCATCTACGGGATCGGGGCCGTCATTTTCTTCATCGTGTCCCTTGCCCCCCTGCAAGTGGCGGTCCGGTCGTTTTTCGGCCGGCCGGCGATGTGGCGTTTCGATCGCATGATGCGGAATCGACCCAGCTCGGCACGGAAGATCAAGGCCGATCCGGATTACACGACGGCGGAGCGCCGCCTCGAGAAGCTCAACAACGCCAAGTTCATCACGATGGTGGTGGTTCTGCTGGCGGGCATCGTGGGCTCGCTGCGCTTCCCGACTTACTACATGGACCCGGCTTACAAGCTGCCCGCCGTCCCCCGGGATCTCGACGAGCTCAGCGCGGCCACGGTCGGCCTCGGCACCATGCTCTTCGAGGCCGGCAACAAGGCCGGTCTGCTCCACATTGCTGCCGGGGTGCTGGCGGCCTTCGTGGGCTCCTTGCTGATCGTCAACCTCCTTGATTACAGTTGCGCGTTTCTCGGCTACCTGGTCGATCGCGTCGTCAATGCCGAAGATTATGCCCGCACGGCTGTCAAGCCCGAGACGCAGGTCAAGAAGAAGCGGACGGGGAACCTCGATACCGAGTCGGGCAAGCTCGAGTTGCCCAACTACTACGAACTGCTCAGCCTGCCCCAGGACGCGCCGATTCCTACGCTGTCGACCCTGCTGGACGCCCAGGAGCAGAACATGCAGCATGAACGGGCCTCGGGGAAGGGCACAAAGAAACTGCGTCGCCAGCTGGACTTGATCACCGAGGCGCGAGAGACCCTGCTCGATCAGGGCAGGCGCGCCGCCTACCATCAGGCGCTGGGTCTCAAGGCCGCGGCACCCCAGCAGATGGAGACACTCAAGGTTCGCGACGGTGGTGGGAAGTCGAACAATGCGCGCGAGGTCTCCGACGAGCAGCGCCAGCGTATGGAACAGATGAAGCGGATGCGCCAGGGTGGCGGTTCCGGCAACGGGGGCGAGGGCATCTAGCCTGCGCGAGAACGCAGGGTTGCCTCAGGTGCCCCACGTCCAAGGGCCGGGACGCCAGCGCAGGTCGCCCCCTGAGACCGATTCGAGCAAGGCTGCCCGTACCCAGGGGGATTTGTCCTTCCACGTCCCTGTCGCTTGTCCCGTGGCCTGTGCCTGTTCTTCCGCCAGTAACGCGCTGATCGAGGCCAACGCTGCAGCGACCCGTTCGGGTGGGGTGCCGGGGTGGACATGCCTGATGACGAGGTGGGGCGCGGCTGCGTCATCCAGTCCGGCGCCGGCTGCCGCTTGGTTCACAGCGGGATGTTCCCGTGCTTGCGGCGCGGTCGTTCGACGCGCTTCCGGCGGAGAACGCGTAACGCCTCAATGAGGCGGGGCCGGGTCTCGGCCGGATCGATGACGTCATCCAGGAAGCCTCGCTCGGCTGCGATCCACGGGTTGGCGAAGCGCTGACGATAGTCTGCGATCAACTCATCACGCGAGGTCGGGTTGTCCTGGATTTCGCGCCTGTAAAGGATGCCCGCGGCACCTTCAGCGCCCATGACTGCAATCTCGGCGGTGGGCCAGGCCAGGTTGAGGTCGGCCCGGATGTGCTTGGAACCCAGCACGTCGTAAGCACCACCATAGGCCTTGCGCGTGATGACCGTGAGCTTGGGGACGGTCGCCTCGCAGTATGCGTACAACAACTTGGCCCCATGGCGGATGATGCCGCCGTGCTCCTGCTGTTTGCCGGGGAAGTAGCCCGGAACGTCCTCGAACGTCAGGATAGGGATGTTGAAGGCATCACAAGTCCGTACGAACCGGGCGCCCTTGATGCTGGCCGAGATGTCGAGCGTCCCCGCCATCTCGCGGGGTTGGTTGGCAACGATGCCTACGGTCTGGCCCCCGAGGCGGGCAAAGCACGTGATCAGGTTCCTGGCGAATTCGGGTTGGATCTCGAAGAAGTCGCCATCATCGACGATGGCCCCGATGATCTCCTTCATGTCATAGGGCTGGGTCGGTCGATCCGGGATGATGTCTCGTAGCTCGGGCGTGGTCCGGTCATCCGGGTCGTCGGTAGGCACCAGCGGCACTTCGGACAGGTTGTTGTCGGGCAGGAAGGACAGCAGCGCGCGCGTCTGCTCCAGGGCCTCGTCCTCATTGGCGAAGCGGGCATGGGCAACGCCGGAGATCGTGTTGTGGACGGATGCCCCGCCCAGCTCCTCGAAGGTGACATCCTCGCCGGTCACGGTCTTCACGACGTCCGGGCCGGTGATGAACATGTAGCTGGTGTCCTGCGCCATCAGGACGAAATCGGTCATGACGGGAGAGTAGACGGCTCCACCCGCGCAGGGACCCAGAATGAGAGAAATCTGCGGGATGACCCCACTGGCCTGGACGTTGCGCCAGAAGATCTCGGCGTAGCCCCCGAGGCTCTCGACACCTTCCTGAATGCGGGCTCCGCCGCTGTCGTTCAGGCCGATGATGGGTGCGCCGACCTTGAGTGCCAGATCCATGACCTTGCAGATCTTTTCGGCGTGGACTTCACCCAGGGAGCCGCCGAACACCGTGAAGTCCTGGCTGAAGAGGTAGACCAGACGGCCGTCGATCTTCCCGTGGCCCGTGATGACGCCATCTCCGGGCACCTTGCGGTCGCCCATGCCGAAGGCCTGGGCCCGGTGGACGCGATGACGATCGATCTCGACGAAGGAGCCCGCGTCGAGCAAACGCTCGATGCGCTCGCGGGCCGTCAGCTTGCCTCGCTCATGTTGCCGGGCGATGGCTTGTGCGCCACCCCCTTCACGGGCCATCTCCTGACGGGCCTCGAGTTCGGCAAGGCGTCCCGCCGTGGTGCTGGCAGCCGGGGTCACGGATTCGCGGCTGACGGTCATGCGCGGCCCAGTCGTTCGAGTGCGGCGCGCAGCGGGGGATTGGCCGCGACCAAGTCGAGGGCCATGGCGGCGTGCCCCTCTGCAAAGCCGTTGCCAATCATCAGGTCCACATCCGCACCCAGGGCCTCGCCACCCAGGGCTGCAGCCTGGAAACTGGTGGCCATGCTGAAGAAGTAGACGATGCCGCGCTGGCGGGTCGCCAGGATGCAGGACATCTCGACGCCGGGGACATTCACGCAGTTGAAGGTGACATCCGCCATGGCACCGTTCGTCGTGCGACTGACGGCATCCTGCACGGCCACGGCATTGCGGCCATCCACGACGGCGCAGTCCAGGGCGATGCCCATCGCAGCAAGATGCGCGGCCTCCTCGGGACTGCGCACCAGCGCCACGACACGAGCACCCTGGGCAGCGGCCACCCAACAGACGAGCGTGCCTGACTTGCCGGCGGCGCCCAGCACGGCGACCGTGGTCCCGGGCTTCGCCAGGCGGGCTGCCTGCGCCGGTGCCCCGCAGACGTCGAGCACACCCAGCGCAAGATCCTCGGGCAGGCGATCGTCAAGCTCGGCGAAGGGTGTCCGGGCGAAAAGGACTGCGCGACCCTCGACCCGGATCTGGTGGCGCTGCGGTCGGACCTCGACGATGCGATCGAGCTCGAGCGGTGTCGTCGTGAGGCTGGAAAGCGTCACGATGCGGGCGCCGACACGGGCTGGAGAGCCCGATCCCACGGCTGTCACGGTGCCGCAGAGCACGCCGCCGGATCCTGTCACGGGGTTGTGCATCTTGCCCCGCTCGTCGACGATTTGCGTGACGCGGCGGGCTACGTGACTGGGGTCGCCGGCGCCCTCGGCCAGCAGCTGGGTGAAGCTTGCCGAGTCGATGTTGAGCGTGTCGACGCGTATCTCGGCCTCGCCATCGGCCAGCGCGCCCGAGGCGTCGAGCCGTTCCGCATCGTAGGGCAGGACGCCTGCGGGAGACAGCACGCGGTGCAGCCCGATGGGTGACGGCGAGGGGGAGGTGGGGCGCGTCGTGGTCAAGGAAGGCTACTTGTTGGGCGTGAGGCGGGGCGGCTTGCGCAGGGGCAGGCCCAGGACCTTGCGCGCCTCGGCCGCCGTGGCGGGCGGTCGGTCAAGCTCCCGGCCAATGCGGGCGATGCGGCCTACCAACTGCGCGTTGCTCTCGGCCAGCTCGCCCTTGCGGAAGTAGATGTTGTCCTCGAAGCCGACACGCACATGACCGCCCAGGGCCACCGCCACGGTCCCGAGCGTCAGTTCGGCGGCACCGATGCCGGCGACGGACCACGTATGGCCTTCGGGCAGCAGCGAGACAAGATGCATCAGGTTGGCAGGCGTGCCGGCCATCGCGCCGGGGACGCCCAGGACAAAGTCGAAGTGCTGCGGGCCGACCAGTTCTCCCTTGCGGATGAGGCGCAGTGCTGCCTCGAGGTGACCGGTCTCGAAGATCTCGAGCTCGGGGCGGATGCCACGACGCGAGAACTCGCCGATGAAGCGACGAATCAGCGCCGGCGGGTTCAGGAAGACCTCGTCGCCGAAGTTGACGGTGCCCATGGTCAGCGTGGCCATCTCGGGCGGGGGGATGAGCTCGGTGACGGGCAGGAGTCGCTCGTCCTCGGTGGCCGTGACGGCTCCGCCTGTCGAGATCTGGATGATGCAGTCGACCTCTTCCTTGATATGCCGTATGGCCTCGGCAAACTTGGTGGGCGACTGGCTGGGCGTGCCGTCATCCTCGCGGACGTGCAGGTGGATGATCGAGGCGCCGGCCTTGACGGCCTCGATGGAGGCGATGGCGATCTCCTCGGGGCCATAGGGATGGCCGGGGTGATCGGACTTCATCGTCTCGGCGCCGACGGGCGCGCACGTGATGATGAGCTTGTTCACGGGAACCTCCTCGGGACTGGATGGATCGTACCGCAAGAGCGCAGGGAATCACAAAGGGATGCTCGCCCTTCGTGCTAATCTGGTTAACAGACCCTTTTCCCACTCCGGTGTGCGGGCCTGTCCCCCCGCTGCCACGTATCACACCCCGGCTACCCGGGTCTTCTTCAGATCATTGGCCAATAACGAACCAGAGCGCCCGACTCCGTGGCAACGCCTCACGAGTTGGATGGCACTCGAGCGCGAGGATGTCGGCGCCATCCTCATCTACGGCGCATCCGTCAGCCTGCTGGGCCTGGCGACACCGGTGATGGTGCAGGCACTGGTCTCGACCGTTGCCTTCGGCTCCGTACTCCAGCCCCTGCTGGTCCTGGCCCTGATGTTGCTGGTGGCCCTCGGGTTTTCCGCGGCGCTCAAGGGGCTGCAGGTCTGGGTCGCGGAGGCGATGCAGCGCCGTCTGCTGGTGCGCGTGGCCTCGGATCTGGCGCATCGCCTGCCAAGGGCCCGCCTCGACGCCTGGAATGGCAGCCATCCGCCCGAGTTGCTCAACCGCTTCTTCGACGTGTTCATCATCCAGAAGAAGTCCGTCACGCTGCTGCTGGGTGGCGTCGAGGTGGCCCTGACGCTGGTCGTGGGAACCCTTGTGCTGGCCCTGTATCATCCCGCCTTCCTCGTGTTCGATCTGGTCCTGGTCGCCTTGGTCGGCCTGCTGATCCTGTCACGGGTCCGCAAGGGCGCTGAGACGGCCGTTGCGGAAAGCAGTGCGAAGTACGCCCTGATGGCCCTGTTTCAGGATATGGTCAGGCATCCCGAGGCCATCAAGCTGGCTGCTGGACCGGCGTGGGTCCGTAGTCGCGTCGATGACGTCGCGAGCCGGTACATCGAGGCGCGCAGCCGCCACTTTCGCGTGCTGTTCGGCCAGACGGCAGGCGCCTTGAGCCTCTATGCGGTCACGAGCGCCGTGGCGCTCGGGGCAGGAGGCTGGCTCGTCATGGACCGCGCCATCACGCTCGGTCAACTCGTCGCGGCAGAACTCGTCGTGACGGCGATCGTCGGGGCGCTCGTGCAACTGGGCAAGTACCTTGAATCGTTCTATGACTTGCTCGCTGCGGTCGACAAGGTCGGTTACCTGATTGATCTCACGGTGGAACCTGATGGCCATGAGGAGCTGGATCTGCCCGCACGTCCGGCCCTATCCATGGATGGAGTGAGGTCCGACGCAGATGGCGAAGCACTCCTTCAGGATCTGGTTCTGAACGTGCCTTCCGGCGGCCACCTGGTCCTCACGGGACCGGACCCCCTCGGCCGGCGACGCGTGCTCGAGCTGTTGGCCGGATGGCGCCAGCCGGATGCGGGCCTGGTGACACTCGGCGGCGTGGACCAACGGGACCTGGCAGCCGCAGACCGCGCACGCCACGTGATGGTTGTGGTGAGGCCTGCCTTGTTTGCCGGCACGGTTTTCGAGAACCTGACCATGGGTGATGCGGATCTGACCAGGCCGGACGCAACCGAGGCTCTGCGTGCTGTCGGTCTCGGTCACGAGCGCCTGCCCCAGGGCCTGGACACGGTTCTTGGTGCCGAGGGCCGCCCTCTTGATGCCGGCGATCGGGTCCTTGTGGTCTTGGCTCGTGCGATTATCGCGAGGCCGGTCCTGCTCCTTCTCGACCGCACACTGGACGGCCTGCCGGAGCCCGTGCTCCGGACCGCGTGTGCGATGCTGACGCGCCCGGAGAGGCCGTGGACCCTGGCTGTGGCCTCTGATGACAATCGGGTGCAGCGTCTGCTCGGTCGTGTCATGGTCCTGCGTGATGGTCGCCTTGAGGAAGGCACGGCATGACGGAATCGGATTTCCCCCTCGGACGACTGCCCGTCTGGGATCGGGTGCCACGCACCACTTCTGCCCGTCGCGTCGCCCGTCGTCTCGCGCGCGTGTTCCTGATTCTCCTTGTCACGGCCGCGCTTGCGCCATGGCAGCAGAATGTCGCGGGAGACGGCACGGTCGTCGCCTTTGCGCCCGTTGCGCGTCAGCAAAGGGTGGATGCCCCGGTCGACGGGGTCCTCGCCGGTGTCCGGGTTCAGGAAGGTGATCGCGTCAAGGCAGGCGACCTGCTGGTGGAGATTCGGGACGTCGACGCGCGGCGCCTGGAGCGCCTTGCGGGCGAGCGTGATCTGGCGGCGGACCGCGTGGCCGAGATGTCGGGACGGGTGTCTTCGCTCGAGGCCCGCAGGTTGTCCGTGGCCGATCTGCAGCGCGAACTTGCGCGAGGTGCAGGGGCCCGCCTCTCCGAGGCTGCAGCGCGCAAGGATGCTGCGATCCAGGCCGTGGGTGCGGCCGAGGCCGAACTTGAGGCGGCCGTGCTCAACCTGAAGCGTCATCGCCAGTTGGTGGCCAAGGGCCTGGTTGCCCAGCGTGACCTCGAACTGGCCGTGGCGGCAGAGGCCCGTGCGAGGACGGGACGCGATGCGGCCCGGGCCCAGAGGGATGCAGCGGATGCTGCGCTTGTTGCTGCGCGGGCAGCCGTTGCGCAGGCTGAGGCGTCCCTGGCGGCCGAGACCCAGGGTGCACAGGCCGCCGTCCAGGCGGCAAGGACGGAGCTGCAGGCGGCTCGTGCGGCGCTTCTGCGGGCCGAGACGGGCCTGGCCCGCCAGGCGACCCAGCAGGTTCGCGCCCCCCGGGCGGGCATGGTCACGCGGGTGCGTCCGGGGCAGGGGGGCGAGTTGATCCGTGCCGGAGAGCCCTTGCTGACGCTTGTTCCCGAGACCCGGGATCGGGCTGTGGCCCTCAAGGTCGATGGCAACAACGCCTCGCTGATCGCCCCGGGGCGCAAGGTACGCCTGCAGTTCGAGGGTTGGCCTGCCGTGCAGTTCGTGGGCTGGCCGTCCGTGGCAGTCGGGACCTTCGGGGGCAAGGTGGCGTTCGTGGATGCTGTCGATGATGGCCATGGGGACTTCAGGGTCGTTGTCATCCCCGATAAGGCAGATGAACCCTGGCCTTCGGCCACCTACCTCCGCCAGGGCGTACTCGTCCACGGTTGGGTGCTGCTCGAGGTCGTTCCCCTGGGCTTCGAACTCTGGCGACAGTTCAACGGCTTCCCCCCCAGCCTCGCGCGTGCCCCCGAGGAAGGGGTTGTCGGCGGGAAGTCCGGCGCCAAGGGGGGCAGCAAGGACGTGTCCGGCGCAGAGGACGCACCGTGAGGGACCGTCGTCTTGCGGCGGTGGCGGCGCTGGCCGGTGCCCTCGGGCCCGCTCCGCTGCCGCCCCTCGAGGCTTTCGCGGGAGGGCCCCATCCGGGTGGTGGACCTGAGCTCACGCTTGCTCAGGTTCTGGGCGCGCTCGAGGGCCGTCATCCGACGCTTCTTGCCGCCGATGCCCGGGTCCGGGCTGCCGATGGCCAGGAACGGGCGGCTCACGGGGCCTTCGATGTGCAGGTGCAGGCCCAGGGCTGGGCGGCACCTGCGGGCTATTACCGCTATGGGCGTTCCGACTTCGTCCTGTCGCAGGCCACGCCCCTGCAGGGGGCGTCCCTGACTGCGGGCTGGCGGCTTGGCCGTGCCTTCGAGGGGAGCAGCGTCCCCGGGTACTACGGGCATCAGGAGACCCTGAGTGGCGGGGAGTTCCGTGCGGGTGTCACGGTGCCGATGCTGCGTGACGGTCCCGTGGACCCGCGTCGCGCAGGCCTGGAGCGGTCGCGCCTGCTGGCCGAAGCCGCGCGTGCCGAGGCGGCCATCCCGCGCTTGCGCGTGCGCCTGGCGGCGACCGAGACCTGGGTTCGCTGGGTTGCGGCAGCCGGACGCTTGCGGGTTGCCGAGGACCTGCTTCGCCTGGCTGAGGAACGGGACACGCAGATTGGGGACAGGGTGCGGGCAGGGGCCTTGCCTGCGCTCGAGCACCTCGAGAACAGGCGGGCCGTGCTGGAACGTCGGCAGGGCGTGGTGACGGCGCGTCGGGCCCTGGAGCGAACCGCCCTGGCGTTGTCCTTCCACTGGCGCGATGATGCCGGTGTGCCCCGCTTGCCGTTGCCGGGCCAGGCCCCGGGCATCCAGAGCGTGATGGAGCCGCAGGGAAGGGTCGTCGTGAACGAGGCCGTGGCCGTCGATGAAGCCTTGGGGCGTCGTCCGGAACTGGTGCGCTGGCGTGCCCTGCAGGATGCGAGGTTGGTCCAGATCCGGCTGGCGGACAACCAGGTGGCCCCGCGGGTCGACCTTTCGGCCATGGGCGCGGTGGATACCGGCGCTCCCCAGGCCGACGGACAGACGGCACGTGTGCTCGGAGAGCCTGCGCTCGAGGTGGGGGTGACCTTCCAGGTCCCGCTCGGGCAGCGTGAAGCACGCGGACGTGCCGATGCGGCGCGCGCGGACCTGGGCGTGCTCGAGGCCGAGGTTCGCGCGCAACAGGACCAGATCCGGATTGAGGTGCTGGACGCATGTTCGGCCATCCGCAGGGCAGGCGAGGCCCTGGAACTGGCGCGTGGGGCGGCCGATGTCGCGGCGCGCGTGGCGGAGGGAGAGCGGCAGCGGTTTGCCCAGGGTCTGGGTACGCTGCTGATCGTGAACCTGAGGGAGGCCGCCGCCGCCCAGGCCGCGCAATCCGTTGTCGATGCCGAGGCCGAGTCGGCGCTGGCTGCCGCCCAGTTTCGCGCGGCTACGGCTGCTGACCTGCCCTGACGGTACCGGACCGCGTGTTGTCCGGGAGGCGGCCCGTCAGCCCAGGCGCTGGCAGGCCTTGGGTGTCACGCAGGTGCCCGTCGCCGTGCAAACGATGACGGGCTCGGCAAGCAGGTCCGCGGCCGAGTCGGCAAGGCCTTCGCCGCGTGCCGGGGAGATCACCTTGCGCGCCACGAACTCCATCGTGCGGGAGGTGTTGCCCTCGCGCACGATGCGGCCCTCGGCCTCGATGTAGTCTCCCGCGTGGACAGGGGCCAGGAATTTCACGTCCGCGTAGCCCGCGAACAGCCCCTCGTCGCCATCCCGGCGGATCAGCAACTCGGTCGCCACGTCGCCGAAGAGCTCCAGCATCTTCGCGCCTGCGACGAGGCCGCCGGCGTAATGGGCATCGTGAGAGCCCATGCGGACGCGGAGCGTGGCGGTGATGTTCTCGGTCATCGGATGGGTCCTCGCGGGATGACGGTGTCAGGCGCGCATGGGCATGGCCTTGCCCTGGCGCCGCAGCAGTTCCTGGGCGACATAGGCCGCGACGTCCTCGGCATAGCTGCCGGGGCCGAAGCCTGCGTCGAAGCCCAGTTCGGTGGCGAGGTCGTAAGTCATGCGGGGGCCGCCGACGATGGCGAGCATCCGGTCGCGGACACCCTCGGCTTCCATGACCTCGACCAGTTCCGTCAGGGTCGTGATGTGAAGGTCCTTCTGCGTCACCACGACCGAGGCCAGGATGGCGTCCGCGTTCTCGGCGATGGCCCGGGCCACGAGCGCCTCGGGGGGGATCTGGGCGCCCATGTTGACGGCCTTGACCATCCGGTAGCGTTCGAGGCCGTAGTGCCCGTTGTAACCCTTCATGTTCATGATGGCGTCGATGCCGACGGTATGCGCATCGGTGCCGGGACACGCCCCCACGACCACCAACCGGCGGCCGAACTGCTCTTCGATCAGGTCGTCGATCTGGTGCATGTCGAGGGCCTCGAACTCGGCCTTGGGCACGACCAGGTTCTTGTAGTCGACCGTCTGCTGCATGGCGCCATAGAAGACGAAGAAACTCATCGTGGGGCCCATCGCCTCCATCCGGACCATCATCGGGTCCGCGAAACCGTGGGCCAGGACCAGCCGCTTGGCGGCCTCGGCGGCCTCGGGTCCGGCCGGCACGGGCAGCGAGAACGACAACTGGGTCTTGCCGTCGTCCATCGTGTCGCCATAGGGCTTCAGGCGCTCGAGGTCCGCCTTGCGGATGACGGTCATGCGCGTACCTCCTGGCGGGCGAGCAGCGCCTCGAAGGGATTGTGGTAGGTTTCCGCGCGGTCGAAGACCCCCGCGAGTCCCTTGCCGCCATCCGGCAGCCGGGTCACGCCGGCAAAGACGGCCTTGGCGACGGAGGGCACGAGGCCCTCGTCGGCTACCTTCTCGAGCAGGCCTACGGCCTCGTCCAGCACCTGGGCGGCACGGCGCGCGATCCGGCCGTCGGGTGCGTACTGGATCTCCTCCGACAGGTGCCGGGCATAGCGGTTCACGTAGTCGGCATTCTGCAGGGCCAGATAGCGATCCGACGCGAAGGGCGTGTGGATGGCCTCGGTCAGGATGCCCAGCAGTTCGATGGATTGGCCCGTCAGCACGCCCACCAGGTTGTAGAGCGTGTTGTGGGCGTAGGTCCAGAAGATGTTGCCCGTGACGTGCTTGGTGGGGGGCATCCACTTGATGGGCGCATCCGGGAATATCTGGCGGACCAGCTGGGCCATCGCGATTTCGTAGAGCAGGCCGTCCTCGGTGTTGGGGTTCATCTCGAAGGCGTGTCCGAGGCCCATCAGGGATTCGGGCATGCCGGCCGCCTTGGCGAAACGTTCGTTGATGAACTGGCTGGCGAGTACGGTGTGCCCTTCCTCGAAGGCGTCGGCCGTCGTCAGGTAGTTGTCTTCGCCGGTGTTGATGATGATGCCGCTGAAGGCGTTGAGCATCCGGCTGAAGTGCTGGTCCGTCAGTGTCCGGTGGATGTTGATGTCCCGGAAGAGGATGCCGTAGAGCGCGTCATTGAGCAGCATGTCGAGCCCCTCTCGGGCGGCGAGCACGCTGATTTCGGGCATACAGAGCCCCGAGGCGTAGTTGGTGAGCTGGATGTAGCGGCCCAACTCTTCGCCGACCTCGTCGAGCGCCTGGCGCATCAGCCGGAAGTTGGCACCGGTCGCGTAGGTCCCGCCCGTGCCGTAGGTCGTCTCGCCGTGGGGCACGAAGTCGAGCAGGCTCTGGCCCGTGGACCGGATGACGGCGATGATGTCGGCACCCTGACGTGCGGCCATCACGCCTTGCGGCACGTCCTCGTGGATATTGCCGGTCGCAACGATCAGGTACTTCTGCGGGGTGGGCCCCATGCCCAGTCGGGTGCGCGTCTCGCGACGGGCCTTGCGGGTCGCAGCAAGCTGGGTGAGGGCCCGCTGGGCCTCGGTATCGGCCCATTCCCGGGCGGCTGCCGCCTGAGCGGGATCGGCCAGGTCCGTTTCGAGGCCGTGTTCGGCCAGGCGGACCGCCGCTTCCTGCACCGGGAGGCCCGTGGCCAGAACCGTCGCCGCAAGGGCCAGTGCGGCTCCTGTCGCAAGCTGACCGTCCTGCTTCAGGCGGTCGACGACACGGTTCGGCCAGGGGATATCTTCATGATCCACCCCGTCGACGCCGTACAGGCGCAGGACGGCGCGTTCGATCGACACGGTCGAGCGTGTCGCGAAGCTCTCCAGCAGGGGTGACACGACGCGTTCGGCCAGGGACCGGGCGTAGGCGACCTTGGCGTTGTCGAGGGGCAGCTTCATCATCGAGGCCTCTTGGGCGATCCGGGGCCCGAGCCTCGCGGCACGCATGCCCCGAAGGGCCGAAACGCACGTTCCTGCGCCCTTGCGGACCTCATGCTACCACGGTGGGGCAGGCGGGCGGGGTCTGCCGGCCCGTGGGTCACTCGCGGCGGCGGCGCCTCGTGAGCAGGTCTGCGCCCTGGACGACGTTCCGGGTGCCCACCTCACCAGCCCTGAAGGCGACGGGAGCAGCCGTGCCGAGGCGTGCCGAGGCCCTGTCCGCCGCCAAGGCGTCGATCGACAGGCGGCTTGCGCCGTAAAGGGCCGTCTGGCTGCCCGTTCGGGTCCTTGCATAGGCCAGGGCCGAGGGGTTGATGCGTCGGGCGAGTGCCGAATCGGCCGATTGGCGCAGTGGCACGTTCGGTACCTTCCTCGCGAGCCGGTCGACATGCCCGACATCGACGAAGACCAGTTCGAGGCGCTTCTTGAATTCATCGGCCGTCATGACCTCGGGACTGCCGGTGCCGGGGTCGACGATCGTGACGAGTCCGTTCCTGTAGCCCGTGACAACCACGGCATGGGACGTCGGGTTGCCCGCTTCATCGACGGCCTTCATCCCGACCTGGACGGCGCCCTTGCCCACCTTGAGCAGGTTGCTGAACAAGTCCTGCATCCGGGCGGGGGACATCTCCGCGGTCGGTTCGAAGGCCACGAGGTTCTGTCCCGTCAGCGACCGCGCGATCGCTTCGAACTGGCCGGCGGTCAGGCCTCCCTCGCCTTGTCCGTCATCATTGCCGTAGCGCCTGGGGCCCTTGCCGAAGGTGCCATTGCCGATCCGCTCGTCGCCTTCAGCAACCATGCGGTTACCCAACGCCATGACGGAATCCTGGAAGATGTCCTCGATGGCGCTGCGGCCCTCCTGTTCGGCGAGGCCCTCCAGCGACGCCTCGAGGGTGTCGCCACCGATGGTCTTCACGGTCCCGTCGACGAGCAGGCCGTGCATGATGCGCATGTATTCCGCGGGGTTGTTGCCTGCGAGCGTGATCTGCACCGTCGCTGCCGTGCACGTGAAGGTGCCTTCGCCCTGGCCGATGGTGTGGGGATGGGCCATGCTGTCGATGAGCTCGCTGACAAGTTGCTTGTTCGGAGGCAAGCCCGGCAACTGCGGTCGCTGCAGCAAGTCGAGCAGTTGCTCCTGAATCGAGTTGCCCTCCGAGTCGCGCGTGTCCAGGGTGCCGCTGGCCTCGAGCTTGGCGAGCGCAGCCTGAGTCGCCGGATCGCCGGCAAATGCCGCCATCAGGTCGGTCAGGGCCTGATTGGCCCTGGTGGACGTGCGTTGGGGCCTGACGGAGCCGAGGCCATCCATGCCTGCATTCGGGCTGTTCAGGGCGGATAGGCCGTCCGCCACTTGAGTGGGCATCAGGGACATCTTGCTGCCATATCGATGGGCTGACTCCGCCAATGTGCCCGTGCCACGCGGGCGGGTTGCCACCGTGTGGCCGGCTGTCGGGGAGGGTGCCGGAACCGGGCTGTTCCGGATGCCCGGGCGGTCCGGGGCCACGCCGGCACGCAGGGGCGGCAGCTTGCCGGTACCTGCCGATCCGGTGATGAGATCTCGCGCCATGAGTCAGCCTCCCGGTCCCGCCTGTTGCCGCTCCATACCCTGCTGAGGGACCGCTGTCCGCTACTTGAGCAGCATCCTGCCGCCGAAGCTGCCGGCACCACCGCCGCCGCCACCGCTCGGCATCGTGCGCAGCGTCGTGCCCAGATCCAGTTGGGCCAGTCGGTCGTAGTCCTCGAAGGGCACCATCACCATGCGGAGGCGGGCGTGGAAATCGGCCTCGGAAACCGTTCTGGAAGCACCCGTACCCGAGTCCTCGAAGGTCACCGTACCGTTGCCGTGGGAGGTGACGCGCACCGCATGCATGGTCGCCTGGCCCGCGTCATCGACGCCGGCGATCCCGACGGCGACGGGGCCGGTCTGCAGCAGTTCGCGGAATATAGCCGTCATGGACTTGAGCTTGAAACCCTCGCTGGGCTCGAGCGCCGCTGACTTCTGTCCAGTCAGGGACTGCACGATACCCGAGAACTGGGCCGACGTCAGGCCATCGGCACCGCCACCCTTGTCGTTGCCCCAGCGTCGCACGGGCTTGGCGGGGGGCGGCGTAACGGGCTGTCCGGCCTTGGCCGGTGGGGCCGTCGGAGCCGCGGGTCTGGATCCACCTGAGCTGCCGGAGCCGAAGGAACCGTTGCCGTAGGACGTGCTCCCGTCTGCTGTGCCCAGGGCCTTGCCAAAGCTCATGACGGATTCCTGGAAGACGTCCTCGACGGCGTTGCGTCCCTCGTTGACGGCGAGGCCCCGAAGGTCGGCCTCGAGCAGGTCTCCGCCCTGAGTCCGGACCTGGCCTTCGAACATCAGGCCACGGACGACCCGGACGTACTCGCCCGGTGACGTGCTCGCCATGATCCCCTGGATGGTGGCGGCCGTGCAGCTGAAGGTTCCCTTGCCTTGCTGGATGCCGTCGGGTGAAAGCAGGCCGTCGACCAACCCGCGGACAACTTCCATGGGGCTGGGGCGGCCTGTTGTGGCGGGCAAGGCCAGGATCGCCCGCAGGTGATCGAGGACGGTGACGCCCCGGGAGTCGGACTTGTCGGCGATACCCCGGCTGACCAGGAGCTCGAGGGCGCGGCGGACCCCCGGGTCCCCGGCCAGCTTCCGGGCGAGGTCCTCCGGCAACCGGATGTCGGACCTGCCATCTCCGTGGATGTACTGCGCGACGATCGACGTCTTGATGCGGGCATCGGTGGCCTGGCTGAAAGTCGAAGCCTCAGGCTTTCCGGTCTCGGGCTGGAAGCGCGCGGGGGCCTCGGGTGTCGCCCGGGGAGCGGCCTGTGTCCGGGCGGCTTCCGGGGCGTTGGCCCCGGGCTTGGCCTGGCTCCCCCCCATCCGGTCGATGGCCGCCTGCCAATTGCGGCTTCCCGAGAAGCCGTCGCGCGTGCGCGAGCTCCGCGGTGAAGGCTCTTCCCGGGTTGGCGCAGGCTCCTTGGCCTCCGTGTCCGAAACCGGTGGCAGCTCTCCCGTCGCACCGATCCGCTTCAGGAAGCCAGATGGGGACAGGACGCGAAGATCCGGATTGAACATGAGGGGCCTCGTCGGGAGAGGTGGTTCAAGGACACCATGGGCCCGAATGGTGCGCCTCCTAACGGGGTTTACATGACTTTGACGGGGGCCTAATGACCCGGGAGTTCCCTCGAGACCCGGTGAGGGGGGCTGTAACCTTCCTTGTTTCAAGGGGCGGGTCCTTGCATGCTCCTGGCGGATGTGAAGAGAAGACGCTCGGGGTATGTTCTTGTCACGACATGAACACGGTGACCGCCCTGGTCCTGCTGGCCTTCGGACTTTCCGGGTGCTCCGATGGCCTCCCTGTGGTCAAGGCCTCTGGCTCGCCCCGTCCGGTGGTCGTCCTTGGTCGGGACTACCCCACGATGGTGGCCGACGCAAAGTCCGGGCTGGCGTCCCTGGTTGCGGAGGCGAAGGCGCAGACCTTTGCGGATGCAGCCGAGGTCAAGGACAAGCGCCACCGATTCTTCTCGGACCTTCGGTTCCGTCATGACGACCCGGTGGTCAAGCGGTACGCAGAACTGCCGCTGAAGTCGCGCCGTGCGTTCGCGGCGCACCAGCTTGACCATGAGCAGGCCGTGCGGGCGGCCGAGATGGCACTCGGGGACGTCTTCAGTGAGGCCTACCTGTTTTTCAAGCCTTGGCAGAGGCCGCGTTTCGAGCGCCAGCGCCTGCAGGGGCCGGGTGTGACGCCCGTGCCTGCGAGGCCCTAGGTCCAGGCCCCAGGTCCCGGCCGTCGGGTCAGGGCTGCGCCACCAGGTCATAGACCGGGACCGTCAAGCTGGCCCGCAAGGCCCTGAGCAGGTCCAGCGCATCCAGCGCCGCCACATGAGGGGCGGTCGGGTTGCACGTCACCGCAAGCAGGCGGATCGCGTTGCGGACTTCGAGCCGGTGCCCGCGGCCCGTCAGCCTGGCCAGCGTCGCGGGACGGCACACGACATGGGTCGCGTCCGGCAGGATGATGGGGACGCTGGGCAAGCGCCGGGTCAACAGGGCCTGAGCGAGGCCTTCCGAAAGGGCGCCGGGCAGATCCACGGCACACAGGTCGTCCGGCAGCCACGCAACGAAGGCTTCGGGATCCTCCAGCGCCTGTCCGGACGCATAGGGGACATGGGTTTCTGTGATGTCCAGATATCCTGACTTGTTGGCTGATGATATAAGTTGTGTCTTTGTGACTGTCAACATGTTTGCGAGTATCGTGCTGTCGTTGACGGTCCGGGCGAGGCGCATCTCGTGCGTGTCTTCCGGCCGGGCGACGGTCTCGACTCGCCCGCCGGGCATCGGCGCGAGCCTTGCCCCCCCTGATGCCGCCATGGCGAGGCCGGTCGCCAGCAAGACGCCATCGGCGAGGTGGGGTGAAGCCGAAGCGCGGCGGTCGATGGCGCCGTCGACGAGCACACGGTGTGCCCCTGCCGCGAACAAGGCTTCGCGTGCCGTCGTCGCACCCTCGACGGTGACAGGACCCGCGATCTCGACCGCCCCGCGACCGGTGACGCGATAGATGCCGACGGGACCAAGGCCCGTGTGGACGCCGGTGTCGGCGACGAGGGCGAGCGGGGCCGTCGCACGCCGGGCGGATGCTTCCGCGGTGGCCAGCAGGGTGCCGGCGGGTGGGCGGATGCGGGGCTTGGGCAGGTCCGTCACGGCATCAAGGTCCTCGCCGTCGCGGCCGACCGACGTCAGGCCAAGTGGACCCTGCGGGGACAGGCGCTCGATCAGCCAGTTGAGTGTCGTCGTCTTGCCGACGTTCTTGGCCGTGCCCACGATCGAGAGCGTGGCCGGACGCCCGACTTCGGCGTCGAGGGCGTGCACGAGGTCCAGGAGGCGCATGGGGTTCAGGTTAGCACGGGGTGGCCCGGCGGCAGGTCCTGAGGCCGGAGACGTCAGCGCCCTCGGGCAGACGGTTCCGGTGAGGAGGGATTACTAAAATCATGTCGGTCCTTTGCCGAGGCTTTGCCGATCATCGGGTGGTTTGGGCGACAACCTCCGCACGGTACTTTCCCCCCGAGGCGCCATCCCTTACCTCAAGCAAGGAGCACCTCGGGTGGGCGAACTCAAGATCGGTGGCGTGGCGATCGACGGGGTCCAGGTCCGCAAGGTCCGGTCCGGCATGCAACCGCAAGCGACGGCTGCCGCTGCCCGCGACGGGCAGGACAATGTGTTCTTTCGTCAGGACGGTGACGTGTTCGTGGCGTCGCGTCGCAGCATGGATCCTGCCAAGGTGCGTCCCGGCGCCCTGCTGGAACACCACGGCAAGCCGGCCGTCATCGAGTCGGTCGATGACCAGGTCGATACCGCGGGTCAGGGCGCGCGTTTCTGGAAGTGGGGCGCCGGTGCAGGCACGGCCTTCGGAGTCGTGATGGTGCTGGATGCGTGGACGCAACCCATCAGGAACGGCGTTGGCTGGGCGGTCGGTCTTCTGGGCGCCGGGGTGGCGGCCCCGGTCGTCGCGGCAGGTGCCGTCGGGGTCTCGGCCGCAGCGGGCGCTGGATCCGTTCGTGGAACCGGCGCCCTAGCGCTCATCCCTGGCCCAGCACGGCCAGCGCCAGATCCACCTTGCCGAGCGGGGCGCTGACCTGGACCCCTGCCAGGTGCCCCCGCACGTGGGCCAGCATCTCGCGGGCGATGGCCACGCCCTCGGCAGCGGCGCGGCCGGCGGCCTCGGCCTTGGACATGCGCCTGAGCAAGTCACGCGGGACGGACACGCCCGGGACCTCATTGGCCATGAACTCGGCGTTGCGGTGGCTGGCAAAGGGCCACAGGCCCGCCACGATCGGGATGCCGAAGGGCCTCGCCCGCTCGAGGAAGGTCTCGAATTGCCTGGGGTCGAAGACCGGCTGGGTGATGGCGAACTGGGCCCCGGCCTCGACCTTCCAGGCGAAGCGTCGCATCTCGTGGTCGAGGTCAAGCGCGGCGGGGTTGACGCCGACGCCGTAGCAGAATGCGGTCTGGCTGCCCATGGGGTGACCCCCGAGGTCCTGGCCGTGGTTCAGGTGGCGCACCATGTTGGCGAGGCCGATGGCGTCGATGTCGAAGACCGCCGTCGCCTGGGGATAGGGCCCCATCTTGGGCGGGTCGCCCGTGACGAGCAGCAGGTTGCGGATACCGAGTGCCGCGGCACCCAGCAGGTCCGACTGCATGCCCAGCAGGTTCCGGTCGCGGCAGGTGTAGTGCACGACAGGTTCCAGGCCTTCGTGTGCGATCAGGATGCTGGCCGCGAGCGCACTCATGCGGCTCTGGGCCCGGGGGCCGTCGGGCACATTGATGGCCTCGATGCCGGCTGCGCGGGCTGCTCGGACCTGGTCCAGCCACGCCGTGGCGTCGGCGCCCTTGGGTGGAAGCAACTCGAGCGTCGCCACGAACTGTCCGGCGGCGAGGCGGGCGCCCCAGCGCGAACGTTCGGAAAGCGGCACGGGTTGCATGGCCCCGGCCTGGTCAGGCTCGGGGCGCGTGCGCGGGGTGACCCGGACGCGGCCCGAGCCGCGTGCCCTGAGCGTGTCCGCCATCAGGCGGATGTGGTCAGGCGTGGTACCGCAGCAGCCGCCGATGAGCCTGGCGCCCACCTGCTGCAGGCGCCGGGCATAACGGGCCATGTAATCCGGACTGGAGAGGTACATCTTGCGGCCGGCGACCTCGCGGGGCATGCCGGCGTTGGGTTGCACGGACAACGGCCTCTCCGTCACCCGGGCCATGCGCTCGATGGCCTCCAGCATCGGGCCCGGACCGACGGAACAATTGAGCCCCACGACATCCGCCCCCCAGGTCTCGAGGGCCAGGGCGACGTCCTCGGGCAGGGCGCCGTAGCTGGTGCGTCCGTCCTCCTGCAGCGTCATCTGCGCGATGATGGGCAGGTCGGTCCGTGCGCGGACGGCGAGGATGGCCTGGTGCATCTCCTCGAGGTCCGAGAAGGTCTCGAGGACGAAGGCGTCGACCCCGCCGTCCAGCAGGCCATCGACGGCCTCGCCGAAGAACGCCCGGGCCTCCTCGAGCGCCGTGGGCCCATAGGGCTCCAGACGGATGCCCAGCGGACCGATGGCGCCGGCGACCCAGCGATCGTCGCCGGCGGCACGGCGGGCCAGTCCGGCCGCGACGCGGTTCAGGCGCACGACCTCGTCGCCCAGCCCGTGGGGGGCCAGGTGCGGCCGCGTGGCTCCGAAGGTGTTGGTCTCGAGGATGCGGGCGCCGGCTTCGGCGTAGGCGGCGTGGACCGATGCGACCATATCGGGGTCCTCGAGACACAGCGCGTCATAGCTGCGGTTGATGAAGACGCCCTTCTGGTAGAGCATCGTCCCCATCGCGCCGTCGAAGAGCAGCACCTCGCCGCCGGACAGGGCCTGGGCCAGCGACTCTCTCACGGCGTGCCGACCGCCGCGGGACGGACCGAGAAGTACGTGGCCTCGGGATGGTGCAGGACGAGGGCGACGGTCGACTGCTCGGGAACCAGCTGGCAGGCCTCGGTCAGGGTCATGCCGGTGGCGTCGGACACGGGCATGATGTCGAAGAGCGTGCGGTGGTCCTCGAGGTCGGGAATGGCCGGGTAGCCCCAGCTGTAGCGCTTGCCCCGGCCTTCGTCCAGGCCCCACTGGCGCCGCACGTGCCGGTGCACATGCTCGGCCAGCGCTTCGGCCATCTCGACGGCCAGGCCATGGGCGTAATAGGCCTCGGCGTAGGCATCCGCCTGCTGGAGCGCCCCGAAGCGATCGGAGGCTCCCTCGCCCACCGTCACGGCCTGGAGGGCCAGCACGTCCCGCCGGCCCGAGTCCGCCGGCTGCACGTAGTCGGCCAGCGACAGCCGCGCGCCGCCGGCCTGGCGCGGGCAGCGGAAACGGCCCAGGGGCGTCGTCGCCCGATCGTCCGCGTAGACGACGAGGTCATCGCCGTCGGCGACGCAGGCATAGTAACCGTAGATGCCCCGGGGCTGCAGCCATGGCGCGCGCAGCATGTCGGCGCGCAACCGGGCGAGTCGGGGGGCGAACTCTGCGGTGACGAGGCGTTCCCAGTCGGTGCCCTTGGTGCCGCGGCCACCCCAGGAAAGCCGGAAGAGACTGTCGGTGTCCAGCAGGTCGAACAGGGTGTCGAGCGGGACAGGCTCGAGGACGCGGGGGCCCCAGAAGGGAGGTGCGGGTACGGCGTCGACCGGACGGATGGCCGAACGTGCGGGCAGGAGGGTGGCCGGTGCCGGGGCCTCGCGCGGGGCTGCGGCCGCCAGGGCAGCCGCATGGGCCTCGGCGACGAGGGCGGGGCGTCGCTCGGGATCGGTCAGCCTGTCCAGCAGGGCCAGGCCCTCGAAGGCGTCCCTGGCGTAGAAGACGCCTGCGGGATAGGGCGTGCCGTCCGGCAGCAGGGCGACCCGCCGCCCGAAGGACGGGTTGATGGCCGCCCCGCCGATCAGGATCGGCAGGTCCAGCCCCTGCCGATGGGCTTCCTCGACGCACAGCGGCATCTGGCGCGACGTCGAGACCAGCAGGGCCGAGAGGCCGATGGCATCGGCGCGGAGCTCGCGGGCGCGGTCGAGGATGGTCTGGACCGGTACCTGCTTGCCCAGGTCGTGCACGGTGTAGCCGTTGTTGGCGAGGATCACGTGGACCAGGTTCTTGCCGATGTCATGGACGTCCCCGAAGACCGTGGCGAGGACGACGGTGCCCTTGCTTGAACCCTCGACGCGGTCGAGGTGAGGTTCGACGTGGGCGACGGCGCGTTTCATGACCTCGGCCGACTGCAGGACAAACGGCAGGATGAGTTCGCCGGCCCCGAAGCGATCGCCCACTTCCTTCATGGCAGGCAGCAGGACCTCGTTCAGGACCGTGACGGGGTCCCTGCGGGAGAGGACCTCGTCCAGCAGGGCCTCGATGCCCTCCTTGCGACGCTCGACGATCTGTCGGTGGATGCGCTCTTCGGACGTGCGCGTGTCGTCCTCGGGGACGGTGATCTCCCCAGGGCGGTCGGGCGCCGGAGCCTGGTCGAACCAAGCGATCAGCCGCGGCAGGGCATCGTCCGTGCGGGCAAGAACCAGGTCCTCGGCCAGGGCCAGCACGTCCGCAGGAATCTCGTGCAGGGGCAGGACATGGTCGGGGTGGACGATGGCGAGGTCGAGGCCGGCCCGGACGGCGTGGTGCAGGAACACCGCGTTCACCACCTTGCGGGCTTCGGCGCCCAGCCCGAAGGACACGTTGGAGACCCCCAGGATCGTGCGGACGCCGGGCAGGTCCTGCTTGACCCGGCGGATGCCCTCGAGCGTTTCCAGTGCGGACTGGGCGTATTCGGGGTCACCCGTCGCGAGCGTGAAGGTCAGCGTGTCGACGATGAGGGCGTCCGGGGCGAGGCCGTGCTCGCCTGTGCAAAGGTCGTGGATGCGACGGGCCACCGCACGCTTGCGCTCGGCCGTGCGGGCCATGCCCTCCTCGTCGATGGTGAGGGCGACGACCGCCGCGCCGTGCTCGCGGACGAAGGGCAGCACCGTGTCGATGCGCGTCCGGCCGTTCTCGAGATGGATCGAGTTCACGATCGCGCGCCCTGGACACGCGCGCAGCGCTTCATGCAGGACGGCCGGTTCCGTCGAGACGATCATGAGGGGCGCCTCGACCCCCCGGGACAGCGCGCCCACGACCCGGCCCATGGTTGCGGCCTCGTCGGCACGCTCCGTCAGGGCCACGCAGACGTCCAGCACATGGGCACCCGCCGCGACCTGCTGGCGTGCGACCTGCACCAGGCCGTCGTCGTCGCCGTCGAGCACCAGTTGCTTGACCTTGCGGCTGCCCTGGGTGTTCAGGCGCTCGCCCACGATCAGGGGGGCCGGCTCCTGATCGAGGGCGACGGACCCCATGGCGCTCGCCACGTGGGCAGGCGTCGCAAGGGGGCGTGGCTGCGGCCGCAGGTCCGCCACCGCCTGAGCCAGGGCCCGGATATGGGCGGGCGTGGTGCCGCAGCAACCTCCGACCGCTCCCACGCCGTAGCGTGCGACGTACTCGGCCAGGATCCGGGCCATGGGCTCGGGTTCGAGGGGATAGACGGCCTTGCCGTCGATGTTCAGCGGCAGGCCCGCATTGGGCAGGATGCTGATGGGGCGGGTGGACCGCTCCGAGAGCGTGGCGATGGGCCCGCGCATGGCGTCGGGCCCCGTCGCGCAGTTCAGGCCGACGACATCGACGGGCAGGGCCTCGAGGATGGCGATCGCAGCCCCGATGTCGGTCCCCAGCAGCATGCGCCCCGTGGTGTCGAGCGTGACCTGCACTTGCAGGGGCAGGGTGCAGCCCAGGTCGTGAAAGGCCCGCCGGATGCCCGCGACGGCCGCGCGCACCTCGAGGATGTCCTGGGCCGTCTCGACCAGCAGCAGGTCGCAGCCTCCCTCGACGAGGGCCACGGCCTGCTCGCGGTAGGTCTCGGCCAGCTCCTCGAAGCCCACGGCGCCCAGTACCGGGTCGCCCGAGGACGGCAACATGCCCGTGGGGCCAATCGATCCCGCGACGAAGCGGGGGCGCTCGGGGGTCGCGAAGGCATCGGCTTCCGCGCGGGCGAGGCGCGCGGCCGTGACGTTGAGTTCGTGCGTCCGGTCGCCCAGATCCCACTCGTCGAGCTTGCGGCGGTTCCCCCCGAAGGTATTGGTCTCGACGACGTCGGCGCCGGCCTCGAGGTAGGCGCGGTGGACGCCGCGGATGACGTCGGGACGGCTGGAGACGAGGATTTCGGGACAGCCGGCGCGGCCCACGTAGTCCTCGGCCGTCAGCTCGAGGGGCTGCAGCATCGTGCCCATTCCCCCGTCGAAGACGAGGATGCGCTGGGCGAGGGCGGCGAGGTAGCGGTGCATCGGGGCCACTGGGGCCGGCTTTCCTGTCATGACGCGCCCGTGTGGGCCTGGATGTGGCGTCGAGCCGACGGGGTCGGCCTGTCGCGCATTGTAGCCCAATCCGGGAGCGCTGCATGGCAGCAAGCTCCGGCGGTTGCTCCGGAGGGGAGGGACACGAATGCCTTGGAGGGTGTCTTGGGGGCGTCCTCCAGGGCGTGTTCGTGCGGGATAACCCGTCGTTAAGCGTTAAGAAGTTATGAGCGGGCCCCCTGGGTCGGACGACCATGGAGGGATGCGCGTCCGATAGTCCAGGATCGCCTTCCCCTTGCAGGCTCTCGTGGCCGGAAATTGGATGGATGTACCCGATGCGGCGGATGGCTTTGGTGGCGCTTGCGGTGGTGGGTTGTGGCGGGCCGGTTGTCTCGCTCCCCCGGACGACCGCCCCCGTGGATCCTGTGTCGGCGGGATCCACGTCGGCGTTGTCGCAGGCTGCGGCCAAGGCAGGCGTCTGGCAAGCGACCACCGCGACAGGTACCGGAAATGTCGTCTCGGTCGTGGTCGAGGCCGCCCGAAAGACGGGCGTCGGGCCTCGCATACATTGGCTGCCCGGTACGTTGCGCCTGACCTACAGGGACACGACGGGTTACTTCGCCGGTCGCACGACCCTCAATGGCCTTTGTGTTCTCGTCATGCCCGGGGGGCGCAAGGTCGAGGTCGGTAGCGTCAGCCTCGGCAGGTCTCTGGCGGGCACGACTGTCCCGGAAGTTTTCACGGGAGAGGGTCACTGGCCCGTGGAAGCGGGGAACGAGGTGCCCGTGGCGCTGGAACTGGCCGTGTCCTCGAGCGATCGGTACGGGCACCTGCGCTGGGATTCCAACTACGGGCGCAACTACAGGTTGGCTCGCGACTGAACGCAAGAGGGAGCTCCTCGGGGGGGATGGTCAAGCCGTCGGCACCCTGCTGTTCCGGGTACCGTGAGAGTGGTTCGGGACGACCCTGAAGGAGGGGGGCCGTGCATCGCTTGCCAGCCTCACCCCTGTTGGCAACCGGCTGGGTCTGGTTGGGCAAGGCGCTGTCGCATCCGGCGTGGAACATGCGTCGCGTAGCGGGCCAGGAGCTGTGCGTGGCGACCAAGGACGATGCGACGCTGCAATAGTGGGAAGCCTAGGTCGCGCGCTTCGCGCGGGACACTGCGGGATAGGTTGCAGCTGGCCGAAAAGCGTGGCTGGATTGAATCTGCCGAGTCCTGGCTCGAAATCCGCGAACTCAGGAACCCGGCGGTGCACGAATACGGTGGCGAGGCCGTCGCTGCCGCACTGCGCCGGATGCGTGACCTGTGTCCGGTTGTGGTGGCCACGAGGGACCTCTGGACAAATGCGCCTGACGACGATTGAGCGCGCGCAAATTCTGGCTGCGGCCCGCTCGACGCTGGGCGCGTCGTGGACCATGTGGCTGTTCGGGAGCCGCGCGGATGGTAGCCGGTCTGGGGGGATATCGACCTGTTGGTCGTGCTGCCGGATGAGGCGACCTTGCAGGCTGCGCTGCCATGGGAGGCCCGGTTCCTGGTGGCAGCCAAGACGCTTGTCGGGGATCAGCGGATCGACCTCGTCATGACGACCGGGGCCCGCATTCGCGACGATCCTTTCCTGCAGGGCATCCTGCCGCAGGCCGTTCCGTTGGGGACGGCTGATGGCGAGGTGGCCTTACGCTGCCCGGCAGCCACGACTCGGGCAAGCACCGAGGATGTCTGGCCCTGGTCTCGACCCTCACGACCGGTTGACAAGGGCCGAGCGCGTGGCCAAAGATCGGCAGGCTGCCCGATGTGAGGACAACCTGCGATGACGACGACCTTGCGTGAAGTCCTCTGTGTGGCACCCGGAGAGGACGCCGTGGCAAGCGTTGTCGTGGCCGAGCAAGGTCATCAGGCGTGTCCCGAGGACGGAATCCTCGTCGCCGTTCGCGCACGGCCCATCAATCCTGCCGATTTGCTTCTGCTGAATGGCCGCCACGTGTTCCAGCCGGTCCTTCCGGCCCACGTCGGCATCGAGGGGGCGGGTGTCATCGTGGCCGTGGGGCCGCGCTCCCGTCACGTCGTGGGAACAAGGGTCGCCATTCCGTGGGGTGGTACTTGGCGGGACCAGATGCCCCTGCCCGACGACGGGGTGCTGGTGTTGCCAGAAGACGTCGATCTCGAGCAGGCGGCGATGCTCTGCGTGAACCCCTTCACTGTGATGGGCCTGCTCGAGGGTGTCGAACCTGGCGCGACCATCGTGGTCAATGCCGCTACGTCCGCTCTATCCCGCCTGTTGCTGGCGGTGGCACGCCGGCGAGGCCTGCGGGTCGTTGGCGTGGTGCGGCAGAAGGATGCCATTCCGATGGTCGAGGCAGCAGGAGCCGAGCAGGTTGTCCTGGAGGGTCCCGACCTGGCCGATCGCATCCGTGCGGTCGCTCCGGGCCCTGTCGTCCTGGCTCTGGATGCTGTGGCTGGTGCAGCAAGTGGTCGCCTGTTCGATGCGCTGGCTGACGGCGGTACGCTGATCATTTACGGATTGCTCTCCTCGGACAAGGTCGAGTTGCCCGCCTCGGGGGTCGTGTTCCGCAATGTGCACGTCCGGGGCTTTTCCAGGCTGCGCGCCTATGCAGCGATGACGCCCGAGCGCCGGGAAGCCATCACGGCGGAACTGCTTGACCTCTTGCGCGACGGGTTGCTCCAGATGCCCGTGGACGGTCGCTACGGATTGCAAGATGTGAAGGCCGCGCTGGAGCATCATCTGCAGCCTGGCCGCAGCGGCAAGGTCCTGCTCGTGTCGTGAGGCCCGTGCAGGCGGGGCCTTGCACCGGGTTCAAGTGACAGGGAAACGGATTTGGCGCAACTACACGGAGGGTCAGCCAGTGCATATTGCCATCCTGGGGTCGGGGCACGTCGGCCAGGAGCTGGCCAAGGGCTTGCGCCGTCTCGGGCACGACATCACCCTGGGGTCGCGCCAAGGGAACAAGCTGGGTAACTTCCTGCGCGAGTTCGATGTACGCGAGGCCACCTTCGCGGAGGCGATTGTCGGGGCCGACGTGGTGATTGTGGCCGTGCAAGGCGCTGTTGCCGAGGATTTGGTCACCAGCCTGGCCGACTTGCTGGCGGGCAAGGTCGTGGTGGATACGACGAACCCCATCGCCGGCGAGGCAAGGGACGGGATCGTGCCCTACTTCACGGGGGCCGACGAGAGCCTGCTGCAACGCCTGCAGGCGGCTGCGCCGGCCGCCCGCTTCGTCAAGTGCTGGAACTCGGTCGCTGCGCACATGATGGTCCAGCCCAAGGTCGCCGGCGGGACACCCTCGATGTTCATCTGCGGGGATGACGCCAATGCGAAGCAGACGGTTGCCGACCTGGTCGCCACGTGTGGCTGGGCGGTCGAGGATGTGGGCACGAGCACGGCCGGGCACGCCGTGGAGGCCTTGTGTCAGCTCTGGTGTGCGCCGGGCTTCCTGCGCGGGGATTGGGCGCACGCCTTTGCGGTGCTCAGGCCCTAGCCTGGTGCGGGCAGCCGCGGATTGCCTTGCTGGGGTATTGTGCTCTTGTCACGCGCTTGGCCGTGAAGCGTCAGCGGATTAACCACGCCCCTTATGACCCCCAATCCTGCCCTGGACCTGTCCTTCGAACGACAGGTCGACCTGACGCCAGATGAGATGTGGCGCGCCTGGACCGACCCCACCCTGTTGGTCCGATGGTTCACGCCCGCGCCGTGGCGGACGCTCGAGGCCGAGGTGGATGCCCGGCCGGGCGGCCGGTTCCGGACGGTGATGGCCGGGCCGGAGGGGCCGACGATCGAGGGCGACGGTTGCGTGCTGCTGGCAGAGCCGGGCGTGCGTTTCGCCTGGA